>NZ_LSHX01000019.1 GCF_001555965.1 Sphingomonas sp. CCH21-G11
GGCGGAGGCGGCGGCGGTGCCGCGGGCTCGCCGAAGTTGAAGGTCAGGCCGCCGAGGATGCTGTGCGACCGGAAGCGCGAGTCGAGGCTCGCACCGGTGGCCGCGACAACGGTCACGTCATCGGCGTTGAAGAAGCGATACTTCACGCTGACGTCGACATTGTCGGAGAGCGGCGCGCGCACACCGGCCAGAACCTGCCAGGCAAAGACCGTGTCGCTGTCGTCGAGCAGGACGCGCGGCAGAACGCCGAAATCGCTGTACTTGACGCGCGCGACACCGACGCCGCCGCCCACAAAGCCCTGGGCACCGTCGTCGGGCCCAAAGTCGATCAGGCCGTTGGCCATGAAGCTCAGCGCCGACGAGTCACCCGTGGCCGGATTCTCGTAAATGCCCGCCGGAACGCCACCGACCGGGATGGTCAGCTGGTGCGCATCGACGCTCGCTTCGCGATAGCCGACTTCGGCTTCGACGCGGAACGGCCCGAAGTCATAGCCGATCGTGGCATCGACATCCCAGCCATAGTCATTGTCGGTGGACAGGATGTTCTGGCCAGTGCTCGACAGGTCGAAATCATGATCTTCAACGATCATCGCGCCGCCTTCGACGCCCACATACCACGCGTTGTCGCGGGCGAGGGCGGGAGTAGCGAGCGCGGTAGTCGCAAGCGCCAATGTGATGGCAAGCTTCCGCATTGTAATCCCCTTTCCTGGTTGTCCTACGGACAGCGCAAACTCCCTACTCGGGTGTTAGTTTCCGTGCAAGCGCACAATATCGTCCGTTGTTGCGCGATAGACACAATCAAGCTGCAGCAATCAGACCATGTATGCGAAGTGCGGCAAGTAGTGCGGCGATCGTGGCACGCGCCTGTTGGTCCACCACCGCACCGCCGGACGGGTCCGCGATCGCGGGCTGGCGTGCCCCGACGACCTGCATGCCCGCGACCTCGAACCGGGTACCGCGAAGCTCGCCCTGCGACCACTCCGCACCCAGCCATGTCAGCATGACCCCGTCAACGATCGACCATGCGGACATGCCGACGGTGGGCACGTGGTGCCGCCAGCCGCCGGTCGTCCAGGTCGCGATCTGGCCCTCCCGTCCGGTCCAGATGTCGGTCGCTGGCGCACCGACGATCCAGCAGTCGCCAGGCGTGGGATCTTCCGGAGGCAGCCCGGTCGTCCCGCGCACCACGAGGTGGAGCAGCGTGTCGATCGCGACCAGGGCCTCGTTGTGCGTCAGTTCCTTCTGCGCCTGACCGGCATAGAGCATCGGCAGCGAGAACCGGGGGGTCTTGTCGTCATCCATGGGTCCACCTTTCATGAGCGGGTCATTGCGGTGCGGAGATGATCAGCGGGCGGGATGCGCCATGCGTACCGAGCTGTCTGACCTCGACGCTCGCCAGCGCCGCGGCGACGGCGGGATCGTCAATGGCCAGGGCCGGCATGGACACCTCGGCCACCACGTCGCCATCCGCCCGGTGCAACGTGACCCGATAGCGTTCCGCGTCTTCGCCCAGCGGCACATCGGCGCCGTCGATCCAGGTCCAGCCGCTGCGGCCGCGGCGCCGCCACGACAGCATTAGTGCGTCGCCCGGCGTGCGTTGCCACGTGCCATGGACCGGCGCGGGCGGCACCAGCGACCGACCATCGATCCGGACCGTCGCGCGCGACGGGTCGGGCCGGTCGCCGATCCCGCTCGCCTCGACCTGCATGTCGACGCCAATCAGCGCGGGCGACAGATCGATCGACCGCAACGCGTCGCGGTCGAGCAGGACGAAGCGCTCGTCCGGCTGATGCGTGCCGATCGCCCATTCGGTGCCGCGCCGTCCGCGCCACAGGCGCGACAGCCGCCATCGGTTCGCCCCCAGCGGCACGGCCGATCCGAACTGCACCAGCTCGTCCCCGATCAGCGCCGCGTTGGCACCTGCCGCCAGAGCACGGTCATCCGCATCTTCCAGCGTCATCGCCGCGTTCAGGAGTGCGACGACGATCTCGTTCCGCCGGTCCTCGATCGTGGCCGGACCGTCGCGCAGCGGCGCCGCGACGCCGCCGATCACGCTCGGCGGGGCCGTGCGGCCTTGCGGCGTCCAGCGCGCGCCATCGGGACTCGTCGCGATCGCCGCGCTGCGCCAGCCCGACGACGTGCCGGCGGCCGCGATCAGCAACTGCGCGCGCTCGACCGGTGCATCGTCGATCAGCGGCGCCTCGGCGATCGCCAGAACGGTGGGCCCGTGAACCAGATCGGGCGCGGGCGCGACCCGGCCCGAAGAACCGGCGTCGATCACCCCTGCGCCGGTGATGCGCCGCAGCTCGAGCACGACCGTCATCGCTTCCAGGGTCCAGCCGGTCATCCTCGGGGTCGAGCGTCTGGAGCGCGCGCTCCAGCAGCATCATCTCCAGCCGGACAAACCCTTCCGACAGCGCTTCGGCCATCGCCGCGCGAAACGCCGGATCGGCGCGGCGGCGGCGCTGCACGCCTTCCTCGGAAATGCCCGCCGCCTTGGCCGAACGCCGGATGTTGCACGTCATCGCCAGCGCGCTCAGGAACCGGTCGATGTCCTTCTTGGTATAGCGCGCGCCCGGCGTGCGCTTGCGGGGTAATCGCGCCTGTGTCTTTGCCCCCGCCATTTGGTCCTCCCCCTGACTGTCCGAACCGCCGCTGGCCGCCCTAGACGCAATCGGGCCGGAAGGCGTCGCCGCCCCGGCCCGACTCGCAATTCGTCATCGTTCCCGTTATGTGCCAGATCAGCGTGACGATGTCAAGCAAATCTAACCGCTACGGTTAAATGTTGCGACCGTCAAAAGCTCCCCGTCAGGTGAGGGGTTGGGGTGGGACCTATCCGTTGCAACCGCCCTCAGACGGTAAAGCTCTCCCCACACCCGCACGCACCCTTGGCGTTAGGGTTGTTGAACACGAAACCGGCGGTGAAATCATCCTCCACCCAGTCCATCGTCGAACCGATCAGGTACAAAACCGACCCGCCATCGACGAAGAAGGTGCCGCCTGGCGTCTCGATCCGCTCGTCCATCGGATTGGCGGCGGTGACATAATCGACCGAATAGGCCAGCCCCGAACAGCCGCGTTTGGGCGTCGACAATTTGACCCCGATCGCATCCGCCGGCGCGCGCGACATCAGCTCGGCGACGCGCGCTTCGGCGCGTTCGGTCAGCAGGACGGCGGCGGGCCGCTGGCGGGTGGTGGTCGTCGTGGTCATCACAGCATTCCCAATTCGAGCCGCGCCTCGTCGGACATCTTGCCCGGGTCCCAGGGCGGATCCCACACCAGGTTGACGTCGACGGTGCCGACGCCCGGCACCGCGCCGACGCGCAATTCGACTTCGCCCGGCATCGTCTCGGCGACCGGGCAATGCGGCGTAGTCAGTGTCATCATCACGTCGACATGCCCGTCCGCGCTCACCTCGACGCCATAGATCAGGCCGAGCTCATAGATGTTGACCGGAATTTCCGGGTCATAGATTTCCTTGAGCGCGGCGATGACGTTTTCGTAAATCTCGCCGCCCGGCGCGTCGGGGGCCACGCCCTCGGGCTTGTGCGCCAGGAACCCGTCCAGATAGTCGCGCCGGCGCGGGCCTTCGGGCGCACCTGCGGGCGCGTCCTGCACCCGGGCACGCGGCGGCGGCGCGACCGCGTCGACTTCCTCGATCCTGAAACCCGGTTCGTCGCTCATCCGAAGATCCTCGTCACTCGCTTGATGCCCTCGACCAGCCGCTCGACATCCGCCGCCTGGCTGTGCACCCCGAAACTCGCCCGCGCCGTCGCCGGCACGCCCAGCACGTCCATCAGCGGCTGCGCGCAATGATGCCCGGCGCGGATCGCCACGCCGCTCTCGTCCAATATGGTACCGATGTCGTGCGGGTGCACGCCCTCGACCGCAAAGCTCACAATCCCGGCCGAATCCTTGGGCCCGAACAGCGTCACCGAATTGATCTTCGACAATGCCTCGCGCGTCATGGCCACCAGTTCGGCTTCATGCGCGTGGATGCGCTCCAGCCCGATCGCCTCGACATAGTCGATCGCCGCGTGCAGCCCCAGCGCGCCGACGATGTGCGGTGTCCCCGCCTCGAACCGGCCCGGCGGCGGGGCATAGGTCGTGCCCGCGAACGACACCCGGTCGATCATCGCGCCGCCGCCCTGCCATGGCGGCATCGCCTCGAGCAGCTCGGCGCGCGCCCACAACGCCCCGATCCCGGTCGGACCATAGAGCTTGTGCGCGGACAGGACGTAGAAATCGCAATCGAGCGCCTGAACGTCGACCGTCATCCGTGGCACCGCCTGGCATCCGTCAAGCAACAGCTTCGCGCCCACGCCGTGCGCCAGGTCGGCTGCGCGCCGCGCGTCCAGCACCGATCCCAGCACGTTGGACACATGCGCCAGCGCGACCAGCCTGTGCGCGGGCGTCAGCATCGCCGCCATCGCGTCCAGGTCGATCCGGTGATCCGGGGTCAGCGGCACCACGTCGATATGTGCGCCAATGGGCTCCGCGACCAGCTGCCACGGCACGATGTTGGAATGATGCTCCAGCGCGGACAGCAGGATGCGGTCGCCCGGCTTGAGCTGGCTCGCTGCCCAGCTTTGCGCGACCAGGTTGATCCCCTCGGTCGCGCCGCGCACGAACACCACCTCGCCCGCCTCGCGCGCATTCAGGAACGTCGCCACCCGCGCCCGCGCGGCTTCATAGGCGATCGTCATGTCGGCCGACCGCCGATAGACGCCGCGATGCACCGTCGCATAGCTCGTGTCATAGCCGCGCGCGATCGCATCGATCACCGCCTGAGGCTTCTGCGCCGTCGCAGCCGTATCCAGATACGCCCAGCCCTTCGGAATCGCCGGAAAATCCGCCCGCACATCTAGCGGCGCCCTGTGCTCCCCCTCCCGCGCGCGGGAGGGGGTCGGGGGGTGGGCCTGGTCCAGCCGAACCGCTTCACCCATGCCCGCCACCCTTCTCACCCAGCATCGCTTCCAGCACCGCCTGCGCCGCGATTTCCAGCGCCGCGCCTTCCGCACCCGCAGCCGTGAAGGCTTGCGTCACGAACGCCTGCAGCATCAGCCGCTTGGCCAGTTCCGGCGGAATGCCGCGCGCCGCCATGTAGAACAGGCCGGCCTTATCCAGCTCGCCCACCGTCGCGCCATGCGCGCACTTCACGTCATCGGCAAAGATTTCGAGCTGCGGCACCGCATTGGCGGTGGCGGTGCGGTCGAGCAGCATCGACTTGACCGACTGGCTGCCGTCGCTCTTCTGCGCGTGGCGCGCGACGCGCACCGCGCCGATATAGCTGCCCGTCGCCCGTCCGCCCAGCACGTTGCGCACCGTCTGGTTGCTGGTCGCTTCCGGCTCGGCATGATGCACGTCGGTGACGATCTCCAGCGTCTGCGCGCCCGTGCCCAGGATCGCACCGCCCAGCTCGAAATGGCTGCCGCGCGCCAGCCGCACGCCGATCGACAGCCGCCCATAGTCACAGCCCGCGACCAGCGCCTGGACGTTGAGCGTCGCGCCCTCGCCCAGCTCCGCCTCGATCGCGCGCACCGCCACGCCGTCGACCGGCTCCAGCGCCGGGATCAACAGGGTTTGCGCTTCGCCCGCTGCCACGACAATCTTCTCGGGCGCGTCCAGCCGCGGCCAGACGCGGGCGAGCGCGTCCAGATCGGCATAGCGCCATGTCTCGTCACGCCGGGTGGGAAGCGCGGCAATATTCACGCCGCCACCCCCGCATAGCCTTCGCGCTCCAGCTCCAGCGCCAGCTCCGCCCCGCCCGATCGCACGATGCGCCCATCGGCCAGCACATGGACGAAATCGGGTCGGACATAGTCGAGCAGCCGCTGATAGTGCGTGATTAGAATGACCGACTTGTCGGGCGCGCGCATGATCCGGTTGATGCCGTCGCCCACCGCCTTCAGCGCATCGATGTCGAGGCCGGAGTCGGTCTCGTCCAGGATGGCGAGCCGCGGGGCGATGATCCCCATCTGCACCATCTCGTTGCGCTTCTTCTCGCCGCCAGAAAACCCGACATTGACCGGGCGCTTCAGCATCTCGGCATCCATGCCCAGCGCCGCCGCCTGCGCGCGGGCGAGCTTCAGGAACTCCGCGCCCGACAGCGGCGCCTCCTCGCGCCCCTTGCGCTGCGCATTCAGCGCCTCGCGCAGGAACTGGACGTTCGACACGCCGGGGATCTCGACCGGATACTGAAAGCCCAGGAACAGCCCCGCCGCGGCGCGCTCATGCGGGTCTAAATCAAGGAGATCAACCCACCCTTCGTCGCCCCGGACTTGATCCGGGGCCCCGCTGCCTTGCGCGTCAGAAGAAGAAGCGGGACCCCGGGTCAAGCCCGGGGTGACGGCTGTTTGGAACCGCACCGATCCCCCCGTCACCTCATAACCCGGCCGCCCGCCCAGCACATAGCCCAGCGTCGACTTGCCCGCGCCGTTCGGCCCCATGATCGCATGCACCTCCCCCGCATTCACGGTGAGGGACAGCCCCTTGAGGATCGGCTTGCCGTCGATTTCGGCGTGGAGGTTATCGATTTCGAGCATGGATGATCGCGATCTTAATGATAAATGAACGTTTAAATTACGTCGGGATTTGGAAATAGAAGCTTATGAAGACCAGAACCAACTCTCTCTCCATATTTCGTCGACAAAAGTGATATCAAATAAAAAGGAATAGAGAAAATTACGAATAACAATACAACGAAAAATATTCGCATTCCTAAATCCCCATCCCAACTATATACCCAACCAAACAATATTGCCGGCGAGATTAAAGCGATAACATAATTAAAGGGTTTTTTATGAAATACAGTGTTGAATACAATGAAGAATATTATAGATGAAATAACAAACTGGCATAGGAGTATTGCTACGCAGAAAATCAACAATAGCATCACCCCATGCTCCTCTCGCGCGAAATCCCCAAAATTTTCTCCACCTCGACCTCCTTAAGCCCCCCCCTTCAGGGGAGGGGTTGGGGTGGGGAATGTCATCCGACCGACCCCTCTAGCGAAATCCCCAGCAGCTTCTGCGCCTCCACCGCAAACTCCATCGGCAATTGCTGCAGCACTTGGCGCGCGAAGCCGTTGACGATCAGCGCCACCGCCGCTTCCTGGTCCAACCCGCGCTGCATCGCGTAGAAGAGCTGGTCGTCGGAAATCTTCGACGTCGTCGCTTCATGCTCGATCTGCGCCGACGGATTGCGCACCTCGATATAGGGCACGGTATGCGCGCCGCACTGGTCGCCCAGCAGCAGGCTGTCGCACTGGGTGAAGTTGCGCACGCCCTCCGCGCCCGGTGCCACGCGCACCAGCCCGCGATAGGTGTTGTCCGAACGCCCAGCCGAAATCCCTTTCGACACAATCGTCGATCGCGACCCCTTGCCGTTGTGGATCATCTTGGTGCCGGTGTCGGCCTGCTGGCAGTTGTTGGTCACCGCGACCGAATAGAATTCGCCGACCGAATTCTCGCCGTTCAGCACGCAGCTGGGGTATTTCCAGGTGATCGCGCTGCCGGTCTCGACCTGCGTCCAGCTGACCTTGCTGTTCCTGCCCTGGCACAAGGCACGCTTGGTCACGAAATTATAGATGCCGCCCTTGCCGTCCGCGTCGCCGGGATACCAGTTCTGGACGGTGGAATATTTGATCTCGGCATCGTCCAGCGCGACCAGCTCGACCACGGCGGCGTGCAGCTGGTTCTCGTCGCGCATCGGCGCGGTGCAGCCTTCCAGATAGCTGACGTAAGCGCCCTTGTCGGCGACGATCAGCGTGCGTTCGAACTGGCCGGTATTCTCCGCATTGATGCGGAAATAGGTGCTCAGCTCCATCGGGCAGCGCACGCCCTCCGGAATGTAGACGAACGTCCCGTCGGAGAAGACCGCGCAGTTCAACGCCGCGAAATAATTGTCGTGCATCGGCACGACCTTGCCCAGCCATTTGCGGACCTGATCGGGATATTCCTTGATCGCTTCGCTGATCGACCGGAAGATCACACCGGCGGCTTCCAGCTCCTTGCGGAACGTCGTCGCCACCGACACGCTGTCGAACACCGCGTCCACCGCCACTTTGCGCGCGCCCTCGACCCCGGCGAGCACCTTCTGCTCCTCGATCGGGATGCCGAGCTTCTCGTAAACGCGCAGGATCTCGGGATCGACCTCGTCCAGGCTGCCCAGCTTGGGCTTCGCCTTGGGCTCGGCGTAATAATAGGCGTCCTGGTAATCGATCGGCGGCACGTTGAGCTTGGCCCAGTCGGGCGGGGTCATCGTCAGCCAGTGGCGATAGGCCTTCAGCCGCCACTCGAGCATCCATTCGGGCTCGTTCTTCTTGGCGCTGATGAAGCGGACGGTGTCCTCGCTCAGCCCCTTGGGCGCGAACTCCTGCTCGATATCCGAGCTGAAGCCCCACTCATATTTCTTGTTGGCGGCGGCAATCGCCTCGGCATTCTTGGTGGCCATCGGTTCAGTTTCCAATTGCATGAGGCCGGGCGTCGGCGGACAGGCTGGCCAGGCTGACCCCGGCGAGCGCGCCGCGCATCGCGTCGTTGACCATGCCCCAGTGCGGCTTGACCCGGCAATTCGCTTCGACCGCGCAGTCATGCCGGCCATGATCGACGCACGCGGTGAGCGCGATCGGGCCTTCAATCGCCTCGACAATGTCGGCCAGGCTGATCGCGGCGGGGGGCCGCGACAGGCGAAAACCGCCGCCGGTGCCGCGCGCGCTTTCGATCAAACCCGCCGCCGACAGCTTGCTGACCAATTTCTGCACCGTCGGCAGCGGCAGGCCGGTTTCCTCGCTCAGCACCGTGGCGTTTAGCCGCCCCGACACCCCGCAATGGCGCGCGGCCGCGCTCAACATCACGACGGCATAGTCGGCAAGGCTGGAAAGACGCATCGGATCCAATCAGACGAATTCAATCTGATTTTGCAGATGGGCTTCCGTACCGGGGGAGTCAACCGGCCGCGTGCGGGGGCGCAGTCACTGGCGCAAGTTCATTGAACGCGGTCGATTGCAGCGTGAGCGCCAGCACCGGGTCGATGGCGCTCGCCAGCGTGCCCGGCGTGTGGCCGGTGAAATGGCGGATTTCGCGGATCATGTGCGACTGGTCGTAAAAGCGCCCGGCGACTTCGGCCGGGTCCGCCCCCTCGACCAGGTCGCTCGCCGCGCGGACCGCCCGGAACTTGCGCTCCAGGAATTTGGGTGGCGCGCCGAAATAATGGTTCACCCACCGCGTCACCTGGCGCGGGCTGAGCGCGACGCGCGCGAACAAGCCGTCGACACAGATCGGGCCGTCGCTCGCCAGCCACTGGCGAACCGCCTCGGCCAGCCGGTGATGCGCATCGGGGATGGGCCGCGCATGGGCAAGCAGCGCCGGCTCGACGATCGCCTTCATCGCCTCGACATCATCGGCCGCGCGCAGCCGGTCGATGAGCGCGACCATCCCGTCACCGAAGATCGTCGCGCCATCGGTCAGATGGTCGGCGCGTTCGTGCGCGGGCAGCCCGACCAGCGCGCCCCAGCCGATCGGGCGCAACGCAACGCCGAAACAATGAAAGGGCCCCTCGACACGATAGCGCGCGGCGCCGGTGCCGGGGCCATGGATCATCACCGGGGTCGACCGTTCGCACCGGCCGTCGGGAAAGGTGACCGAACCCGCGCCGTTCAGCATGAAGCGGATCTGGCCGATATCGGCGCGTTCGATCCCTTCGACCACCGATGCCTCGGAGCGGAACAGATAATAGAGCGTCGCGAAAGGTGCCGCGGCCGGCGAGGGCTGCGCAAAGGCGAGCAAGGGCTGCGACACTCAGCCCGCCTCGCGTCGACGGAAAATCTGCGATCCCATGCGCTGCGTGCCCCCGTCCAACTTGCCGCAAGCTAGCGTCGTGGCTGGAAAAAAAGAAGCCCGGCGCAAAGGCCGGGCTCAAAGGAAAAGGTTCCCGTGACCGGGAGCCTTTGGGTCGCGTGTGTCCCTTAAATCGGCGGATCACCGATTCGCTTGGACGAATTGGACATTCGTGCGGCGCCGGTGGCGAACTGTCCCAGATCGGGAGGCGCTTTACGCCGCCGTGCCACGGTGTCATGCGCGGCGACATGCTGTTCCGCCTCGCTCGCCCTGCGCTGTTCGCGCTCGATCCGGAGGTCGCGCACCGCGCCACGATCCGTGCGCTGGCAGCATGGTCGGCCCTCGGCGCACCGGCCGGCGGCGGCCCGGCCCCGCGGCGACCGGTCACGATTGCGGGCCTGGATTTCCCCAATCCCGTCGGGCTCGCCGCCGGTTTCGACAAGGACGGCGAGGCGATCGACGGCGCGTTCGCGCTCGGCTTCGGCTTTGTCGAAATCGGCACGCTGACCCCGCGGCCCCAGCCCGGCAATCCGCGCCCGCGCCTGTTCAGGCTGGTCGAGGACGAAGCGGTCATCAACCGCATGGGCTTCAACAATGGCGGGATCGACGCCGCGCTAGGCCGCGTGGCGCGGGCGCGGCGCGCTGGCGTGCTCGGGATCAATGTCGGCGCGAACAAGGAGTCGGACGATCGCATCGGCGACTATGCGACCGGCGTCGCCCGTGTCGCGCCTGCCGCCGACTATGTGACGATCAACATCAGCTCGCCCAACACGCCGGGCCTGCGCGATCTGCAGAGCCAGCCCGCGCTCGGCGAGTTGCTCGCGCGCTGCGACGCCGCCCGCCACCTCGGTGACGGCACCCGCCGGCCGCTGTTCCTGAAAATCGCGCCCGACCTTGATC
The DNA here is from genome assembly GCF_001555965.1 of Sphingomonas sp. CCH21-G11. GTDB lineage: Bacteria > Pseudomonadota > Alphaproteobacteria > Sphingomonadales > Sphingomonadaceae > Sphingomonas. The sequence goes on from NZ_LSHX01000019.1 coordinate 10,740, forward strand.
GCGCGGCGATCGACGTCATCGTCCGTGCGGCGTGCGACCATCATGTCGATGCGCTGATCGTCGGCAACACCACCCTGTCGCGCCCGCCGCTCGACAGCCCGGAAGCTGGCGAGACGGGCGGGTTGTCGGGCCAGCCGCTCGCTCCCCTTGCCCGCACGGTGCTGGCGCAAGTCCATGCGGCCAGCGGCGGCGCGATTGCGTTGATCGCAGCCGGGGGAATCGACAGCCCGGCGGAGGCGCGCGCCCGGCTGGATGCGGGTGCCAGCCTCGTTCAGCTCTATTCGGCACTGGTGTTTCACGGGCCCGGCCTCGCCCGGTACATCGCCACCCACCTCTGATCGTCCAGAACGATCACTTTTCCAAAACTTATCGTACAAGTCGATAACTCTGCCCGGATCAATCCGTTGGCGCGTCGCCCCGGATGGGCGCATCTCCAGCGTACATCCAATCGGGTGCGAGGAGCTGAGCATGTCGCACGACCTGGCCAAGACGTTGACCTATCTGGCGGTCCACCTGACGATCGGCTTTTCGGTCGCCTATCTGCTTACCGGCTCGGTCGCGATTGCCGGCGGGATTGCGCTGATCGAACCCTGTGCCAACGCGGTCGCCTTTTTCTTTCATGAGCGCGCCTGGCGTGGCGACTATGCCGCGTTCGTGCGCCGCTGGTTCGGTCGCGACGACCTGCGCGCCGCAACCGACGTTTGACGTAGCGGCTTTGCCCCGGCGCGAAAGCCCGCTACCACCCCGTGCCATGATCCGTTTGTTCGTCGCGCTCCTCGCGCTCTTCGTCGCGACCCCCGCCACCGCGCAGGGTGTCGTTGCCTCGGCTGATCCCCGCGCGACAGAGGCCGGTCGGGACATCCTGCGCCAGGGTGGCACGGCTGCGGACGCAGCGATGGCGATGATGCTTGCCCTCACCGTGGTCGAGCCGCAATCGAGCGGCTTTGGTGGCGGCGGCTTCATCATTCATCACGGCGGCAAGACCGGGCTGCTCGAATCGATCGACGGCCGCGAAAAGGCCCCTGCCGCCGCGCGGCCCGACCGGTTCCTGACGCCCGACGGCAAGCCGATGGGCTTTCGCCAGGCGGTGCCGGGCGGGCTTTCGGTGGGCGTACCGGGCAATATCCGGCTGGCGGCGATGACCCATGCCAAATGGGGCAAGCTCGAATGGCGGGCGCTGTTCCAACCGGCGATCAAGCTGGCGGAGGATGGCTTTGAAGTTACCAAGCCGCTCAACGGCGCGGCCGGCTATTTCCCGGAGCTGTGGAAGAACTTCCCCGACATCGCCGCGCTCTATCTCGGCCCCGATGGCAAGCCGCTGCCGGTCGGCACCCGCATCCGCAACCCCGCGCTCGCCAAGTTCCTGCGCGACATTGCCGAGGGCGGACCCGACGCTTTCTATACCGGCCCCAACGCCCAGGCGATCGTCGATGCGGTGACCAAGGCGCCGGCCAATCCCGCCGACATGACGCTCGCCGACCTCGCCGCCTATCAGGCCAAGGAGCGCCCGCCGGTGTGCGGCGGCTATCGCGGCTATACGGTCTGCGGCATGGGCCCGCCTTCGTCGGGCGCGATCACCATTCTCCAGATGCTCGGCATGATCGAGCGATTCGACCTCAACCGGCTCGGGCCCAAATCCCCGGTCGCCTGGCATGTGCTGGGTGAGGCGATGCAGCTCGCTTATGCCGATCGCGAAATGTATCTGGGCGACCGCGATTTCGTCGACGTGCCGATCGCCGGGCTGATCGACCCCGGTTATCTCGGCAAGCGGTCGAAGCTGATCGCCGAACGCCGCGCGCTCAATGATTACCAGCCCGGCACGCCGCCGGGCGCCAGGCCGCGCACGCTGGCCGTTCAGGCCGAAACGCCCGGCACCACCCATTTCGTCGCGGTCGACCGCGACGGCAACATCGCCAGCATGACCTCGACCGTCGAGGGGCCGTTCGGCAGCCAACTGATCGCCAACGGCCTGGTGCTCAACAACGAGCTGACCGACTTCACCTATGTGCCCGAGCGCGACGGCGCGCCCGTCGCCAACCGGGTGGAGGGCGGCAAGCGGCCCTTGTCGTCGATGTCGCCGACCATCGTCTATGACCGCGCGGGCAAGCCGGTGCTGGCGCTCGGCTCGGCGGGCGGCAAGCGGATCATCATGCACGTGATGAAAACGCTGGTCGGCGTGCTCGACTTCGGGTTGTCGGCCGAGGAAGCGATGGCATTGCCCAATCTCTATTTCGGCGGCGGCAAGCTGCTGATCGAGGACAACGAGCTCGGCAAGCAGCTCGCCCCGGAAATCGCCAGGCTCGGTCAGGACACCCAGGCAAGCGATCTCGGATCGAAGCTGACCGTGCTGCAGCGCGGACCCGATGGCTGGCGCGGCGCGGCCGATCCGCGCAGCATCGGCACGGCACTGACCGAATAACCGGATAATGACCGGCCCCACCGGCGCGACAGACGCCGGGGCCAACAGGGTGGATGCGGGAGCAACGATGCGACAACTGGAACATTTCCCCAACCTGGTGACGATGTTCTTCACCCGCGCGCGCGAACAGGGCGACAAGCCGTTCCTGTGGGCCAAGCGCGGCGGGCAATGGCAATCGACCAGCTGGGCGGAAGCCGCGCGACAGGTCGCGGCGCTCGCCGCCGCGCTGGAGGGGCTTGGCCTCTCACGCGGCGACCGGGTGATGCTCGTTGCCGAAAACAGCCCCGAATGGTGCATCAGCGATCTGGCGATCATGGCGGCGGGCATGGTGACGGTCCCGACCTATGTCACCAATACCGAACGCGACCATCACCATATCCTGGAGAATTCGGGCGCGGCGGCGGTGATCGTCTCCAATGCCAAGCTCGCTCGGACATTGCTGCCCGCCGTGCTGCGCTCCAACACCGCGCGCCACGTCATCGCCATCGACGATTTCCGCATGAGCCAACCCGGCGCAGTCGAGTTTCACAGCTGGCGCGGGCTGATCGCCGCGCACCCGACCGAGCCCGCCCTGGTTGCCCAACGCTGCGACTTCGCGCGCGAGGACCTGGCCTGCATCATCTACACCAGCGGCACCGGCGGGTCGCCACGCGGCGTGATGCAGCATCACGGCGCGATCCTGCACAATGTCGAAGGCTGCATCGACGTCATCTCGACGGACTTCGGCTGGGAAGACGAGGTGTTCCTGTCTTTCCTGCCGCTGAGCCATGCCTATGAACATACCGGCGGCCAGCATTTCCCGATCGGGCTTGGCGCGCAGATCTATTATTCCGAGGGGCTCGACAAGCTTGCCTCCAATATCGAGGAGGTCCGTCCGACCATCATGGTCGTCGTTCCCCGCCTGTTCGAGGTGCTGCGCACGCGCATCACCAAGACGGTCGAGAAACAGGGCAAGCTGTCGACCTATCTGCTCGACCGCGCCGTCGCGATCGGCGGGCGCAAGGCGGACAAGGGCAGCGTCGGCGTCGCCAACCTGCCGATGAACCTGATCGTCAATTCGCTGCTCAAGCCCAAGATCCAGAAGCGCTTCGGCGGGCGGATCAAGGCGATGGTGTCGGGCGGCGCGCCGCTCAATCCGGAAGTCGGCATCTTCTTTCAGTCGCTCGGCCTCACCTTCCTGCAAGGCTATGGCCAGACCGAAGCCGCCCCCGTGATCTCGTGCAACCGCCCCAAGGTCGGGCTGAAGATGGACACGGTCGGCCCGCCGCTCAAGAATACCGAGGTTCGCATCGCCGAGGATGGCGAGATCCTGGTGCGCGGCGAACTGGTCATGCACGGCTATTGGCGCAACGAAGCGGAAACCGCGCGCGTGCTCAAGGACGGCTGGCTCCACACCGGCGACATCGGCATCATCGACGACAAGGGCCGGATCAAGATCACCGACCGCAAGAAGGACATCATCGTCAACGACAAGGGCGACAATGTCGCGCCCCAGAAGATCGAAGGGATGCTGACCCTCCAGCCGGAGATTGTGCAGGCGATGATTTCGGGCGACCGCAAGCCCTACATGGTCGCAGTGCTCGTCCCCGACCCCGAATGGGTGCAGCAGTGGTGCGCGAAGAGCGCGACCGGCTGCGACTTCAAGTCGCTGGCCCAGAATCACGCGTTCCGCAGCGCGCTGGGCACGGCGGTCGAGCGCGTCAACAAGGAGCTGTCGGTCATCGAACGCATCCGCCAGTTCATCATCGCCGACGAACCCTTCACGATCGAGAACCAGCAGCTGACGCCCAGCCTCAAGATCCGCCGCCACGTCCTGCGCGAGGTCTATGGCGAGCGGCTGGAAAAGCTCTACCGCGCGTAAGGCCCGTCGCCCCGGCGTCCGCCGGGACGACGCGCAACGGCAGTCAGCCCAGTAGAGCGGTTCGCGATCAAGTTGATGCGCTTAGAGCGTGACGACGTTAGCTTGACTCGCTCTCTAACGACTTCCTCGTCACCCCGGCCTTGTGCCGGGGTCCACCGGGCGGCGCAGTCCCGGCGGTTGTAACGTGTGGCGCCGTGGACCCCGGCACAAGGCCGGGGTGACGAAAGGTGATTCCATGCAAGGTCATCCCGCTCTAAGCCCCTCCCCTTCAGTGCAGGGGTTGGGGTGGGGACTCTCCGCCGGGCGCATCGCCTGAGGCACGCCCCCCGTCCCCTCCCCTGAAGGGGAGGGGTGCGCCGGGTGGATCGCAAACCGCTCCAAACTCACGCCGCCTCGTCCGCCGCATCCAGCCCATAGGCGGTGTGCAGCACGCGCACGGCCAGTTCGGTGTAATCCTCCTCGATCAGCACGCTGACCTTGATTTCGGAGGTCGTGATCGCCTGGATGTTGATGCCGCGATCACCGAGCGTCTGGAACATCGTCGACGCGACGCCGGCGTGGCTGCGCATGCCGACGCCGACGATCGAGATTTTGGCGACGCGGGTGTCGTGGACCAGCTTGGTATAGCCGATCGTGTCGCGGGCCTTGTCGAGCACGTCGAGCGCGCGCGCCAGTTCCGCCTGCGGCACCGTGAACGTCACGTCGGTCGATCCCGACGAATGCGCCACATTCTGGACGATCATGTCGACATTGATGCTGGCGGCCGCGAGCGGCGCAAAGATCGACCCCACCGCACCCGGCCGGTCGGGCACGTCGGCCAGCGTGATCTTCGCCTCGTTCTTGTCGTGCGCGATGCCGGTGATGAGCTGGCGTTCCACGTCTTCGATCTCCTCTTCACCCACTATCAGCGTACCGGGCAGCGATGCGGCGTCGGGGGCCCCGTCCGCGTCGCCGAAGGAGGAGAGCACCTGGATGCGCACGCCTTCCTTCATCGCCAGCCCGACCGATCGGGTCTGCAGCACCTTGGCGCCGACGCTCGCCAGCTCCAGCATTTCCTCATAGGTCACGCGCCTGAGCTTGCGCGCGCGCGGCACGATGCGCGGGTCCGTGGTATAGACGCCGTCGACATCGGTGTAGATGTCGCAACGATCGGCCTTCATCGCCGCGGCGACCGCGACCGCCGAGGTGTCGGACCCGCCACGGCCCAGCGTCGTGACCCGTCCGTCGCCGGCCATGCCCTGGAATCCCGGGATCACCGCGACTTCGCGTGCGGCGGTGGCGGCGAGCAGTGCATCGGTATCGATCGCCTCGATCCGTGCCGCGGCATGCGCGTCGTTGGTCCGCACGGGCAGCTGCCAGCCGAGCCAGCTGCGCGCCGGCACGCCGATCGCCTGCAGCGCGATCGCCAGCAGGCCCGATGTCACCTGCTCGCCGCTCGCCACCACGACATCATATTCGCGCGGATCATAGAGCGTGGACGCCTCGCGGCAAAAGCCCACCAGCCGGTCGGTCTCGCCGGCCATGGCGGAAACGACCACCGCGATCTCGTTTCCGGCTTCCCATTCGCGCTTCACCCGCTGGGCGACGTTGCGGATACGCTCGATGCCCGCCATCGACGTGCCACCGAATTTCATCACGATCCGCGCCATTTTATTTCGCCAAACGCCTCTTGGGAGCAATGGGGCGCTCTGATAGGAGCGCACCATGGCAAAGGCAAGTGACGCGCTCGCACCCGCAGCATCCACGATCGACGCGCGCGAGGCCGCGCATTTCGGTGCGCTCGCCGCCGACTGGTGGAATCCGCGCGGGACGTCCGCGATGCTCCACCGGCTGAACCCGGTCAGGCTGAAATTCATCCGTGCCGCGGTCGATTCGCATTGGGATACGGACGCCGCCGCGTTCCGACCGCTGCTGGGCCGCCGCGCCCTCGACGTCGGCTGTGGCGCGGGACTGCTCGCCGAGCCGCTCGCCCGCATGGGGGCGACCGTCACCGCCATCGACGCCGCGCCGGAGAATATCGGTGCGGCGCGCGCGCATGCCGAGGCATCGGGTCTGGCGATCGACTATCGCGCCGGCGGGATCGAACAGGTCGCGGGTGCCCGCTTCGATCTCGTCACCGCGCTTGAGGTGATCGAGCATGTGACCGATCCGGCGGCGTTCGTCGCCGGGCTTGCGGCAGCGCTCGCGCCCGATGGGCTGCTCATCCTCTCGACCCCCAACCGTACCGCGCTGTCGCGGCTCGCGATGGTCGGCGTCGCCGAGGGGCTGGGCGCGATCCCGCGCGGCACGCATGACTGGGACAAGTTCCTCACCCCCGACGAGCTGATCGCGCTCCTGGAGGCGGAAGGGCTCGCGATCGGCGAGCGGCGCGGCATCGGCTGGTCGCCGACTGCGGGCTTTCGCATCGGCGACGATGAGCGGCTGAACTATATCCTGACCGCCCGGCCGCGCTGATCCGCGCGGATCGGCACCGTCCCTGGGCCTCGTCGCGCCGCCTTCCCCCCTGGCGGGCAGCTTTCCCGGTCCGGTGCCGACGCGAAGGCCCGCGCGGCTGGCAACATGCCGCGGCGTGCGGAGGCGGGCGTCCGGGAAAAGGGAGTGAACCCGACCGCCCGCATTCGCACCATCGGTCATTTTCGCAGGGCGCGAAACAGCCAATTCGGCCGTGGAGCGGCCGGGCTGTATCGCGGCGGGACGCACGCATGTCGCGCGGATGTGGACCAAAATCCAGCTGGCGTTCACCAATGCCCGCGTTATGCATGGCCGCGCGAGCGGTGGGAGAGTGCGCGTGCGTGCGGGACGTCTGGGCGTAGGGTTGAGTTTGCTGGCCCTGCTTGGGGCATGCGGCGGCGGCGGCGGCGGCGGCAGCCGGACGAGCGGAACGGTGACTGCGCCGCCGACCTCGGCCGCACCCGCACCCGCACCCGCACCCTCGCCGACACCCGCACCCACCCCGACGGCGACGACCGCCGGATGCTCGGTGCGCGAACGCCAGGACTGGGTCGCGGCGCAAATCAACGAATGGTATCTTTTCCCCGACCTCCTCGCGACGGGACTGAACCCCGCCGCCTATGCCACCGTCGATGCGTATATCGACGCGCTGACCGCCAACGCCCGCACGCTGAACCGCGACCGTTACTTCACCTATCTGACCTCGATCGCCGAGGAGAGCGCCTATTACGCGTCTGGCGCCACCGCCGGTTTCGGCGTGCGTTTCGGGTTCTCGGGCGACCGCCTGTTCGTGATCGAGGCGTTCGAGGGCGGGCCCGCGCTCGCGGCCGGGGTCGATCGCGGTGCGGAGATCGTCGGCGTCGGCACGACGAGCGCGAATGTCCGCAGCGTCGCCGCCATCCTGGCCAGTGAGGGCGAGACGGGGCTCGGTACGGCGCTCGGCCCGTCGACCGAGGGCACCGTCCGCGTGCTGCGCGTCCAGGATGCCACCGGCACGCGCGAGGTCAGCATTACCAAGCGCATTTTCGATTTGACCCCGGTGTCGTCGCGCTATGGCACCCGCATCCTCGACGATGGCGGCCGGCGGGTCGGCTATCTCAACCTGCGCACCTTCATCTCGACCGCGGATCAGGCGCTGCGCAACGCCTTCCAGCAGTTCCGCGACGCGGGCGTGACAAACCTCGTGATCGATTTCCGCTATAATGGCGGTGGCCTCGTCTCGACGGCAGAGCTGCTGAGCGACCTGCTCGGCGGGGCGCGGACCGCGTCGAATATCCAGTCGATCACCGCGTTCCGCCCGTCCAAATCGGCCCAGAACGAAACCCGCTATTATCGTGCGCAGCCCCAGTCGGTCGCGCCGATGCGCATTGCGTTCATCGGCAGCGGCGGCACCGCGTCGGCCAGCGAGCTGGTCATCAACGCGACCCTGCCCTATCTGCGCGCCAATTCCGCGCTGATCGGCACCAATACCTATGGCAAGCCGGTCGGCCAGATCGCGCTCGACCGGCCGGCGTGCGACGACCGGCTGCGCGTCGTCGCCTTTGCAAGCCAGAATGCCGACGGCCAGGGCGGCTACTACAACGGTCTCGCGTCGGTGATGGAATCGAGCTGCCAGGCATCGGACGATATCAGCTTCCCGCTCGGCGACCCGCGCGAGGCATCGGTGCGCACGGCGCTCGACTTTCTCGCGGGGCGCAGCTGCACCCGGATCGCCGTCGGAACCCAGGGCCCGCAGGCCGCGCGCAGCACGACTGCCCGGCGGCTGTTCAGCCCGACCCGCCCGACCGCTGCGCAGCGCGAGACGCCCGGCCTGTTCTGACTCCGCATACCGCGCATTTCCAGCTTCTTGCGATCCGGGCGGGCGGGCGGCGGCGCGGGCTTGTGCGGTCGCCACCGCTTTCCCATCTGTGACGAGTCGAACCCCGGGAGACGCGTAACATGGTCGAGGCACGCTGGAACGGTCACGTGATCGCACGCAGCGACGACACGGTCGTCGTCGAGCGCAACCATTATTTCCCCGCCGACAGCATGACCGAGGCGGTGCAGCTCAAGCCGAGCGCCACCACCAGCGTCTGCCCGTGGAAGGGCACCGCACATTACTACACGCTCGTCGTCGACGGCGCGGAGAATGTCGATGCGGCCTGGTACTATCCCGAGCCCAAGGATGCGGCGAGGGAGATCACCGGCCGTCTCGCCTTCTGGAAGGGCGTGACCGTCGCCTGAGCCGGTTTAACCCGCTCGCCCCCCGCGCGGCGCCCTGCTAAGCCGCGGCCATGCCCAACCATCTCTACCTCGTCGACGGCTCGAGCTTCATCTTCCGCGCCTATCACGTGCTGCCCCGGCTGACCAATCGCCATGGCGAGCCGGCGGGCGCGGTCTATGGCTATACCACGATGCTGTGGAAGCTCGCGAAGGAGCTGCACGAAGCCGACGGCCCAACCCATCTGGCGGTCATCCTCGACAAGTCCGAACACACGTTCCGCAACGACCTGTACGATCAATACAAGGCGCATCGCCCCCCTGCGCCCGAGGATCTGGTGCCGCAGTTCCCGATGATCCGCGATGCGACGCGCGCGTTCAGCCTGCCCTGCATCGAGGAGCTGGGGTGGGAAGCCGACGACCTGATCGCGAGCTATGCGAAGGCGGCGCTGGCCCAGGGCTGGCACGTCACCATCGTCAGTTCCGACAAGGACCTGATGCAGTTGCTGACCGAACCCGGTATCGACATGCTCGACACGATGAAGGACCGCCGCATGGGGCCCGAGGCGGTGGTCGAGAAGTTCGGCGTCGGCCCCGAGAAGCTGGGCGAGGTGCTGGCGCTGATGGGGGACAGCGTCGACAACGTCCCCGGCGTCCCAGGCGTCGGCCCCAAGACGGCCGCCAAGCTGATCCTGGAGCATGGCGATGTCGACGCCGTGCTCGCCGCCGCGCCGAACATGAAACCGGGCAAGCTGCGCGACAATCTGATCGAGCATGCCGACATGGCGCGGCTGTCGCGCCGTCTGGTCACCCTCGCCGATGACGTGCCGCTGCCGCACCCGCTCGAGGAGATGACGCTCGACGGCATTCCCGAACCGCCGCTGCGCGCGTTCCTGGAGCATCACGGCTTCAAGTCGCTGCTGGCCAAGCTGTCCACCGTCGCCGACCCGGTCGACACCGGCAGCACGCCGCCGCCGGTCGCGGCCGAGCAGGCCGCCGATCCGGCGTGCGATCACGACGCCTATGAAACCGTAGTCGACGACGCCGCGCTCGACCGCTGGATCGACGCCGCCCGGCACCAGGGCTGGGTCGCGATCGATACCGAGACCACCGGGCTCGACGCGATGTCGGCCGATCTGGTCGGCATTTCCATGGCGCTCGCCCCCAATCGGGCCTGCTACATCCCGGTCGGCCATGTCGGGCACGACATGTTCAGCGAGCGCCCGCAACAGATCGAGCGCACGGTCGCGCTGGCGAAGCTCAAGCCGCTGCTCGAGGACCCGGCGGTGCTCAAGATCGGCCACAACCTCAAATACGACCTGATCGTCCTGCGGCGCTGCGGCATCGATGTCGCGCCGTATGACGACACGATCGTCATGTCGTTCGACCTCGATGCCGGGCGGCACGGGCACGGCATGGACGAGCTCGCCGCCACGCACCTGTCGCACAGCTGCATCGCGTTCAAGGACGTGGTCGGTACCGGCAAGAACCAGAAGCATTTCGGCGAAATCGACCTGCATGCCGCAACCCGCTACGCGGCCGAGGATGCGGACGTGACGCTGCGCTTCTGGCGGCGGTTCAAGCCGCGGCTCGCCTATGAAGGCGGAACGCGGATCTATGAGCTGGTCGATCGCCCGCTGGTCCGCGTCATCGCCGGGATGGAAATGGCGGGCGTAAAGGTCGATGCCGGGCGGCTCGCCCAGCTTTCATCCGAATTCAGCCAGCAGATCGCGCGGCTGGAGGAGGAGATCCACGCGCTCGCCGGGTTCAAGTTCGTGATCGGCAGCCCAAAGCAACTGGGCGACGTGCTGTTCGACAAGATGGGGATCAAGGGCGGCCGCAAGGGCAAGTCGGGCGTCTATTCGACCGACGTTAACGAACTGGAGCGGATTGCCGCCGACAAGGACTCGCCCGGCCGCGACATGGTGCTCAAGGTGCTCGACTGGCGCCAGCTCAGCAAATTGAAGTCGACCTATACCGACGCGCTCCAGGCCCAGATCAACCCGCACACCGGCCGCGTCCATACCAGCTACAGCCTGACCGGGGCGCAGACCGGGCGCCTCTCGTCGACCGACCCCAACCTCCAGAACATCCCGATCCGCACCGAGGTCGGCCGTCAGATCCGCGACGCGTTCGTGGCTGAGCCGGGCCATGTCATCCTGGCCGCCGACTATTCGCAGATCGAGCTGCGCCTCGCCGCGCACATCGCCGACGTGCCGGCGCTGCGCGACGCGTTCGCCAACGGCGACGACATCCACAACATGACCGCGATGGAGCTGTTCGGCGAGGTCAATCGCGACACGCGCGGGCGGGCGAAGACGATCAACTTTGCGATCCTCTACGGCATTTCGCGCTGGGGGCTGGCGGGGCGGCTCGACGTGACGCCCGATGAGGCACAGGCGATGATCGACCGCTATTTCGATCGCTTCCCCGGCATCAACCGCTACATCGCCGACACGCTGATGACGGCAAAGGAACGCGGCTATACCGAGACGCTGTTCGGGCGGAAGACGCACTTCCCGCGCCTCAAGTCCCCCAATCAGAACGAGCGCGCCGGATCCGAACGCGCCGCGATCAACGCGCCCATCCAGGGTACGAGCGCCGACATCATCAAGCGCGCGATGGCGCGCATGGGCCCCGCGCTGGAACAGGCCGGCCTGCCCCGGGTTCGCATGCTGATGCAGGTCCACGACGAACTGGTGTTCGAGCTGCCCGAGGGCGACATCGACGCGGCCAGGCCCGTGATCGAGCACGTGATGGCGACCGCCGCCGAACCCGCAGTCAGGCTCACCGTCCCGCTCGGCGTCGAGATCGGGGTCGGGCCAAGCTGGGGCGCCGCGCATTGATTGCAGCGCCGCCGGCGATCGTCGAGCTGTACATCCCGGTCCTGCTCGGCCTCGGCCTGCTGATCCTGCTGGTCGCGTGGCTGCCGCTGGTCCTGAAGGAATGGCCGCTGTCGCTGCCGATCGTGTGCGTCGGCATCGGCGCGGGCCTGTTTTCGATCCCGCGGTTTCAGCCCTTTGCGATCCATCCGATCGAGACGCCGTTCATGGTCGAGAAGGCCGCCGAGCTGATCGTCCTCGTGTCGCTGATGGGGGCGGGGCTGAAGATCGCGCGGCCGTTGAGCTGGCGGGGCTGGCGGCCATGCTGGCGGATGCTGGGTATCGCCATGCCGCTCACCATCGTGGCGCTGACGCTGCTGGGTGCGGGGCTGCTCGGCGTCGGACTGTCGACCGCGCTGCTGCTCGCCGCGTCGCTCGCGCCGACGGATCCGGTGCTGGCATCCGACGTCCAGATCGAAAAGCCGGGATCGGACAGCGATGACGAGGCACGCTTCACGCTGACCTCGGAAGCCGGGCTGAACGACGCCCTCGCCTTTCCCTTCGTCCATCTCGCCATTGCGGCGGCGGCAGGCGGCTGGACCTGGGCGACGATGGGATGGTGGGTGCTGGACGACGTCGTGTTCCGGCTTGCCGTCGGCGCGATTGCGGGGGTGGCCGGCGGCTGGCTGCTCGGCTGGATCGTCTATCGCCTGCCCGGCGAGACGCGGCTGTCGCGAACCGGCGACGGCTTCGTCGCACTGGGGGCGACGCTCGTCATCTATGCGCTGACCGAATTGGCACATGGCTATGGTTTTCTGGCCGTGTTCATCGCGGGACTGATGCTCAACCGCGCCGCCGCCACCGACGTGTTCAACGACCGGTTGCACGACTTTGCCGACGAAACCGAACGGTTGCTGATGATGGTGATGCTCGTGATGTTCGGCGGCATGCTGAGCGCGGGCGGGCTGCTGGCGCTGGTGCGCTGGAGCGATGTCGTCTTCGCGCTGATCGCGGTGTTCCTCGTCCGCCCGCTGGTCGGCTGGATCTCCCTGGCCGGGCTGCGTCGCTCACCGCTGGAGCGGGGCGCGATCGCGTTTTTCGGCATTCGCGGGCTGGGTTCGGTGTTTTATTTCGCCTACGGCATCAATCATGGCCAGTTCGACCAGCCGACGCGATTATGGGGTGCGATCGCGCTTGTGATCCTGATCTCGATCCTGCTGCACGGCACGACCGTCACCCCGGTGATGCGCCGGCTCGACCGCCAGCGCGAGGTCGAAGCATGACCGCGCCCGACGAAATGGCCGCGCTGGCCAGGGGCGGGCGGACCAATATCCTCGGTTTCGGCCTGCGGCTGGCGGCGCGGATCCCGTTCCTGTTCATCGCCGGGCGGATTTACGGCGCGGAAATTGTCGGCCGGTTCGCGGTTGCCATCCTGGTGGTCGAATTCGCCGCGCTCGTCGCGACGATCGGGCTCAAGCGCGGGTTGGCCCAGGCGCTGGCGCACACCGATCGCCCGCACGCGCACGTCGTGTGGGACGCGATGCTGGTCGCTGCCATCGCATCGCTGGTCGCCAGCGCCGTCCTGTTCGCCTTTCCCCAGGCGATGTATCCCAACAGCCAGGTCATCGGGTTTGAACGGCTGCTGCCGCTGGTCGTGCTCGCCATCGCCTGGTCGGACATCGCGCTCGCCGCGCTCGCCTATCGCCACAATATCCGGGCGGCGGTGACCGCGCGTGCGGTGATCGAGCCATGGACGATCAGCATCGCGGCCTTTGCGCTGTCCTACATTTCGTCGCGCGACGGGCTGATCATCGCCTATGTCCTGTCGATGCTCGCCGCGCTCGCGGCCTCGTTGGTGCCGTTCGTGCGCAGCTATGGCCTGCCGCACGGCTGGTCGCCGCATCTGCCCGAGATGTTCGCGCTCGCCCGCCGCAACGCGCCGCTGGCCGGGGCGGATGCGATCGAATGGGGCACGCGCAACGTCGACCGCTTCATCCTGGGCCTGTTCTTCGCCCCCAATGTCGTCGGCATCTATTACATGGCCCAGCAGGTCGCGTCGCTGCCGCAGAAGCTGAAGACCAGTTTCGATCCCGTGCTCGGGCCCGTCATCACCCAGGCGCTCGCGCGCGGCGACCGGGCCGCGGTCGCCCGCCAGATCCGCCAGGTCGGCTTCTGGATCATCGCCGCACAGGCCGGCCTGGCGCTGATCGGCGGGCTGCCGGCCGAAGGCGTCATGGGCGTGGTCGGCCCCGCCTTCGTGGCGGGCGCGGGCGCGCTCATCTTCCTGCTCGCCGCCGAAGTGCTCGCCGCACCGGGGGCCGTGGCGGAGGCCGGGCTGGTCTATGTCGCGCGGCACCGCAACCTGATCCTGTCGATCACCGTCCTGTCGTTGCAGATCGGGCTCAGCTTCGCGCTGGTCATCGCCGCGCGCACCCTGGGCCTGCCGGAAGGATGGGCGGCTGCCGCGCCCGCGGTTGCGCTGACCGTGTCGCTGGCGCTCGGCTCGCTGCTCAAGACGCGGCTGCTCGCCCGCCTGCTCGACGCGCCGGTATCGTCGCTGCGCTGGTCGTTCGCCTGGGCGGTGGCGGCGGCGGGCGTGGTCGGCTGGGTCGTGACGACCCAGCTGCCCGAATGGGCCGAGCTGGCAATCGGCATCCCGGCGATCCTGCTCAGCTACCTGTACGTCCTGTGGCGCTGGGGCTTCGGGCCGCAGGACCGCACGCTGTTCCGCAAGCTGCCCGGCGCGCCCGAGATCCCCGCGAGCGAGGACGCGGCCGAAGCAGCGTAAGCGGTTACCGTCGGGTAAGAATTGCGGCATATGTGCGGAGCGTCATCCGCACAGGAGCCGACGCAATGCCCCGCACGCTATGGCAGGACGAACGCGCCGCGACCGCCATCGAATATGGTCTGCTCGCAGCCCTTATCTCGGTCGCGCTGATCGCCGCGTTCAATGCCCTCGGTCTCAGCCTTGCGGGCATTTTCACGACGATCACCAACGCGCTGAACGGTTAGAGCGCCCTCGCCCGCTCAGTGGCGGAAGTGGCGCATCCCGGTGAAGATCATCGCCAGCCCGGCCTCATCGGCGGCGGCGATCACCTCGGCATCGCGGATCGACCCGCCCGGCTGGATCACTGCCGTCGCGCCCGCCTCGACCGCGGCCAGCAGCCCGTCGGCAAAGGGGAAGAAGGCGTCGGACGCCACCGCCGAGCCGATGGTGCGCGGCTCCGCCCAGCCGGCCTTTTCGGCGGCATCCTTCGCTTTCCATGCGGCAATCCGCGCGGATTCCAGTCGGTTCATCTGGCCGGCGCCGATGCCCGCCGTCGCACCGTCGCGGGCATAGACGATCGCGTTCGACTTCACATGCTTGGCGACCGTCCAGGCAAAGCGGCAATCGGCCAGCTCCTGCGCCGTCGGCTGGCGGCGGGTGACGACGCGCAGCGCATCGTCCGCCACCCGGCCGTTGTCGCGCGACTGGACGAGCAACCCGCCCGCGATCGACTTGACCATCAACCCGCCGCGCGCCGGATCGGGCAGGTCGCCGGTCAGCAGCAGGCGCAGATTCTTCTTCGCGGCAAAGATCGCGCGCGCGTCATCGGTCGCATCGGGCGCGGCGACCACTTCGGTGAAGATGTCCGCGATCGCTGCCGCCGTCTCACCGTCGAGCGTGCGGTTGGCCGCGATGATCCCGCCGAACGCCGACACGCTGTCGCACGCCAGCGCGGCGCGATAGGCGTCGATCAGCGTGTCGGCGCTGGCGACGCCGCACGGATTGGCGTGCTTGACGATCACCACCGTCGGCGGGCCGTCGCGAAACTCGCTGACCAGCTCGAGCGCGGCGTCGGCGTCGTTATAGTTGTTGTAGCTCAGTTCCTTGCCCTGCAGCTGCTCGGCCTGGGCGATCCCGCGCGCCGCCGGCCCCTGGGGCAGATAGAGCGCGGCCGACTGATGCGGATTTTCGCCATAGCGCAGCGTGTCGCCGCGCGTGAACGCCAGCGGCAGGGTCGCCGGAAACATCTCGCCCTGGTCGGCGAAGGCGAACCATTGCGCGATCGCGCTGTCATAGGCGGCAGTGGCGGCATAGGCCTTGGCCGCGAGCTTGCGGCGCGTATCGATCCGCGTCGCGCCGCCGGTTTCGTCCAGCTCGGCGACCAGCGCGGGATAATCGGCCGGATCGGTGACGATCGCGACATAGGCGTGGTTCTTTGCGGCCGATCGCACCATGCTCGGCCCGCCGATGTCGATATTTTCGATGATCGTCGCGCGGTCGGCGCCGCGCGCCACCGTCCGGGCAAAGGGATAGAGGTTGACGACGACCAGGTCGATCGCGCCGATCCCGTGCGCGGCCATTGCGGCGGCGTGATCCGCATCGTCGCGCACCGCCAGCAGCCCGCCATGCACCATCGGGTGCAGCGTCTTGACGCGCCCGTCCATCATCTCGGGAAAGCCGGTCAGCTCGGACACGTCGCGCACCACAAGCCCGGCGTCGCGCAGCGCGGTGGCGGTGCCGCCGGTCGACACCAGCTCGACGCCGTGGCGGGCGAGGGACTGCGCGAGTTCGACGATGCCCGTCTTGTCGGATACCGAAAGCAGCGCGCGGCGAAGGGGGATGTCGGTCATGCGCGTGCCCATCGGCCAAGCGGGCGCGCGGGGCAAGCCTATTTGGCGCGGTGGAACAGCCAGGTGACGCTGGCGCCGCCCGGCGGCGACTGGCCCGACAGCACGATCTGGCGCGTCGCATGCGGGCGACCCGCTCCGTCGACCCACAGGCTGTCGTCGATCGCCAGCGTCGCCTCGCGACAGCGGAACTGCCACACCGCCCCGCCGGGCAGGCGCAGGAACGCGGCCTGGTTGTCGGTCGTCGGCGACACCTCGATCCCCGGCGCCAGGTGAAAGCGGATCGCGAAGGGGATGTCGCCACGCTGGCGCTTCTTGCCCGCCGGGATCAGCAAATCCTCGCCGCGCAGGTCGCGCCCGTCGGCGGACAGCAGCAGCTGGCGGCGATGGATCAGGCCGTAACGCCGGACATAGCCGTCATGGCTGGCGTCGAGCCGGGCGGTACCGCCCCCGTCCTGACGGCTCAGCTCGACCGAAGCGACCCCGCGCCCCAGCGTGCCGTCGCCGTGGATCGCGGTCGAATTACTGTCGTCGACGATCAGCGTCGAATGCGCCGCCGTGGTGCGCAGCCCTTCGGTCAGGCTGGCGGGCACCGACGCATGGACCGACCGCGCGCCCCCGCAATTGACCACCAGCCGGCGCGTGCCGTCGGAAAGCTCGAACGCCAGCGTCGACGCGCATCCGCCCTCGACCAGCCGCGCGACGGGCGGCGGGGCGGCGTCGATCACCAGCACCGTCTGACCGGCGGCGAGGCGATGATAGCCCCAGTCGCGCGCCTGGCGCAGCGGCCGGGTGCGCACGCCGGTCGCCTCGACAATTGCGGCGACCTGATCGGCCGCCACCGGGTTGCCGCCCTGCCAGCTCGACAGCGCACCGTCGCCCAGCGTGAGCCCCTGCAACGCGCCGACCATCCGCGCCAGCGTCGCGTCGATCAGTTCGGGCGGATCGATCCGCCGCGCGGCATAGGTCGCGCGCAGCATGGTCAGCACCATGATCGCGTCGATCAGCCCCAGCGGCGACCGGCCCGTCACCCCGCCGTCGCTGCCGACCGATGCGGCGATCGCGCGCGCCAGTCCCGCTTCGTCGAGCGCGCGGCGGGCATCGCCGCCCGGAATCATCAGCCCCGCCGCGACGATCCCCGCGCAAGCCGCGATCCGGCGCGGGCCGGCAGGCGCGCGATCGGCGGTGCGGTCCAGGTGCCGGGCGCCGCGCGCCAGTCCGTTCAGCACGCGCGAACGATAGACGAGGTCGGTCGACGACAGGATCAGCGGCGCGTGCGCCACCCAGAACAGGATGCGCTTCCCCCACAGGTCCGCGCGCCACGCCGGATCGGCGACGATCTCACCATGCGCGTCGAGCCATTTGCGCATCAGCCCCTCGGCGATCGGCGCGCCGACCGCGCGCGTCGTCACCGTCGACAGGTCGCGCAGCCACATGAAGCTGTGCAGGTAATCGGCAAATGCAGGCGAATAGGCCGGCTTCGCCAGGTCGATCGCGGGCAGGTTGACGACTTCACCGCGAAAGCTGAGCATCCCGTCGAGCAGCGCCTGGCCGCGGCGCGGATCGCCCAGAAACGGATCGTCGGCGACCGCCAGCAGCTTGAGCGGAAAACGCCCGCGTAGCCGCAGCGTGTGGAGCGGGGTGCGCCACGCGATCCAGCGGAACCGCTCGGCCAGCCGGTCGGCAAGCGACAGGCCATGATCGCCCCCCACCCGGACCAGCCGCTTGCCCTCCTCGATCCCGTCGGCGGCGGGACCGGCGGGAGCGGGATCGTTCACCCGGCCCTCAGCGCCCGGATGTTGTCGGCATAGTTGGCGGGGCCACCCGCGAAGCTGGCGGTGCCCGCGACCAGTGCGTCTGCGCCCGCGGCAATCGCGCGCGGCGCGGTCGCCCGGTCGATGCCGCCATCGACCTCCAGGTCGATCGTGCGCCCGCTCGCGTCGATGCGCGCGCGCAACGCCGCGATCTTGGCGAGCTGGCTCTCGATGAACTTCTGCCCGCCGAAACCCGGATTGACGCTCATCACCAGGATGAGGTCGATCAGGTCGATCACCTCATCGACCACGCCGACCGGCGTCGCGGGGTTGAGCACCACGCCGGCGCGCTTGCCGAGCGACCGGATCGTCTGGAGCGTACGGTGCAGGTGCGGCCCCGATTCGGGATGGACCGAGATGCAGTCCGCGCCGGCTTCGGCAAAAGCCTCCAGATAGGGATCGACCGGCGCGATCATCAGGTGGACGTCGAACGGCTTGGCCGAATGCGGACGCAGCGCGCGCACGACCGCCGGGCCGATGGTCAGGTTGGGGACGAAATGCCCGTCCATCACGTCGATATGGATCCAGTCCGCCCCTGCCGCGTCGATCGCGCGAACCTCCTCACCCAGTCGCGCGAAATCGGCGGACAGGATCGATGGCGCGATGCGGACGGGTTGCTGCATGTTGCGTCTCTAGCATCCCGGCACCGCCCGGCAAGCGATGCGTCACGCGTTTCGCATCAGCCGCACGATGAAGAACCCGTCGACGCCACCTTCTTCCGCCAGCATCCCCGGCAGCACCCGCACCCAGCCCCGTGGCGCGGGGGTAACACCGTCCGGAAGCTCATCGACGCGGACCGGATCGACCGCGAATTCGGGATGGTCGGCCAGGAAGCGTTCGACCTGCGCCTCGCCCTCGGCCGGTTCCAGCGAACAGGTCGCATAAACCAGCCGGCCGCCGGGCGCGAGCCACTGCGCGGCGCGCGCAAGCAACTGCTGCTGAAGCGCGGCGGTCTCCGCGATCAGCGAAGGCCGGGCGCGGTGCAGCACATCCGGGTGGCGGCGAAAGATGCCGGTCGCGCTGCACGGCGCGTCGAGCAGGATCGCGGCCACCGGCGTGGGCGGTGCCCAATCGAGCAGGTCGGCGGTGACCACCGATGCGCGCAACAAGGTGCGCTCCAGATTCTCGCGCAGTCGTCCCAGACGACTTTCGGAAATGTCGACAGCGGTCACATCCCAGCCGGCGGCCGCCAGTTGCAGCGTCTTGCCCCCCGGAGCCGCACACAGATCGAGCGCCGGGCCGGAGCCGCGCCCGAGCAGCCGCGCGGGCAACGATGCCGCCAGGTCCTGCACCCACCAGTCGCCCTCGGCAAAGCCCTCCATGTCGGGAATGTTGCCGCGCTCGGCGAGCCGCAGGTGACCGGGCATCAGGCTGACGCCGGGGTGCGCCGCCTGAATGCGTGGCAATGCGTCGGCGACCGCCAGTGAGAGATCGACCGGTGGCGGCGCAGCGATCGCGCGCGATGCCGCAGCGACCATCTCGTCCCCCCACGCCGCTTGCCAGCGCAGGGCGGTGGCGGGCGGCAGGCTCGGCGCGTCCGGCAACGTGGCCGCGCCCCGGTTGAGCGTGCCGAACACGCCATGCACCAGCTTGCGCGGGCCGCCATCGACCAACGGCAGTACGGTCGAAATCGCCGCGTGCGGCGGCGTGCCGAGCCGCAGCCACTGGGCGAGCGCGATGCGCAGCGCAAAGCGCGCCTTGGCATCATCGGGCATCGGGCGCGGCGTCGCGCTGTCGATCAGCGCGTCGAGATCCGGCAGGTAGCGCAGCACTTCGGCCGCGATCGCATGGGCGAGCGCGCGATCTTCGCGCTTCTTGAGCGGGCGCGCCGCCTGATCGAGCGCCGCCTCCAGCGCCTGGCCGCGTCGCAGCACCGCGTCGAGCAGCCGCAATGCCGCCCGGCGAGCAGGAACACCGGGCGGATCGCTGGTCAGGACGGGTCTGGGCATTGCGGGGGGAAGACCTCTTTCATTGCAGCCCGTTCGCTTCGAGCGAAGTCGAGAAGCGCGCCACGTGTCTCGACTTCGCTCGACACGAACGGAGAGAAGACTGACCCGCTGCCTAGCCGAGCATGGCGATCACGTCCACGCGGCCGCCCAGGCGTCACCCCCGCCGGTGCGGATCGAGCGCGCTGGAGCGGCGGCGAGTGCGCGGGACGCTGGTCGCGGCCGCAGGACGGGCCGAACGGCCGCCGCCGCCGGTCATCGCCGCCATGTCACCCATCTCAGCAGCGATCTGTTCCAGCGCGGCGATGCGGTTGCCGGTGTCGGGGTGCGTCGAGAACAGGCTGTCGCCGCCACGCGCGAGGCCGGGGACGATGTAAAGCTGCGACGTCGCCGGAATCCGCTCTGCCACCGGATTGGGGATGCGTGCCGCGCCCTGCGAGATCTTCGCCAGGGCCGAGGCGAGCGCGCGCGGGTTGCCGCTGATCTCCGCACCTGCCCGGTCTGCGCTATATTCGCGCGTCCGGCTGATCGCCATCTGGACGATCATCGCCGCGAACGGCGCGACGAGCACCGCCAGCAGCCCGGCCAGCCCCGCGCTGCGCCCATCGCCCGAGCGAAAGAACAGCCCGAAATTGGCCAGCATCGAAATCGCACCCGCGATCGTCGCGACCATCGTCATGATCAGGGTATCGCGGTTCTTCACATGGCCCAGTTCGTGCGCCATCACGCCGGCGATTTCATCGCGGCTCAGCATGTTGAGCAGACCCGTCGTCGCGGCGACCGCGGCATGCTCCGGGTCGCGCCCGGTCGCAAACGCATTGGGCTGCGCCTGGTCGACGATATAGACGCGCGGCATCGGCAGTCCGGCGCGCGTCGCGAGTTCGCGGACCAGCCCGACGAACTCGGGTGCGCTGCGTTCATCGACTTCGCGCGCGCCGTGCATCTTGAGGACGATCTTGTCGGCGTTCCAATAGGTGAAGAGGTTCATCCCCACCGCGATCACGAGCGCGAGGATCATGCCGCCGCGCCCGCCGAGCGTCAGCCCCAGCGCCATGAACAGCGCGGTCAGCGCCGCCAGCAGCATCGTCGTCTTCAAACCGTTCACTTGAACCTACTCCTTCGCCGACCAATGTGGGGAAGGACCGATTTTTCTTCAATCATGGAGCCCCCGGGGATGACCGCATCGACCCGCAACCGTCCCGGCCAGCGCCCGGCGCATGTGAAGCCGCCGGCCTATCTGTCGAAGAGCCCGCCGGTGCCCCAGCCCGAGCCGATGGTGCGCCCCGACAGCGATCCACTGGAAAAGGATCCGGTGCGCTATGGCGACTGGGAGCTGAAGGGCATCGCGATCGATTTTTGACAACGGATACTGACGGTCGACGTTCAGAGCCGATCGCCAAAAACCGTCACCCCGGGCTTGACCGGGGTCTCGCTGTTCTTCGCGCCGGATCAGGTGGCGGGACCCCGGGTCAAGCCCGAGGTGACGAGATAAGTACAGCTCGGGCTATTCGGCCTTGAGCGGTCGGTTAAGGAGTGCCTCGATCACCTCGCCGACGGGCTCGCCGGCGATCAGCGCGCAGACCGCGTCGGTCACCGGCATCTCGACGCCGGCGGCGTGCGCCGCTGCCTGAAGTACCGGCGCGGTATGCGCGCCTTCGGCCACCGTGTGGCGGTCGGCGAGCAGCTCGGCGGCTGCCCGGCCCCGACCCAGCCCGACGCCGAAGCTGAAATTGCGGCTGTTGGTCGATGAACAGGTCAGCACCAGGTCGCCCAGCCCAGACAGCCCGGCCAGCGTTTCAGCTCGGCCACCGCGCGCCAGGCCGAAGCGAGTCATCTCGGCAAAGCCGCGCGCGATCAGTGCCGCGCGCGCATTCAGCCCCAGCCCCGCGCCCTCGACCACGCCGCACGCGATCGCGATGACATTCTTGACCGCGCCGCCGATCTCCGCGCCGATCACGTCGCTGGAGGCATAGAGGCGAAAGGCGGGACCCGCGAGCCGGTCGATCAACCGATCGCGCAGGCCGTCGTCCTCACACGCCAGCGTCACCGCGGTCGGCTTGCCCGCCGCGACCTCGTGGGCGAAGGTCGGGCCGGACAGCACCGCGATCGGCGCGTCAGGGTGCACCTGCTGCGCTACTTCGCCGACCAGGAGCTGGCTGCCGGCCTCGATCCCCTTGGCGCACAGCACCAGCGGCGTGCGCTCGACCGCCAGCGCCGCAACGGTCGCGCGGACATGCTGGGCCGGCGTCACCACCAGCAGTGCGTCCATGCCGGACAGATCATCCAGCGAACCCGTCGCGACGACGGCGGGTGACAGCGTAACGCCGGGCAGGAACATCGTATTTTCATGCGCGGCGTTGATCGAAGTCACCACTTCGGCCTCGCGCGCCCACAGCATCACCGGCTGGTCGCCGCGCGCCGCCACCTGCGCCAGCGCGGTGCCCCAGGCACCGCCGCCGATCACCCCGATCCTCACGCCTTGACCCCGGCACCGCGCGCATGCTCCGCATCGGGGTCGAGCGGCCAGCGGGCACGCGCGGGCGTGTCGAGCGGATCGGTCAGCCCGGCGGCGAATCGCTCCGCCCCGGCCCAGGCAATCATCGCGGCATTGTCGGTGCACAGCCATTGCGGCGGGGCGACGAAGCGCAGACCGTTGGCCTCCGCCAGTTCGGCCAGCGCGTTGCGCACCGACTGGTTGGCGGCCACCCCGCCGGCGACGACGAACGCGGTCGCCCCCTCGGCGCGTGCGATGGCACGGCGGCTGCGGTCGATGAGGCAATCAATCACGGCTTGCTGGAACGAGGCGGCGATGTCGGCGGGGCGCCAGCGATTTTCGTCGCGCGCGCGCATCACCGCGCTCTTCAGCCCGGCGAAGGAGAAATGCGGCTCGGGCGATCCGACCAGCGGGCGCGGCAACGGCACCATGTCGGAATCGCCCGATTTTGCCGCGCGTTCGACCGCCGGCCCGCCGGGAAAGCCGAGCCCCAGCAGCTTCGCGGTCTTGTCGAACGCCTCGCCCGCCGCATCGTCGATCGTGGTGGCCAGCCGCGCATAGTTGCCCACGCCGCGCACGAACAGCAGCTGGCAGTGACCACCGGATACCAGCAGCAGCAAATAGGGAAAGGCAAGCGCCGGGTCGGCCAGCCGCGGCGACAGCGCGTGCCCCTCCAGATGGTTGACCGCGATTAGCGGCTTGCCCGACGCCAGCGCCAGCGCCTTGGCGGTGACCAGCCCGACCATGACCCCGCCGATCAGCCCCGGCCCGGCGGTCGCCGCGATCGCGTCAACCTCGCTCAAATCGACCTCCGCCTCGGCCAGCGCGGCCTCGACGAGTGGCGCCAACATCTCGACATGCGCGCGCGCGGCGATCTCGGGCACCACGCCGCCGAACGGCCGGTGCGCGGCTTCCTGCCCCGCCAGCTTGTGCGCCAGGATGTCGCGGGTGGAAGTGACCAGCGCGGCTGCGGTTTCGTCACAACTCGATTCAAGACCGAGGATCAGGGCCATGGCCTTGTCCTCTAGCCCATGCCCGCGCTAGCACAAGCCACCATGCCAAATCCGATCCGCCTCGGCACCCGGGGCTCGCCGCTCGCACTCACCCAGGCCCATATGACGCGCGCGGCGCTGATCGCCGCGCATGGCCTCGACGAAAACGATGTCGAAATCGTCGTGATCAAGACCACCGGCGACCAGGTACAGGATCGCGCGCTTGCCGAAATCGGCGGCAAGGCGCTGTGGACCAAGGAGCTGGACCGCGCGCTGATGGATGGCGAGATCGACGCCTCGGTCCATTCGATGAAGGATGTCGAGACGATCCGCCCGACCGAGATCGCGATCGCGGCGATGCTGCCCCGCGCCGATGTCCGCGACCGCATCCTCGGTGCGCCGTCGGTGGCCGAGCTGAAGCCGGACCCCGTCATCGGCACCAGCTCGCCGCGCCGCGCGGCGCAGGTCCGCCGGCTCCGCCCCGATGCGCGCATCGTCCTGTTCCGCGGCAATGTCGCCACCCGCATCGCCAAGCTGGACGCGGGCGAGGCGGACGCCACGCTGCTCGCCGCCGCCGGGCTCGAACGGCTGGGCCATGCCGATATCGGCCATGCGATCCCGATCGACGTGATGCTGCCGGCCCCGTCGCAGGGCGCGGTCGGTATCGAGTGCCGCGCGGACGATGCGCGGATGCGCGCGATGATCGGAGCGATCAGCCACGCGGACACCTATGCGTGCGTCATGGCCGAACGCGGGCTGCTCGCGGCATTGGGGGCGGACTGTCACTCGCCGGTCGCAGCACTCGCGCGGATCGCGGACGGCCGGATGCGGCTGCGCGCCGAATTATTCGCGGAGGACGGCAGCGACCACGTCGCAGGTGAGGCGGAAGCCGCCAGCGATGACGCCATGATGCCGCGCGCCCTCGCCGCCGAGCTGCTGGCGTGCGCGCCGGCATCGATCACCCGGCTGTTCAGCGGCGGATGAGCCGTCCGATCGCGGTGCTGCGGCCCGATCCGGGCAATGGCCGTACCGCGGCGGCGATCGAGGCGGCGGGCCAGGTGGCGATCCGGCTGCCGCTGTTCGCGATCCGGCCGATCGACTGGCAGCCGCCGGATGCCGCCGATCATGACGCGCTGATCCTGACCAGCACCAATGCGGTGCGCCATGCCGGCTCGGGGCTGGCGGGGCGGTCCGCCTATGTCGTCGGGGCGCGGACGGCGGCGGCGGCACGATCCGCCGGGCTGAGCGTCGCCGCGACCGGTGCGACCGATGCGCAGGACCTCGCGCGCCTCGTTGCCGTTGCAGGGGTTTGTCGCGCGCTGCACCTGGCCGGGCGCGATCATCGGCCGTTGCCGGGCGAAATCGTCACCGCGACCCGTATCGTCTATGCCAGCGACGCGCTGACGGTGGCTCCCGGCCGGCTGGCCGCGCTGAACGGCGCGGTCGCGCTCGTCCATTCGGTGCGGGCGGGCGCGCGCCTCGCCGAACTGATGCCGCCGCCGGCCCGTGCCGGAACGGCCATCGCGGCGATCAGCGCGAGCGCGGCCGCCGCGGCGGGCAGCGGATGGTGCGCGGTCGCGATCGCCGCCCGGCCGGCCGACGCGGACGTGATCGCTGCCGCTCGCGCGCTCGCCGATTGACCCGCCGGGCATTGACCGGGATAAGGGCGCGCATGGACCAGACCGAAGTGACGTTCGACGCCGGGGCACCGGCGCAAAGTCCGCGCCGGAGTCGCTGGCCGATGGTCTGGACGGTCGCGCTGGCCGCCTTCGTGCTCGGGCTGGTCGCAATGGCGCTCGCCTATCGCACCTGGGGCGACGCGTGGGTCATGCCCGATGCCGCGCCCCAGCCGGTGATCGGCGCGGACCCCGCCGGGCAAGCGCCCGCGACACCGGAAACCCTGGCGACGCTTGATGCGCGCGAATCGGCGCTCTCGGCGCGCATCCGCGAGCTTGAAGGGCGGCTCGCCGCGATCGACAGCGACTCGCGGCTCGCCTCGACCTTCGCCGGGCGTGCCGAGGGGCTGCTGCTCGCCTTTGCCGCGCGCCGCGCGCTCGATCGCGGGTTGCCGCTCGGCTATATCGAGGGCGAGCTGCGCCAGCGGTTCGAACCGAGCGAACCGACCGCGATCGCGATCATCATCCGCGCCTCGCGCGCGCCGGTGACGCTTGAGGAATTGCGGCTCGCGCTCGACACCATCGCGCCGAAACTGTTGACCGCGGGTCCGGAGACCGGCTGGTGGGACGGCCTGCGCCGCGAACTGTCGTCACTCGTCGTGCTGCGCCAGGAAACGACGCAGAGCCCGCTGCCCGCCGACCGGCTGGTGCGCGCCCGCCGCCTCCTCGATGCCGGGCAGGTCGAGGGCGCGCTGGCGGAGATCACGCGGATGCCGGGTGCCGCCAGCGCGGAAAGCTGGATTTCCGCAGCAAAGCGCTACATCAATGCGCGGCGCGCGCTGAACGCGATCGAATCCGCCGCGATCCAGGGTCGCGCCACCGCGACGCCGCTGCCCGTACTCCCGCCCGTCGTGACGCTGCCAAGCGTCGCGCCATCGCCCGGTGCCAGCCCCGCGCCGGCAGCGGGACAGGGTTCGACCGACACGCAATGAGGACAGATGATGGCTGAGATGGGCCGGTTCGACTGGCAGGATCCGTTCGCGCTCGACGCGCAACTGACCGACGAGGAGCGGATGGTCCGCGACGCGGCACGGGCCTATGCGCGCGAACAGTTGCTGCCGCGCGTCACCCGCGCGTTCCTGGACGAATCGTTCGACCGGGCCATCATGCGCGAAATGGGCGCATTGGGCCTGCTGGGTCCGACGATCAGCCCGGAATATGGCGGCGCGGGGCTGGGCTATGTCGCCTATGGCCTGGTCGCGCGCGAAGTCGAGGCGATCGACAGCGGCTATCGCAGCGCGATGAGCGTCCAGTCCTCGCTCGTCATGCACCCGATCAACGCCTATGGCACCGAGGAACAGAAGCGGAAGTATCTGCCCGGTCTCGCATCGGGCGAGCTGGTCGGCTGTTTCGGCCTGACCGAGCCCGATGCCGGCTCCGATCCCGCCGGGATGCGCACGCGCGCCCAACAAGTGAACGGTGGTTACCGACTGACCGGATCGAAGATGTGGATCACCAATTCGCCGATCGCCGACGTTTTCGTCGTCTGGGCGAAGTCCGACGCGCATGGCGGCGGGATCAAGGGCTTCGTGCTCGAAAAGGGTATGAAGGGTCTGTCCGCGCCCAAGATCGAGGGCAAGTTGAGCCTGCGCGCGTCGATCACCGGCGAAATCGTCATGGACGGCGTCGAAGTGGGCGAGGACGCGCTGCTGCCCAATGTCCAGGGGCTGAAGGGGCCGTTCGGCTGCCTCAACCGCGCACGCTACGGCATCGCCTGGGGCACGATGGGCGCGGCCGAGTTCTGCATGGAGGCCGCGCGGCAATATACGCTCGACCGCCACCAGTTCGGGCGGCCGCTGGCGGCGACGCAGCTCGTGCAGCTGAAGCTCGCCAACATGCAGACTGAAATCGCGCTGGGCCTGCAAGCAGCGTTGCGCGCGGGGCGGATGTTCGATGAAGGCACGCTCAGCCCCGACGCGATCAGCATCATCAAGCGCAACAATTGCGGCAAGGCGCTCGATATCGCCCGCGTCGCGCGCGACATGCATGGCGGCAACGGCATTTCCGCGGATTTCCATGTGATGCGCCACGCGATCAACCTTGAAACCGTCAATACCTATGAGGGCACGCACGACGTGCATGGGCTGATCCTGGGCCGGGCGATCACCGGCATCGCGGCGTTTTGATGTGGTCCAGACTTCCTTTCCTTCGTCATGCCGGGCTTGTCCCGGCATCCACCGTGCCGCCAGGGCAGCGGCCGGAATCGGGCGCGGCGGGGTGGACCCCGGAACAAGTCCGGGGTGACGGGGTAAACGACTGATATGACCCCGCCCGATCGTCAGCCCGTGCTGGCGGGCGAGCTGGTCCGGCTGCGCCCGACCATCGCCGCCGACTGGGACGCGCTGTTCGCGGTGGCCAGCGATCCTTTGGTCTGGGAAGTCCACCCTGCGCACGACCGCTGGCAGGAGCCGGTGTTCCGCGCCTATTTCGACGCGGGGCTGGCGAGCGGCGGGGCTTTGACCATCCTGGATCGCGCCACCGGGGCGGTGATCGGGTCGAGCCGTTACGACAACTGGAAGCCCGAGGCGGACGAGATCGAGATCGGCTGGACCTACCTCGCCCGCGCCTATTGGGGCGGCGTCTATAATCGCGAGATCAAGCGGCTGATGCTCGGCCACATCCACGCGCACGTCCGCACCGTCGTGTTCACGGTCGGCGAGACCAATGTTCGCTCGCGCCGCGCGATGGAGAAGATCGGCGGCGTGCTGCGCCCCGGCACCGAAATGCGGCTGATGGCGGGCGAGATGAAGCCGCACGTCATCTACGAAATCGTCCGCCCGTGAAGCCGCTCGAGGGCATCCGCATCGTCGAGCTCGCGCGTATCCTCGCCGGCCCGTGGTGCGGCCAGCTCCTCGCCGATCTCGGCGCAGAGGTCATCAAGGTCGAGCGACCGGGCGCGGGCGATGACACCCGTCATTGGGGGCCGCCCTTCCTCCACGATGCCGACGGCCGCAATCTGGATGCCGCCTATTTCCACTCGGCCAATCGCGGCAAGACCAGTCGCTTCGTCGACATCACCACGTCCGAGGGCCAGGCGGAGGTCAGGGCGCTCGTCGCCGACGCCGATGTCGTGCTCGAGAACTACAAGGTCGGCGGGCTGGCCAAATACGGCCTCGACCATGCGCGACTGCTTGACGTCAATCCGCGCCTCATCACCTGTTCGATTACCGGTTTCGGCCAGACGGGTCCCTATGCGCCGCGCGCCGGCTATGATTTCATCATTCAGGCGATGGGTGGCTTCATGTCGCTGACCGGCGAGCCCGATGGCCCGCCGCAAAAGGCGGGCATCGCCTATGCCGACATCTTCACCGGCGTCTATTCGGCGGTCGCGATCCTGGCCGCGCTCAGGCGGCGCGATTCGGAAGGGGTGGGCGCGCACATCGACATGGCGCTGCTCGACACCCAGGTCGCGGTGCTGGCGAACCAGGCGCTCAACTGGATGGCCGATCCGGCGAAGGTGCCGGGCCGCATGGGCAACGGCCATGCCAATCTGGTGCCCTATCAGGCGTTCGCGGCAGCGGACGGCGAGCTGATCATCGCGGTCGGCAATGACGGCCAGTTCCGGCGGCTATGCGCCGTGCTCGGCCTCGACCTCGCCGACGATGCGCGCTTTGCGACCAATCCCGCGCGCGTCACCCATCGCGCCACGCTGATCCCGCTGATCGAGGTGGCGGTCGCGCACTGGCTGAAGGCCGATCTCGCCAACGCGCTGGATGCGCAGGGCATCCCCGCCGGGCCGATCAACCGCATCGACGAGGCCTTTGCCGATCCTCAAGTGATCGCGCGCGGGATGCGCGTGGCCATAGACGGCCTGCCCGGCGTTGCCAGCCCGATCGTCATCGATGGCGAGCGGATGGTCACCGACCGCGCCAGTCCCGCCCGACCCGCCGGCACCGCAACAGACTGAATCCCCATACGTATTCATGGCGCCGGCGGCTGGCCCCGGCAGGCGCAACATGATCCTATCCGCCACAAGACAAGCCCGATCAACGGGCTGCCGACCCAGGAGCCCCGGATGACCCGCACCCTCGCCCTCATGCTTGCCCTTGCCCCGCTGATCGCCGCTGCCCCCGCCGCCGCGCAGGACGTGCCTGCGCGCTACACGCCGCGCCCCTTCGTTCAGGTCAAGCACCCCGAATGGTCGAAGAACGCGACCATCTATCAGCTCAACACCCGCCAGTTCACGCGCGAGGGCACCTTTGCGGCCGCCACGCGCGAGCTGCCGCGCATCAAGGCGCTGGGGGCGGACATCATCTGGCTGATGCCGATTCATCCGATCGGCGAAAAGAACCGCAAGGGCACGCTCGGCTCGCCCTATGCGGTACGCGACTATCGCGCGGTCAACCCGGAATTCGGCGACATGGCCGATTTCAAGCAGTTCGTGGACGCCGCGCACAAGCTGGGAATGAAGGTGATCCTCGACTGGGTCGCGAATCACTCGGCGTGGGACAACGCGCTCGTGCGCGAACATCCCGACTGGTATGTCCGCGACTGGAAGGGCGATTTCATGCCGACGCCCTGGTTCGACTGGTCGGACATCATCGACTTCGATTATTCCAAGCCGGGCCTGCGCCAGTACATGACCGAGGCCATGGCCTTCTGGGTGCGCGAGGCCGGGGTCGACGGCTTTCGCTGCGACGTGGCGGGCGCGGTGCCGGTTGATTTCTGGGAAAATGCCCGCGCCGAGCTTGACGCGATCAAGCCGGTCTTCATGTTGGCCGAGGCCGAGGATACCGCCCTCCACGCCCGCGCGTTCGATGCCAGCTATGGCTGGAGCTGGGCCAACACGATGAGGGCGATCGGCGAGGGGCATGGCGATGTCGGCGGCCTCTACGGCTTTTACTCGGCCAATTCGTCGATGTGGCCGCATGACGCCATGCGCCTGATGATGACCGAGAATCACGATTTCAACTCGTGGGACGGCACCGCGTTCGAGCGCCTGCGCGAGGCGCAGACCAATGCAATCGTGCTGTCCGTGGTCGGGGCGGGGATCCCGATGATCTACAATGGTCAGGAAGCGGGCAACCAGAAGCGGCTCGAATTCTTTGAACGCGATCCCATCATGTGGCGCGACCATCCCAACGCCGCGCTGTTCCGTCGCCTGTTCGCGCTGAAACATGCCAATCGCGCGCTGTGGAACGCCGATTGGGGCGGCGCGATGGTCCGCGTCGTCAACAGCCAGCCCGCCAGGGTGTTTTCGTTCACGCGCGAAAAGGACGGCGACAAGGTGTTCGCAGCGCTCAACTTCTCCGGCGAACCCCAGACGGTCAGCTTCACCGACGGTCCGTTCGCGGGCGACTATGTCGATTTCGACGGCGGCGCTAAGGTGACACTGGCGGCGAACGCGACGATGACGCTTCAGCCCTGGAGCTATCGCGTGCTGGTCAAGGGCGGCCGCTAGCGTCTGCCCCCGCCCAGCCCAGTCGCGCCAGCACCGCGCGCGCTGCGGCCGGTGCGCGCTCCTTTGCACCGTTGATCATGAAGACGAAGGTCTCGCGCGGCGATCGGGGCGCGGGCGGGCCGAAGGTCGGCAGCCCCTCGGGCACCCCGCCCTTCGCCCAGGTGCGGGCCGCATCGGTCCAGCGATCGAGCGCGTCCGGCGCATAGCCCGCCGGCTCCTCCGCCCGCGCATTTTCGAGCCGCGCATAGACGAAACCGGCGGTCACATCGGCGATGGCGGGATAGTCCGCCGAATCGGCATAGACGATCGCGACCCCGGCATCGCGGCACATCGCGACGAACGCCGGCACGTGAAAACTGTCATGGCGTACCTGCACCGCATGGCGAAGCCGCACGCCCTCCTGCACGCCGGGCAGCAGCTTGAGGAACGCGCCGAAGTCGTCGGCATCGAATTTTTTCGTCGCCATGAACTGCCACAGGATCGGCCCCAGCTTGTCGCCAAGCTCGGCGACCCCCGATCCAAGGAATTTCTCGATCGACTCGCCCGCTTCGGCCAGGACGCGGCGGTTGGTGGCATAGCGCGACGCCTTGACCGCGAACACGAAGCCGTCGGGTGCGCCCCTGGCCCAGTTGGCAAAGCTCTCGCGCTTCTGCGTGCCGTGATAGGTCGCGTTGATCTCGATCGCGGTAACCGCGCGCGTCGCATATTCGAACTCGCGCTTCTGCGGCAGGCCGTCGGGATAGAACGGCCCGCGCCACGGCGCATAGGTCCAGCCGCCGATGCCGACGCGGATCGCCGCCGCCTCAGTCATCGCCAGCCCGCCTGTCCTGGCCGGGCACGCCGATATCGTGCCCCAGCGTGTCGCGCGACCACAGCATCGCGACGAGCGTGTAGAGGACGACGGCAAGCGGCGCCGCCACCAGCACGCCGATCACGCCGAACAGCCCGCCCAGCCCGGCGAGCGCAAAGATCAGCACCGCCGGCGGGATCGACACCGCGTAACGCTGGACGATCGGGGTCAGCACATTGCCCTCGACCTGCTGCGCGATGAAATAGACGACCGCCGCCCACAAGGCGGTTTCCGGGCTGACCGAAAAGGCGAGCAGGATACCCGGTACCGCGCCGATGAACGGCCCGATCAACGGCACGAAATTGGCGAGGCCGACGATCACGCCCAGCGCCGCGGCCGACGGCACGCCGACGATCGCGACCCCGATACCGACCAGGGTACCCACGAACACCATCGTGAACAGCTGGCCGAGCAGATACTTGCGCAGCGCATTGCCACTGGCATTGAGCGCCGCGACCACGCGCGGCCCGTTTGCCCTGGGAAACAGCAATTCGACGCCGCGCACATACAGGCTTGGGTCGAGGGCGAGATAGATCGCGCCGATCAGCACCAGCACCAGGTTGGTGATCGCCCCCACCGCGCCGAAGGCAAAGGTGAGCGCGCGCCCCGCCACCGTCTGCAGGTCGGGCGTCGTGGATGCGATGCCGCTCCCAAAGGGCTGGCGCGCCAACCAGTCGCGCACGTCCGTCGCCGCACCGGGCAGCCGTTGCGCCAGCTGGCCGAACTGTTCGCCCAGCACGGAACCGAACATCCATCCGACCAGGCCGAGCAGCGCCAGGATGCCGGCGACCGCGATCAGCACCGCCGGGGTTTCCGGGACGCCCGAACGATGGATCGGATCGGCGACCGCGCGGATCAGCACCGCGATCAGGATGGCGGCAAAGATCAACAGCCACACCGCGACCATCTGGGTCATCAGCAGCGCCAGGCCGGTCAGCAGCAGCACGATCAGCGTCGTGCGCACCACCCGCGAAGTCATCGTCGGATCCATCGCTCCCCCCTCGCCTTCCGGTCCCCGCCTCGGCCTTGCGCCGATATGCGCGACAACCGTCCGCGCCGCCACCCGTTCCTTGCGCTCGACCGCCGGTGCCGCCGGTCAGCGCCGGCGACGCCGGGTCATCCCCAGCAACTCGGCCGCGCCCGCAACCTCGCCCGCGGTCCCGGACGCCTTCAGGTCGCGCTCGATCCGGCCGAGCCGCGCCAGCGCCTCGCTCAGCCGCGGCGCATTCCAGTGCTGGAGCGCCTGGCGGGTGGGCTCCTTGTCCTTCCAGAACAGGTGCGCGCGCTCGATCACCTCGTGGATCGACCGGCCCCGATCGACCTCGGCGCGCAACTCCGCCAGCCGATGCAGCCGTCGGCCGAGCTGGCGCACCACGCTGATCATGCTGACCCCCTCATGCGTCAGCGCGACCAGCTCGCCCGCCAATGCCGGGCTGTCGCCGGCGACCAGCGCCTGAATCGCCGCGCTGGGCTCGGCCTCGTCGACCGTTGCGCACACCGCGCGCAGGTCGTCGACCGATGCGACCCGCGGGGCATCGGGCGCGGCGTCGAGGAACAGCGCCAGCTTCTCGAGCTCGCGCGCCATGACCGCCCGGTCGCCGTTGCACGCGCGCATCAGCCGCTCCGCGACATCCTGGTTGAGCGTGATGCCGTGCGCGCGTCCGGCTTCCGCCGCGATCCGCGTCGCCGCCTGCCCCTCCGGCACGTAACAGGCGTAGGCGAGCGCATTGGGCGCGGCGGCGACCAGCTTGAGCAGCTTCGACGTGCCCTTGAGCGCGGGCGCGATCATCACCGCGGGATTGCCGGCGCGGTCGGCGGCGAGCAGCTGTTCCACCGCGGCGAGCGATTCGTCGCCGACGCCGGTCACGCGGATATGGCGGCGCTCGCCAAACAGCGACATCGACGCGGCTTCCTCCGCCAGCAGCCCCGGCCGGCCACGCAGCGTCGCGCCGTCCAGGTCGACGCGCTCCGCCCCCTCGCCCATCGCGCGGGCCAGCCGCGCGGCGAGCTCGGCCGCGCCGGCTTCGTCGGGCCCGTGCAACAGATACAGCCGGACATCGTCGCCCGGCCGGTCGAGGCGCGCGGCGATGCCTTCCTTGATCTTCATGCGCCGCCCGTCACGGCGTCTTGGCGGTGCGGTCCGCGAACAGCGCGAGGCGCGCGGTGATCTGGTCGGCGATCACCACCGACAGGCGTTCCAGCGCGGTCTGTTCGGCCGCGATGACCGCATATTCGGACCGCACGACGTCGATGCCCGCGTCCGATCCCGCGGTGTCGTCGACCAGCGTCTGCCCGGTCGCCAGGTCGACCAGCTGATAGCGCGCGCGCAGCGTCCGGCGCTCGCGCGCGATGCTCTCGTCGCTGCGCACGCCCAGGCCGACGATCGAATCGTCCAGCCGGACATCGAGCCGATAGCGCGGCGCGCCGCCATTCGCCGCCAGCCGGTCGCGCAGCGCATTGCCGACCAGATAGCCCGCGCGCCCCTCGATCGGCGCGACGTCGACGCTCGACAACAGGCTGCCGACCGACCCCGTCGACCCGCCCGAATAAAGCGGCCGCAGCCCGCAGCCCGCCAGTGACAGTGCGATCGCGATTAGGGTGAGCAGGCGGATCATGCGACGATATTGACCAGCCGGTCGGGCACAACAATCACCTTGCGCGGCGCGGCCCCCTCCAGGATGCGCTGCACCTTGTCGGAAGCGAGCGCGGCGGCTTCCGCGGCCTCGCGCGCTGCGCCCTTGGGCAGCATCAGCGTGTCGCGCAGCTTGCCGTTGACCTGCACCGCGACGGTCACCTCGTCGTCGACCAGCAGCGCGGGGTCGACCTGTGGCCACGGTGCGTCGGCGATCAGCGCGTCATTGCCCCAGGCCGCCCAGGCTTCCTCCGCGATATGCGGCGTCATCGGCGCGACGATGCGCGCGAGCGTGCGGATCGCATGGGTGCGCGACGCCGACGGCGCGGCCTTTTCGATCGCATTGACCAGCTCATAGAGCTTGGCGACCGCCTTGTTGAAGGCGAGCGCCTCGACATCCTCGGCGACGCCCGCGATCGTGCGGTGCAGCTTCTTGTCGAGCGGTCCTCCCCGAGCTTGCTCGGGGAGGGGGACCGGCGAAGCCTGTGGAGGGGCCGCCACATCGACCGAGTCGAACAGCCGCCACAGCCGCTGAACGAACCGCCACGCGCCCTCGATCCCGCTTTCCGACCATTCCAGGTCGCGCTCGGGCGGCGAGTCCGACAGCATGAACCAGCGCACCGCATCCGCGCCGTACTGGTCGACGATGCCGGTCGGGTCGACGGTGTTCTTCTTCGACTTCGACATCTTCTCGATGCGGCCGCGCGTCACTGGCTGCCCCGTCGCAATCTCGATGCCGTCGCGCACCTCGTCGGGCGACAGCCAGCGGTCATCCTGCGACTTGTAGGTCTCGTGCGTCACCATGCCTTGGGTGAACAGGCCGGCGAACGGCTCGCTGACGTCAAGACGCCCGATCCGCTTGAGCGCCCGCGTCCAGAAGCGCGCATAGAGCAGGTGGAGGATCGCGTGCTCGACCCCGCCGATATACTGCGCGACCGGCAGCCATTGCTGCGCCACCGCCGGGTCGAACGGCTCGTCCGCCGGCTGGCTGGCAAAGCGGATGAAGTACCAGGACGAGTTGATGAAGGTGTCGAGCGTGTCGGTCTCACGCCGCGCCGGCTTGCCGCAGGTCGGACAGTCGACATGGCGCCAAGTCGGGTGGCGGTCGAGCGGATTGCCCGGCACGTCGAAGCTCACATCCTCGGGCAGCACCACCGGCAGCTGGTCGCGCGGCACCGGCACCGCGCCGCACGTCTTGCAATGGATGATCGGGATCGGCGTGCCCCAGTAACGCTGGCGGCTGACCCCCCAGTCGCGCAGCCGCCACACGGTGGTGCCGCGCCCCCAGCCCTCGGCCTCGGCGCGCGCGATCACCGCCGCCTTCGCGTCGACGACGCTCAGCCCGTCGAGCGGGCCCGAGTTCACGATGCGGCCCGGTCCGGTATAGGCCTCGTCGCCCTCGAACACCGGATCGCTCTGCTCGCCATCGGCGACGACGCGGCGCACCGGCAGCACATATTTGCGCGCGAATTCCAGGTCGCGCTGGTCGTGCGCGGGCACGCCCATCACCGCGCCGGTGCCATAGTCCATGAGCACGAAATTGGCGATGTAGACCGGCAATTCCCACGCCGCATCGAACGGATGCGCGGCGCGCAGGCCGGTGTCGAAGCCCAGCTTTTCCGCCGTCTCGATCTCGGCCGCTGAGGTGCCGCCTGCCTTGCAGCGTTCGACGAACGCCGCGACCTCTGCGCTGTCCGCCGCCAGCCGCTGAGCGATCGGATGATCGGCGGCGATCGCGACGAAGCTCGCGCCAAAAATCGTGTCCGGCCGCGTCGAATACACCTCGATCGGCTGGTCGAACGGCGCGACGGGTGCGAACGAGAACTGCAGCCCCACCGACTTGCCGATCCAGTTTTCCTGCATCAGCTTGACCTTGTCGGGCCAGTGGTCGAGCGTGCCGAGGCCGTCGAGCAGTTCGTCGGCGAAATCGGTGATCTTGAGGAACCACTGGTTCAGCTTGCGCCGTTCGACCACCGCGCCCGACCGCCAGCCGCGCCCGTCGATCACCTGTTCATTGGCCAGCACGGTCATGTCGACCGGATCCCAGTTCACCGCACTTTCGCGGCGATAGACGAGGCCGGCGGCATAGAGGTCGAGGAACAGCGCCTGTTCATGCCCGTAATAGGCCGGGTCGCAGGTCGCCAGCTCGCGCGTCCAGTCGAGCGCGAAACCCAGCCGTTTCAGCTGCGCGCGCATCGTCGCGATGTTTTCATAGGTCCACGCGCCGGGATGGACCCCTTTCTCCATCGCGGCATTTTCCGCCGGCATGCCAAAGGCGTCCCAGCCCATCGGGTGCAGCACCTCCATGCCCTGCATCCGCCGGAAGCGCGCGAGCACGTCGCCCATCGTATAGTTGCGGACATGGCCCATGTGGATCTTCCCCGACGGATAGGGGAACATCTCGAGCACGTAGCTTTTCGGCCGGGGGCTGTCGTCGCGGGCGGCAAAGGTCCGGTGTTCGGCCCAGACCTGTTGCCACGCGGCGTCGGCCTTCAGCGCGTTGAAGCGCGACGCCATTGCGGGTTCCTCAGTTGTCGGCGATCGCGTTACGACGCAGATCGCGGGCGCGGGTCAGGATGATGTCTTCCAGCTTCTGCACCGTCGCCGCCTGTACCGGGGCTTCGACCCACTGGCCGTTCTGGTTGATCTGGCGCAGCGCCGCAACGCGCAGCGCGTCGGCGCGCAGGTCGCGGTCGAGAATGGCGATCGTCACCTTCATCCGCTCGGTCGGGGTGTTGGGATTGACGTACCAGTCGGTGACGATGACGCCGCCGTTCGAATCGGTCTGGAGCAGCGGCATGAAGCTGATCGTGTCGAGGCTGGCGCGCCACAGATAGCTGTTGACGCCGATCGTCGTGACCTGAGACGCGGCGAGATCGGCCCTGGGCCGGTCGCGACCCCCGCATGCGGCCAGCGCCAGCGTCAGCGTTGCCAGCACGGCCAGTTGCGATACGCGGATCATCGGCACATCCTTGAAAGAAGCATTCATCAAATCCGGGCATCTATAGATGCTGGGACGGTCGCCGCAAGCGCCCGCACCCGATGGCCGTAAGGAATCGATTGTGGATAAGGCGCAACAGTGACGGGAAAAAGATTCTCCGCGGTGGCACCGCCCGGCCAAAGCATGGTAGCGCAGCAACCGAGGGCATGATGCGCAAGAATCGACTCCTGTTCAGCACCGGTATCGCGGCGATCGTCGCGACCGGTGCGTTGTGCGCGTCGATGTCGCAGGCGCGCGAGACGCGGCGTGTTGTGCCGGTGCGCAGCGCCGCGCCGGTCGCGAGCATCGGATCCTTCACCCCGGCTGCGGGCGATCCCAAGCTCGCCGCGATCATCTCGCGCAGCGGGCTGCCCAATTCCGGATTCCGTTTCACCCCGGCCGATGCCGGCGTGGACAAGAAGCGCCCGATTACCGTCGCGGTGCGAGCGCGCGGCACCCGTGCCGTCACCACCGCGGCCGAGCGCGCGCCGGGCGAGGCGACCGCCACCGGCCTCGCCCTTACGCCGATCGCCTATAATCTCGGCGTTTCGGTCGGGTGGAAGCGTTTTGCGGTTTCGGGCGACCTGGCCAAGGTCGATCTGGCCGGCCTGCCGGGCAGCCAGGAGCGGGTCGATCTGGGCGTCAGCTATTCGGGCAAGCGTGTCAGCGGGGGCGTGCGCGCCGCCGCCTCGCGTCCGATCGAGAACCAGCCCAAGCTGATCAGCGACCTGCCGAGCTATTCGGTCGACGTGGGCGGCGCCTATCGCGTCACCCGCAATCTCGATGTGACTGCGGGCGTGCGCTATCGCACCGATCGCGACCGGTTGACCCGCCTGCCCGACGAGCGTCGCGACAGCCAGGCCGTCTATATCGGAACCGCCTTCCGCTTCTGATCCCGGCGCGGCGCGGCCCATGCGTCGATCGCCGCCCAGCCATGAATGCCGAAGCGCGCGAGTGTGACTGCGCGCACCGCGTCGACGCCGCCCATCGCGATGACGGGAATCTTCAGCCCGCGCACGACCAGCCCGAACCTCGCGCGTCCCAGCGCCCGCGCGCCGGGGTGGGACCGCGTCCCGAATATGGGCGAGACGAACAGTGCGTCCGCCCCCGCCCGGATCGCCGCGATCGCTTCGCGCCGGTCATGCGCGGCGCGCGTCACGATCCGGTGCCGGGCGCCACGCCGGGCATTGTGCACCCCGTCTTCGCGTCCCAGCCGATCGGGCCCGGCGCGCAGGACCAGGTGTCCGCGCCGCCGCGCCATCGCCACGACCCGTGCGAACAGCGCCCGGCGCGCGGCCGGCGGGGTCGCATAATGGC
This sequence comes from Sphingomonas sp. CCH21-G11, assembly GCF_001555965.1. GTDB lineage: Bacteria > Pseudomonadota > Alphaproteobacteria > Sphingomonadales > Sphingomonadaceae > Sphingomonas. The sequence continues at coordinate 49,208 of NZ_LSHX01000019.1, forward strand.
GAAACACGATGCCGCTGCCGCGCGGCAGCCGCCCGATCGCGTCGAACAGGGCGTCGCCCAGTCGCTCGTCGGTCATCAGCCAGGTGCGGGGAATGGGGTGGCGGCGTGGCATCGCCGCACCTATAGCGCGCGCGATGGCAAAGCATTCAACTCTCCCGAGCGATCCCGCCGCCCGGCTGCGCGCTGTCGGCGATGCGATCGCGGCGGCCGCCCGCCTCGCCGGACGCAAAGCCGCCGACGTGACGCTGATCGCGGTGTCGAAGACGCAGGACGCGACCGCGATCCGGCCGCTGATCGCCGCCGGCCAGCGTGTGTTCGGCGAGAACCGCGTTCAGGAGGCCGCCGCGAAATGGCCCGATCTGCGCGCCGAGACCCCAGATGTGCGGCTGCACCTCGTCGGCCAGCTCCAGTCGAACAAGGCCGAAGATGCCGTCCGCCTGTTCGACGCGATCCATTCGGTCGACCGCGCGTCGCTGGTCACCGCGCTCGCCCGCGCAATCGAACGGACCGGCCGCGCACCCGATTGCTTCGTCCAGGTCAATATCGGCGAGGAAGCCCAGAAGGGCGGCTGCGCGATCGGCGATCTGCCTGCGCTGCTCGCGGACGCGCGCACCGCCGGACTGCCGATCGCCGGGTTGATGGCGGTGCCGCCGCTCGATGTCGAACCCGCGCCCTATTTTGCGCTGCTCGCCAAACTGGCGCGGGACCATGGGCTGGCGGGGCTCAGCATGGGCATGTCGGGCGATTTTCCGACCGCGGTCACGCTGGGGGCGACGCATGTCCGCGTCGGCACCGCGCTGTTCGGCGCGCGCGCATGAAGTTCGACGCGATCCTGTTCGATTTCGACGGCGTCGTCATCGAGAGCGAATATGAGGGCAACGCCCATATCGCCGACTATCTGTCGCGCATCGGCCACGCGACGAGCGCCGAACATGCGATGACGCATTTCATGGGCCTGTCGGGACGCCAGTTCATCGACGCGATCGAGAGCTGGATCGGCCGGCCGCTGCCCGAGGATTTCTTTGCCGAACGCGCCGCCGAGGATGCGCGCGCGATGCGCGACGGCGTCGGTGCCGTGGACGGCGCGATCGATTTCATCCGGTCGCTGCCCGCCGATCTGCCGGTCGCGATCGCGTCGTCCTCCAGCCATGCATGGATCCGCCGCCACCTCGACCATATCGGCCTGCTCGACCGGTTCGACGGGCGCATCTTCAGCGGCAAGGAGGACGTGCCCGCCGGTCGCGGCAAGCCCGAGCCCGACCTCTACCGCCTCGCCGCGCGTGCGATCGGCGTCGACATCGCGCGCACCGTCATTCTCGAGGACTCACCCGTCGGCGTCACCGGCGCGCTGCGCACCGGGGCGACGGTGATCGGGGTGACCGCTGGGCGCCACTGCGTCGATGGCCATGCGGACCGCCTGCGCGCGCTGGGCGTCGAGGCGATTGCGCCCGATTATGACGCGGTCCGCGACCTGATCGGCCTGACCCCGGCCTGATCGGGCCGCGGTTCAGGCCGAATCGATCCGCGCAGATCGAGTGTCTCGGCATCGCGCGCGGCAGCAAAAGGGCGCGGCGCATCGCGATCAGGAACCGGGCAAGGTCCCCCGGCGTGGAGGCGGCAACGCTGCCACGATCGCGCGTGCGTCGTGGGGCAGCATGGCGGGCAACGTCCAGTCGCAGCGGCGGGCCGCGTCGACTGCGGGCAGGCCCTGGGGCAGATTCCCGGCGCGAGCCATCCCGCCCGCCGCCGCGACGAGGATCGCACCGGCGATCGCTGCCGCGCCCAGCCGCCGATACCAACCGGCTCAAAGCTGGTGCCCGGTGCGGTCGCGCTTGGTCGCGAGATAGCGTTCGTTATGCGGATTGGCGGGCAGTTTGTGGGGGACGCGTTCGGCCACGTCGATCCCGGCGGCGGCCAGTGCCGCGACCTTGTCCGGATTGTTGGTCAGCAACCGGATGCGCCGCTGGCCGAGCAGGGTCAGCATCCGCGCCGCGACCCGGAAATCGCGCGCATCGACCGCGAAGCCCAGCCGGGTGTTGGCGTCGACGGTGTCGAATCCCTGGTCCTGGAGCGCATAGGCGCGCAGCTTGTTGATCAGGCCGATACCGCGCCCTTCCTGGCGCAGATAGATGAGGATGCCCCAGCAGCCATCGTGCATCGCCCGCAGCGCCGCGTCGAGCTGGGGCCCACAATCGCATTTGAGCGATCCGAACACGTCGCCGGTCAGGCATTCGCTGTGCACGCGCACCAGCGGCGGATTGCCGTCCGGTCGACCGATGACCAGCGCGACATGCTCACCGGGCGCATCGGGAGTGCGGAACGCCACGATCTCCGCATCGTCGGCCGCGCCGACCGGGAGCCGCGCGCGCGTCGCGATCCGCAACGTCGCCGCATCCTCGAACGCCGCGATCGCCCGGGCTGTCACTGCCTCGAACCCGCCGCCGCCGGGACGCACGAAGAATGCCGGCAGGATGCCCGCGATCCGCGCGAGCCGGAGCGCGGCGGCGGCGGCATCGACCTCCGGCGTCGCGACCGCGCGGAACGGTCCTTTAAGCGGCGTGCCGAGATCGAATTGCGGATCGGCAATCGCGGTCGCGCATGGGTGGTCGATCCACGGCGCGCGCACGATCGTCACCGGCTGGTCGGGATCGGCGGCGTCGCGCTGGTTGGCGAGCCGGAGCGTCGCGGCCCGCCCGGCGGACACCAGCACATTGGCCGTACCGGCGGGGTCGAACGCGGTCAGCGCGTCGGCATCCGATGTTTCCAGCGGTAACACGCTCAGTGCGCCCGCATCACCCGCGACGTCGATCGCCCACCCCCGGCGCAGCGCGTCGATCGCGCGCGAAACGTCGCGCTGCGTGGTCACAGGGCAAACTCGGTGACGATCGGCACATGGTCCGACGGCTTCAGCCAGCCGCGGCAGTCCTCATACACGCGATGCGCGACCGCCTGGGCCGCGACATCGGCGCTCGCCCACATATGGTCGAGCCGGCGGCCGCGATCGGAAGCCTGCCAGTCCTTCGCGCGATAGCTCCACCAGGTATAGAGCCGCTGCGGCGGCGGCACGAAGCGTCGGCCGAGGTCGATCCAGTCGTTTGCCCGCTGTAGCCGGCCGAGCGCCGCGACCTCGACCGGGGTGTGGCTGACCACGTCGAGCAGCTGCTTGTGGCTCCACACGTCGCATTCCAGCGGCGCGATGTTGAAATCGCCGACCAGCAAAGTCGGCACGCCGCCCAGCCCTTCCGACCAGCGCGTCATCCGTTCGACGAAATCCAGCTTCTGGCCGAATTTCGGGTTGAGCTCGCGATCGGGAATGTCGCCGCCCGCCGGGACATAGACATTCTCGAGCCGCAGGCCGTTTTCCAGCCGCACGCCGATATGCCGCGCCTCGCCATTGGCCTGCCAGTCGAGCCGGTCGTCTTCTGCCAGCGGCACGCGGCTGATCACCGCGACCCCGTGGTGCATCCGCTGGCCGTTGATCGCGATGTGGCGATAGCCGAGCGTGTGGAACGGCGCGTGCGGAAAATCGCCGTCGATGACCTTGGTTTCCTGGAGGCACAGGATGTCGGGTTGCGATTCGCGCAGGAACCGTTCGACGATGTCGAGGCGGAAGCGGACGGAATTGATGTTCCACGATGCGATCTTGAGCGTGTCCATGCCGCGTCGATGTAATCGGGCGGCGTGAATTGCGCCAGCGCCGCGCCCAAGTCGTCTGGCACGACTTCCCGACGTCGCCGCCACCAACGAAAAGGCCCCCGCTCCGGGGGCAAGGAGCGAGGGCCGACCGAGCGTTCGTCACGCAGGGCGGGAAACGCGGGGGCCGGTCAACAGGGGGGAATCCCGGCCGGGGCGCTTCCACTCCCGCTATGTAGGGTGCAAAAGCTGTCGCGCAAATGAACGGCCGGTCAATTTGGCCGCGTGCGGCTCGTCGGGTCGCGCCAGCGGAACGTGTTATCGGAAACCGGGACGTTGAATCGCGTGTTCGACAGGCGGATCGTCGTGCGGTTGTTCTGGGCATCGAGCGCGACCCATCCCTGCAGGCGAAGCCCGCCGGGCGCCGCCGCGTCGCGTGCGAAGATCATGTCGATACGCCCATATTCGGGATGCTTGGGGTCATAGGCCTCGACCCGGATGACGCGCGAATCGCCGGTCGGCAGCACGCGCGCGAATTTTGACGGGTCGCGCGCAGGATTGAGCAGAATGCCGAGCGGCGATTCCCCGATCGGCCAGCGCTGTTTCTGGCGCACCTGATAATCGAGGAAATAAAGCGCCTTGCCATCGCCGACGATCAGGATCGGCACGCCCTTTTCATATTGAAAGCGGATCCGGCCCGGCTTCTTGAGCGTGAGCGTGCCGGTCAGCACCTTGCCCGCACGGTCGGTCTGGCTGAAGGCGGCGACCATGGTGTCGACCGCGGCGAGATGCCGCTGAACCGAAGCGAGATCGCCGGTCGGCTGGGCAAGCGCGGGGAGCGCGACCGGCAATGCGGCGACGGCGGCCAGCGGCGCGAGGCGGAGGAGAAGGATGGGGGACATGCGGCTCCGGATCATGGTTCGGGCGTAGGTTGGGGGGCTTGAACGCGCGGTGAACCCGCCCGGTTGCCAGGTCGGGGCCTAATTCAACGGCCGCCCGTCCTCGTCCATCAGCACTTCGCGGCGGCCGACATGGTCGGGGCGGGAGACGAGCCCTTCCTTTTCCATCCGCTCGATCAGCCGCGCGGCGCTGTTGTAGCCGATCCGCATCTGGCGCTGCAGCCAGCTGGTCGAGGCCTTCTGGCTCGACGCGACGAAGGAGATGGCCTGGCGATACTGCTGGTCCTCCGGGCTGTCGCCGCCGACCGGCGACCCGTCGAGCGCGAAGCCGCCCTCTTCGGGCTCCTCGGTGACGGCGGTGATGTAATCGGGCTCGCCCTGCGCGCGCCAGTGCTCGGCCACCGCCTGCACTTCGTCATCCGACACGAACGGGCCGTGGACGCGCGCCAGCTGCTTGCCGCCGGGCATGTAGAGCATGTCACCGCGGCCGAGCAGCTGTTCGGCACCCTGTTCGCCCAGAATGGTGCGCGAATCGATCTTGCTGGTGACGTGGAAGCTGATTCGCGTCGGCAGGTTCGCCTTGATGACCCCGGTGATGACGTCGACCGAGGGGCGCTGCGTCGCCATGATCAGGTGGATGCCCGCCGCGCGCGCCTTTTGCGCCAGGCGCTGGATCAGGAACTCGACTTCCTTCCCCGCGGTCATCATCAGGTCCGCGAGCTCGTCGACGATGATGACGATCTGCGGCAGCGGCTGGAGGTCGAGCGTCTCCTCCTCATAGATCGGCTTGCCGGTGTCGGGATCATAGCCGGTCTGGACGCGGCGGCCGAGCGTCTGGCCCTTGGCGCGGGCGGCGCGCACCTTGTCGTTGAAGCTGGCGAGGCTGCGCACATTGACGCTCGCCATCATGCGATAACGCTCCTCCATCTGCTCGACCGCCCATTTCAGCGCGCGCACCGCCTTGGGCGGATCGGTGACGACGTCGGCGAGCAGGTGCGGAATCCCCTTGTACATGCTGAGTTCCAGCATCTTGGGGTCGATCATGATCATCCGGCACTGATCGGGCGTCAGCCGGTAGAGCAGCGACAGGATCATGCAGTTGAGCCCGACCGACTTGCCCGAGCCGGTGGTGCCGGCAACGAGCAGGTGGGGCATCGGGGCAAGGTCGGCGATGACGGGATCGCCGGCGATGTTCTTGCCCAGTACCATCGGCAGCTGCGCGCCCTGTTCCTCGAACTGCTGGCTGCCGACCAGCTCGTGCAGGCTGACCATCTCGCGCTTGGCATTGGGCAGCTCGATGCCGATCACGCTGCGGCCCGGAATGGTGGCGACGCGCGCCGAGATCGCCGACATGTTGCGCGCGATGTCGTCGGCGAGCTGGATCACCCGGCTCGCCTTGATCCCCGCCGCGGGCTCGAATTCGTACATGGTGACGACCGGGCCGGGCGAGACCTTTACGATCTGGCCCTTCACATGGAAATCGTCGAGCACGCTTTCGAGCAGCCGCGAGTTGCGTTCCAGCGCGGCCTTGTCCGCGACAGGACTGGCGCGTTCGGGCGCGGGCTTGAGCAGGTCGAGCGGCGGCAGGCGGTAATTGTCGCGCAGGTCGAGCGATTCCTGCTGGGGCTTGGGCCGGGCGGTCGACGGCGGCAGCGCGCGGTCGGCGATGACCGGGCCGGGGCGCGGATCGGGCCGCGCGACCTTGCGCGGGGCGCTGATCAGCGGCGGATCGTCGTGCAGGTCGTCCTCCACATCGCCGCGCCCGCGCCGCATCGGCTCGCCATCGGCGTCGCCGGTCTCGCGGCGCGCGCGTGGCGCCGGCAGGCGCGGCATCCGCCAGCGCGCCTCCGGCCATTCGATCGTCAGCCCGCGCCCCCACAGCACGACGCCGGCGATCGCCACCGCCACGGCCACGCCGCGATTGGTCCAGGTGACCGCGACCGGATCGGGGATGAATCCGACGACCCACTGGATCAGCGACGCAATTGAATAGCCGATGACGCCGCCCCAGCCCGCGGGCAGGCTCTGCACCGACGCCGTCGAAACGAAGGCGAGCGCAGTGCCCATCAGCGCCACGCCGATCAGGCAGTCGCGCAGCATCCGCCCCCACGGCCCGACCGGCACGTCGCGCCACATCCGCGCCGCCAGGATCGGCCCGAGCGGCAGCACCAGCGCTACCGCGACGCCGAACACCATCAGCAACAGGTCGGCGAGCCACGCCCCGACCACGCCGGCGCGGTTGGCGACGTCCGGGCCCGCCACCGTGCTGAACGACGCGTCGCCCGGATGATAGGAGGCGAGCGCGACCGCCGCGAGCAGCGTCAGCGCGAACAGCGCCAGCGCGCCGAGCATGACCATGCTGCGCCGCGCACCGGCCTTCATCGAATCGCGCCACAAACTGGGCGGCGTGCGGCTCGCCATCGCGAAACCCCCCGGGGAAAAACTGGAAACCGGCACGGAGTCTCGCTTTGTTCGCGCGTGGCGTCAAGCCGATGCGGGGATGCAACGTCCGTATTGGCAGCGTGGCCGCGCGGCTCTAGACCGCCGGGATGGACCGTGCAGACCTGCTTATCCTTGGCGGCGGACTGGTGGGCAGCGCGCTCGCCGTCGCGCTCGACGCCCATGGCCTGACCGCGATCGTCGTCGATCCGGCCGATCCGGCGGCGACGCTCGCCCCCGATTTCGACGGCCGCGCATCGGCGATTTCCAGCGCGTCGCACCGGATGCTGGGCGCGATCGGCGTTGCCGACCGCATGGCGGGCAAGGGGTGCGAGATCCGCGCGATCCGCGCCAGCGACGGCCTGGCCCCCGGCGCGCTCGATTTCGTCGCCGGCGCGGACGACGATGCGCTGGGCACGATGTACGAGAACCGCGTGCTGCGCTCCGCGCTGCATGACGCGGTGCAGGCGGCCGGCGGGGTCGAGCTGCGGTCGCGACGACGCGCGGTCGACGTGGTGCGCGATGCCCATGGCGTGCGCGCCACGCTGGATGACGGCAGCGAAGTCGCCGCGCGGCTGGTGGTTGCCGCCGACGGCCGCGGATCGCCGATGCGCGAGGCGGCGGGGATCAAGGTCGCGCGCTGGACCTATGACCATGCCGCGATGATCACCGCGTTCCACCACGAACGCCCGCACGACCATGTCGCGTTCGAGATCTTCTATCCCGAGGGGCCGTTCGCGATCCTGCCGCTGAACGACGACGCGCATGGCCACCGCTCCGCGCTGGTGTGGACGGTCAAGGCCGCCGATCAGCCCGGCATGTTCAAGCTGTCCGACCGCGCCTGGCTGGCCGAAGCCGAAAAGCGCATGGGCGGCGTGCTCGGCCGGCTCGACCGGCTGGCGCCGCGGTCGAGCTATCCGCTCGGCTTTCACCATACCGCGCGCCTGACCGCCGAGCGGCTGGCGCTGGTGGGCGACGCCGGCCACGGCATCCACCCGATCGCCGGCCAGGGGGTCAATCTGGGCTTTCGCGATGCCGCGGCACTGGTCGAGGTGCTGGTGGAGGGCATGCGCATCGGCCTGGACCCCGGCGATGCCGAGCTGCTCAAGCGGTATGAACGCTGGCGCAGCCTCGACACCTTCATGGTCGCGCTCGCCACCGACAGCCTCAACCGCATCTATGGCGTACCGGGCCGCGCGGCGTCGGCGATCCGCCGGTTCGGCATGTCCGCGATCCAGCGCATGCCGCCGGTCAAGCAGCGGCTGATGGCCGAAGCCCGCGGCGAATCGGGCGCGCTGCCGCGGCTGTTGCAGGGCATGACCGTCTGAACGCCACACGTCGTCGCGGGCGAAGTTGCGGAAGTTGCGGGCTGTGCGATGTTCGTTCGGGGTGCGCGCAAAGCGTGGGCGCGCTTCGACTTCGGTCGGAGCGAACGTGGATCCATTGACGCCGAAAGATCGCTGGGCCGGGGCATCGCGACGGGTCTGGCTGACGACGGGCGAGTAGGACAGCCTTTCACGGGCAGGATGACGGCTGATTAAGGCGCGCTCCAGAGAGTCTGTTTGGCCGCACCCATTTGGTTGCCGAAAGCCCGGAATTTCCCGTCACCCCGGCCCTATGCCGGGGTCCACCGCGCCGCGAAGCGCCGTCGCGCGCCGGTTGGAGGCGGGCCAATGTGCATGGGGCAAGGGAAGCGCGCCGATCATGGACCGTGCGGGTTGCACGGTGGACCCCGGCACGAGGCCGGGGTGACGAGGAGAAAGGGGGGTTCCCCCTTCCCGGTCAGCGTCTCAGGATGAGCGGGTCAATGACGTTTCACCGTACCCTGATCCCCCAGCGCCGCGCTTCCTCGACCAGCATCACCGGCACGCCGTTGCGGATCGGGAAGGCGAGGCCCGCGGCGTCGGACACCAGTTCGTCGCGCGCGGAATCGTGGCGCAGCGGGGTGCGGGTCACCGGGCAGACCAGGATCGACAGCAGCCAGGGATCAAGCGGCGCATCCGTCCCCGGCGCGGCGCCCCCGTTCATTGCAGCGTCGCGGCGCCGTCGTCGCCGTAACGACCGAAGAACTGCATGAGCTGGACGATCAGCTCGGCGCGCGCCGACAGCGAGTGGGCCTCCAGCAGTGCCTGTTTCGACGCGATGTCGAATGGTGCGATCTGGGCAATGCCGTTGACCAGTGCCTCGTCGTCGAGCCGCCCGACCGCTTCCCAGTCGACCGCATAGCCCTGGGCCTCCGCGAATCGGCGCGATTCGAGCTCGAGCGACGACCGCTCGCCCAGCGCCAGCGATTCATCGGCACCGACCGGCTCCAGCTCGGCCTCGACCTGGCGAAAGGGGGTCGCAACGTCGAGCTCGCGCAGGATGCGGAAGCGCGCGGTGCCCTGGAGCACGATGTCGTAGCGGCCGTCGGCCAGCGCCTCGACATCGATGATCTGGCCGAGGCAGCCGACCTCGAACAGCGGCGGCGGCTCGCCCGGTCCGCGCGGCTGGACCATCCCGATGCGCCGGTCGCGGGCAAGCGCGTCGCTGACCAGCGCGCGATAGCGCGGTTCGAAGATATGTAGCGGCAGGTGCATGCGCGGGAACAGGAGCGCGCCGCCCAGCGGAAAGACCGAGATGCGCTGGCTCATCCGAACAGGATCGCCGACAGGCGACGGCGCTGGGCGGAAACCCACGGATCCTCGAGCCCGACGACTTCGAACAGCTTGAGCAGCCGCTGGCGGGCGGCGCCATCATTCCATTCGCGCTCGGCGGCGATGATCGCGAGCAAAGTGTCGGCCGCGGCTTCGCGGTCGCCCGCCGCCATGTAACCGCCGGCCAGTTCATAACGCAGCGCGAGATCGTCGGGCGCGGCCGCCGAACGCCGGGCGAGCGCGGCAAGGTCGTCGACCGGCTGCGCCTCACGCGCCAGCGACAATGCGGCACGCGCGCGATCGACCTCGGGTGCCCTGGCGGCTTCGTCGGGAAGCTCGGCGAGCGCGGCCTCCGCCTCATCGAACCGGCCGAGCAGCACGAGCGCGCGCGCCCGGCCCGATGCGACCGCGGGGTCGGCGGGTGCCATGTCGGCGATCTGGTCGAAGATCGCGAGCGCACGTTCGCCGTCGCCGCCGGCCAGCACATCCTCCCCCATCGCGATCAGCGGCTCGATCTCGGCTTCGACCGACGCGGCCTCGCTTTGCACGGGCAGCTGGCGCAGCAGCTGGTCGAGCATCGCCTTCAGCTGCGATTCGGTGCGCGCGGGCGTCAGGTCGGCGACGAGCTGGCCCTGGAACATCGCATAGACGGTCGGAATCGAGCGGATCTGGAATTGCGCGGCGATGAACTGGTTCTTGTCGGTATCGATCTTGGCGAGCACGACGCCCTTGCCGGCATAGTCGGCGGCGACCTTCTCCAGCACGGGGGCCAGCGCCTTGCACGGCCCGCACCATTCCGCCCAGAAATCGATGATGACGAGTTGCGTCATCGACGGTTCGACGACGTCGCGGCGGAAATTCTCGACCGCCTCGCGTTCGGCGGCGGACATGCCCAGCGTAGCCAAGAGACACTCCCTTGCGGATGATTGCGGTGAATTGCGGCAACGCCCCATGTGGGCGCATCGCCGCGCCAAGCCAAGCCCTTTTGCCGAATCGCACCGGGGGGTTGCGGACCCCGGCGACCGATGCTAGAGGCCGCCGCCTTGACGGAGCCGGTCGGCCACGCCACCGGACACCCAAGCGCCAGAGCGGGCGTAGCTCAGGGGTAGAGCACAACCTTGCCAAGGTTGGGGTCGAGGGTTCGAATCCCTTCGCCCGCTCCAGGATTTTTCATGACTTGCCGGAAATTCTTCCCCGCCGGGGGCTCGCCTGTGCACAGGCACCCGCGTGCCAGTCGGCGCGCGGATGCCCGGCGGATTGCGGTGCCGGGCCGGGCAGCAGCCCCCGGCCGCGATCACGCCCCCTGATCGATCGTCCGGCCCTTGGTTTCCGGAAACAGGCGCGCGACGAGCAGCGACTGGAGCAGCATGAAGCCGGCAAAGGCGAAGAAGGGCGCGGCGGCCGAGGCGGCGGCGATCGGCGGATAGACCCAGGCGATCAGCGCGTTGAGCAGCCAGTGCGTCCCCGCACCCAGCGCCGCCCCCTGGGCGCGCACCGGTTGCGGGAAGATTTCGGACAGATAGACCCAGATCACCGCGCCCTGGCTGAGCCCGAACGACAGGATGAACAGGACCAGCGACGGCAGCAGCAGCGCCGGGCCGAGCCACCCGGCCTGGACGAGGCCGGTCAGCAGCAGCGCCACCGCGCAGCCCAGCCCGCCTGCGACGAGCAGCGCCTTGCGCCCCGCCCGGTCGATCAGCGCCATGCCGAGCAGCGTGGCGACCAGGTTGCACAGCCCGATCGCCACCGCCTGACGATCGGCCGACAGGCTGCTAAATCCCGCCGCGGTGAAGACGTCGTTCAGATAATAGAGGATCGCATTGATCCCCGAGAGCTGGTTGAAGCTGGCGAGCCCGATCGCGAGCAGGATCGGGCGGCGATGCCGCCGGAAGCTCAACGGCTCGCGCGCCGGGCTCGCCGGCGCGTCCTGCCGGGTGGCAATCTCGATACCGAGGCGTGCGGCATGGGCATGCCCCTCCTCGACCCGGCCGCGGCCGATCAGCCAGCGCGGGCTGGTCGGCATCACCAGGGTCATCGCCAGCAGCAATGCCGCGGGGGCGACCGCGACCCCGAGCTTCCACCGCCAGACCGTCTCGGCCCCCGTCTGCGCCAGCAGCGCGTTCGACGCGTAGGCGGCAAGGATGCCGATGACGATGCAGAGCTGAAATGTCCCGACCAGCCGGCCGCGCAGCCGAGCGGGCGCCAGTTCGCTGATATAGACCGGTGCCAGCACCGAGGACGCGCCGATGGCGAGCCCGCCGATCAGGCGGGCGGCGGCAAAGGTGCGCTCGTCCCCCGCCAGGGCGGACGCAAGCGCGGAACCGAGATAGAGCAGCGCGGTGACCGCGAGCATCGCCCGGCTGCCGAAGCGATCGCCCAGCGGGCCGGCGACGAACGCGCCGACCAGCGTACCCCACAGCGCGATCGACACCGCGAACCCCAGCGCCGCGGGCGTCAGCTCGAACACGCGCACAAGGTCCTTGGTCACCCCGGCGATGACCGCGGTGTCGAAGCCGAACAGCAGTCCCGAAATCGCGGCGGCGGCGATGCCGAGCTTCACGCGCAGCGATATTGGCCCGGCCGGCCCCGCATCGGTCGGGGCAGCTGGGTGGACGGGATCGACAATCATGAATCGCCTTTCAGCGCGAGGGCGGTGGTGACGACCGTTTCGGCAAGCGCCTGATGGTCGCGAGCGGACGGATGGCGGTTGCAGCCGGCGAGCGTGAGGTCCGGAAAGCGCACGACGGCCCGCCGCAACGGGCGAAGCGCCTCGGCGATCTGGTCGACATCGGCCGCGAAGCGGGGACCGGCCATCAGGATGAAGCGCGCGCGGGGATGGGCGGCGTGCAGCCGTCCGACGAACGCGACATAACGCGCGCGATAGGCGCGGCGCAGGGCGGCCTCGTCGGCCCACGCCTCCCCCGCGCGCAGCGGGGTCGAGAAATCGTTGGTGCCCAGATTGACGACGATGAGCGCGGGGGAGGGTCGCGGCGCACCACGGTCGCCGGCCACGCCGGGCACAGCCCGGTCGTACAGGTCGGGCATCGCCTGAAACGGATGCCCGCCGTCGTAATTGCGCACCATGCCGCGACCGGAGACCGCGACGATGCGATAATCCATGTCGAGCCGGGCGGCGGCGAGCGGACCGAAGGCCGAGCCGGTGTCGGTGGCGGCGAACACCTCGGCATCGTTGCAGCGCGCCTGTTCCAGCCGGTTGCCGTAGCCGACGGTGAACGAATCGCCGATGAATTCCACGACCGGGCGGGCGGCGCGCGGCGCCAGCGGCACCGTCGCGCCGCTTGCGAAGAACCCGCCGAACCGCGAGCCCGCGCCGCGCGCTTCGGTAACCTGTTCCAGCCGGATGACGTGATCGCCCGCCGGCAAGCCGCGCAGCCGCGCGACATGCCGCCCGGGGGCCTTCAGCAGCCGGACCTCGGCCCCGTCGACGCGCAGGCGCAGCCACTGCGTCGGCGCGTCGACGCGGAGGTCGATCGCCGTGCCGCGAAAGCGCCCCTCGAACCACGCCCCCGGCCAGCCAAAGGCGCGCCAGCCGGCCGCGTCGGCCCGCTCGCCCCCGATCGCATATGCGGGGACCGCGCGGCCAGGCGCATCGGCACCGCCGAGAAGCAAGGCGACGGCAGCCAGCGACAGGGCGGCCCTGCCGAGCGCGCGATCAGGCCCCCGCCCGCCGGTCATTGCTCGCCCGGACGGGTCGTGCCGTCGGTTCGCGCGGGAAGCGACAGGTCGACGGCCGCATCGGCCACGTTCCAGCCCCGGACGCGAACCGCGGCGGGCGGCGCGCCGCTTTCGGGCCAGGCGATGCCGACCGTCCGCGTCTCGCCCGGAAACAGGGTCAGGTAATTGTCGTCATAATAGGCGGGCAGGATCCGCCCGCCATCGGCATCGACGAGCGTCAGCTTTACCTGGAGCGCGGGAACGGTCGACTCGTTGCGGATCGCCACGACGGCCCGCGCCGCGCCGGGCGCGGGCGGCGGCGCATCGAACGACAGGTGCGCGCGCGGCATGTCGTTGAGCGATCGAAGCGCCGCATCGGAGCCGGTGCGCCAGTAATCGTTGCGCGACACGATCCGCGGATCCCCCGCCCGTCGCAGTTCGAGGCGAACCAGCTCCACCTCGCCCGCCGCGAGCTTCGGCAGCGTGGCGTCGGCGAGCGGCCGGGTCGCCGACGCGGGGACGTCGGTCGCGAACTGGCGCTCCGACAACGGCCGCCCGTCGAGACCCAAGCGCCGGACGGTCACCTGTGCCCCCGCAAGCGCAGTCGGCAGGCTGTTGACGACCGCCACCGCATCCTCGGGCTGGTTCAGCTGGACATGGACGGGCTCCGCCGCCGACTTGATCGCGTAGAAGCTGGCGTGCGTATCATAGTCATGGCTCAGCATCTGCCATTCGGTGCTCGGCCACGCCGGCTGGGTCATCCACAGGAGCCGCCCGGAATTGCGGGTGAACAGGCGCGCGTTCATCCCCTCGAAAATCGCGCGATGCGATTCGAAGTTGAGCAGCTGGGCCTTGCGCTCGAAGTCCTCGAGATCGGCGGGCGCGCCCAGCCGCTCGGTCATCGCGGCCATGAAGCCCGCGACGCTGCCGCCCCGCGCACTATGCCAGTCGTGATAGGCCCAGCTGTCGTTCGGCGGCCACTGGTCGGCCGCGGGCACCATCGCCCGGAACGCCTCCAGCGTCGGGAAGGAGGGGGTGCCGACCTCGGTCGAGAAGCCCTGTGCGAGATCGGTGAAATAGCGTTCCGGGCGCTGATAGTCCCACGGGCCGCTGTCCGCCATGTTCACCGAACGCGAGTTGCCGGTGTAATATCGCGTGCCGTCGATCGTGCGGACCAGCGCCTCGAGCCCCTCGTTCAGGACCGGCGGCGGCACGCCTTCGTTGCGGCCTAGCCACAGGACGATCGACGGATGATGGCGAAAGCGGCGGATCGTATCCTCCGCATTGGCCAGGAACAGCGCGGCGTCGCCGGGTTCGCCGTTATAATCCTGGGTGGAGATCCAGAAATCGTTGACGACCATGAGGCCATATTCGTCGGCGAGCGCGAACAGCGCCTCTTCCGTATTCTGTCCCACCCAGTTGCGGATCGTGTTGAGGTTGGCGTCGCGGTGCAGCCGGACATAGGGCTCGAGCCGCGCGCGATCGACCCGCTTCATCAGGTCGTCCATGCCCCAGTTCCCGCCCCGTACCGGGATTCGCACGCCGTTGACCCGCAGGATGAGATGCGGCGCGATGCCGTCCGCGGGCAACGCGCGCACCGCGGGCGACATCGCCGCATCGGGGCGCAACGACGCCGCCCAGCCGCCCGCGACCTTTCGGATGCCGCCATGACTGACATCGACGACGGCGCGATGATCGGCGCGCGTCGGGTGGAAGAGCACGCGCTGCAGCGCGCCGTCCGGCGCGACCAGCGACAGTTCGTATCCTACCTCGCGGATCCCGAAGCGGAGCTGCCTGCGATCGCTGCGCGTCGAGCCGGCGGGCGTCACCGCGATTGTCAGGTCGTGCAGGGTCGGCGCGCCGAAGCCGTTCGGCCACCACAGCGCGGGGTTGCGGATGCGCAGCGCCGGATGCGATGCCGGCGTCAGCGTCACGACCTGGTGTCCCGGCGCGACCGTGACGTCGGCCTCGATCCGCGCGGTGCCCGCCTGCACCTGAAGCCGCGCCGGCACCGGCGAGGCGGTGCGGTTCTCAAGCGGGACCTCGACCGTCAGCTCGGCGACGCTGTTGTCGGGGAGCGGCAGGACGGTGCTGACGCTTGGATCGCCGATCGCGACGGGGCCCTGCGCCGCGATCACCACATTCTGCCAGATGCCGGTATTGCGGTCGCGAACCGTGGGAATCCAGTCCCACCCTTCGCTGGCGACGAAAGTCGGCCCGTCGATCGTCATCGCCCCGCCATTCTCGCCTGGGCCGGCCAGGACCGACTCCTCGTGCGGCAAACCGGGATGCGGTGGCGGCGAGATCCGGACCGCGAGCGCGTTGCGCCCCGCGCGTAGCACATCCGAGACATCGAACTGCCCGCGCCGGAACGCGCCCTTCACGGTGCCGAGCCGCACCCCGTTGAGCCAGATTTCGGCGGCGTAGTTGATTCCGTTGAAGGTGAGCGTCCTGAACGCCCCGCCGGTCAGCGCCGACGCGTCGAATTCGGTGCGATACCAATAGTCCTGCCGCGCGAGATGCTCGGGAATGGCGAGGTTGTTGAGGCC
The DNA here is from genome assembly GCF_001555965.1 of Sphingomonas sp. CCH21-G11. Taxonomy (GTDB): domain Bacteria; phylum Pseudomonadota; class Alphaproteobacteria; order Sphingomonadales; family Sphingomonadaceae; genus Sphingomonas. The sequence goes on from NZ_LSHX01000019.1 coordinate 65,039, forward strand.
GATCGTCGGGTCGGGATAGATGCCCGCCGCGACCATCGCGGTCAGGACGGTGCCGGGCACCTGTGCGGGAATCCAGCCCCCGGCGTCGAACCCGACGCGTGCGATCGACGCCCCGCCGGCGGCGACATCGGGTGCAGGACGCAGCCTCCAGCCGTCCAGCTCCCACCGGTCGTCGCCGAGCGCGCGGATCGCCCCGCGCGCATCCGTGGCGGTGGCCGCAACACGCGTTACGGCGGGCGCCGGCGGCGCGCCGGCCGGTCGGGTCGCGGGCGGCTGGGGCACGGTCTGACCCATTTGCTGCCGGGTCTGGAGCGGCCAGGCGGGGCTGCCCGATTCATATTGCCAGTCCTCGTCGGGCGTTGCGGCTTGCGCCGGCGCCGTGGCGGGTTCGCGGACACCACCGTGCAGGCTGAGCTGCGCCAGCCGCCCGGCAAAGCCCGAACCGTCGCGCGCGCGCGGGGCCGCCTGGATCACGCCGCTGATCGGCACCGACGCGCCGATCACGGCCGCCTCACGCCCGTCGACGTGGAGCCGGACCGAACGGCCATCCGACGCGAGCGCCAGCGCGTGCCAGTGCCCCGGCCGCACCCTGGCGCTGGACCGGTGCAGCGTGTCGCCGATGCGCACGCCGAATACCGTACCGTCGATCACGATCGCGGCCGCCGGCGATGGCGACGCGCCCGGCAGGCGCACGACGGTGGCGTCATTCGCGCCCGGCGCTTCGGCGCGAAGCTGCATTGTGAGCGTCCACGCCGCCAGCGGGGCGATCGCGGGCGCGGGCTGCGTCTCGATCCCGTCCGACGCCGGCGGAAAGCGGAGGTTGAACGGTCCGGCGACAACCCCGTCCGGCGCGCCGGAAGCGGGAATCGCGGTGCCGTCCAATGCCAGCGCCAAGAGCATCACCGTCAGCCGTGCACCCATCAACATTGTCCTGATCCCTGGTCGAAAGTCGCGGTGTGGCGGGCCCGGGCGGCGCTAGCCGGCATAGCGGTTCGCCGGGACGCCGCGAACGCCTGGGTCAGCGCGGAAGATCGCGCCCGCCAGCGGCTCGTCGGGGCGGTCCTTGGCCGCGGTCGTGATGTAGAGCTGGTCGAGGTCGGCCCCGCCGAACGCGCAGTTGGTCACCCGCGACGCCGGCACCTCGATCGATCGCATCAGCGCGCCCGACGGATCGAAGCGGCTGACCCGGCCGCCATCCCAGTGGCACACCCACAGACAGTCGTCGGCATCGACGGTCATGCCGTCCGGTTTTCCCCAGCTCGGGTCGAAAGCGATGTGGACGGCGCAGGACGCGGTTCGCTGTGGATCGTCCAGCCGCAGCCGATAGACGAGGCCCAGCGGCGAATCGGCATGGTACAATAGCTGGCCGTCGCGACTGATCGCCGGGCCGTTGGGGACGGTATACCCCGTGTCGACCCGGACCGCATCACCCGCCGGATCGAAGCGGTAGAGCGCGCCGACGGGACGGTCCGCGGCGATGCGCATCGTCCCCGCCCAGATGTTGCCGTGCGCATCGGCGCAGGCGTCGTTCAGCCGCATCTCCGGTTCATCGAGGCCGAACGCGGCGAGCGGCGTGCACCGGAACGGGTCGAGATCGATCACATGGACCCCCGACTGCAGTCCCGCGACGAAACCGGGCGCGCCCTCGCGTTCGATCACCCAGCCGATCATTTCGGGCACATCCCAGGACGCGAGCGGGGGCGACGACGCGGCGCGCCAGCGGTTGAGCCGCCGCCCGAGGATGTCGACCCAGTAGAAGGCGTCGTCACGCGCGGACCACCAGGCGCCCTCGCCCAGCAGGCTGCGCACCTCGCCCGAGACGACCTCGATCATCGGGACAGCCCCCGCCAGCGGTGCGCGCGCCAGGCAAAGAAGGCGACGCCGGCAAAACCGATCACAGGCACCACGAACGCGCTCGCGATGCCGCCGCGATCGGCGAGCATGCCGGCAATCAGCGGCAGGAACGCGCCGCCGGTGATCCCCATGACCAGCAGGCCCGACACCGCCGCGCGCGGTGCCGTCGCGCGTTCCAGCGCCAGGGTGAACACGGCGGGAAAGGTGATCGAGGTGAACAGGCCGATGGTCAGCGTCAGATAGCCGACCCATGCCCCCTCGAGCGTCAACGGGATGAGGCACAGCGCCGCGGCGGTCCCGGCGGTTGCCGTCAACAGCGCGCCGACCGGCACGCGCGTCATCACCGCGCTGCCGACGAAGCGGCCCGTCATCCGCCCGATCCCGTAGAGCGCGAGCAGCTTGCCCGCCGCTTCATGGCTGATGCCCAGGATCACGGGTTCGGACAGGAAATTGATGAGCAGGCTGAGGATCGAGATTTCCGCGCCGACATAGAGGAAGATCGCGGCCGAGCCCGCCAGCGACCAGCGGTCGCCGATCGCCGCGGTCGGGGGGGCCGACCCCCGGGGCGATGCGGCGGCACCGTCGATGATCCGCCGGCTCAGCCAGGCGCCGAGGATCAGGCCGGCGACGACGATCCCGAGCGCGCCGAACAGCGTCTCGATCTTGGCCAGCGACGCGGCGCGGCCGCCCCCGGTGTCGCCGCCCGCCGCGAACATGCCGCCTTCGAGCAGGATGAGCGCGCCGATATAGGGCCCGGCGATCGAGCCCATCGAGTTGAACGCCTGAACCAGCGTCAGCCGGAAATGCGACCGTTCGGGCGCACCGAGCCCGGCGACCAGGGGATTGGCCGCGACCTGGAGCAGGGTGACGCCGCTGGCGATCACGAACAGCGCCGCCAGCACCGCGGGATAGCTGTCGCCACGGCTGGCCAGGGCCATGCCGACGCAGCCCGCGAGCATCGCCGACAGCGCCACCGCGATCGCCGCGGCGTAGCCGATGCGCGCCAGCAGCGCCGCCGCCGGCAGCGAGATCAGCGCATAGGCGATGAAGAAGGCGAACTGGGTGGTGACCGCCTCGAGATAGGTCAGATCGAAGATCGACCGGACCGACGGGATGAGCGTGTCGACCGTCGACGTCGCGAAGCCCCAGATGAAGAACAGCGTGGCCACCAGCGCAAACGCCAAGGCGACCATGCCCTGCCCCCGCGGCATCATGATCAGAGCGCGCCGACCATCGGCATCCAGTCCGGCCGCTTCGGATCGACGTGGAAGCGGGCGTAATAGTCGCCGACCTGTTCGTAATAGCGCTCGTAATGCGCCATCTTGTCCTCATCGAGCGTGACGCCCAGGCCTGGACCGGTGGGCACGCGGATCGCGCCGTCCGCATACCGCATCGGCCCGCCCTCGATGATGTCGTCGGTCAGGTAATGATAATGCGCATCGCCGGCGAAGCGCATTTCGGGGATGGTCGACGCGGTATGGATCATCGCCGCCAGCTCGATGCCGAACTCCGCGCCCGAATGCATCGCGACGCCGAGGTTGAAGGTCCGGCACACCGCCGCCAGCTCCTTCACGCCGCGCGGTCCCTCCCAATAATGAATGTCGGTCAGCACGATATCGACCGCGCCGAGGCGGATTGCGGGACCGAGATCGTCGAACTTCGCGGGATACATGTTGGTCGCGATCGGCATGCGCACTGCCTTTCGCACCGCGGCATTGCCCTCCAGCCCCCAGGCGGGGTCCTCGAAATACTCGATGCCAAGGGGTTCGAGCCGTTGGCCGATGCGCGTCGCGGTCGCCACCGACCAGACGCCGTTCGGGTCGATCCGCAGGCCAAAATCGGGGCCGAGCCGTTCGCGGCACAGCTCGAGCACGCGCGCTTCCTCGCCCGGGTCCATCACGCCGGCCTTGAGCTTCATCGCGCGCACGCCCAGCGTCTCGGCCAGTTCCTCGCAGTGATCGGCAAGGTCCTCGGCACGCGTGTCGTCGCCGCCGCCCGGCCGGTCATAGCGCCAGAACAGATAGGCGATGAAGGGAACGGCGTCGCGGACCGATCCGCCGAGCAGGTCGGACAGCGGCCGCCCCAGCACCTTGCCCTGAATGTCGAGGCAGGCCATCTCGATCGCCGCATAAAGCCGGGCGTTCGACATGTAATAGATGTTGCGCAGCACCTTGAGCTTGATCGTTTCCAGCTGGAACGGATCCATGCCGATGATGCGCGGCGCAAGCTTGGTCAGCGCGCCGCGCTGGTCGCCGCCGCCGACCTCGCCCAGGCCCACCACGCCCTCGTCGGTGAAGATTTCGAGGATGGTCCGCATCAGGTAACCGGGGTGGACGCCGGTGTTGTGGCGGAGCATGCAATTCATCGGAATCGCCACGCAACGGACGCGGATGTCGGTGATCTTCATACAAGGTTCCTGTCGGTCAGAAGCTCATCAGGCCGTCGACGAAGATCGTCTGGCCGTTGATATAGGCCCCGGCGTCGCCGGCGAGCATCAACGCGGCGCCGGTCATGTCGTCGGGCGTGCCGAACCGCCCCGCCGGAATGGCGGCAAGGACACGGTCGGCATATGGGCGATCGGCGAGCACCGACGCGGTTCGCGGCGTCAGCGTCGCACCCGGCGCGATGATGTTGGCGGTGATCCCGTCGCCCGCGACCTGCCGCGCGATGTTGCGGACGGCATTGGCGAGCGCGGCCTTGCTGGCGGCATAGGCCAGCATGTCGGGATGCGGCTTCACCTGCTGGACGCTGCCGATCGCGATGATCCGGCCCCAGCCGCGCGCAGCCATGGCCGGCAACACTCCGGTCATCAGCTCGACGCCCGCCCAGAGGTTGATCGCCATCTGGCGCTCCGCCTCGACACGGTCGAACGCGACCAGCGGCCGGCGCATTTCGGCCGAGGCGCAATGTACCAGCAAGTCGGGATCGCCCAGCACCGCACGCGTCTGGTTGAGCAGCCCGATGGCCGCGCCCGGATCGGCGAGATCGGCGGCGAGGATCGGGACGCCGGGCAAGCGCGCTGCGGCGGCGTCGCACGCGGCGGGATCGTCAAGGCCGTGAATCGCGACCCGCCACCCCGCGCCAACCAGCGCCGCGGCGATTGCCAGGCCAATGCCCTGGGTCCCCCCGGTAACCAGGGCGGCCCGGCATTCTGCACCCCCGCTCAATACCCTCTCCTCATGAATTATGCTCTTAGCTTGTCAAAAGAGAATTTGAGCGTCAACTATTCATATACGAAAGCATGGCGCTAGTATCACATATCCGATATGTTGGTGCGGAACAAGCACTGGAGTTGGGCAGGATGACAATCGAGGCGATCGCGATGGACAGGCGCGCGATGATGGCGCTGATGGGCGGGGGACTGGCCGGCGGGGGGCTGGTCGCGCCCGGCATCGCGGCCGCGCCGGAAAGCACATCACCCGAAGCCTGGACGCGCCTGTGGAGCGACCCTGAGGTCGAGCGACGGATCGCCGACGGCATCCGGGCCAACCGGATGGGCAACATCCGGCTGCAGTTGCGCGATCGTGCCGGGAGACCTGTCCAGGGGCGGGTCCGGGTCAGGCAGACGCGCCACCACTTCAACTTCGGGGCGAACGGCTTCATGGTCGGCGGCTTTGCCGACCCTGCGCGCAATGCAGCGTGGGAAGCGGCCTTTGCCCGGCTGTTCAACATCGTCACGGTGCCCTTTTACTGGCGCGATTTCGAACCGACGCCGGGAGCGTACCGCATCGACGAGACAAGCGCCCCCCTGTATCGCCGCCCGCCGGCCGAGCGGGTGCTGGCGTTCGCCGAACGCTGGGGCCTGCGCACCAAGGGGCACGTCCTGGTGTGGAACCAGCCCGACCTGTCGATCCCGGCCTATTGGCCGCGCGACGACGCCGAGCGGATTGCGCTGATCGAACGGCGCGCACGGATGCTCGCCGATCGCTTCGGCAGCCGGATCGGCGTGTGGGACGTCGTCAACGAGGTGCTGCACAGCAGCCGGCGCTTTCCGGCCGATGCGATGCCGCCCGACTATCCGGCGATCGCGCTCGATGCGGCCGACACGGCATTTCCCGACGATACGACGCTGCTGGTCAACGAAGCGACGCCCGAGGCATGGGACGAGATCGGTGGCGATGGCACGCCCTATTATCTGTTGCTGCGCAGCCTGATTGCGCGCGGCAAGCGGGTCGACGCGGTCGGGCTGCAGATGCATTACTTCGCCGAAGCCGAGGTTGCCGACAGCCTGGCGGGGAAGCTGCGCACGCCGCGCCAGCTCTTTGCCGCGCTCGACCTCTATGCGCGGCTCGAGCGGCCGCTGCATGTCACGGAGATCACCATTCCCACCCTGCCGCAGTTCGGCGGGGCCGAAATGCAGGCGGCGTGGACGCGCAATCTGTATCGCCTGTGGTTCTCGCATCCGAAGGTCGAGGCGATCACGTGGTGGAACCTGGCAGACGGCACCGCCTATGCCGGCGAGGACCGCTGGAACGGCGGGCTGCTCGAAAAGGACAGCCTGCGGCCGAAGCCCGCCTATCTGGCGCTCGACCGGCTGATCAACACCGAATGGAAAAGCGACGTGCGCGCCACGACCGATGCCGCCGGTCAGGCCGACATGCGGCTGTTCCACGGCGACTACCGGATCGAGGTGGAGACGAACGCCGGCGGATGGGTCGATGCGCGCGCACTCGCGCCCGGAGAAGACGCCAACTGGCTCGTATCGCTGCCATGACCCCGCCTCCACCGGCGGGGGGAGCAATGCCGCCGGACGACGCCCCGGGGGGAGCCCCGGGGCCGCCGCATCAGAAATAGCCGCCGCGTGCGGTAATCTGTTCGACGCTATCGCCGTTCTCGACCCAGTCGAAAATCTGCTCCTCCGACCGGCGCAGTGCCTCCGAGCGTTCCAGCACGGCCACCGCCTGGGCACGGGGCACCACGACGACGCCATCGATATCGCCCAGCACGACATCGCCCGGCTTGATCAGCACGTCGCCGATCTTGATCGGGATCTGATAATGGGTGATCTGGCACCGGCCGAGCGACCCGTTGGGGCTGCGATAGCGGTAGAAGACCGGAAAATCCTTTTGCAGCACCTGGTGCGTGTCCCGGATGCCCCCGTCGACGCAGGCGGCCCGGACGCCCAGGCCGCTGGCGGTCGCAGTCATCACCCCGCCCCACAGCGTCGCGCGCTCGTCGCCCGACGAATCCCACAGGATGAACGCGTCCGGGGTCAGCGCCGACAGCATTTCGGTGCGGGTTTCCATCTCGCCGGTAATCTTGACGTTGGGCGCGCTCTTGACGGTGAACGCGATGCCGGCGACGGTCTTTTCGGGCCGCAAGGGAATGAGCGCGCCGGGCAACGCCTGGTCGAGCATGAGCATTTCGCGCAGCACGTCGCTGACCAGGCCGGTGTAAAGTTTCTCATACCGAGCCAGCAGTTCGGTCTGGTCGACCGAGAGCGGATCGGCGGACACCCCTTCGCGCTGTTCGATCAGCGCGTCGATGTCCATCATCGCCGCTTCGCGGCGCAACTGCTCACTCATATCCCCTCCGCAGAGAAATGTTCACCAATGGATTTGTGCGCTTGATGTTCCAGTAATGAACTGATGTCAATCGAGTTATAATGGTGACGGGGCAGCGGCTTGCTTGTCGGGTTCAGATGCTGAATATGCCGCGATCAGCGAAGGGCCTGAGCATGCTGAACGAGACCATGAACGCGGATGGAAGCGATCAAGACCGGGGAAAGTCCGTCCACCGCATTCCGGTCATCGACAAGATGCTGGATATTCTGGACCTGTTGCACGGGTCCGAAGAGGGGGAAAGCATCGGCGCGATCTGTGACGCGACGGGCGTCCCGCGATCGACCGTATACCGCATTCTCAACACGCTTGCCGCCCGCGGCATCGTCGGCAAGCTCGCGGACGGGCGGTTTCGCCTCGGTTTTCGGCTGATCACGCTGGCCCAGGGCGTCCGGCGCGACATGAGCCGGGCGGACTTGCTGAAGGCGGCGCATCCGGTGCTTGCCGAACTCGCCGCGCAGACGGGCGAGACGTGCAAGCTCAGCGTCGTGAGCGATGATCGCGCCGAGGTCGTCGACGTCGTGCAAAGCAGCCGCGATATGGCGCCGACGTCGCGGGTCGGCAGCACCTTTGCCATGCATGCAGGTGCGGCCTCGAAGCTGCTGCTCGCCTTTGCGCCGCCGGCACTGGTCGAGCGTGTCCTTTCGGGCGAGCTGGAGCGCTTCACCGCAGCGACCATGGCCGATCCCGCGGTCATCCGCGCGGCGCTCGCGGACATCCGGGCGGAGGGCATCAGCCGCGATCGCGGCGAATGGAATGTGGCCGTCCACGCGCTGGCAGCCCCGGTATTCGGGTTCGACGGCACGGCGATCGCCGCAATCAGCGTGACCTATTTCGCGCAGCCCGACAGCATGGCGCAGGAGCGGCGAATCATGCCCTTGCTGATCGCCGCGTCCCAGAATCTGTCGAAATCACTCGGAGCAATCTGAACTTTGTCGGCCATGTTCAAATAGGAATGAATAAGGGCTTGAGGTCCAAAACAGAACCGCATATGACTTCCACCCATATTGGAACGATCGGTGAGATTCGGCGTAAGCCGGACCGCCGCGATAGGGGAGGAAAATATGCGAACGGTCCGTACGCGCCTGATTCGACTCGCGCCCAGCATGCTGGCGATGTCGACGGCAAGCCTGTTCTGGTCGGCATCGGCAGCCGCGCAGGATACACCCGACCAGACCAATGAGGCACCGCCCGCGGAATCCGACGACATCGTCGTCACCGGCATCCGCGCCAGCATCGCCGATGCGCTGAACACCAAGCGCAACGCCGCCAACATCCTGGACAGCATCTCGGCGCAGGATATCGGCAAGCTGCCCGACCAGAACGTGTCCGAAACGCTGAGCCGCATTCCGGGCGTCCAGATCACCCGGCTGGAGGGCGAGGGATCGCGGATCAACGTGCGCGGCATCGACCTGAACCGCACGCTCCTGAACGGCCGCAACTTCATCGGCGCGTCGTCGAACGGCGACCCCAATCTGAACGACTTTCCGTCAGAAATCCTGGCGTCGGTCGACGTGATCAAATCACCGTCGGCGGATATCATCGAGGGCTGGCTGGGTGCGGCGATCAATCTCAAGACCCGCCGCCCGCTCGACCTGAAGGACATGCTGTTCGCCGGGCGGATCAACGGATCCTATGGCGACCAGTCGGAGCGGTTCGGTGCCAAGGGCGCGCTGGCGGTCGGTGGCCAGCTGCTCGACGGGCGGCTGGGCGTGCTGGTCAGCACCACCGGGTCGGTGTTCAACGGCCGCACCTATGGGCTGTTCACCCGCGGCTATTCCCAGGTCAACGGCCTGACCGCCACCGGTCCGGGCGCGAGCGCACCGCGGCTGTTCCGCCCGAACCGGATCGAGACCTATGATCTGCGCTACCAGATGGAGCGGTTCGGCCTCAACGGCACCGTCCAGTTCCGGCCGATCGATTCGCTGACCTTCACCTATGACGGCTTCTATTCGCGGTCGGAAACCGACCGCACGCGCAACGCCAACCAGATCCTGTTCACCAATAACCTGACCAATGTCGTCGCGCTCGCCGACGGCACGATCGACCAGGCGACGGTGAACGGCGTGACGATCCGCCCGATCATCTTCAGCGGCCCCAGCCTGACCGAAACCAACGCGCACCAGCTGAACGTCAATTTCGAATCTGGTCCGCTGACGCTGAACGTCAACGGCAGCATCTCGCTCGGCGACGCCGATGGCGCGAACGACGGCACGTCGGGCAGCGCCAACTATTATGCCGGCAACGACTTCGTCGTCGTGCTGCGCCAGGCCGCGGGCCAGACCGCGAGCGTCACCTATGACTGGTCGACCGCCGACGCGCCGATGCCCAACTACAACATCTCGTCGAACTTTGACGTTACCAACCCGCGCAACTTCGAGGGCTTCACCGTCGTCGACAATAATTACCTGACGACCAACCGCGGGCGCGATGTCGATTTCGACGCCACCTATGAAGTCGACTGGGGCTTCATCAAATCGTTCAAGGTCGGCGGACGCTACGAGCGCCAGACGCTCGAGCAGCGCGTCGTCGGCCGGACGCATACCCCGGCGGAGCTGGCGGCGGGCGACCCGACGCCGGGCGACACGCTGCGCGGCAACGAAATTGCGGGCCTCGCCTATAACGGCCAGTCCAACACGCTGTTCGAGGGATATGACGGCGCTTTTCCCCGCACGATCCTGGTCGGCAGCTTCGACATCAACGCCTTCGTCGCGCGCTTCGGCCGCAACCGCACCGCCCAGGACCTGGCGCTCGAGCAGCAGACGCTGTTCGACGTCGAGCAGGATACCTATGCCGGCTTCGCGATGACGACGTTCGGCGGCGAGATCGCGGGGATCGAGCTCAACGGCAATGCCGGCGTCCGCTATGTCCGCAGCGAGCGGTTGTCGCGGGGGTTCAGCCTGGTCAACGCGACGACCACCCTGCCGGTGGAGCAGGGCGCGACCTTCAACAACTGGCTCCCCTCGGCCAACCTGTCGGCCCGGTTCACGCCTGACTTCCAGGTCCGCCTTGCCGCCGCGAAGGTGATCGCCCGCCCGCCGCTGTCGCTGACCGGCGTGGGCATTTCGTTCAACCCGACATCGAACACCGGCAGCGCGGGCAACCCGCTGCTCGATCCCTATGCCGCGACGCAGTACGACCTGTCGGCGGAATGGTATTTCGCCAAGGCCAGCCTGTTGTCGGTCGCGCTGTTCAAGAAGGACGTGTCCGCCTTTACCCGCACCATCCAGGTCGAGGAGGATCATCCGGAGATCATCGCGCCGGGCACGACCAACTCGCTCTACATCATCAGCCGGCCCGCCAACGGCAGCGACGGCAAGATCGAGGGCGTGGAGTTCAACTATTTCCACGCCTTCACCTTCCTGCCCGCGCCGCTCGACGGGCTCGGGCTCAACCTCAGCTACACCTACGCCAACGGCTCGACCCCCAATATCGACGAGTTCAGCGGCGAACGGCTGTCGTTGCCCAACCTGTCGAAGCACAGCTACAATCTCGTCGGCTATTACGAACGCGACGGGGTCAACCTGCGGGTCGCCTATAATTATCGCAGCAAGTTCCTGTCCGTGCAGCAATCGGCATCGCAGGGGGGCAGCGTGTTCCAGAACGATTACGGCCAGCTCGACGCCTCGGCCTCGTACAAGATCTCGCCCAACTTCACGCTGACGGTCGACGCGATCAACCTGACCCGATCGACCCGCACCCTGTTCATCGGCACCGAGAACAGGCTGGCGACGGCATGGCGCGACGACCGGCGCTTCTATTTCGGCGCATCCTTCAACTTCTGACCTCTCTCCCACTTGGAGCCCGCTTCGGCGGGCTCTTTTTTTACAGGAGTTCACGATGAAGCACGCGCATTCGCTCGGCGCCGTTGTCGGCGGGACCTGCCTCCTGGCGCTCGGTGCGCTCGCGTTTACGGCGAGCGCACCGTCGGGCACGCTCACCAGTCCGCAGCCGCAGGCCGCCGCTCGGCTGGCCCTGCCGACCTTCGCAAACCAGGTCACTTCGCTCATCCGGTCGGCGCTCTATCCCGACAGCTGGCTGCCGGTGGGCGAAGGCGGCAGCAAGGACGCGGCCGGCCGCTTCCTCCAGGACTTTTCCTATGCGGGCTACGCCAATGGCGACAAGCCGATCCCGACGGGCTTCGGCAACAACCGCATGGTCAACGCGGTCACGCAATATGGCGCTGACAACACATATAACGCGACGACCAACCCCAATTCGGCCGACGCCACCAACGCGATCCAGGCCGCGATCAACGCGATCTGCACCCAGGGCGGCGGCACCGTCTTCCTGCCGGCGGGCACCTATCGCATCCGGCCGCAGGGGACGAACACCGCCGCGCTGAACCTGAATTGCAACAACCTGATCCTGCGCGGCGCGGTCGATGCCCAGGGCAGGCCGGCGACGTTCCTGTTCAACGACCTGGCCAATATGCGCGCGCGGCGGGTCATCTTCGTCGGCACGGTCGACGACCGGTTCATCTGGTACACGTCGCAGGTGTCCACCCCGACGCCGGTGACCCAGGCGGTGACCGATCCGACGCGGATCATCACCGTCGGCAGCACCAGCGCCTTTCAGGTCGGCGCGCCGATCGTCATCCGCACCGACACGACCGAGGCGTTCAAGGCGCAGCATGGCATGACCGCGGGCATCAACGGTTGCACCGCCAATGGCTGCTGGTGGGACGGATCGGGCCAGGGCCTGCTCTATTACCGCACGGTACAGGCGATCCTGTCGGGCAACCGCATCCGCCTCGACGCGCCGATCCGCTACCTGCTCAATCCCGATCCCAGCACGGGCAACAACCCGCGCGCCTATCGCACGACGCCGGCGACCTATAATGTCGGGATCGAGAACATCGCGATCGGAATGCGGGAAAATCCCAATCCGGGCCTGACCGATTCGGTGATCAACACGCCCGGCACCGCCGCGTACGAGACGAGCGGCGCGCAGGCGATCCGCTTCGCCGGGGCCAAGGACAGCTGGGTCCGCAACGTCCACAGTTTCCGGCCCGCGGTGAACACCCAGAATTTCCACCTGTCCTCGATCGGCATCGCGCTGTCTGCATCGACGCGGGGCATCTCGGTGCTCAACAGCTCGATGTCTTTCCCGCAGAACCGCCTGGGCGGCGGCAACGGCTATCTGATGGTCGTTGCCGGTCAGGATCACCTGATCCGCGACAGCGTGACCGAAGGCGGCCGGCACAATTTCCAGATCACCGACATGAGCGCGTCGGGCAACGTCATCCTGGGCGGCAGCACGATCAATTCGGAGGGCACCAACGACTTCCACGTCGCCTTGTCGCACGCCAACCTGATCGACGGCGTGACCACGATCGGCAACAGCTGGCAGACGATCAACCGCGGCTCGACGAGCAACGGCGCGGGCATCACCGGCACCCAGAATGTGTTCTGGAACGTGATCAAGGGCGACACCGCCAGCGGTATCTTCATCCAGTCGGAGCAGTTCGCGTGGGGCTACATCATCGGCACGCGGGGCAACACCGCGTCGGTCGATGTGGGGGGGCCGACGATCTCGGCACCTTCGGACTGGGTGGAGGCGCTCAACAACGGCGTCAACCTGGCCCCCACCTCGCTCTACCTCGACCAGAAGGCAAAGCGTGACGCCAATCCGAACTACTGAACCCCTGCCATTGGCAAGCCGTCACCTATCGGATATCTTAAGTCTGATACCGGCGTGCACAAAGCACGTGCGGGCACTGGGAGAGGCGAGATGGCAAGACGATATGTGGCGTTGGTGTTAGGCGGGCTGGCGCTGGCCGGCGCGGCGCTGGCGAGTAGCAGTGGGTGGCTCGGAACAGCGACAACCTCCGCGGGTGCCGTGCGGCTGCCGGCGACCGGAGACGGGCTTTCGGCCCTGTCGACGGTCGCCGCCCAGTCGGCCAGCACCGTTCGCAGCGTGCTCTATCCCGCCAACTGGCTTCCGCTCTATGAGGGCGGGAACAAGGATTCGTCCGGCCGTTTCCTTCAGGACTTCTCATACGCCGGCTATGCGATGGGCGACGCGCCGATCCCGACCAGCTTCAACAACGGCCATCAGGTGAACGTCGTCACCCAGTTCGGGGCCGACAATAGCTATAGCGCGAACAGCAACCCCAATGCTGCCGACGCCACAACCCCGATCCAGAACGCGATCAATGCGGTCTGCGCGGCGGGCGGGGGCGTCGTGTTCCTGCCCGGCGGCGGCTATCGCATCCGCCCGGTCGGCACCGCGCCCTATGCGCTGCGGCTGCCGTGCAGCAACGTGATCCTGCGCGGCCAGACCAACGCATCCGGCACGCCCCAGGCCTACGTCTTCAACGACGATCCGGTGATGCGCGCCAAGCGCATGATCGATATGGGGCCGACCGACAATCGCGACATCTGGTTCACCGACCAGGCGACGACGCCCGTCGCGGTCACCAGCGCGACCAACGATCCGACGCGCACGATCACCGTCGCATCGACCGCGGGGCTGGCGGTCGGCCAGTCGATCATCGTGCGGACCGATTTGACCCCGGCGTTCCGCGATCTGCACGGCATGGGGCCAAACCAGAACGGCTGCAACGCCAATGGTTGCTGGGGATCGGCGAACTGGGCGCAGGGCCAGGTGGCGATGCGGCGGATCGAGGCGATCCTGCCCGGCAACCAGCTGCGCCTCGACATCCCGGTGCGCTACATCCTCAATCCCGATGCGACGACCGGCAACAACCCGCGCATCTACCGGACGGGCACGGTATCGACCAATGTCGGGATCGAGAACCTGTATCTCGCGATGCGCGAGAACACCCAGCCCGGCCTGACCGATGCGGACATCAACACCCGCGGCACCGCCGCCTATGAAACGAGCAACGCGGTGATGATCCGGGTGACCGGGGTGATGGACGGGTGGATCCGCAATGTCCGCACGTTCAAGCCGCAGGCGAACGCAACCTATCACATCCAGTCGCTGGGCATCGCGATCACGCGGTCGGCGCGCGGCATTTCGGTGCTCGACTGCTCGATTTCGTTTCCGCAGAACCGGCTGGGCAGCGGCAACGGCTATCTGTTCTTTGTGTCGGCGCAGGAGAATTTGATCCGCAACGCCTATGCCGAGGGCGGGCGGCACAATTTCCAGATGTCTGACTTGACCGCATCGGGCAACGTGCTCCTGGGCGGCGCGTCGATCAACCCGGTTTCGGTTTCGGACTATCACGGCAGCCTGGCGCACGCCAATCTGGTCGACGGCATGCGCATCGTCGGTCCGGGCTGGGAAAGCCAGAACCGCGGCACCACCAGCAACGGCGGGGGCGTGACGGGAACCCAGAATGTCTTCTGGAACCTGATCAAGGACGATTTGGGGACGAACGTGTTCGTGCGTTCTCACCAGTTCGGGTTCGGCTATGTCATCGGGACGCGGGGCAATACGGCCAGCCTCAACCTGAACGGCGCGGCGTTCCTCGCCCCGGCGGACTTTGCCGAGCTGATCAACCAGGGCGCCACGCTCGAGCCGCAGTCGCTGTATCTCGACCAGAAGGCGCGGCGTGACGCCAACCCCAGTTACTGAACGACGAAGGAGTAAGCGGAAATGAACCGGCGAGACATTTTGACGGGTGCAGTGGCCTTGCCGGTCGTTCCGGGGATCATCGCCGGGACGGCGCGCGCCGCCCCCGGCGATGACCATGGGCTGTTCTTTCACGGCATGAACTATGGCTATCTCGCCAAGCAGGGCTATTTCCGCGCCAAGGGCGCGGCCGATGTCGATGCGATGGCCGATATCGGGGTCAAGTGGGTATCGCTGATCGTCATGCTGATGCAGGACACGATCGGCAGCCTGCGGATGTACCGCGATTTCACCTACACCGCCGACGACCTTGAGCTCGCCGCGGTGATCGACCGTTTCCACAAGCGCGGGATCAAGGTGCTGCTCAAGCCGCTGCTCGACATCCAGGACAGCAGCTGGCGCGGGCGGATCAATTTCCCGCCCCTCGACGACCAGCAGATCCTGGGGCGGACCAACAACTACTGGCCGACCTGGTTCGCCAGCATGAACGAGGCGATGCTCTACTATGCGCGCATGGCGACGATGCTGGATGTCGAGGCGTTCGCGGTCGGTGCCGAGCTGGTCGGCACCTATCCGCAGACCGACCTGTGGCGGCAGACCGTGGCCAAGGTGCGCGACGTCTATCGCGGGCCGCTGTGCGTCGCGGCGCATCAGGATTCGATGAAGGATCCGGCGGTGCAGGCATGGATGCGCGAGGTCGATTATGTCGGCCTGAGCTTCTACCCCGACCTGCCCGAGCCCGAATCGCCGACGCCGGACGACGTGGTCCGCGTCCTGTCCCCGCTGCGGGCGCAGTATCGCGAAATCGCGACCGCGATCGGCAAGCCGCTGTTCTGGTCGGAGGCCGGCATCCGGTCGGTCAAGGGCGGGATGAAGTCGACGGGCCAGTATCGCAACGCCGCCCCCTATGACGGCATGGTCCAGGCCAATTATCTGGAGGGCATGTTCCGCACCTTCTGGAACGAGCCGTGGTGGGCGGGTTGCCAGCTGTGGAAATGGGACGAGCAGCAGCAGCGCCCGCATTACGCCCAACCCGGCGGCGACACGGGTTTCACCGTGCAGGGCAAACCCGCGGAAGCCGTCATTCGGCGCTGGTCGACGGTCGGTCGCGCACGCTGAGCCCATCCGCTCGGCATCCTGCATCCTTCACCGCCTGCTCCGGCTTGAATACCAATAACATATCCGATATGTGATTGGTAATATGCGCGAGGGGAGTGAAAATGACAGGCGTGCGGGATGACGGGCAATCGATGGATGTAGCGGCGGTCGAGGACCTGCGTGTCCGCTATACCCGGCTTTACGGTGGCGCGATCTATGATGTGCTCGACGAAATGGGGTATCCCAACCAGGTGCTAGCGACCGACCTGGTGCCGATCGAGCCCGGATCGGTGGTCGTCGGCCCCGCCTTCACCATCCAGGGCGTGTCCGACCCGATGGGCGACGAAGAGCTGAGCCAGCGCCGCATCCGGCTGTTCAGCGAGATGCGTTACCCGTGCGTCGACGTGCGCGACTGCGGCTTCGACGTCCGGGTCGCCCATTATGGCGAGATGAACGCGACGCTTGGCGTGAAGCACGGCGCGGTGGGCGCGATCGTCGACGGCGGCGTCCGCGATGTCCGCCTGCTCCGCGAAATGGGGTTCCCCGTCTTCGCGCGCTATCGTTCGCCGGTCGAGGCGAAGAAGCGGTGGTCCTATTATCGATGGCAGGTGCCGATCACGCTGCGCGGGGCGATGAGCGCGACGGTGACCGTGCATCCGGGCGATTTCATGTTCGCCGATCAGGACGGCGTCCTTGCGATCCCGAAGGCCCTGACGGTCGCAGTGCTGGAAGCTGCCGAACGTCTGGCGGGACTGGAGAATTCGGCGCGGACCGAATTCGCGGAAAATCCGGATACCGAGGCGGTATACCAGAAATACGGACGCCTCTAGCGCCCCGATCGTTCCGCCATGATCGCCTCGATCACGGGGCGGGTGGCGGCGAAATGATCGCGCATCGCCGCTTCGGCCGCCGCCGGGTCGCGCGCGGCGATCGCGGTTGCGACGGCGCGGTGACGTTCGATCGTCCGGTCGTCGCGCACCTTGATCTGGGCATGCAGCGTCGAGATCACCTCGCGCATCGAATCCGACAGCGCGTTGATCATGAACGCGATCAGCGAATTGTGCGACGCGCGCGCGATCAGCTGATGAAATTCGAGGTCGAGCGCCACCCACCGGTCATGGTCGGCCAGCGCACCCTCCATCTGCGCCAGCACCTGCTTGAGCCGGTCGATCTCCTCATCGGTGATGTACTCCGCTGCGCGCACCGCGGCATGGGTTTCGATCGCGCGGCGCAGGTCGACCGCCTCGTTCAGCCCGTCGGGATTAATGTGCATCGCAAAGCGCAGCATCTGACGCACGGGTTCGGGTGCCAGCTCGCCGATCGTGCTGGCCTTGCCCTGGCGGATCTCGACGATGCCGAGCGCCGCGAGCTTGCGCACCGCTTCGCGAACCACGGGCTTGCTGACCCCCATCGCGCGACAGATGTCGCCTTCCGAAGGCAGGGTGTCGCCCGGCATCATCGCGCCCGCGATGATCTGCTGGGTCAGGCGCTGGGCGACAATGTCGGACAGAAGCGCTTTGTCCGGATTGATCCGTTCCATTTCAAGCATTTTTGGCCTCGCCCACGTCATCGGTCGCCCATCTCACATATGAGATAAGAATCCGACAGGGCAAGCATTGACCGACGACAGGCTTTAACATATCAGATAGGTTATAAGCATAATCGTCGGGGAGAGGGTTGATGATGAGAGGTTCGGTTCGTGTTGCCATGGGCCTGATGGCGAGCTCGGCGCTGTGGCAGATGCCCGCGCTGGCGCAGGATGCGCCCCCGGCCGAGCCGGCGGCCCAGCCGGAAACGCAGGACGAGATCGTCGTGGTCGGGCTGCGCCGCTCGATCGCCGAGGCGATCGAGACCAAACGCAATGCCGTCGCGATCGTCGATTCGATTTCCGCCCAGGATATCGGCAAGCTGCCCGACCAGAATGTCGTCGAAACGCTGAGCCGCATTCCCGGCGTGCAGATCACCCGCCGCAACGGCGAGGGCCAGAATTTCACCATTCGCGGCATCTCGCTCAACACCGTCCTCGTCAACGACCGGCCCTTTGTCGGGCCGACGCCGGACAGCTCGGCCGCGCTCGACGTGCTGAGCCCCGACATCATCGCCGCGATCGACGTGTTCAAATCGCCGACCGCCGACCAGATCGAGGGTGGCCTGGGCGGCACCGTCAATTTGCGCACTAAAAGGCCGCTCGACCTGCCCGCCGGCACCTTCGCGCTGCGCGCCCAGGGGCAATATGCCGACATCGCCGAGAAATACGGCTTTCGCGGGTCGGCGCTGGCGTCGACCCGGCTGTTCGACGACCGGGTCGGCGTGCTGTTCAACGTCGCGTTCCAGAAGATCTACAACGAGCAGCAGACGCAGGAGCTGTCCAACTATGTGCTGACCGGCGGCGTCGACGGCAATGGCGACGGCGTCAACGATCCCGGGCTGTACCGCCCGGCCCGGTTCGCGATGATCCGCCTGCCGCGCCGTGCCGATCGCCTGACGATCGGCGGCGCGGTGCAGTATCGCCCCGTCGAAACGCTCGAGGTGAACATCGAGGGCACGTACAACCAGTTCGACGCGTTCGCTGGCGCGCAGCGGTTCCAGACGCTGCTGAACGATAACGACGTCGGTGCCCGCGTGGGGACGGGCAACACGGTCACTTCCGGCCGGTTCGCCGGCATCACCCAGCGGCCGCTGATCTATTACGAACAGGACCGCTCCGAACTCTACGTACTGGGCGGCAACGTCACCTGGACGCCCGACAACTGGCGCATCTCGGCGGACGTTTCGCTGAGCTCGGGCACGTCGCCGGTCACCGGCAACAGCGCGACGCCGATCGTCGTCCCGCGCGCCGGGCGGACCGTCGACGTGACCTATGACCTGCTGTCGCCGACCGACGTGCCTTCCTATGCGCTGACCGGCAATTTCGACGTCAACGATCCGACCAACTACCAGCTGTCGGGCCTGGTCGACGGCTTCAACACCATCGACAACGATGCCAAGGCGGCGCGCGTGGACCTGGTGCGCGATATCGGCGCAGGGCTGCTCAAGGCGGTGGCGGTCGGCTATCGCTATGAGGATCGCGGCTTCAACACCGAGCGATTTGATGCGCCGCTGACGCTCGCCGGCGCGGTCGCCATCGCCGACACCAATCGCGACGGCATCGTCACCGCCAACGAGATTCCCGGACTTCGCTACACCGGGCTCGGCGACACCAACCTGCTCGAGGGGCTGAGCGGGCTGTTCCCGAACAACTTCCTGGGCGGGTCGGTCGACCTGGCGGCGCTGCGCGCCGGGTTCGGCTATACGCCGCAGCGTTCGGTGGGCCAGAGCAACAATGTCCAGCAGCGCACCCATGCCCTGTATGGCCGCGTCGACCTGGACGGCACGCTGTTCGGCATCGACATTCGCGGCAATGCAGGCGTCCGCTGGATCAGCACCAACCGCGAGGCGCTGGGCTTCACCGCCAACCAGGGCGGCTTCCTGCCGATCCGGTACGACCGCAGCTATGACGAGTTCCTGCCGAGCGCGACGCTGATCTTCGAGTTGCGCGATAACCTCCTGCTCCGCGTCGCGGGCGCGCGCGTGCTCGCCACGCCGCCGCTCAGCGACCTGGCGCCCGGGGTCAACATCAACATCGTCAACCTGACCGGGACGGGGGGCAATCCGCTGCTCAACCCGTATCAGGCCGACCAGGCGGACGTGTCGCTCGAATGGTATTTCGGGCGCGCCAACCTGCTCGCGGTCACCGCCTTTACCAAGAGCGTCAAGTCCTTCACCTCGCTGGTTTCGACGGTCGAGACGATCGACGGGTTCATCAACGCCAACGGCACCGGCAACACGTTCCTGATCACCCGGCCCCAGAACGGCTCGGACGGGCGGGTACGCGGCGTCGAGTTCAACTATCAGCACCAGCTGAGCTTTCTGCCCGCGCCGTTCGACGGGCTGGGCGTGCAGGCCAATTATACCTATGCCAGCAGCCGGACGCCGATCGTCGACCCGCTGACCCAGCGCACCCTGCCGCTGCCGCTCTTGTCCAAGCACAGCTTCAGCCTGATCGGCTATTATGAAAAGGGCCCGGTCACCGCGCGCCTCGCCTATACCCAGCGCAGCGGCTACCTCCTCAACGTCCAGTCGATGGCCGCCGGCGGCAGCCGCTATATCGATGACCAGAACCAGCTCGATGGATCGTTCCAGCTCGACCTGCGCCGCGGCCTCCGGCTGACCTTCGATGCCCAGAACCTGCTGAAACGGCCTGAAATCCGTTACGACGGCATCGCGGCACGGCGGGTCACGACGATCCTCGACGATCGCCGCTACTTTCTGGGATTTGCCTTTAGTTTGTGATGCGATGCCCGGAATGAACTTCTGAGATTGATCTCAAATCGGAACTGTCATAACGATCCGTTCAAATAGAGCGGCATTCCGCCGCCGACAGGAGGCGAGGATGATGAAACGGATCGCGGCAATGCTGTGCCTGTTGCTGGCCGGACTGGGCATGAGCTGGTCCGGCGGCGCGAACGCCCAGATCAGCTATGGCGAGGTGCCGACCGACTATCTGCCCACCTTTGGCGGCTGGAACCCGCGTTCGACCTTCAGCAGCACCTATTGGACAGTGCGTGACGTCACCAACGCATCGCTGGTCGGTGCGGCGAATGTCATCGTCCCCAACGACGGCAGCGACGTCGCCGACCGGATCATGGCCATTGCCGCCTCCAGCCCCAACCCGATGGTGATCTATTTCCCCGCCGGCCAGTATGAGCTGAAAAAGTCGGTGACGATCAGCCGGTCGAACATCGTCATCCGCGGTGCGGGCAAGGGGCTGACGACCTTCGTCATCTCCGCGCCCAGCAGTGCCAATGCCCAGTTCACGCTGTTGGGCGGCGGCTTTTCGACCGAAATCGGTACCATCACCAACGTGCCGATGCGCGGCGACGACTATATGATCGCCGCCGACGTGTCGGGCATCGCGGTGAACGACATCCTGCGCGTCTATGACAATTCGCGGTCGAACGGCTTTAGCGGCCACAACTGGCAACAGTTCCTGCGCGTTACCGCGATCGACCCGGCGACGCGCCGCGTCACCTTCGCCAGCCGGCTTGGGCTCAATTACAACGGCACCGCGACCGTTCCCGGCCAGCCGCGTTTCGTCAAAGTGAATATGATCCAGAATGTGGCGTTCGAGAATTTCACGATCACGCGGACCCGCAATGCCGCCGCGGGAACTCATAATCTGTTCATCCGCTACGCCTGGAACGCGCATGTCCGGGGCACGGAGGTCAAGAACCTTGTGTCCGGCGGGATTTCGCTTGGCTCCGTCTACAACGCGCTCGTCACCGACAACGACGTTCACAATTCGGTGGATCCGGTCGCCGGCTATGGGGACGGGGGCAAGGCCTATGGCATCAACGTCGGCGCCGTGTCGATCTGCGAGGTGTCGAACAACAAGCTGTGGAACCTGCGCCACCACATCATCCTGCACATCGGCACCAATTTCTGCGTCGTGGCATATAACAGCGCGGAGCCGGGCTATTTCGGCACCTCGGGCGACCTCGACATGCATGGCTATACCGCGCACAACAACCTGTATGAGGGCAACCAGGGCGCGGTGCTGATCTTTGACGGGCGGTCGGACACCGGGATGCTGGAGACGCAGGGCCTCTACAACACCATGTACCGCAACCAGCTGCGCCGGCCCGGGATCAACGGTGCAAACGGCATCGCGCTCCAGGGGCCGGCATCCTCCGGCAACTTCACGCATTTCGGGATCACCATTGTCGGCAACGACCAGATCGACACCAAGATCGATTACACCTCCACCGGATCGCAGGGTCCGTACAACGGTGCCAATATCGTGAAGAAGGTTGGCGCCAACCGGCTAGGCGAAACCGTCGTGACGCCCGATGTCGAAATCGATCCCAACGGCACCTTCCCGGCATCGCTCTATGCGCCGGGCAAGCCGGCTTATCTGGGGAGCAAGCCTTGGCCGCTGTTCGGTCCGGGCGTGGCCGACTGGGGCCGGAACAACACGCTGCCCGCGGCTGACCGGCCGCAGACCCCCTGAGCCGACACCACGACGCCATGGCCGGTCGCCCACGACGCGGCCAACCGCGGTGGCGCTGGATCCTGGCCGGCGTCGTCTTCTCCGGGCTGGTCGGCGCTGCGGTCTGGACAGGAAACGACTGGGGCGACGACGCGCCGGGCCGGGTGATTACCGGCCCGGCCGTGCCGCCACCCCCGCCGCGGGTCGTGCCGGACGCCGTGGTGCAGCCGCCGGCCGCGGTCGAGCCCCCTTCCCTGCCGCTGACCGAGCCGCCGCTGGCCGTCGATGCGCGCGTCGTGCTGCCGGGCGACGAACGCCTGGCCTTCGAGCTTGTCGCCATCACGCAGGCCGGCGACCCCGGCCGCATCCGCTATCGCCTGAACGGCGGCACGACGCGCGACGCCGGGCGCGGCGATCCGATCGGCGCGGGTTTCCGCGTGCTCGCCATCGACCCGGCGTCGGTCACGATCAGCAACGGGCGCGCCGGCTTTGAGGTGCGCCCGCCCGGCGCGACATTGACCCAGGAAGACAATGTCCCCGATGCTGGCGTGCCGTTCTGAACATGGCAGCCAGGGGGTAGTTCGACGCATGGTCCGACGCATTTGGGGGGAGCGGGTGCAAGGGGTTGCGCGCCGGATTGGCGGCCATGTGGCGGTACTGCTGGTCGCGGCATTTGCATCGGCTTTTTGGCCGGCGACGGCGTCGGCCCGGATCAGCGTCGGCGATGACGGGCGCAGCTTTCGCCTCGATGGCGGCGGGGTCACCTATGCCTTCGGGGTGACGGGCGATGGCGCGGTCCAGCACATCTATTGGGGACCGGCGCTGCGCCGCGACGACCGGCTCGCGCCCCGGGCGCTGACCAACCTGTCCGGGCTCGATCCGGTCAGCTCGATCGCGCCGCTCGAGTTTCCCGCCTGGGGCGGGCGTCTGTACACCGAACCGGCGGTGAAGATCGCCTGGCCCGACGGGGTGCGCGATCTGGTCCTGCGCTATCACGCGCACCGGGTGGAGGGCGGCCGGCTGATCGTCGAACTGCGCGACATCGATCGCCCGGTCAGTGTCAGCCTGTCCTACCGGATCGATGAGGACACGGGCATCGTGACCCGATCCGCCAGCCTGCGCAACGCGGGGCGGACGCCGCTGCGTGTCGACCAGTTCGCCGCCGCCGCCTGGACGCTGCCGCAGGGCGACGATTACCGGCTCCATTCGCTGTCGGGCCGCTGGGGTGCCGAATGGCAGCGTCAGCTGCGCGCGGTGAGCGGCGGCACGACCGTGCTGGAAAGCCGCCGGGGGGTGACGAGCAACCAGGCCAATCCCTGGTTCGCGATCGACCGCGCGGGGTCGGCGAGCGAGAGCGGCGGGCCCGTATGGTTCGGCGCGCTGGCGTGGAGCGGGTCGTGGCGCATCAGCGTGGACCGCAACGCGATGGGCGATGTGCGCGTCGTCGGCGGATTCAACCCGTTCGATTTCGGGTACCGGCTCCAGCCCGGCGAGACCCTGGCCTCGCCCGACTTTCATGGCGGCTATTCGGCGGACGGCATGGGCGGCGCCTCGCGGCTGCTGCACCGGTTCCAGCGCCGCCATGTCCTGCCCGGCGGGCCGGACGCGCGGCCCCGCCCGGTCCTCTACAACAGCTGGGAAGCCACCCAGTTCGCAGTGTCCGCCGACCAGCAGGTTGCGCTCGCCGAGCGCGCCGCCCGGCTGGGCGTCGAGCGGTTCGTGATGGACGATGGCTGGTTCGGCGCGCGCAACAGCGACAAGGCGGGGCTGGGCGACTGGGTCGTCAACCCGGCCAAGTTTCCGGCCGGCCTCGACCCGCTGATCGCGCGGGTCCGGGCGCTGGGGATGGATTTCGGCCTGTGGGTCGAACCTGAAATGGTCAACCCCGACAGCGACCTGTATCGCGCGCATCCCGACTGGGTCATCGCCATGCCCGGACGGCCGCGCACCGAATCGCGCAACCAGCTGATCCTCAACCTGGCGCGCGCGGATGTGCGCCAGCACCTGCTCGATGCGATCGACGCGCTGGTCAGTCGGCACGACATCGCGTTCCTCAAATGGGACCATAATCGCCACTGGTCCGAGCCGGGCTGGATCGGCGCCCCGCCCGAAGACCAGCAGCGGCTGTATGTCGACTATGTTCACGGCCTCTACTGGATCCTGGCCGAGCTGAAGCGGCGGCACCCCAAGCTCGAGATCGAAAGCTGTGCGGGCGGCGGCGGGCGGGTCGACCTGGGCATCCTGCGCTTTGCCGACGGGGTGTGGCCGTCAGACAATACCGACCCGTTCGACCGCCTGTTCATCCAGGACGGCTTTACCCAGGCCTATGCCCCCCAGATCATGACCGCCTGGGTGACCGAAAGTCCGCACTGGGCCAACGACCGCCGCACCAGCCTGGCGTTCCGGTTCCTGTCCGCGATGCAGGGCGCGCTCGGCATCGGCGTCGACCTGCGCAAATGGACGGAAGCCGAAGCGGCCGAGGCGGCGAAGTGGGTCGCCGCCTATAAGGGCGTGCGCGTCACCATCCAGCACGGCGACCTGTTCCGCCTGGAGCGCCCCGCCCCCGAAAGCACGCGGTCCGCCGTCGCCTATCGCAGCGCGGACGGCAAACAGATGGTCGTGCTCGCCTATCTCCATCGCAGTTCCAGGCTGGAGCCGCTGGCGAACGTGCGCGCTGCTGGCCTCGTACCGGACCGGCTCTACCGGCTCAGCCGGCTCGGCGCGGATGCCGGCACCGCGGCGACGGTGCGGAGCGGCGCTTATTGGATGAACATCGGCTGGGAAGGGCCGATGCGGGGGGATTATGTCGCTCAGGGCTGGGTGCTCGACCAGATCGCGGACAGCGCCGACGCGACCGGCCGTGCCGCGCCCTGACGCCCGGCCGCCCGGCCGCCCCGGAAATCACGCACATCAGCGCCGGATATCAAAAACCCCGCCGTCTCTTGCCGAGAAAGCGGGGTTTTCGATGGTGGGCGTGGCAAGGATTGAACTTGCGACCCCTGCGATGTCAACACAGTGCTCTACCACTGAGCTACACGCCCGCCGGGGAGTGAGGCCCATAACGGGCCGCGTGCGCGCTGGCAAGACGCTTGGCGCGATTCGGTGCGACGGCGCCGCCACGCCGCGGTCGTGCGCCAGACTCGTTTTCAGCTTTGCGAAATCGGTGCCGGTAAAGCGCCTGGCTCAGCCTGGCTGAAACAGCCCCTAGTTGCGCGACGGAATGCTCTCGCGTTCGAACATCCGGTCGACCTCCATCACCAGGTCGCGCAGGTGGAACGGCTTGGACAGGACGCGCGCCTGCGGCAGCGTCTGGCTCGCGCGCAGCGTTACCGCGGCAAAGCCGGTGATGAACATGACGCGCATCGCCGGCACGATTTCCGACGCGCGCTGGGCGAGTTCGATCCCGTCCATTTCGGGCATGACGATGTCGGTGAGCAGCAGGTCGAACGGCTCGCTTTCGATCAGCGGCAGCGCGGCGGTGCCGCGGTCGACCGCGGTCACCGCATAGCCCGAGCGTTCGAGCGCCCGCGTCAGATATTCGCGCATGGCGGTATCGTCTTCCGCCAGCAAGATTCGGATCATCGTCAACCTCCGCGACCGCACCGTCTATGCGGCAACCGGTAAAGATTTTCCAGACGCGCCCGATTGTCGGTCGACGGACCAGTCCCTATTCCGGACCAGTGGCCAGTCCAGCGGCGATTCCCTCGTTCGATATCATCGGTCCGGCGGAGCCGGCGACCCCGGTCATCGTGTCGGTGCCCCATGCCGGGCGCGATTACCCCCCGGCGCTGACCGCGGCGCTGCGCGTGCCCGTCGACGCCATCCGCGCGCTGGAGGACCGGCATGTCGACGCCGTCGCGCGCGCCGCGCGCGGTACGGAAACGATGCTGATCCAGCGCAGGCCGCGCGCGTGGATCGACCTGAACCGTGCCGAGCGCGACCGTGATCCCCGCGTCGAGGCCGGCGGCGCGAGCGCGCTCGCAATGCTGTCCGCCAAGGCGAAGAGCGGGCTGGGGCTGATCCCGCGCCGGGTGAGCCCGGTCGGCGACATCTGGAAATGGCCGATCGAGGCCGACGATGTCCGCGACCGGATCGCGCGCGACCATCGGCCCTATCACGCGATGCTGACGCGGCTGCTGGCCACGGCGCGGGCGCGGTTCGGCGTCGCGGTGCTGATCGACCTCCATTCCATGCCGCCGCTCGCGCCCCCGCATCACCTGACCCGGCTGGTCATCGGCGACCGGTTCGGCACGTCCGCGGGCGCGCGCATCGTCGCGCAGGTGGAGGGTGCGGCGGCCGGCCATGGCATGCGCGCGGCGCTCAACGCGCCCTATGCCGGCGGGCACATCCTGGACCGGCACGGCGATCCCGCACGCGGCATCCACGCGATCCAGATCGAGCTCGACCGGCGGCTGTATCTCGATCCCGCGCTCGACCGCCCCGACCCCGAGGGTGTCGCGGCCAGCGCGCGGCTGGTCCGCCGGCTGATCGACGCGATCGGCGACGCGATCACCGTCCTGCCCGCCGCCGCCGAGTAGCGGGCGCGACGCACATAAAAAACCACCTCGTGCACGAAGCACGAGGTGGCCAAGGTTCAGGGAGGAGACACATCCGAGGATGTGCCGCACGGGCCCGCGAAAGGGGGGAACGCGGGCGCGCCGTGCCTGATCTACATAAGGAAGACGTCCCGCGCTTTCAAGCGGCGGGCTGTCGAAAATCGCAAGAAGGCAACAACCCGCCGGGCTGCGCCTTCCCGCAAATCACATTCCGGCTCAGGCGTTTACGGTAATTCCGGGCACTTTGCCCTGCCGCGCCTGGCGCTCGAACAGGTCGCGCATCAGCCCCATCGAGAACAGATGGGCATGGATGAGCGGCAGCATCCCGTTCTGGACGATCTTGCGCAGCTGGTCGCCGCGCAGCTCGGCCAGCTTCTTTTCGTCGACCATCTGGAAGCCGCGATAGATGAACGGCTGGGGTGCGCCGTCCGGCTGGATCGAGATTTCGCCGTCGATCAGCAGCTTGAGGTCGCGCAGCTCCTTCATGAACAGCGCGGTGCGCTGGCCGGCCTGTTCGAACTGCTCGTTGAACTGCAGGATGCCCTTGGTCAGCTCGCTCGGCTCGCCATCGACGAACAGCGGCTCGCCGTCGTCGAACGATCCGATCGTGTCCGACGTCGGATCGAAGCACAGCGACAATTCGTCGCTGTCGGGGCGCAGCCGGGCGAGGAGATAGGGATAACGGCGGATATAGGCCGGGATGTACAGCCCGTCGTCGAGCAGCTTGCCGGTCTCGTCGAAAAAGACGTTGACCCCCTCGTTGAGGCCCATCAGGCCGAGCGGAACGCCGTCGTCACCGATCGAGAACACGATCGGCATCCGGCGCTGGACCATCGGGAATTCCTCGACCGTGACCGGCACCGCGTGCGCATTGACCAGGAACGGCGCCAGCCGCGCCGCGCGCACGCGGTAATCGGCGTGCGACTGGCTCGAAAGCGGTTCGAGCTGGTTGTAGAACAAGGGAAGCTGCTGCTGCGGCGCGCTGGCCATCATCGTCTCCTGATTTGGGGAAATTTGCAGCGCGTCTATGGCGTCGCATCGCCGGGCGCAAGCGCGACGAGCTTGCCCGGATTGAACAGGCCGAGCGGGTCGAGCGCCCGCTTGATCGCGGTCAGCGCCGCGATGCGCCCGGGCGGGGCCAGCCGGGCGAGTTCGTCGCGCTTCATCTGGCCGATGCCGTGCTCGGCGGAAATCGTGCCGCCCGCCGCCGTCACCAGATCATGGACGAAGGCGGTGATGACCGGCGCGTCGTCGCGATACCAGGCGGTGGCATCGACGCCGGCCGGGGCGCGGACGTGGAAATGGACATTGCCGTCGCCCAGATGACCAAAGGCGGTCGCATGCGTGCCGGGAAAGCGCGCCTCCGCCGCGCGCGCGGCGTCGATCATGAAACCGGGCATCGCATCGACCGCGACCGCGATGTCGTGCTGGACGGCCGGGCCGGCGCGGCGTTCGGCGTCGGACAGCGAATCGCGCAGCCGCCAGAACGCGTCCGCCTGCGCCTCGCTCGCCGCGATGACGGCGTCGTCCACCATGCCCTCGGCGATCGCGGCGGCGAGCATTGGTTCGAGCAGCGCGGCCGGGCCGTCGGGCGACGCGCCGACGGGGGCGACCGCCTCGATCAGCACGTGCCAGGGGTGGCGACCCGCCAGCGGCGCGCGCGCGCCGGGCAGATGCGCGAGCACCCGGTCGAGCGAGTCGCCGGGAATGATCTCGAAGCTCTCGACCGCGTCGCCCGCGCGCTCGATCCGGCGCAGCAGTTGCAGCGCGGCAGCCGGCGATGCCAGTCCCGCCCAGGCGACCGCGCGCGCGCCGATCGCCGGCACCAGGCGGAGCGTGGCGGCGGTCACGATGCCCAGCGTTCCCTCCGCACCGATCAGCAACTGGTTGAGGTCGTAGCCGCGATTGTCCTTTCTGAGCGCGGCGAGGCCGTCATGCACCT
This sequence comes from Sphingomonas sp. CCH21-G11, assembly GCF_001555965.1. Lineage (GTDB taxonomy): Bacteria > Pseudomonadota > Alphaproteobacteria > Sphingomonadales > Sphingomonadaceae > Sphingomonas. Next base: position 93,620 of record NZ_LSHX01000019.1, read on the forward strand.
GGCCGTCGGGCAGCACGGCCTCCACCCCCGCCACCAGCTGGCGCATCGTGCCGTGGCGCAGCACCTGGGTGCCGCCGGCATTGGTCGAGACGAGCCCGCCGATCGTCGCGCTGCCCCGCGCGCCCAGCGTCAACGGAAAGCGGCGACCGACCCCGCCGGCGGCGTCGTGCAGCGTCGCCAGGACGACGCCGGCCTCCGCGACCGCCAGCCCCGCCTCGCCGGAGATCTGGCGGATCCGGTCCATCCGGCGCAGCGACACGATCAGGGCCGATCCGTCGGACGGCGGCGTTGCCCCCCCGACCATCGACGTATTGCCGCCCTGGGGCACCAGCGCGACCCGGTGGTGCGCAGCCAGCCGGACGATCGCCGCGACCTCGTTCGTGTCGGCGGGACTGAGCAGCGCCGCGGCGCGCCCGTGCCAGCGGCCGCGCCAGTCGGTCGTCCACGGCGCGATCTCGCCGGGATCGGTGGTCACCGCGCGTGCGCCGAGCATGGCCCGCACGTCGGCGATCAGCGCGCGCTGGGCCGGCGTCGCCGCCGTATCGGGCAGGGTCGCGTCCATTGCGGGACGGCGCTATCATGCAACGTCGCTTGCGGCCAGTTCATCGCGGGTTAAATTCGCCAACCACAATAGGGTGAAGATGGCACGGCCTTTGACATATCTGACGCTGCTCGCCGCCGCCGCCTGTCCCAGCCCGGTGCCCGCGCAGGTCGCGCCCCCTGCCGATCCGCCCCGTAACGACACCGGTCGGGTGGTGACGCGCACGATGCGCGTGCAGCAGCGGATCATCATTCGCGTGCCCCGCGCACCGGTGACGCCGGCGGCAATGGCGGGATCGACCGCGCTGCCGCCGATGAACTGGGTCGAGCAGCGGTCGGCCAAATGCGTGCCGCTCGCGCGGCTGGCGGCGGCAACGATTTCACAGAGCGGCAGCATCGACCTGTTGCTGACCGGCGGCAGCCGGCTGCGCGCGCGGCTGGAAAGCGAATGCCCGGCGCTCGATTTCTACTCGGGCGTCTATCTGAAGGGCACGAGCGACGGACAGATCTGTGCCCAGCGCGACACGATCCGGTCGCGTTCGGGCGGCCAGTGTCGCATCACCGCGCTGCGCGCGCTGGTGCCGGGACGCTGAAACTGCGCCCGCCGACCGGGTTCGTCGGAGGCCGCGCGCTTGACAAATGCGGCCAAATCCGCGAGCGCCGGGGGCTGAACGCAGGCCCAATACCGGACGCCCGTTCCCCGGAAACTCCATGACCTTTGCCGATCTCGGCCTCTCCGACGAACTGCTGCGGGCTGTAACCGAATCCGGCTATAGCGAGCCGACCCCGATTCAGGCGAGCGCGATCCCGTCCGTGCTGATGATGCGCGACCTGATCGGCATCGCCCAGACCGGCACCGGCAAGACCGCCAGCTTCGTGCTGCCGATGATCGACATCCTCGCGCATGGCCGCAGCCGCGCGCGGATGCCGCGCTCGCTGATCCTCGAGCCGACGCGCGAACTTGCCGCGCAGGTCGCCGAGAATTTCGAGAAGTACGGCAAGTATCACAAGCTTTCGATGGCGCTGCTGATCGGCGGCGTGTCGATGGGCGATCAGGTCAAGGCGCTGGAAAAGGGCGTCGACGTGCTGATCGCCACGCCGGGGCGGCTGATGGACCTGTTCGGGCGCGGCAACATCCTGCTGACCGGATGTTCGCTGCTGGTGATCGACGAGGCCGACCGGATGCTCGACATGGGGTTCATCCCCGATATCGAGGAAATCTGCACCAAGCTGCCCAAGCAGCGCCAGACGCTGCTGTTTTCCGCGACGATGCCGCCGCCGATCAAGAAGCTGGCCGACAAATTCCTCGACAACCCCAAGACGATCGAGGTGTCGCGCCCGGCATCGACCAACCTCAACATCGCCCAGCGCGTCGTGCCGGTGAAGGCCGACCAGAAGAAGGACGTGCTGCGCCACCTGCTCCGCGAGGAGGACGTCCGCACCGCGATCATCTTCTGCAACCGCAAGACGATGGTGCGCGAGCTCAACAAGGCGTTGCAGCGCCAGGGGTTCCGATCGGCGGAAATCCACGGCGACATGGACCAGTCGGCACGGCTCGCCGAGCTCGACCGGTTCAAGAAAGGTGACGTCAACATCCTGGTCGCCTCCGACGTCGCCGCGCGTGGGCTCGACATCAAGGGCGTGAGTCACGTCTTCAACTATGACGCGCCGTGGCATCCCGACGATTATGTCCATCGCATCGGCCGCACCGGCCGCGCGGGCGCGACCGGCACCGCCTATACTTTCGTCACCAGCGACGATGCCGAGAACATCGCCAATATAGAGAAGCTGACCGGCCAGCAGATCGAGCGCGTCAAGTTCAGCGCGCTGACCGGGCGCGATACCGGCGATGCGCCAGCGCCCGCGGTCGAAGATGCCGAAGACAAGCCGGCCAAGCGCCGGACGCGCGGCGGCAAGGGACGGGGCAAGGACAAGGCGGTCGAGCCGCGCGAAACCGCATCCGAAGCGGTGGTGGCCGCGCCGGCACCGCCCGCGCCGTCCCGTCGCCCGGCACCGTTCAGCGCGCCCGAGGCCGAACGCGCCGCCGACAAGTCGCCACGTCGCGACATCCGCCGCGAGGCCAATCGGGTCGACGGACCCGACGAAGGCTGGAACGGCCCGGTGCCGGCGTTCCTGGACGTGACGCTCGCGCGCTGAACGTCGGCATGGTCCCCCAGCCGGACTCCCGGGATTTCATCGCAAGTCCCTGTATCAACGTCTGCCGCATCGACGACGCGACCGGATGGTGCGCCGGCTGTGGCCGCACGCTGACCGAGATCGCGGGCTGGGTACGGTCCGACCCGGCGGCGCGGCGCGCGATCCTGGCCGAGCTGCCCGCGCGGCTGGCGATGCTGGGAAGTTGATCCAACAAGCGACGCATCATTGCTCGTCTCGCATTCCGCGTCACCCCGGACTTGATCCGGGGTCTCCCTGCCTGCTCTGACGCGAGAAGCAGCGGGGCCCCGGGTCAAGCCCGGGGTGACGGGGAAATGGGGTAAGCGTGCCCCCGAATGCCGACGTGCGGTCTGATGGTCAGCGTGCGGTGACGCGATAGCTGAGCGCGCGAGTCGCGTTGCCGGGTACCTCGACGATCCAGATGGCATCGCCATCCTTGCGCCCGAGCCGGGCCGACGTCCGGGACAGATTGCTGTCCCCAATCCGAAAACGGGCTTCGACCCGGACCGGATCGGGCGTCGCATTGCGCAGGGTCAGGCGATGGTCGGTCCAGTCGCCGTCCGACCTCACCGCCTCGACCTCCTGTGTCACCTGCGTCGCCGGGGCGACGCCGATCTCGACGGGTTCGCCCACCGCCTTGTCCTCCACGCTGCCCTCCCCCAGCAGCAGCCGGCGCGTGCCGTCGGTCGCGAACACCGCGACCTGGCCCGCGGGCAGCGCGACGCCAAGTCCCCGGTCGGTGCGATTCTGCACGCGCAGCATCGTCATCGGTGCGGATGCGCCACCGCCGAACACGTCGATCGCGACATAGCGTTCGACCGGCACCGCCGACTTTTCCAGCAGCGCGACCTGCTTCTGCGCGTTGGCGGCGACGGTCGTGGCGAAGGGCACCCGATAGAATTTGAGGTCGCCCAGCTCCTCCTGAACCACCTTGCGGCTCACCCGGTTGGCCGTGACGACGATTTCCTGTGCATAATCGGCGATCGGCGGCGCCGCGACTGGCAGCGGCAGAGGCGGCGACGGCGGTGGAGGCGGGGGCGGCGGCGCCACGCCGCAGGTGATCTGCAGGGGCGCGGCGGCTTCGCGATAGGGGCGACGATCCTCGCGGTTCACCCGACCCGCGACCACGCCGGTCTCGGCGGCGACGAAGCTGGTCGGATCGCCGCTCGCCAGCGTCACCCAGGCGGTGAGGTCGAGGCTGCGGCCATCGGGGGCGAGGGTCGCGACATAATCCGCCTGCCAGTCGAACCCCCAGGCGAGATAGGACAGGCCGATCGTCACGCGCTGTGCCACGGGCGAGTCGAGTTCCACCGACAGTGTCGGGCGCGCGGACAGGCCCGGCGGCACGCCGTCATAGACGATGTCGTCGTCGGTCGGCCCGCAGTCCGCGGCGAAAAAGCCATCGCGCGTCTGGACGATCGCCGCGCCGTCGGGCCCCGACCGGATGATCGCCGGCTCCTCGACCACCCGGCCCGATTTCAGATGCGTGCGCCGGATCGTCACCGGCCGGCCGAGCGCGCGGGCATAGAGGCTGCGCGGCGACAACAGGTCGGCATCGAGATTCTTTTCGCGCACCCCGCCAGGCAACCCGGTCAGGATCGCGCTTTCGGCGAACATGCCGCCCGCCACCCCTTCGAAACGCACCACTGCGCGCCCGGCGGGCAGGTCGATCGTGCGGCGTTCGGTGATCAGCGCGTAACCGGCCAGCCAGTTTGCGTCGATCGGCTGGTCAGCGCCACGGTCGGGCGCACGATAGACGGTCACCTGCACGCCATCCGGCGCGGGCGAGGTCATCACCTGCTGCGCCGCCGCGGGCAGCACGGTGGCGACCAGCGCCGCCATCGCCAGGATACGCAGCATCACCGCCGGCCGGTCAGAAGCGCGTGTCGAAGGTCGCGGTCACGCTCGCCTCGCCATTGGCGGGCACCTCGACGCGCCAGCGCACGCGGTCGGCATCGACGCGTTCGCTCTTCTGGCTTTCGCTCAGGATGCGGCTGTCGTCCCAATAGCTGTCGAGCCCCGCCTGTTCGAGCTCGACCACCGACGCCTGCGCGCGCGCATTGGTCAGCGTGTAGCGCATCGTTGTGCGCCAGCGGTCGCGCCCGATCCGCTCGCGCGTCTCGACCGTGGGCTTGACCTTCACGTCGAACGCCTCGCCGGTCTTGAGCGCCAGCGCCGATCCCATCGGGGTGTGGCCGATGCCGTTCTCGCCGATGAACTGCGGCGCGCCGCGCTGGTCGCGCATATAGACGCGGACCGTGCCGGCGGGCAGCGCATCGCCCAGTCCCCCCTGGCGCGAGGTCGAAAAGCGCAGCACCGTGTCGACGCTGCGCGCGTCGTCGCTGCTGCCCAGCCAGTCGTTGCGGAAATAATAGGCCTTGGCCGCGGGCGCGCCGGCGACGTCGAGGAAGCTGACCTGTTTCTGCTGCGCCTGCGCGATCGTCGTGCGCCCGGCGATCGGATAGACGTAGAAGTCGCCCAGCCGCTCGCGATCAGCGGTTTCGGTGCCCGGCCGGTTGCCGGGCGGCGGCGGCGGCGGGGATGGCGGGCGCGAATAGCGCCGCACCGGTTGCGCCTCGCCGACCGCGCCGGCGACGAGCAGTGTCCTGGCATCGACAAAGCTGGTGCCGCTGTTGTTGGTCAGCGTCACCCAGCCCTGGACGTCGATCTTGCCCGCCTGTTCATCGAACAGTGCGACATAATCGGCCTTCCAGCCAAAACCGCGCGAGAGATAGGTCAGCGTGCCGGGCCGCGTGCCCGCGCTGTCGGCGTCGAGCGTCACCGACAGGGTCGGGCGCGCACGCAGGCCGGCGGGCAGCGCGGGGAAGACGATGCGCTGCTGGCCGGGATTCAGCACTTCGATCCGGCGGCCGATCTGAACGACGATGCCGCCATTATTGGCGAGCACGCGCGCGGTTTCGCTGGTTTCCGCGCCCGTCGCGGGATTGGTGCGCACCAGCGTCACGTCCTGCCCGACCGCCTTTTGCAGCAGGCGCTGCGGGCTGAGCAGGTCGTAATCGAAATTCTGTTCGACGATGCTGACGCCGTCGGCGGCGAAGGTCACGGTTTCCGGGCGGATCGCGGCGGAGACATCGGCGAACTCCTGGGCAGAGACGCCGCGCGGCAGGTTGAGCTGTCGCCGGTCCTGAATCAGCGCGAGATCATTGTTGTAGATGGTGACCGCAACGTCACCCTGCGCGCCCTTGTCGATCGGTGCGCCATTGCCGGGAAGCTGCTGCGCGGCCGCCGCGCCCGCCGCGGCGATGCATCCGGCAACCGTCCAGATCACCGTCGAAACCCGCTGCCGCATCGCCATCCTCCTTTTGCGCCCGCCGCCAGGATGGCGGGTCGGATTGCCACATGCCACGGAAATCATTGCGGCAACATGACTGGCGCGCGGCTGGAACGACGACGGCCGATGCCCAAGGGGCACCGGCCGTCACGCGATTGAATCCACGCGGGACCAGGGTTCAGGCGACCGCGTCTTCCTCCGCAGTGCGCGTGCGGCGGCGGCGACGCGGCTTGGCCTCGTCCGCATCGTCGGCGCGCGCATCGACGGGCTCCGCGCCGAGCGAGGGCGGCAGCCGGTCGGCTTCGATCCCCGCCGGTGCCGCATCGCTCATCTCGACCGCCGGCATTTCGCGGCGGGGGCGACGGCCGCGGCGTGGCGCTTCGGCATCACCGGCGGCGGGAGCTTCGGTCCGTGCGCCCTCATCGACGCCGTGACCTGCGCCATTGCCGTTGAAGCGGGCGGGGCGATCCTCGCGCACCGGACGGTCCTCGCGCGGCTGGCGCTCCTCACGCGGCTGGCGTTCGGCGCGTTGCGCGCGCGCGGGCTGCCGCGACGATTCGCGCTCCTCGTCCTGGCCGTCGCCGTCGAATTCGATGTCGTCATCCTCATCGTCGAAGGACGAATTGTCGTCGCGCTCCTCGCGGCCACGACGATTTTCCTCGAAGCGCGAGCGCGATTCGTTGAGCACGCGGAAATAGTGATCGGCGAACTGGAGATAATATTCGGCGTTGACCCGGTCGCCCTGCATCTGTGCATCGCGCGCCAGATTCTTGTATTTTTCCAGCAACTGCGCGGCGTTGCCCCGGGCACGATTGTCGATGCGGTTGCCGTTATCGGGACGATTGGGGTTCCCGCCACCCTGCGAGCGTTGCCCGCCACGACCGCGACGGCGGCCGGCCTGACGATTGTTCATCAAGATAATCTGGTCCTGTCCTAAAGCCTGTTCGCTGATCCACTCGATCCAGGATTGCGTGGTTCGTCACGAGACGCGGCGGCGAGCCGACGCGATCCGCTAGCCATGGCCGCCGGACTGCAGCGACTGTCATGACGTGGGGTGGAGCGGCGATCATTTCGTTCAACCGCCGACAGCCGGCGTGGTCGAAACTCGTTAGCCCCGCCCCTGCTCTAGCCGGGCGCGCACCGATCGCCAAGTGAAATATGGTATTGGCCGCAACCGTTTCAACGCACGATCACCGCGCGCGGTCGCCCGGCCAGGTCGTGGCGCAGCGCGGCCGCCAGTCCCGTCGCGCGCACCATCGCGGTCACCGCGTCCGCCTGGCGATGTCCGATCTCGAGCGCGGCCATCCCGCCGGGCGCGATCAGGCGCGGCAGTTCGGGGACGATCCGCCGATAGGCATCGAGCCCGTCCGGTCCGGCGAACAGCGCCTCGGGCGGCTCGTGCGCGCGGACCTGATCGGGCAGCGGCTCGTCCACCCCGATATAGGGCGGGTTGGCGAGCACGAGGTCGAACCGGTCGTCAATGCCCTCCGCCCAGTCGCCCCAGCCGAAGCGGGCGCGGCCAGACATCCCCAGCATCGCCGCGTTACGGCGCGCATAGTCCAATGCGACGTCCGACGTGTCGCGACCGAATCCGACCGCATCGGGCCATTGGGCAAGTGCGGCGAGCAGCAGCGTCCCGGGTCCGGTGCCCAGATCGAGGACGCGTGCGGGTGGCACAGCGCCGAAATGCGCCACCGCCGCATCGATCAGCGTTTCGCTGTCCGGGCGCGGGATCAGCACGCCCGGCCCGACGGCCAGCGTGATCGTCCAGAAATCGCGCGATCCGGTCAGATAGGCGACCGGCTCGTGCGCCAGTCGACGCTCGACCAACCCGGCAAAGCCCGCGGGTTCGGGCGCGTCGAGATGGCGCAGCAGCACATCCTGCCGCGCGCAGCCCAGCGCGTGGGCCATCAGCAGTTCGGCATCGAGCCGGGGCGTGTCGCTGACCGATGCCAGCCGCGCCGTCGCCGCGTTCAGCGCCGCGCGGATCACGCCGCGTCGAGCTGCGCCAGCCGCTCGGCCTCGTCCTCGGCGATCAGCGCGTCGAGCAGCTCGTCCATCTCGCCCTGCAGGATTTCGGGCAGGCGGTGCAGCGTCAGGTTGATACGGTGATCGGTCACGCGGCCCTGGGGGAAATTATAGGTGCGGATGCGTTCCGACCGGTCGCCCGATCCGACCATCGACTTGCGCGCCCCCGCCCGCGCGCTCGCCAGCCGCTCGCGCTCCGCCTCGTACAGGCGGGTGCGCAGGACCTTGAGCGCCTTTGCCTTGTTCTTGTGCTGCGACTTCTCGTCCTGCTGGATCACGACCAGCCCGGTCGGCAGATGGGTGATGCGCACCGCCGAATCGGTCGTGTTGACCGACTGCCCGCCCGGCCCCGACGACCGGTAGACGTCGATGCGCAGGTCCTTGTCGTCGATCTGGACGTCGACATCCTCCGCCTCGGGCAGCACCGCGACGGTCGCGGCACTGGTGTGGATGCGCCCGCCGCTTTCGGTGACCGGCACGCGCTGGACGCGGTGAACGCCGCTTTCGAACTTCAGCCGGGCGAACACGCCCTGGCCGGTGACCGATGCGACGATTTCCTTGTAGCCGCCGGCCTCGGACGCGCTGGCGGAGATCAGCTCGACCCGCCAGGCGCGGGCGTCGGCGTAACGCTGGTACATGCGGAACAGGTCGCCGGCGAACAGCGCGGCCTCGTCGCCGCCGGTACCGGCGCGGATTTCCAGCATCGCGGGGCGTTCGTCGGCGGCGTCGCGCGGCAGCAGCGCGAGTGCCAGGTGCCGCTCCGCCGTTTCCAGCGCGACGCGGTTGGCATGCAGCTCGTCGGCCGCCATCGCGCGCAGCTCCTCATCGCCGTCGCGCGTCATCGCCTCCAGCGACCGCGCCTCGGCGCGCAGCCGCC
>NZ_LSHX01000002.1 GCF_001555965.1 Sphingomonas sp. CCH21-G11
CACTCCAGCCCCGCCCTAGCGCGTCGGCGGCGCGCGAACAACCGACGGCCGCGGCCCGCCTTGCCTGGACGCCCAGCCGCGCCTAGGGGGCGTTGATTCCTTTCGCCGCGTGGAGCTGCACCGATGTCCGAATTCACCACCCTGACCCTGACGCTCGACACCGGCGACGTCACCATCCGGCTGCGCCCCGACCTCGCCCCCGGCCATGTCGCCCGGATCGCGACGCTGGCCAATCGCGGCTTTTACGACGGGGTGGTTTTCCACCGCGTGATCGACGGATTCATGGCGCAGGGGGGCGATCCGACCGGCACCGGCATGGGCGGATCCGACGAGCCCAATCTGCGCGCCGAGTTCAGCCGCGAGCCGCATGTCCGCGGCGTGTGTTCGATGGCGCGTACCGCCGATCCGCACAGCGCGAACAGCCAGTTCTTCATCTGCCTGGACGATGCGACCTTCCTCGACGGCCAGTACACCGTCTGGGGCGAAGTGACCGACGGCATGGACCATGTCGATGCGCTGCCCAAGGGCGAGCCGCCGCGCAATCCGGGCAAGATCGTAAAGGCCGGCGCGGCTTGAAGCCTTTTGGCCCCGATCGCGGTTGAGCCGAACGAACGCCAGACCTAACCTGTCACCCCGGCCTTGCGCCGGGGTCTACCTCTCGACAGGGCGCAGTCCGTGCGGGCAACGGCGCTATATGCGGTTTGGGTCATGTCATGATTGCCGGCGCGGTGAAGGCGGCACGGTGGACCCCGGCACAGGGCCGGGGTGACGATCAGGTCTGACCCGAGCCGCCTGTTTTCGGATCACTCCGCGGTCGTGGCGACGGTCGCGACCAGCCAGTCGTGGAACAGCCGGACCGGCTGCTGATCGAGCGCGCGCCGGCGACAGACGAACCAGTAGCTGTAGGCGCTGTCGACCGCGGCGTCGAACAAGCGGACGAGCCGGTCGTCGCGCGCGCCCTCGAAATGCGATTCGAGCATGAACGCGACGCCGATGCCGAGCGCGGCGGCCTCCAGCATCAACGCGCCCGAATCGAAATGATCGATCGCCAGCGGCTCAAGGTCGGGAACCCCCATGGCGACGCGCCATTCGGCAAAGGTGTTGGGCATGTCGCGATGCACCAGCGCGGTCAGGCCCGCCATCTGCGCGGGATGGCGCACCGGCGCGTCCCCCTCGACCAGCGCGCGCGCGCCGATCGCATAGACGCGGTTGCGGTCGAGCCGAACGCTGTGGAATTGCGGATCGACCGCGGGCGCCAGCACGATCGCCGCGTCGATCCCGTCGCCGAGCCGGGCGAGCGCGTTGCTCGTCGTATCGACGTCGAGATGGAGGCGCGGATGCTGGCGACGCAGGTCGCCCAGGCGTGGCATCAGCCGCTGCGAGGCGAAGAGTGGCAGGACAGCGAGGCGCAGCCGCAGCACGTCGCCGCCGGTCGACATCGCTTCGACCGCATCGGCCAGCGTGTCGAGCGCAGGGGCGATCTGCGCCAGCAGCCGTTCCCCGTCGGCATTGAGGACCATTGCCTGATGCCGGCGCTCGAACAACGCCTTCCCCACGAAACGTTCCAGCGCCTGGACCCGGCGGCTGAGCGCGGGCGACGACAGCGCAAGCTCGCTCGCCGCGGCCTTGAGCGAGCCCAGGCGCGCGACATGGACGAACGCTTCGATCGCGGTCAGGGGAGGAAGGCGGCGCATGGCAGATCATTGTGCGGTGCGGTGCGGGAACAGACAAGCGGCCGAACCGGCGATTGCGATCGTTTGTCGCCGATTGCGAAACTTGCAATCGGCTTTGTTCTTTTCGCACTTGCACAAAAGGATGACGCAGCGCACATAGGTGAGGCCTTTCAGGCATCCTCTCCTAAAACTTTCAAGGCCGGTCCTTCGGGACCGGCCCTTTTTTTTCGCAAGAGGCCCCCTCGACTCGCTGGGACCGACACCCCACTTGGCGCGTTTGAACCCAGACCGACAAGGGGGCGCGCATGGCCGATGAAGAACAACAAGTCCGCCGGCTTCAGGTCGCGCATTCGCGTGCCGAGGACAGCGGTCGCGGCCTCGCCCACCTGCCCCGCGCGCTGATGGCCGCGCTCGGCCTGGCCGAGGGGGATGTGATCGAGATCGTCGGCAAGCGCGCGACCCCCGCGCGCGCGGTGCTGCCCTATCCCGAAGACGAGGGGCTGGAGATCCTGCGCATCGACGGGCTTCAGCGCGCCAATGCGGGCGTCGGGTCGGGCGACTTCGTCGAAATCCGCCGCGCCGAATCGAAGCCCGCGACCCGGGTCGTCTTTGCGCCTGCACAAAAGAACCTGCGGCTCCAGGGATCGGGCACCGCGCTCAAGCGCACCTTTGTCGGCCGGCCGCTGTGCCAGGGCGACGTGGTCGCCACCGTCGGCCAGCAGCGCGTCGACGATTTTCCACCCAGCATCGCGCAATTTCCCCGCGCGCCCGCCTATGCGCTGCAGGAAATCCGGATGGTCGTGCTGGGCACCAGCCCGCGCGGCGTCGTCCATATCGATGCCGACACCGAGATCGAGCTGCGCGCCGATTATGAGGAGCCGCAGGACAGCCGCCGCGCCGATGTGACCTATGACGACATTGGCGGCATGAGCGCGACGATCGACCAGCTGCGCGAGATGGTCGAGCTGCCGCTGCGCTATCCCGAGCTGTTCCAGCGTCTGGGCGTCGATCCGCCCAAGGGCGTGCTGCTCCACGGGCCGCCGGGCACCGGCAAGACGCGGCTTGCCCGCGCGGTCGCCAACGAAAGCGATGCGGCATTCTTCCTGATCAACGGGCCCGAAATCATGGGTTCGGCCTATGGCGAGTCGGAAAAGCGGCTGCGCGACGTATTCGAGGAAGCCAACAAGTCCTCGCCGTCGATCCTGTTCATCGACGAGATCGATTCGATCGCGCCCAAGCGCGGCCAGGTGACGGGCGAAGCGGAAAAGCGGCTGGTCGCGCAGCTGCTGACGCTGATGGACGGGCTGGAGGCACGCGCCAACGTGGTGGTGATCGCCGCCACCAACCGGCCCGAAGCGATCGACGAGGCGCTGCGCCGTCCCGGCCGCTTCGACCGCGAGATCATCGTCGGCGTGCCCGACGAGCGCGGCCGGCGCGAGATCCTGGGCATCCATACGCGCGGCATGCCGCTGGCCGAGGATGTCGACCTCAACGAGCTGTCGCAGACGACCTATGGCTTTGTCGGAGCGGATCTGGGCGCGCTGACCCGCGAGGCGGCGATCGAGGCGGTGCGGCGGATCATGCCGCGGCTCAACCTGGCCGAAGGCGGCATCCCGCCCGAGGTGCTCGACACGCTGTCGGTCACGCGCCGCGATTTCCTGGAGGCGCTGAAGCGCGTCCAGCCGTCGGCGATGCGCGAGGTGATGGTGGAGGCGCCGCGCGTGCGGTGGGAGGATGTCGGCGGGCTGGACGATGCGCAGATCCGGCTGAAGGAAGGCGTCGAGCTGCCGCTCAAGAACCCGCAGGCTTTCCGCCGGCTGGGCATCCGGCCGGCCAAGGGCTTCCTGCTCTATGGCCCGCCGGGCACCGGCAAGACGTTGCTGGCGAAGGCGGTGGCGCGCGAGGCGGAAGCGAATTTCATCGCCACCAAATCGTCCGACCTGCTGAGCAAATGGTATGGCGAGAGCGAGCAGCAGATCGCCAAGCTGTTCGCGCGCGCGCGGCAGGTGGCGCCGTGCGTCATCTTCATCGACGAACTCGATTCGCTGGTGCCGGCGCGCGGCGGCGGCATGGGCGAGCCGCAGGTGACCGAGCGCGTCGTCAACACGATCCTGGCCGAGATGGACGGGCTGGAGGACCTGCAGGCGGTGGTGGTGATCGGCGCGACCAATCGCCCCAACCTGATCGACCCGGCGCTGCTGCGTCCCGGGCGGTTCGACGAGCTGGTCTATGTCGGGCTGCCCGACGCGGCCGGGCGTGCGCGCATCCTGGGCATCCAGACCGCGAAGATGCCGCTCGCCGCCGACGTCGATCTGGACGACCTGGCGGCCCGGACCGAGCGGTTCACCGGCGCCGACCTGGCCGACGTGGTCCGGCGTGCCGGATTGTTCGCGCTGCGCCGGTCGATGGGGGCGGACGACGTGACCCGCGCCGATTTCGACGCGGCGCTCGCCGATTCGCGGGCGTCGGTGTCGGCGGAGGTCGAGCGCGACTATGAAGCGATGCAGGCGCGGCTGAAGCAGGACGCGGTGGCGTTGCAGCCGATCGGCTTCATTGCGCCGGGGATGCTGGCGCCGCGCGATCGCCCCGACTGAGCCGCGCGGCTGCGTAGCCGAGCAGCAGGACGAGGACGCTCGCCGCCACCAGATAGGGCAGCGGCCGCCAATATTCGTAGAGCAGGACGCCGATCGAGGGACCGAGCACGAACGCCGCGCCGTTGATCGCGGTGATCTTGCCCGCCACCGATCCCTGTGCGGCCGCACCGACCGCCAGCGACGCGCCGGCGGTAAACCCCGGCCGGATGAACCCGAAGCCGAGCGAGGCGAGCGCAAAGCCGGTGGCGATGCCATAGAGCGACGTGGCAAGGCCCGTCATCACCGAGCCCGCGGCCGCCAGCGTGACGCCCCATAGCACGAGCTGGCGCGGCCGCAGGTCGAGCAGCGGGATAATCCCCCATTGCGCCAGCAGCGCGGAGCCCGCACCCATGATCAGCACCAGGCCGGTCGGCTGGAGCGCGTCGGCGGGCGCGAGCGCGAGCCGGTCGATCACCAGAAAGCCGATCGCCTGGCCGGTCATCGCCTGGGCATGGCCCATCGCCAGTCCGATGACGATCCAGGTGCGGATGCGGCGATCGAAATAGCCGACCGCCTCGCCCCGTTCGGCGGTGGCCGCGGTAACCGATGCGCCCGAGCTCTGGCCGCCGATCGAGGGATAGCTGGCCGCCGCACCGGTGGCATGGGCCACCGCCCCGTCGCGCGGCAGGTATCGCCAGGCCGCCAGGGTGACGAGGACGCCGAACGCGCAGAAGACGAAGGCCGGGCCCGCCAGGCCGATCTCGATCCGGCCGGCATGGCCGAGCACCAGATAGGGCGCGAAGGCCGGGCCCAGGATCGTCCCCAGCCCGAACGCGGACGCGAGCAGCGACAAGGCGCGCGTCCGTTCCTCCCGGCTGGTCCGCCCGGCGACCAGTGCCTGGACCGCGGGCGGCGCGGCGGCACCGAACGTGCCGTAGATCAGCCGCCCGCCGATGAAGAGCAGAAACGCGACCGATGGTGCGATCCAGCCGTTGATGCCCGCGACCAGGAATATGCCGCACAGGAACAGCGACACCGAAAAGCCGGTCATGCCGACCAGGACCATCAGCCGCCGCCCGGTCCGGTCCGAGCGGTTCGCCCAGAAGGGAGCGGCGATGACCCATAGCAGCGCCGACACCGAGAATGCCGCCGCCACCGCGCTGTCCGCGACGCCGAGCGATCGGCCGAGCGCCGGCAACACCGACTGGAGCGCGGTGTTGCCCGCGGCGATCGCGAGCATGACGGTGAAAAGCAGCGCGAATGTGCGATCGAACCGGACCATCCCTCACTCCGCCTGCCAGCGATAGTCACGCTCGACCCGCGTCACGATCGTCTCATAACCCGCATACCAGTGCGCCCGGCCGAGATCGCGGATGCGACGATGTTCGGGATGGTCGCGCCAGGCGATCGCGCTGGCTTCATCCGCCCAATAGCTGATCGTGATCCCGAAACCGTCGTCGCCGCGCGCATGTTCATGGCCGCGATAGCCCGGCTGTTCGCGCGCCAGCGCCTCCATCGCGTGCGCCGCGGCGGCATAGGCGGCATCGTCGCCGGGCCGGCGGCGCGACTGGAAGATGACGGCGATCTCGCCGCGGCGGCGGTTGCGCATGACGGCCCGCGCATGACGCGGCGCGCCGATAATGGCAAGCGTGAGACGAGCAAGCGCAGCAGGGCAGACGCGGCGGCAAAATACGCCAGCTTGCAAAGTCTTTGCAATTTTGGGACTGACGGTGACACTTTCCCAATCATTGCGCGTTCTTGTGGCTCCCATGACCTATAGTGATTCCTCAATCCCGCTGCCGCGGACCCGACGGCACGAACGGCCCCCCTCGGCGGCCGCGATGTTTTTCCGCGGTTTCCTGAAGCATCCGGTGATGGTGGGATCAATCATCCCGTCGTCGCGCGTGCTGATCCGTCGCATGCTGGAGCCGGTCGACTGGTCGAGGACGCGGCTGTTCGTCGAATATGGCCCGGGAGTGGGTACGTTCTGCCGTCCGGTGCTGGACCGGCTGGCGCCCGACGCGACGCTGCTGGTCATCGACACCAACCCGGATTTCATCGCCTATCTGCGCGCGACGATCCACGATCCCCGCTTCATCGCGGTGCACGGATCGGCGGCGGATGTCGGGCGCATCATGCGCGAACACGGTCACGAGCACGCCGACTATGTGTTGTCGGGCCTGCCCTTTTCCACGCTGCCACCGGGCGTCGGCGACAAGATCGCGGCAGCGACGGCGGAGGTGCTTCGCCCGGGCGGCGCGTTCCTCGTCTATCAGTTCTCACCCAAGGTCCGCGCGTTCCTCGCCCCGCATTTTCCGCGGATCGACCACGACATGCTGTGGCGTAACGTGCCGCCGGCGCAACTCTATTGGGCCATGGCCGCACCGGCACCGCAAGGCGATGCAAAGGTGGATTGACGGGCGCAGCGCGACACCACACATCATGCGCCATGACCACGATCAACCTGTCCGAGTCCGAGTGGCGCAAGAAGCTGTCGCCGGAGGCCTATCACATCCTGCGTGAAGCCGGGACGGAACCGCCGTTCACCGGGCGGTACAACAACAATAAGGCCGACGGCGTCTATCGCTGCGCCGGATGCGGCACCGTGTTGTTCGACAGCGTCGACAAATATGATTCGGGTTCGGGCTGGCCGAGCTATACCCAGCCGGCCGACGCGGCCAACGTCACCGAGCATGGCGATGACAGCCACGGCATGCGGCGCGTCGAAGTCCGCTGCGCGGTCTGCGACGGGCATCTCGGCCATGTCTTTCCCGATGGCCCGCCGCCCACGGGCCTGCGCTACTGCATCAACTCCGCCTCGCTCGATTTCCGGGCGCGGAGCGCGGGGGAGGCGAGCGACGCCGCGTGATGCTTGTGGGCAGGGCACTTAGCCCCTAATCCACGTCGCTTCGATGGCTGCACGTTCCGCTTCCAAACCGCGCCGCTGGCGCCGCATCCTCGGCTGGACGGTCGTGGCCGGCGCGATCGTCGGCCTGTTCGCACTGATCGCGCTGACCGTCGCGGTGTTCAGCGCGCGCGCGTCGCTGCCCAGCTTCGCGGCGCTCAAATCATCGCAGAATGGCCAGATGATCCAGGTGCGCGCGGTCGACGGCACCATCATCGCCTCGCTCGGCCCCAGCTATGGCGAATGGATCGGCTATGACCGCATCCCGCCAGTGATGCGCGACGCGATGATCGCGGTCGAGGATCGCCGGTTCCGTGCGCATCCCGGCGTCGATCCGATCGCGCTCGCCCGCATCGCCAAGTTCGCGATCGACAATCGCGGCACCGGCCGCCGGCTGCAGGGGGCATCGACGATCACCCAGCAGGTCGCGCGCACGATTTTCCTGTCGAACAAATACGATGTCAGCCGCAAGCTGCGCGAAATGGTGCTGGCGCTGGCGATCGAGCGCAAGTTCACCAAGGACCAGATCCTCGAGCTATATCTGAACAAGGTCTATTTCGGCGGCGGCGCCTATGGCATCGACGCGGCATCGCGCCGCTTCTTCGGCCATCCGGCGACGCAATTGTCGCTGTCGGAAGCCGCGGTCATCGCCGGCCTGGTCAAGGCGCCGTCGCGCTATTCGCCGACCGCGGACGCGCAAGCCGCGATCGACCGCGCCAGCGTCGTCCTCGACCTGATGGTCGAGACCGGCGCGATCACCGCCGACGAAGCCGCGGCGGCGGCACCGCAATCGGTCAAGCTCGCCCCCGAGCCCAAGCAGAACAGCGTGCGCTACTTCACCGACTGGGCCTTGCCCCAGCTCGACCTGCTGATCGACGAGACCCAGGCGCCGCTGGAGGTGTGGACCACGCTCGACCTGTCGATGCAGCGCGACGCCGACGCCGCGATCCGCGCCTTTGCCCCCGCCGGGTCGCAAGGCGCGCTGGTCGCGCTCGACCGCGACGGCGCGGTCCGGGCGATGGTCGGCGGCAAGGATTATGTTTCGTCGATCTACAACCGCGCCACCCAGGCGACGCGCCAGCCCGGATCGGCGTTCAAGCTGTTCGTCTATCTTGCCGCGCTCGAAAACGGCTTCAAGCCGACCGACATGGTCGTCGACGCCCCGATCACGATCAACGGGTGGAGCCCGCGCAACAGTTCCGGGCGATTCAACGGCGAAATGACGCTGCGCACCGCCTTCGCCTATTCGATCAACACGGTCGCCGCGCGCCTGGGCCAGGAAATCGGCTTCGTCACCATCGCCGACATGGCGCGCCGGTTCGGCATCACGACGCCGGTGGATACCCAGCCGGCGATGGTGCTGGGCACATCGGACGTCCGGCTGATCGACATGACCCGCGCCTTTGCCTCGGTCGCGCAGAAGGGCGTTGCGGTGACCCCGTTCGGCATCACCCGCGTGACCGCCAATGGCGAGACGATCTATGCGCACAAGGTCGACACGTCGCGCGTGCTGGTCGCGCCGTTCGTGGCGGCGCAGATGACCGACCTGCTGCAGACCGCGGTCGCCACCGGCACCGGGCGGGCGGCGCAGATCGGCCGGCCGGTCGCGGGCAAGACCGGCACGACCACGCTCAACAAGGACGGCTGGTTCATCGGCTTTTCGAGCGGGATCACCACCGGCGTATGGATGGGACGCGACGATTCGCGCCCCGTCGGCGGATTGCAGGGCGGCACCGCCCCGGCGCGGGCCTTTGCAAGTTTCATGGGCAAGGCCGTGCGCAACCGCCCGGTCGAGGCGTTCGACACAGAGGTCACGCTGCCCGAATGGCAGCTCGAGCCGGACGCCGAATCCTATCTGGGCGAGCCGGACAACGGCACAATGCTGGTCGACCCGGACGGTAATCCCCTCGAGCCGGGCGAGGGGGTGGAGGGCGCACCCTATCCGGGCGGAGAGTTCGGCGATCCCGCCGACGAGGGCGAGACGGCACCGGCACCCGAACGATTCGACCAAGGCTGGATAGACCGGGCGATCGGGCGCGAGCCCCGGCGTGAGCCGACCCGCGAACCGACCGGACGCGAGACGAGCCGCCGACCGGCTGAGCAGCGACCACCTGTCGTCGTACCCGCCCCCCGCGTCTATAACGGCCCGCCGCCCCCCGTCGTCAAAATCACGCCGCGCGAACAATCGAGCCGAAACCAGTACCGTCAGGTCGAACGCCCGATCCAGTGAAGCGTCGCGCCGTGGCGCCGCAACCACGCCATGGCCGGGGCCGGATCGTCGTCCAGCAGCTGCGCGACCAGCGCGTGAAAGGCCGGGCCGTGGTTCATATGGACCCGATGCGCGACTTCATGCGCGGCGGTCGCCTCCAGCACGAACGGGGGGGCGAAGATCAGCCGCCAGCTGTACCGGATCGCGCCGGTCGCCGTGCAGCTGCCCCAGCGGCGGCGGGCGTCGCCGATCGCAACGCCCGAAACGGTGACGCCGGCGCGCGCGGCATAGCGCGCGGTCGCCTCCCGAAGCGTCGCCAGGGCCTGCTGCCGCAACCAGCGATCGACGCGCCCGGCCAGCGTGTCCGCCGGCCCGCCGACCCGCAGGAGCACGCCGTCGCATGCCGGCGCGCGCGGCGCGGCGGAATCATGCGCGATGGTGAGGACGATGCCGCGAAAGGGCAGGGTCGCCCCGTCGGCAAAGGGCTGCGGCCGGGGCAGGCGCGCACGCTGGCGCTCGATCCATTCGCGCTGGCTCTCGGCCCAGGCGAGCGCGCGGCGCAGATGTGCGCGTGGCGGCAGGATCAGCCGGATCCGGCCGTCGGCGGGATCGACCGACAGGCGCGCGCGACGCGCCCGCGGGTGGCGGCGCACCTCGATCATGCCCGCATCCGCGCCGGTCACAGGCAGCGATCGGTCAGATGATGTTCGAGGTCGTCGCCCGCCTCGACTTCGGAAACCGTCCAGCCGCGGGTCGATTCGCCGGCGCGGTGCACCGCTTCACGATCGCCGCAGACCAGGTAATGCCATTCGGGCAGCGGCTCGCCCGCGGCGCGCAGCCGATAGGCGCAGGTGCTGGGCAGCCAATCGATGCGGCGGACATTGGCCATCGACAGCCGGGTACAATCGGGCACGAACGCGCGCCGCGCGCGATAATTGGTGCAGCGCCCCGCGCGCCGATCGAGCAGGCGGCAGGCGACATTGGTCGGGAACAGCTCCCCCGTCTCCTCATCCTCCAGCTTGTGCAGGCAGCATTTGCCGCACCCGTCGCACAACGCCTCCCACTGGGCGCGGTCGAGCGCCTCGAGCGGCCGGTCTTCCCAGAATCGATCGCCGCCTAGCGCACCCATTTGGCCAGCTCCGCCGCGACAGCCTGCGGGCTTTCATCCTGCGGCAACAGCGCCAGCGGCTTGCCGTCGGGATCGAGCAGATAGGCCTGGCGGCTATGATCCATGTTATAAGCGTCAGCCGTGCCGCCGTCCGCGCGGCGATAATAGACCGCGAATGCCTTCGCGACCGCGGCGATTTCGGCATCGCTGCCCGTCAGCGCGACGAAACGGGGGTGAAAGGCGCCGACGAACTGCTTGAGCGCAGCCGGGCGGTCGCGCGCGGGATCGATGGTGATGAACACCGGCGTGACGCGCGCGCCGCGCGCCGGCTCGGCCTGCTCGAACAGGCGCAGTCCGGCGGCGATGTTCTGGACATCGGTCGGGCAGATATCGGGGCAATAGGTATAGCCGAAATAGAGGATGCGATATCGCCCGGCGAGCTGGCGGTCGCTGAACCGCCGGCCGTCCTGGTCGGTGAGCGTGAAGGGCGCGCCGATCCGCGCCCCTTCCAGCGGGGGACGCGGCGACGAGCCCGCGTCGCACGCGGCCAGGGCAAGGAGCACGCACAGCGCAAGCGATCGGACAAAAACGACGTTCATGGTATCGCCAGCCATGATCTGATACGAGCCCGCTTGCAACATCGACGATCGACCCGGACAGGACGACCCCACCACCATGACCCGATTTGCCCGTTCGCTTGCCCCACTGGCGCTGCTGGCCGTTGCCGCACCCGCGATCGCCCAGCAATTCTCGCAAAGCTACGAATTCCTGAAGGCGATCCGCGACGAGGATGGCCAGAAGGTCACCGAGATCCTCAACGAACCCGGCACCACCGTCGTCAACGCCCGTGACCGGTCGACCGGCGACGGCGCGCTGCACATCATCGCGCGCAGCCGCAACACCACCTATCTGCGCTTTCTGTTGCAGAAGGGCGCCAACCCCAACCTTCAGGATGCGCGCGGCAACACCCCTGCGCTCATCGCGGTCGAAACCCGCTTTACCGACGGCATCGATACGCTGATCCTGTACAAGGCCAACCTGAACCTCGCCAACCGGAGCGGCGAGACGCCGCTGATCCGCGCGGTCCAGCTGCGCGATGTCGACATGGTCCGCCGCCTGCTCGCCGCCGGTGCCAATCCGGACCAGGCGGACGTCATCGCCGGCATGTCCGCGCGCGATTATGCCCGGCGCGACGCGCGCAGCCCGGCGTTGCTCAAGCTGATCGAGGACGCCCCGAAGCGCGGCACCAGCGGTCAGGCATCCGGGCCCAAGCGCTAGCTGCTTCGCTTTCGCCGCGAACCGAGTTCGGCCTAGAGCCCCTCGATCATCGCTTCGGGGTCATGCGCGGCCATCCATCGCCGTGCAGCGCGCCGCGCAAAGGCCAGCGTGCATTTTCGCCGCGTCGCCGGATTGAGCGGATGCAGCCGTGCCTCGCGCACGATCGCACCGTCATAGCGATCAGCCACGATCAGCCCGGCACGATCGGGCAGAAACGCCTCGCCATGCAGCGGCGACACGTCGAATCCCGCCGGCACCGCCCAGAAAAAGCGGTCGCAATGCGCGAGATAGTCGAGCCATTTGGTGTCGCCGAGCAGGTCGGCGCGCGACACCTTGATCTCGATGATCGTGATGTTGCCGCGGGTGTCGACCGCCATCAGGTCGGCGCGACGCCCATCGGCCAGCGGCACTTCGGCCATGGCGACAAGGTCATGGCGCAGCAGCATCCGGCAAACGCCGCGCGCGACGTCCGCCGCGCCGATCAGCGACGACGCGGGCGGTTCGATCGAGGCGGGGATGCTGCGCACCCCCCGCCTCTAGGAACATTAGACGAACATCGCAAGCCGGCGCGAACGCCGCTCAGCGATAAAAGACGTGGTTGCCGACCGATGCGACCTTGGCCAGCCGCCAGCCCGGCGCGACGCGGCGGGCGTGAAAGAACATCGCGTCGGCGGCCGGGCTCTGCCAGTGCTGGTCGCGCGCCACCTGGGCGATGGCGACCGCGTTGCGCCACATCGGCCGGGTGGTGTCGACCGCCGGCAGCTTGCCGCCGCGCACGAACGAGAACTGGCCCGGCTGCTTGAGCACGCCGCACACGGTGTTGGGGAAGCGCGGCGAATCGACGCGATTGAGGATGACTTCGGCGACGGCGAGCTGGCCGCTCTGCGATTCGCTGCGGGCTTCGAAATAGACGCCGATCGCCAGGCAACGCAGCTCTTCGTCGATGTCGGCGGGCATCGCCTGCGCCGCGACCGCGTCGGCAAGGCTGGCAAAGGCAACAGGCGCCGCGGCCTCGGCTGCGGGAGCCTGTTCTTCGGTGGGCGTGTCGGACCCCGGCGGGAGCGTCTGCTCAACCTGCAGCTGGGGCGTGGATACAATGGGCACCTTGCTCGTTTCGAGTTCCAGAGCGAAACCCGGAGAGGTGGTGCCGGCAAGGAGTGCAATACCGGAAATTGCCGCCGCAGTGGTCGCGGCGCGTGAAACGAGCTTCATGAACGCAATTCAAATGCGGTGAGCGAGCGTAGTGCGCCTTGAATCAGGCACCACCCGGTCGGCCCCCCGACTGCGTCATCATCCGATATCGCACCTCGAATGACCCAACGCGACAGATAGAGTGCGCGCCCTTTGCGCCGCCTGCCGTTCGGGTCAACCCGGCAAGATCATTTCAGCGGCGAACCGTTCCGGGGACGCGACGTCTACCTCCACGACCCACAAATCCGGGTCGCTGGCGCGACGGCGCTGCCAATAGGCGGTGGCGGTCGCCGAGTCGGGATCGGCCGGGCCGCTGGCGATCAGCGCGATCTCGCCGGTGGCACCTAGCCCCCGCTCGACGAAGCGCCAGTTCGCGCCGCGTTCGCCGGCCAGCACCAGGATCGCGCCACCCTGGGGCTCGCCGCGCGCGAGCAGGACCGCGTGGCCACCCGCATCCTGGACCCGGCGGATGAGCGCGGACACGAGCACCGACGCGGGCAGCCGTGCCGCGCTCACGCGCCCGAATAGCCCGGCAGGCCGGCCAGCGGGATGCGCGAGCGCATGAAAGTGCCGGTGCCGCGCGCGGCTTCCTCGCCATCCGGGCGGATCAGGCGCGCGTCGGCGATCAGCACCCGGCGCTCCCCGCTGATCCACCGGCCCTCCGCCACCACCGGGCCGGGGCCCAGCGGACGGGTCAGCAACAGGTTGAAGGCGGTCGTCAGCAGGAAGCGGTCGGTGACGCGACTGTTCGCCGCATAAAAGGCCGCGTCGTCGAGCATCTTGAAGTAGATGGTGCCATGCGCTGCGCCGGCGGCGTGGAAATCGCGCGCCGCCACCTCGAAATGAATGCGCGCCACGCCGGCTTCGGGAATTTCCAGGCGCGAGGCGAACATCCGGTTGATCGGCGCCGCGGCATAGAGCGATTCGAGCGCGCGATAATGCGCCGCCTCGCCCGCCAGCGCGCGATCAGGCGGCGTCGCGGGCATCGACCCCGGCCAGCAGGGCATAGAGCGCGTCGCGCGATCCCGCGCCGCGCAGCTTGGCCCGGAAATCGCGATCGCGCAGCAATCGCGAGACCCGCGCCAGCGCCTTCAGATGCGCCGCGCCGCTGGTCACCGGCGACAGCAGGGCAAAGACCAGATCGACCGGCAGATCGTCGACCGCTTCGAAATCGATCGGCGCATCCAGCCGAATGAAGATGCCGACGACCCGGTCGATGCCGACAAACCGGCCGTGCGGCATCGCGATACCGCCGCCGAACCCGGTCGAACCGAGCCGCTCGCGCTTCATCAACGTGTCCGTCACCTCGCGCGCGTCGAGCCCGAACTGTTCGGCCGCGATCGTGCCGATCATGAGCAACAGCGACTTGCGGTTGGAGGCAGCGACCCCGGCGCGAATCGCTTCGGGCGCGATCAGGTCGGTCAGATCCGCGGTCAGCCCCCCCGCCATTGCGGAGAGCTTGCCCTGGCTCATCCCGTCGGCCCCTGGGCGCGGTTGGGCTCGACCCAGCCGATCGTCCCGTCGCCGCGGCGATAGACCATGTTGAACGCGCCCGTCCCGCTGTTCTTGAACAAGAGCGCGTTGGTGTTGCGCAGGTCGAGCATCATCACCGCGTCCGACACGCTGGCATCGGGGACGTCGACGCGCGTTTCGGCGACGATCAGCGGTGCGTCGGCGACCACTTCGGCTTCATCGTCGGCGGCGGGCGGATTGAAGACGGTATAGCCGGCATCGTCATAGCCGTTGAGCTGATCGACGCCCACGGCCTGCGCGCTGTTGCGGTCCTTCAGCCGGCGCATGTAGCGGCGCAGCTGCTTCTCGATCTTGTCGGCGGCACCGTCAAAGGCGAGCTGCGCGGAATCCATCGCCATGTTCGATCCCTTGAGGATCAGCCCCTGCATGACATGGGCGACGATATCGCAGGTGAAGCCATTGTCGTGCGGCCCCTTGCCGAACGTGACGTGCGCCGAGATCGCGCGCGAGAAATATTTGTCGGCGATCGACTGAAGCCGTTCGGAAACATGCTGCTTGAGCGCCGCACCGGTATCCACCTGGTGGCCTGAAACGCGAATTTCCATGGGCTTTTCTCCACTCTATTCCCAGTTCATCCGCGGTCGGACGCCGCGGCTCCCGTCGCTCAGCCGGCGACGCCGTCACGCCATAAAGGCGACGTGATCTGGTCGACAAACGCGGCATGGCGGGCGAGTTCTTCATCGCTGATCGAAAAAATCCGTGGCGGCCGCATCGCGGCGGGTGCCGCGCGCACGACCTGGCCGACGACGATCGCTTCGGCGGTCAGGCCCAGCCCGATCTGGCGACCGCCGGTCAGCTCGACATAGACCTGCGCCAGCAACTGCGCATCGAGCAGTGCGCCGTGGACGACACGGCGGCTGCGGTCGACGCCGAAGCGCACGCACAGCGCATCGAGCGTCAGCTTGGCACCGGGATGGCTGCGCTTGGCGATGGCGAGCGTGTCGACCATCCGTTCGATCGCGACCGGGGACCGACCGCATTGTTCGAGCTCGCCGTTCAGAAAGCCGAAGTCGAACGCGGCATTGTGCGCGACGAGCGGCGCGTCGCCGATGAAGTCGAGCAGCGCGTCGGCGATGTCGACGAAGACGGGCTTGTCGGCGAGGAACGCGTCGGACAGGCCGTGCACGCGCTGCGCATCGGGCGACATCGGCCGTTGCGGATTGACGTAGCTGTGAAAGAAGCGGCCGGTTTCGCACCGGTTGATCATCTCGACGCAGCCGATTTCGACGAGCCGGTCACCGCCGGAAAAACTGAGTCCCGTCGTTTCGGTATCAAACACGATTTCGCGCATCCAATCCTTATCGGCTCGTGCTGGCGGTTAGGCAAGCGATCAACGCACGCACCGCCGCGCGCGTCTCCGCGATCGTCGTGTCGGTGGCGATGATGTGGTCGGCGCGCGCGCGCTTTTCGGCGTCGGGCAGCTGTCGGCCCAGAATGGCGGCGAATTTTTCCGGCGTCATGCCGTCACGCGCCAGCACGCGGGCACGCTGGACCTCCGGATCGGCGGAGACGACGAGCACCCGGTCGACCAGCTGCGCGCCGCCGGTTTCGAACAACAGCGGGACGTCGAGCACGACCAGCGGCGCATCGGCATTGGCGGCGAGAAAGTCCTGGCGCAGCGCACCGACCGCGGGGTGGACGATCCCCTCCAGCCGGTGCATCGCCGCGGGGTCGTTCAGCACCCGTGCGCCGAGTCGCGCACGATCGACCCCGCCCGGTCCGGTGGTGCCGGGAAATGCGGCCTCGATCGGGGCGACCAGCACACCGTCCGGCCCCTGCAGCGCGTGGACCGCGGCATCGGCATCGAAGACCGCAATCCCTTCGTCGCGGAACATCGCCGCCACCGTCGATTTGCCCATGCCGATCGAGCCGGTCAGGCCAAGGATCAGCGGGCGGCGGCTCATCCGGTCAGCCGGGCGCGCAGTTCATCATCCCGGTCGCGCGGCGGTTCGGCGCCGAAGAACAGCTCGAACGCGAGCGCCGCCTGGCCGATCAGCATGTCGAGCCCATCGACGGTATCGAGCCCGCGATCGCGCGCACGGGCGAGCAGGCCGGTTTCGAGCGGCGAATAGACGATGTCGTAGACGATCGCATCCTCCGGCAGGGTCGAAAGGTCGAGATCGAGCGACGGCTGGCCGGTCATGCCGAGCGTACTGGCATTGACCAGGAGGGCGACCGGGGGAATCGGCGCGTCGAGCGGCTTGACCTCGCCCTTCAGCCCGAATTGCGCGAGCAATGCCGCGGCCTTGAGCGGGGTGCGGTTGAACAGCGTGACCGGCCCGACGCCCAGTCGCGCCAGCGCGAAAAGCACCGCGCGCGCCGCGCCGCCCGCGCCGACCACCGCGACCGGCCGGGCGGTGAGATCGAGCGCCGAAATCGGCGACCAGAACCCGGCCGCGTCGGTATTGGTGCCGGTCAGCGTACCGGCTTCGTCGCGGAATACCGTGTTGATTGCGCCGATCGAGGCACGTACCCCGCCGGGATCGGCGACATGGTCGAGCGCGGCGAGCTTGTGCGGGAGCGTCACATTGCACCCGCGCCAGTCGGGATCGGCGGCGCGATCGGCGAAATAGCCGGGCAGCGCGTCGGCGGTGACGTGATGCGCGCGATAGGCGGCATCGATCCCCAGCGCCTCGAGCCAGAAGCCGTGGATCAGCGGCGATTTGGAGTGTGCGATCGGATCGCCGATCACTTCGGCATAGACCGTCATGACGCCAATTCCCCCCGCACGCGCAGATAATCGAGCACCGGCAGCAACGGCAGGCCGAGCACCGTGAAATGGCTGCCCTCGATACGGCCGAACAGCTGCGCCCCGGCGCCCTCGATGCGGTAGCATCCGACGCAGCCCGAGATTTCGGGCCATTCGCGGTCGAGATAGCTGTGGATAAAGTCTGTGGACAGGCGGCGGACATGCATCCGCGCACGATCGACAAAACGCCAGACCGGCTGGCCGTTTTCGGCGATTACTGCAGCGCTCCACAGGCTGTGGACAGTGCCCGACATGCGTTGGAGGTGATCGGCCGCCTCCTCCCGGCTGCCCGGCTTGTCGAGCAGCGTGCCGTCCGCCAGCTCGACCACCGAATCCGATCCCAGCACCAGCGCGCCGGGTACGCGCGCCGACACGCGCAGCGCCTTCATTTCGGCCAGGCGATCGGCGAGGTCGCGTGCCGCAGCGTCCGGCATCGCCGCCTTGATCGCGTCCTCATCCACCCCGCTGGCGGTGGCGGTAAAGCCGACCCCGGCGGCGTCGAGCATCGCGCGGCGCGATGCGCTGGTCGAGGCGAGGACGAGCGCCACTACTGGCCGCGTTCGTTGACCAGCGTGATGATCGCCGCGGCGGTTTCCTCGATCGAGCGCCGGGTGACGTCGATCACCGGCCAGCCATTGTCGGCGAACATCCGCCGGGCATAGGCGACCTCGCGGGCCACCGCGTCCTGATCGACATAGGCGGTCTCGGGCGCCTGGTTGAGGAGAAGCAGGCGATTGCGACGCACCTGGATCAGCCGCTCCGCGCTGGTGGTCAGCCCCACGATCAGCGGGCGCTTGAGCGTGAACAGGGCGGCGGGCGGCGGGCTTTCGACGACGATCGGGATGTTCGCGGTCTTGTAGCCGCGGTTGGCGAGGTAGATCGAGGTCGGGGTCTTCGACGATCGCGACACGCCGGCAAGCAGGATGTCGGCCTCCTCCCAGTCCTCCCAGGCAACGCCGTCGTCATGCGCGATGGTGAACTGGATCGCATCGACGCGCGCGAAATAGGCGGCGTCGAGGACGTGCTGGCGACCGGGCCGCGCCTTCATCTCCTGACCGAGCAGGCTGGACAGCGCATGGTTGACCGGATCGAGCGGCGCGATCGCGGGCAGACCCAGGATCCGGCAGCGCGATTCCAGCGTCCGGCGGATCTGGGGATTGACGAGGGTGAACAGCACCAGTCCCGGGTTCTGGGCGATTTCGGTCAGGATGCGCTCAAGGTGCGTCTCGCTGCGCACCATCGGCCAGAAATGGCGCATGGTCTCGACATCGTCGAACTGCGCCAGCGCCGCCTTGGCGATATTTTCCAGCGTCTCGCCCGTTGAATCCGACAGCAGGTGCAGATGGAGGCGCATTCGCTCAGCGCGACAAGGCTGTGGACAACATGGGGGCCAGCGGTAGCGCAACCCGGTCGCCCGGCCAAGCGCGACGATGGCTGTCGACGACACGCGCCCTGTCCACATCGCCATCGACAGGTGGACAAGCCATCCCGCGGCTGTGGATGATGTGGAGAAGCATGGCGACTCCCAATGCCAATGCGCACCTTGTCGGAGTCAAGCTGTTGGCGATATGAGGACGACCGAGTTCATCCCGCCTTCCACGCCACCACCACTACATCATCCTTTCATAGATTCCTTTAATTGAAGAAGAGGGACGTCCGCTGAACCCCGTGACGAACGCAAAACCCCTGCTGGCCGTCCTGCACGGCGCACGCCAGGCGATCCCGCCGATGTGGCTGATGCGCCAGGCCGGACGCTACCTGCCCGAATATCGTGCGCTGAGGGAAACCAAGGGCGGGTTCCTGGAGCTGGCGACCGATGCCGAGGCGGCGGCCGAGATCACCGTCCAGCCGCTGCGCCGGTTCAGCTTTGATGGTGCCATCCTGTTTTCGGACATCCTGATGGTGCCGATGGCGCTTGGCCAGCGGCTGTGGTTCGAAACTGGCGAGGGGCCCCGGCTGGCACCGTGCATCAAGTCGGGCGCGGACCTCGACGCGCTGGTCGCGCCGGGCCATGCGGTGCTCGAGCCGGTGTATCAGACGGTGCGCAACGTCGCCGCGATGCTCGATCCCGCCACCACCTTCCTCGGCTTTGCCGGCAGCCCGTGGACGGTCGCGACCTATATGATCGCCGGGCAGGGCAGCAAGGAACAGGCGGAGGCGCGCCGGCTGGCCTATCGCGACCCCGGGCTGATGCAGGCGCTGGTCGACCGGATCATCGACATGACCGTCGACTATCTCGACCATCAGATCGAAGGCGGGGTCGAGGCGGTGCAATTGTTCGACAGCTGGGCCGGCAGCCTGAGCCCTGCGCAATTCGAGCAATGGGTGATCGCCCCCAATGCGGCGATCGTCGCCCGGCTGAAGGCGCGGCGGCCAGATACGCCGATCATCGGCTTTCCCAAGGGCGCCGGGGGCAAATTGCCCGCCTATGCGCGCGAGACCGGCGTCGATGCGCTCGGGCTGGACGAGACGGTCGATCCGGTGTGGGCCGATGCGAATGTCCCGGAAAACATGCCGGTTCAGGGCAATCTCGACCCGCTGGCGCTGATCGCCGGGGGTGAGGCGCTCGATCGTGCGGTCGACCGCATCCTCGCCGCCTTTCCCGCGCGGCCGCATGTGTTCAACCTGGGCCACGGCATCCTGCCCGACACGCCGATCGCGCATGTCGAGGCGCTGGTCGCGAAGATCAGGGGCGGCGCGCGATGATCGGCTGGCTGGGCGCGGCCTATCCCTGGGTCAAGGCGGCGCATGTCATCTTCGTCATCTTCTGGATGGCGGGGCTGTTCATCCTGCCGCGTTACCTGGTGCATCATCAGGAGGGGCTGGGCGACCCCGCCGAGGCGCCGCGCTGGATCGCCCGCGAGGCCAAGCTGCGCAAGATGATCCTGACCCCGTCGCTGATCGCGGTGTGGGTGATCGGCCTGGCGCTGGCCGCCAATCTGGGCCTGTTCGAGGGTGCGGACGGACTGGGCTGGCTGCATGCCAAGCTGCTGGTCGTGGTGCTGCTCAGCGGTTATCACGGCTGGGCGGTCGGCTATGCGCGACGGCTCGAGGCAGGCAGACCCTATCTCAAGCCGCGCCAGCTGCGGATGCTCAATGAAGTGCCGGCGCTCGGCGTTTCGCTCGCCGTCATCCTGGCCATCGTCAAGCCGTTCTGAACCGATCCCGCTGCCTGCTTTCGCTTGACTTGAAATCGCGGCGTACTTACCTCCGGTGGCGTAGATGACGTCCCGGGACTCCCCGGGTGTTTTCCGCGTCCCTCCTCCAGCATCGTCAGCGCGCAACCGTACCGCCGACTGAAGCTTTCCCCCCGATACACAATCCAATCCCCACCCGGATTCCAGATATGCACTTGAAAGATTTGAAGAAGAAAGCGCCCGCCGAGCTGGTCGAGATGGCCGAGGCGCTGGGCGTCGAAGGCGCGTCGACGATGCGCAAACAGGACCTGATGTTCGCCATTCTGAAGGTCCAGGCCGAAAACGGCGACCAGATCATGGGCGTCGGCACGATCGAGGTGCTGCCCGACGGCTTCGGCTTCCTGCGCAGCCCCGAGGCCAACTACCTGGCCGGTCCCGACGACATCTATGTCTCGCCCAACCAGGTCCGCAAGTTCGGCCTGCGCACCGGCGATACCGTCGAAGGCGAAATCCGCGCGCCGAAGGACGGCGAACGCTATTTCGCGCTGACCAAGCTCGTCTCGGTCAATTTCGATGATCCCGATGCGGTGCGGCATCGCGTCAATTTCGACAATCTGACGCCGCTTTATCCCGATTCGAAGCTGACCCTCGATCCGTCCGACCCGACCCAGAAGGACAAGTCGGCGCGCGTCATCGACATCGTGTCGCCCCAGGGCAAGGGCCAGCGCACGCTGATCGTCGCGCCGCCGCGCGTCGGCAAGACGGTGATGCTGCAGAACATCGCCAAGGCGATTACCGACAATCATCCCGAAGTGTTCCTGATCGTGCTGCTGATCGACGAGCGGCCCGAGGAAGTCACCGACATGCAGCGCAGCGTGAAGGGCGAGGTCGTCTCCTCCACCTTCGACGAACCCGCGCAGCGCCACGTCCAGGTCGCCGAGATGGTGATCGAAAAGGCCAAACGCCTGGTCGAGCACAAGAAGGATGTTGTCATCCTGCTCGATTCGATCACGCGCCTCGGCCGTGCCTACAACACCGTGGTCCCGTCGTCGGGCAAGGTGCTGACCGGCGGTGTCGATGCCAACGCGCTGCAGCGGCCCAAGCGTTTCTTCGGCGCGGCGCGCAACATCGAGGAAGGCGGATCGCTTTCGATCATCGCGACCGCGCTGATCGATACCGGCAGCCGCATGGACGAAGTGATCTTCGAAGAGTTCAAGGGCACCGGCAACTCCGAGATCGTCCTCGATCGCAAGGTGGCGGACAAGCGCATCTTCCCCGCGCTCGACGTCGGCAAGTCGGGTACCCGCAAGGAAGAGCTGCTGGTCGAGAAGGACACGCTGTCCAAGATGTGGGTGCTGCGTCGCATCCTCATGCAGATGGGCACCATCGACGCGATGGAGTTCCTGCTCGACAAGATGAAGAATTCGAAGACCAACGAGGATTTCTTCGATTCGATGAACCAGTGAGCGATCGGCCGCGTCGCGGCCGCATCGATCGCCGATCTGGCGCGTTGAACGGCGGTCGAAGCGCCGCACGGCGCGATCTGCTACAGGAAATCTGAATGCTCGACCTGATCTTCCACATGGCCGCCGGGGCACAGGGGATTGGTTCGCCCGCCGATATCTGGGCGAATATCCTCAAGGATTTTTCCAACATCACCGAACCCGCCGCGCTCGCCGCATTCGGATCGGTGCTGGCCATCGACCTCGTGCTGGCGGGCGACAACGCGATCGTGGTCGGCGCGCTTGCCGCGGGGCTGCCGGCGGATCAGCGCCGCAAGGTCATCCTGATCGGGATCGGCGCGGCGCTGGTATTGCGCATCGCGTTCGCGCTGGTCGTCAGCTGGCTGATGGGGATTGTCGGGCTGATCTTTGCCGGCGGCCTCTTGCTCCTGTGGGTCAGCTGGAAATTCTGGCGCGAGCTTCGCCATACGGCCCCCAATCCGGGTTCGGCCGAGATCGGCGGCGACGAGCATTCGGGGCTGAACCCCGCACGCAGCTTTGCCGGTGCGGCCTGGGCGGTCGCGGTTGCCGACGTGTCGATGAGCCTGGACAACGTCCTTGCCGTCGCGGGCGCGGCGCGCGAGCATCCGGGCATTCTGGTCGTCGGGCTGCTGCTGTCGGTCGCGCTGATGGGGCTGGCCGCCAACCTGATCGCGCGGATCATCGATCGCTATCGCTGGATCGCCTATATCGGACTGGCGGTGATCGTGATCGTGGCCGGCCGGATGATCTATGACGGCTGGGTCGGGACCGACGAGACGATGGGCCTCGCCGGCTTCTTCATGTGACGGCATGCCCGCCGCGGCCCGACCGGGCGCGCGACGGGCGGATCGTCAGCCGAGATGTTCGGCAAAGAAATCGGCGGTGCGCTGGTCGGCCAGCTGTGCCGCAGCATCCGACCGGCGTTTGCCCATTTCGGTGGCGAAGCCGTGATCCTCGCCCGGATAATCGTGCAATACGACCCTGGGATGCGCGTCGAGCCCGGCGTGCATCGCCGCCTGCGTCGCCGCGTCGACAAAGCCGTCTTCGCCCGCGATATGCAGCATGAGCGGCCGCGCGATCGCATGGCTTTCATGGAGCAGCTGGTCGATGGCCACCGCATAATAGCCGACGCTGGCGTCGATGTCGGTCCGCGTTGCGGTCATATAGGCCAGCCGCCCGCCCAGACAGTAGCCGACCGCCCCGACCTTGCCCCCGCCGACCTGCGCACGCGCGGCACGGATCGTCGCCTCGATGTCCCGAATGCCCATGTCCTGGTCGAAGGTGCCGAACAGGTCGAGCCCGCGCTGGAGCTGGTCGGGGATATCGGGATCGAGCTCGATGCCCGGCTCGATCCGCCAGAACAGGTCGGGGGCGAGCGCGAGATAGCCGTCGGCGGCGAGCCGGTCGCACTTCCGCCGGATGCCCGCGTTCACGCCGAAAATTTCCTGGATCACGATGATCGCGGCGCGCGGCGTTGCCGCCGGGCGCGCGACATAGGCATCGAATTGGGCGCTGTCGTTCAGCGTGGGGATGGCGAGGGTTTCGGACATGATCGCTCCTGTCGACAAGATTTGCAGTTCACCCGCCCCCGCGCGCATAACGATGCCACTGCGCTCTAGCAGGCCGCGCGACGCGTGCTCAAGCAGGGAGAAACCATGAAGATCAACGTCGAGATCGAATGCACGCCGGAAGAGGCGCGGCGCGCGATGGGCCTGCCGGACTTTACCCCGGTGCACGAGAAATATGTGAATAACATATTGGAAACCATGGATAAAGGCGTCTCACCCGAGCTGGTTGAACAAATGATGCAAAGCTGGGCGCCGATGGGCGAGGCGGGCATGAATTTCTGGCGCAAGATGTTCGAAATGGGCAGCAAGACGGGTTGAGCCGGGACTAGCGCGATGGACACCATCTATGCGTTGTCGAGCGGCGCACCGCCGGCGGCGATCGCGGTGCTGCGGATCAGCGGGCCGGACGCGGGCGCGGCGCTTCCGGCCTTGGGCATAACGACACGGCCAACCCCGCGCCGGGCGACGCTGGCGACGTTGCGGCGCGGCGGGTCGGCGGGCGAGGTGCTCGACCGCGCGATCCTGTTGTGGTTCGCGGGCCCGGCGACGGTGACCGGGGAGGATCTGCTCGAACTCCACCTCCATGGCGGTCGCGCGGTTATTCGCACGGTCGAGGCGGAGCTTGCGCGCCTGCCCGGATTTCGGCTGGCCGAACCGGGCGAGTTCACGCGGCGCGCGTTGACGGCGGGGCGGATCGACCTGACCGAAGCAGAGGGACTCGCCGACCTCCTTGCCGCAGAAACCGAGGGCCAGCGGCGCGCGGCCCAGCGGATGAGCGAGGGGGCGTTGCGCCAGCGCGTCGAGCAATGGACCGACCGGCTGCTCACCCTGGCCGCGATGATCGAAGCGCTGCTCGATCACGGCGACGAAGGGGATGTCCTGGCCGAGCGCGACCTGATCGACGGCGTGCGTTCGGGTGCCGCCGAACTGGCCGATGCGATCGCGCCGGTGCTGGCCCAGCCGCCGGTCGAGCGCCTGCGCGACGGCGTACGCGTCGTTCTCGCCG
Organism: Sphingomonas sp. CCH21-G11; assembly: GCF_001555965.1. Lineage (GTDB taxonomy): Bacteria > Pseudomonadota > Alphaproteobacteria > Sphingomonadales > Sphingomonadaceae > Sphingomonas. Next base: position 24,415 of record NZ_LSHX01000002.1, read on the forward strand.
GGCCCCCCAATGCGGGCAAGTCGACCTTGCTCAATGCGCTGGCCGAGCGGGAGGCGGCGATCGTCTCCCCCATTGCCGGGACGACGCGCGACCGAATCGAGGCGCAGCTGGTGCGCAACGGCATCGCCTATGTGCTCACCGACACGGCGGGCCTGGTCACCGCGACGGCCGATCCGATCGAAGCGATCGGGGTTGCACGCGCGCGCGATGCCATGGCCAGCGCCGACATTCTCCTGTGGCTCGACGATGCGCCGCCGCCCGCATCCTCGTCCGAGGTCATTGCCGTTCATCCGCGCAGCGACATGCCGGATCGGCAAGGGCCGACCAGGGACGGTCGGCTCGTGCTGTCGGCGCGAACGGGGGAGGGGATCGGTGCGCTATGGGCGCGGATCGAGCAAGTCGCCCGCCGGCTGTTGCCCCCCCCCGATATCGTGGCGCTCAACCAACGGCAACGCGGCTTGCTGAGCGAGGTCGAGCTCGCGCTGCGGTCAGCGGTGGCTCAGGACGACCCGGTCCTGATCGCGGAGGATTTGCGCGCCGCGCGCGTCGCGTTCGATCGCATGACGGGGCGCGCCAGCGTCGAATCGATGCTTGATTCGCTGTTTGGGCGGTTCTGCATCGGCAAATAGCCGATGTTCCACGTGGAACAGCTTTGACGACGACGCGACCAATGCGTAGCGGGCGGGGCGATGACTCAGAACTTCGACATCATCATTGTCGGCGGCGGGCATGCCGGGACCGAGGCGGCCGCGGTCGCCGCGCGCCGGGGCGCGCGTGTCGCCCTGATCAGCTTCGACCTGAGCAAGGTCGGCGCGATGTCGTGCAATCCCGCGATCGGCGGTCTGGGCAAGGGGCATCTGGTCCGGGAAGTGGACGCGTTCGACGGTCTGATTGCGCGCGCCTCCGATGCGGCGGCGATTCATTACCGGATGCTCAATCGCAGCAAGGGGACCGCGGTTCAGGGTCCGCGCGTCCAGGCCGACCGCGTGCGGTATGCAGCGGCGATTCAGGCGATGCTGCGCGCGCAGCCGGGTCTGAGCCTAATCGAGGGCGAGGCGGCGGCGCTGATCGTGGAGCGGGGCAGGGTGGCCGGACTCGAGCTGGGTGATGGGCGGCACCTGTCGGCACCGGCGGTGGTGCTGGCGACCGGCACTTTTCTGGGCGGACGCATTTTCCGTGGCGAGGAGCGCGGGGAGGGCGGTCGTGTCGATGAGCGGGCGGCGACCGTGCTCGGCCTCCAACTCCGCGCGCTGGGTCTGCCGATGGCCCGGCTGAAGACGGGGACACCGCCGCGAATCGACGGGCGGACGATCGACTGGGCCGCACTCGAATCGCAACCGAGCGACGTCGAGCCGTGGACGATGTCGCCGACGACAGCGGGCCGGGCGTTGCCTCAGCTATTCTGTGCGATCACGCGGACCAATGCGGCGACGCACGAGATCATCCGCGCGGCGCTCGATCGGTCGCCGCTCTTCACGGGCGCGATCGGTGCGGCGGGCCCGCGCTATTGCCCCTCGATCGAGGACAAGATCCACCGCTTCGGCGACCGTGACGGTCATCAGATCTTTCTGGAGCCCGAGGGACTCGACACGCCGCTCGTCTATCCCAACGGCATATCAACCTCACTTCCCACCGACGTTCAGCGGGCGATGCTGCGCGCCATCGATGGGCTTGCGCACGCCGAAATCGTCACGCCCGGCTATGCGGTCGAATATGACCATATCGACCCGCGCGCGTTGACCCCGGGGCTTGAGGTGCTGGCGATGCCCGGCCTGTTTTGCGCGGGCCAGATCAACGGCACCACGGGCTATGAGGAAGCCGCCGCCCAGGGGCTGATTGCCGGCATCAACGCCGCGGCCCACGCGATCGGCGTTGCACCGTTCCATGCCGATCGCGCCACGAGCTATCTTGGCGTGATGATCGACGATCTCGTCACCCAGGGAGTTACCGAGCCCTATCGCATGCTGACCGCGCGTGCGGAATATCGGCTGCGGCTGCGCGCCGACAATGCGGTCACCCGCCTCGGCCCGACCGCGCAGGCGCTGGGTTGTCTGAGCGCACCGCGCGCCGATTGGCAGCAGGCGCGTTTCGACCACCGCCGGGCGCTCGACGCGCACTTCGCCGGGCCGATCACCGCGTCCGAGCTGCGCCAGCGCGGCGCCGACATCGCGCTGGATGGCGCGCGTCGATCGGCGGCGGCGTGGCTGCGCTTTCCGGGCGTAGATGTCGCGCATGTCGCGCCGGGGCTCGACCCCGATCGCGATCCCGTGCTCGCCGAACTGATCGAGGATGCGCGCTATGCGCCCTATTTGGAGCGGCAGGACGAGGAGGTCGCCGCTTATCGCGACAACGAAGCGATTGGCCTCCCGCCCGATTTCGACTTCGCCGCAGTGCGTGGCCTGTCGGCGGAAATGGTTGAGCGACTCGCTGCCGCGCGACCGGCGACGTTGGGTGCGGCGGGGCGGGTTCGCGGGATCACCCCGGCTGCGCTGACCGCGATTTTGCTGCATCATCGGCGACGTGCGGCGTGAACGAAGAGGCAGCGCGCGCGTGGATCCGGGCACGTTTCGGTGTTTCACGTGAAACAGGGCTGGCGGCGTTTCTCGACCTGCTGATCGCGGAAAATACGCACCAGAATCTGATCGCGCCGTCCACGGTGGCGACCGCATGGAGCCGGCACATCCTCGATTCGGCACAGCTCGTGCCGCTCGCAGCAGATCGCCACGGTACCTGGATCGACATCGGATCGGGGGCGGGGCTGCCCGGCATCGTCGTCGCCATCCTGCGCGATCAGCCCGTCCTGCTCGTCGAGCCACGTCGTCGCCGCGCCGAGTTCCTGGCCGACACGGCGCGCGCCCTGGGTCTCGATCAGGTCGAGGTCAGCCAACGCCGGATCGCACAGGTGGCGCATCCGCCGGCCGCGGTGATCAGCGCGCGCGCGGTCGCCGGCCTGCCCGAATTGCTCCGCGACGCGGTGCACCTCAGCACGGCCGCGACCTTGTGGCTGCTCCCCAAGGGGCGGAGCGCGCAATCGGAGGTGGCGGCGGCGCGACAGACATGGCAAGGTCGGTTCCACGTGGAACCCAGCCTGACCGAACCGGACTCCCGGATCGTCGTCGCGACGGAGATCAGCGCCCGATGTTCGTGATCACCATTGCCAATCAGAAGGGCGGGGTCGGCAAGACGACGACCGCGATCAACGTCGGCACCGCGCTCGCGGCGACGGGGTTGCGCGTGCTGCTGATCGACCTCGATCCCCAGGGCAATGCCTCGACCGGCTTCGGCATCGGCCGTGCCGACCGCGAGCTGTCGAGCTATGACCTGTTGATCGGCGAAGTCGGTCTCGACGACGTCGCGGTGCGCAGCCGCGTGCCCGGCCTCGACATCGTGCCCGCGACCGTCGACCTGTCGGGCGCCGAGATCGAGCTGATCGAGTTCGATCAGCGCACTCACCGGCTCGACCAGGCGATCGCGCGCAGCAGCGATCGCTGGGACGTGATCCTGATCGATTGCCCGCCGTCGCTGGGCCTGCTGACGATCAATGCGATGGTGGCCAGCCATTCGCTGCTGGTGCCGCTGCAATGCGAGTTCTTCGCACTCGAGGGGCTGAGCCAGCTGTTGAGCACGGTCGAACGCATTCGCTCGCGCTTCAATCCCGGGCTGGCCATTCTGGGCGTGGTGCTGACCATGTACGACCGACGCAACCGGCTGACCGACCAGGTGTCTGATGATGTTCGCGCGGTGCTCGGCCGCGTCGTGTTCGACACTGTCATCCCGCGCAACGTTCGCCTGTCCGAGGCGCCGAGCCATGGCATGCCGGCGTTGATTTACGACCATCGCTGCGCGGGTTCGGAGGCCTATATCGCGCTCGCCCGCGAAGTGATCGATCGCCTGCCCAAGACCGCCCAGGCCGCATGACCGAGCCCACCAACCCCGCCGCCGCCCGTAAACCCCGTCCCGGCCTTGGCCGCGGGCTGAGCGCATTGCTCGGCGATGTCCAGCGCGTCGACGAACCCGGCGCGACCGGCCAGGTTCAGGCGAGCGGCGTGCGGCAATTGCCCGTCGGCTCGCTGGTGCCGCACCCCGGCCAGCCGCGCCGCTTCTTCGACGAGGCGGCGCTCGACGATCTCGCCGCATCGATCGCGGCGCGCGGGCTGATCCAGCCGATCGTCGTGCGTCCGCACGGCAAGGAATACCAGATCGTTGCCGGCGAACGCCGCTGGCGCGCCGCCCAGCGTGCACGGCTGCACGAGGTGCCGGTGATCGTCCGCGATCTCGACGATGCCGAGACGCTGGAAATCGCGCTGCTCGAGAATATCCAGCGCGAGGACCTGAATGCGATCGAGGAAGCCGACGCCTATGCCAAGCTGATCAAGGAATATGGGCATAGCCAGGAGGCGCTGGCCAAGCTGGTCCACAAATCGCGCAGCCATGTCGCCAATCTGATGCGCCTGCTCGACCTGCCGCCCGAGGTGCAGCGCCACGTCATCGACGGCACGCTGACGATGGGCCACGCCCGCGCGCTGGTCAACGCGCCGGACCCGGAGGCGCTGGCGGCGCGCGTCATCGCGCGTGGCCTGTCGGTGCGCGAGACCGAAAAGCTGGCGCGCGACGCCAAGCCGGGCGGGCAGGGTGCTGGCGAATCGCGCCGGACGACCCGCAATCCGACCGCGGATGCCGATATTTCTGCCTTGGAACAACAACTTGGCGACGTACTCGGCCTGGGGGTGCGGATCGCGCATGGCGACAAGGGCGGCACGCTGACGATCAGCTACGCCTCGCTCGACCAGCTCGATATGGTCTGTCAGCGGCTGAGCGGGGATGTGATCTGACGCGCGGCCGCACCCGGCGCCCACCCGCCCCTTACATCACCGGCAACGCGACATAGGACCCGCCGCACACGCGATGCGTCGCCTTGCGGAAATCGCTCGCCTTCGCCGTATAGATATTGGGAACGAAGGTCTGCGGGTTGCGGTCGATCACCGGGAACCAGGTCGACTGGACCTGTACCATCAGTCGATGCCCCTTGCGGAACACGTGATCATGATCGCGCAGCGGCACATCCCAGGCGCGCACCTGATCGGCGACCAGCGGCTTGGCGACCGCATTGCCGTCGAGCCAGCGTCCGCGCCGCACCTCCATTGCCACGGGTAGCTGATAGCCGTTGAGCGTCTTGAGATAGTCGGCCGGCACCGGTTCGTAGTTGTCGGGGAAGACGTCGATCAGCTTGACGACCATGTCGGCGTCGGTACCGCTGGTCGCCGCCATCAGCCGCGCGGCGATCGCACCGGTGACGGTCAGGTCGCTTTCCAGCGGCGCGCTGACATAGGTGAGCACGTCGGGCCGCCCGTCGACGAACCGCTGGTCGGCGGCTTCCCACCATTGCCATTCGGGCGAGGGATAGGTGCGTGAGATCGGGCGCGCGCGGAACGGCACCGGGCTCGCCGGATCGGAGACATAATCGCGGCACGCCGTGTCGGCCGGCGCGGTGAACGACAGGCTGCCGTCGGTGTGCAGGTAAAGGTTGCGCATCTCGCGCGGTTTGGGCGGCCATTGCGCATAGTCGCGCCATTGCCACGATCCGCTCTGGAACATCTTCGCTTCGAATCGCGGCTGCGCGCCCTTGCCATGCAGCCAGTAGCGAAAGAACGGCGCTTCGACATCACGGCGGAATTCGGTGCCGCTCTCGACCCCCATCGGGATGTTGCCCAGCCGGTCGCCCGGCGAGCGCCAGCTGCCGTGATTCCACGGCCCCGCGACCATCAGGTTCAGTCCGTCGGGATCGTCCTGCTCCATCCGCTCATAGATTTTCCAGCTGCCGCTCGGATCCTCCTGATCCCAGAAGCCCGCGACGTGGAGCGTCGGCACCGTGGTGCGTCCAAGCCGGTCGGTCCAGTGTTGGCGACGCCAGTGGTCGTCATAGTCGGGATGCGCGATCATCGCGGTCAGCATCGGCACGGTGCCGCGCATATACTGGCTGTCGAGATTGCTGACCGGCCCCAGCTTCAGGAAGAAGTCGTAACTGTCGACAAACCCGCTGCCATAGGGAAATTCGGCATTCTCCTTGTTGTGCTGCAGCGAATAGAGCCAGTCGGTCGCATAGGTGAGCCGCATCGCGCCATAGCGATGCAGGTCGTCGTTGAGCCACCAGTCGTTCCACGCCGCCTGCGGGCTGACCGCCTTCAGCGCGGGATGCGGGCGGGCGAGCGCGATCGCGGCGGCATAGCCGGGATAGCTGACCCCCCACATCCCGACGCGGCCGTTGTTTGCGGGCACGCGCTTCACCAGCCAGTCGATCGTGTCATAGGCGTCGGTCGCTTCATCGACCGCCTTCGACCCCGCCGGCGCCAATTCCATCGACATGGTGAACTTGCCGTCCGACTTGAAGCGGCCGCGCATGTTCTGGAACACCAGGATATAGCCGTCCTCGGCCATGTATTGCATCGTGCGCGGGGTTTGCGGCGGCGGCGCGTCGGGCACGCCATAAGGGGTGCGCTGAAGCAGGATCGGCAGCGGCCCCGATTTGCCGACGGGGCGCATGATCACCGTCTGCAGCCGCGCGCCGTCGCGCATCGGGATCATCACTTCCTCGAAGGTGAAGGCGGCGGTGGGCTGGGCCTGCGGCGCGGATTGCGGCGCCGGCTGGGCCTGGGGTCGCGCCAGCGCACTCGAAGCCGCAAGCAGCAATGCCAGCGCCAGACCTGTCCTCACCCGCATCGCCCGCTCCCTCGATTACCCGGCTGCCAGATCAGCCGATCGGGGCTGGCTTGTCGAGGGGGACCAAGGAGACAGAATGGCCCTAATGCAATCTCGTCGCCCCGGGCTTGACCCGGGGCTCCGCTTCTCTTGCGACGGCTGAGGCAGCGGGACCCCGGGTCAAGCCCGGGGCGACGGCAATGGGTGACAAACTGAAAGCCCCTCCCCTTCAGGGGAGGGGTTGGGGTGGGGCCTCTCCACCAAAGCGCCCTCGCAACGCTACCCCCGCCGGCGCGCGCTCGGATAGGTGCCGAGCAGCCGCACCCATTTGGTGTGAAAGGCCAGTTCCTCCAGCGCGCGGTCGACCGCCGGGTCGCCGGGCGCGCCCTCGATATCGGCGTAGAATTGCGTGGCGGCGAAGCTGCCGCCGGTCTGATAGCTTTCCAGCTTGGTCATGTTGATGCCGTTGGTGGCAAAGGCACCCAGCGCCTTGTAGAGCGCGGCGGGGATGTTGCGTACTTCAAAGATGAAGGTCGTCATCTGGTCGCGTGCGGGCTCAATCGTCCCCGCGGCACGGGCCAGCACGACGAAGCGCGTCGTGTTGTGCCCGGCATCCGCGATATCGTCCGCCAGCAGGTTGAGGCCGTAGAGCGCGGCCGCCGCCGCCGGAGCGAGCGCGCCGACCGCCGGATCGGCGCGCTCGGCGACCAGGGCGGCGGCACCCGCCGTGTCGGCATAGGCGAGGGGAGCGATCCCGCGGGCGCGTAACCAGTGGCGACATTGGCCCAGCGCCTGTTCGTGGCTCATCACCTGGCGCACCTCGTCGATCGTCCCGCTCGCCATCAGCGCGTGGCGGATCGGCAGAAAGGTCTCGCCGGTGATGAACAGGTCCGATTCGGGCAGCAGGAAATGGATGTCGGCGACGCGCCCGTGCAGCGAATTTTCGATCGGAATGATCGCGCGGCCCGCCCGCCCGTCGCGCACCGCATCGATCGCGTCGGTGAAGCTGAAACAGGGGAGCGGCAGCCCGTCGGGCAGGGCGAGCTGCTGCGCGACATGGCTGTTCGCGCCCGGTGCGCCCTGAAATGCGACCGCGCGCGCGGGATCGGCGGCGGCGGCGGCGGTCATCGCCGCGATGATCGGGCGCGCAGGCGCGGCATAGCTCTGGACGGCGGGCGCGGAGGGTCCGGACATGGGGCTGACCGCCTATCGGCCCGTGGAGGGGGACGCAAGCTCGGCTTGCGGTGCACAAAAGCCTTTACTAAAGGGGCACCACTTTCCCGATGGGCTTTGATTGGACGTTCTCACAACATGGATAGTCGCACGAACACGATCGCTGGATGGGTTTTGGCGGGCTGCGTCGCGGCACTCGGCCTGACGATCGGCAGCGAAATGGTGTTCGAATCCGAGCGCCCGGAGAAGATGGGCTATCCGATCGCCGGCGTCGAGGCGGGCGGCGAGGGTGGTGGCGAGGCCGAAGTGCCGATCGCGACGCTGCTGGCCAGCGCCGATGTCGCCGCGGGCCAGGCGAGCTTTCAGAAATGCGCGTCATGCCACTCGATCAACGCCGGCGGCGCGAACGGCATCGGCCCCAACCTGCACGGCATTGTCGGCAAGCCGCATGCGGCGGTGGCGGGATTCGCCTATTCCGACGCGCTCAAGGCGGTTGGGGGCCCGTGGGATTTCGATGCGCTCAACGCCTGGCTGACCAGCCCGCGCAAATATGCGTCGGGCACCAAGATGAGCTTCGCCGGCCTGTCCGACCCGCAGGAACGCGCCAACGTTATCGCCTATCTGAACAGCCAGGGCTCGAACCTGCCGCTGCCCGCGGCACCGGCCGACGCCGCGACCGATGCCGAGGCGAATGTCGCCGACGCGGGCTCGACCGGTGATCTGGCCGACAACGCGACCGCCGCGCCGGGCGCGCCCTCGGTCGATCCCGCCGCTGCCGAACGCGCCGCCGACGCGGAGTGATCGGGGGCTCGACGCGCCTCCAGGCGCAGGCAGTCGACAGCCTTCACTTCGCCAGCAGCGCGCTCGCCCTTGCCCGGCCCGCATCACGGATCGCGCGGGCCTTTGCTTCCGCTTGCTCGCGGACCAGCCGCGCGTCGGCGCGCTTGGCCTCGGCATAGACCTTGGCGCGTCGCGCGTCGTAATTACCGCTTTGTCCTGCCTGGTTGAGCATTGCCTCCGCCTCGGCCTCGAGCTTCGCGGCGCGATCCTCCGCCTCGGCCTCGATCGCGTCGGCCTGCGCCTCGGCGGTGTCGCGAATCTGTTCGGCCTGCCGTTCCTGCGGAGTTGGCGGGGTACAGCCGCCCGCCACCAGCATGAGCGCAAGCGCGATCATCGCGGTACGGGCGGGGTTCCGAATCGGCATCGTGTCTTTTCCTGTTCAGCTGTAACCTCATGAAACCCGCGGCGCGGCGGTTGGTTTCGCCCCCGCCACGATCACGTTGCCGATGCCGCGCGGCATGGTCGGCGCACAGACGCATCGATCGGGTCCGCTGGTGCGGCGTCGGTCGCGCGACGCGTTTCCCCGCACTGCGGAAACGCTCTAGGGACGAATTCATGCTCACGCGCCTGCGGCTCACCGATTTTCGCAACCACGCGCTTGCCACGCTGATGCCGGGGCCGGGTCGCGTGGTGCTGACCGGGGACAATGGCGCGGGCAAGACCAATGTGCTGGAGGCGATTTCGCTGCTTGCCCCCGGTCGCGGCCTGCGGCGCGCCGCACTTGGCGACATGGCGCGCCAGCACGGGCCCGGCGGCTTCGGCGTGGCCGCGATGCTGGGCGACGGCGTGTCGATCGCCACCGGGGCGGAAGCCGCCGCGCCCGAACGCCGGATCGTGCGGATCAACGACGCGCCGGCGCCGGCCAGCGCGCTTGCCGAGCGGCTGACGGTACTTTGGCTGACCCCGGCGATGGACCGGCTGTTCGTCGACGCGGCCGGCGATCGTCGTCGCTTCCTCGACCGGCTGACGCTGGCGCTCGCGTCCGGGCACGGGGTGCAGTCGACGCGCTACGAAGCCGCGATGCGCGAGCGCAACCGGCTGCTTGCCGACGATCGTCCGGCCGATCCGGCCTGGCTCGCCGCGCTGGAGCGCCGCATGGCCGAACATGGTGCGGCGATCGATGCGGCACGGCGCGAGACGCTGGCGCTGCTTCAGGCCGAATTGGACGTCGCCGGCGCGGCACCCTTCCCCAGCGCCGCGCTCGAACTCACCGGCTGGCAGGGCGACGCCGCGGCTTTGCTCGACCAACTGGCGCGGGGTCGCGCGCGCGATCGCGCCGCCGGGCGGGCGCTGTCCGGCCCGCATCGCTGCGACCTGGCCGTCACGCATCGTGAGAAGGATCAGCCCGCGCATCTCTGCTCGACCGGCGAGCAAAAGGCGCTGCTGATCGGTATCGTGCTGGCCCACGCCGCGCTGGTCGCCCGCCGCATCGCGCGCGCGCCGGTGCTGCTGCTCGATGAAGTCGCCGCGCATCTCGACCCCGTCCGGCGCGCCGCGCTGTTCGATCGGCTGGCTAATCTGGGCCAGGTGTGGATGACCGGCACTGAACCGACGCTCTTCGACACGATCGCCGGGTCGGCGACACATTTCACCGTGGGGCCCGACGGCATCCTCCTCCGTCAACCTTGACTTTCCGGGCGAACGCGCCTATTTGCCGCGTCGCAGCACGGCCTCATGCAGCGTGATCGGGCGACATTCTCGCCCCGGCTCGGCCCTTTTGCTCCACCGGCTTCCCTAGTCACGCGGGTCGTCAATCTCGACCCCGGCCGTCGTGCGTCTGTGCGCGGCGCAGCCGACCTATATTCAGGAACTTTTATGACATTCCAGTCGCTTGGCCTTTCCAAGGCCGTGCTCGACGCGCTTGCGTCCAAGAATTACACCGACCCCACGCCGATTCAGCGCCAAGCGATCCCCGCGCTGCTCGACGGCCGCGACCTGCTCGGCATCGCCCAGACCGGCACCGGCAAGACCGCGGCGTTCATCGCGCCGTCGATCGACAATCTGGTCAAGGCCAATGAACGGCGCAAGCCGATGCGCTGCCGCATGCTGGTGCTCGCCCCCACGCGCGAACTGGCCAGCCAGATCGCCGACAGCGCGCGCGCCTATGCCAAATTTACCAAGCTGACCGTCGCCACCGTGTTTGGCGGCGTGCCGATCGCGCGCAACCGCCGCGACACGTCGGCGGGTGTCGACATCCTGGTTGCCACCCCGGGCCGCTTGATGGACCTGATCGAACAGCGCTGCATGAGCCTGGGCGACCTCGAGATCCTGGTGCTCGATGAGGCCGACCAGATGCTCGACCTGGGCTTCATCCATACCCTGCGCAAGATCGTGGCGATGCTGCCCAAGAACCGCCAGTCGCTGTTCTTCTCGGCGACCATGCCCAAGGACATCAAGGACCTCGCCGACAAGTTCCTGACCGATCCGGTCGAGGTCAAGGTTGCGCCGGTCGCCACCACCGCCGAACGCGTCGAGCAATATGTCACCTTCGTCAATCAGGCGGAAAAGCAGGCGCTGCTGACCTTGTTCTTCCAGAAGAACGAAATCGACCGCGCGCTTGTCTTCACCCGCACCAAGCACGGTGCCGACCGGGTCGTGAAGCTGCTGGCGTCGAACGGCATCGCGTCCAACGCGATCCACGGCAACAAGAGCCAGCCGCAGCGCGAAAAGGCGCTGGCGGAGTTCCGTGCCGGCAAGGTGCCGATCCTGGTCGCCACCGACATCGCCGCGCGCGGCATCGACGTGTCGGGGGTCAGCCATGTCGTCAATTTCGAGCTGCCCAATGTCGCCGAACAATATGTCCACCGCATCGGCCGCACCGCGCGCGCCGGGGCGGATGGCGTCGCCTTCGCCTTCTGTGCCGAGGACGAGCGCGCCTATCTGCGCAGCATCGAGAAGCTGACCCGCCAGTCGATCTCGGTCGTGCCGCTGCCCGCCAATTTCCAGGCGGAGGCGGATCGCATCAAGTCGAGCCGCGTCGGCCCGATCCCGGCCGAACGCCCGGAACGTCCGCGCCAGCAACAGGGCCCGCGCCGTCCGCGTGCCACGCATTCGGCGCAGCCGGCGGGTGCCGGTCGCCCCGGCGGCAATCGCGGCGGCGGCAATCGTCGTGGCCGTGGCGGCGGCGGCGGCGGCGGCGGCCGTCGTCCGGCCAGCGCCCAGGGCTGACCGGCGCGCGGACGCGCCAAAACCTGATCCATAGCCACGTCGCCCCAGCGAAAGCTGGGGCCTCGGGCCAATTGCGCGCACTGACAGCATGAGAGACCAGCTTTCGCTGGCCTGACGGCTGGGGTGTCCCGGAGTTGAAACAGCGCAGGCGCGCACCATTGCCGCGCGGCCCTGATCCGCTATCGGAGCCCGCATGAACCCGGTCACCGCCTCCCTGCTCGCCGCGCTCGCCGGATTGCTCGGCGGCGCGATGAACGCGCTGGCCGGGGGCGGCACCTTTGCCACCATGCCGACGCTGGTCGCGCTCGGCCTTCCCGCCCCGGTCGCCAACGCAACGAGCAACGTCGCCCTGCAACCGGGCGCGATCGCCAGCGCATGGTCGTACCGGACGGGGCTTGAGCCGATCGGCGGCCTGTCGGTTCGTGCGCTGGGCATGGTGACCTTTGCCGGCGGGCTGATCGGCAGCCTGCTGCTCGTCGCGACGCCGACGCGGGTCTTCGACCTGCTCATCCCCTGGCTGCTGCTGATCGCGACGCTCGCGCTGATCTTCGGCCGGCGGGCGAGTGCGGCGCTGCACGCCCGCCTGACGATCGGTCAGCGCACGCTGGTCGTCGCCCAGGCGCTGCTCGGCACCTATGGCGGCTATTTCGGCGGTGGCGTCGGCCTGATGATGACCGCAACCTGGGGGCTGCTCGCCGGCGTGATGCCGCACCGGCTGATGGCGGCGCGCACGCTGATGCTCGCGATTGCGAATGCCGCGGCGACGCTGATCTTCGTGTTCGCCGGCATCGTTTCCTGGGGGTTGTGCGTCCCGATGCTGATCGGGGCGACCGCCGGCGGCTATGGCGGCGCGGCACTGGGCAAGCGGCTGGCCCCGGCGCTGATCCGGGGTTGGACGATCGTCGTCACCTGCGTGACCACCGCGATCTTCTTTTTGCGCGCCTATTTTCCGAATATTGCCCTATTCTGATGTCGCTGCGGCGGGGCCCCTGCTGCAACCGCAATTTTGATCTAGGCTCGCCTCTGAAGGGGACTGGAGGGATGGCGACGAAAACCGCACCGGACGACGCGGCCATGGCGGGTTCCGATGTAACCGCTTCCCCCCACGCACACGAACCGGGGCCCATGCGCGTATCCGTCTATCGCCACCGCCTCGCCACGCGTCTGTGGCACTGGATCAATGCGGTGACGATCTTCGTGATGATCGGCACCGGGCTGATGATTCTCAATGCCCATCCCCAGCTGTACTGGGGCCAATATGGCGCCAATCTCGACACGCCGTGGTTCCGCGTCGGCGACTGGTTCGCCGGCGGGCGCTTTCCCGGCTGGCTGACCATACCGTCCACCTACAATCTGGCGCTTGCGCGGCGCTGGCATCTCAGCTTCGCGCTGATCCTCGGCTTCGGGCTGCTGATCTTCATGGTCGCCAGCCTGCTCAACCGGCATTTCCAGCGCGACATGCGGATCCGCGCGCGCGAACTGACGCCGGGTCATTTGTGGGCCGACATCAAGGAACACTGGGCGTTCCGCTTTCACGACCCCGCCAATCCGGCGGCGTTCAACGTGCTGCAGAAAATTGCCTATGCCGTCGCGATCTTCGTCCTGATCCCGCTGGTCATCTTCACCGGGCTCGCCATGTCGCCGGGGATGAACGCGGCATGGCCCTGGCTCGTCGACCTGTTCGGCGGCCGGCAATCGGCGCGGTCGCTTCATTTCATCGCGATGCTCGGCATTATCGGCTTCATCATCGTGCATCTGGCGCTGGTCATTCTGGCGGGCGCGTTCAACGAAGTGCGGTCGATGATCACCGGCCGGCTGCATATCGCGCATGAGGAGCCGCAGGCATGAGCCGTATCCTGACCCGCCGCACCATGCTGACCGGCTTTGCCACCGGCGCGGGTGCGCTGCTTGCCGGCTGCGACGCGCTCGGCAACAATCCCGCGTTCCGCGACCTGTTGTTCGAGGGCGAGGATGCGCATTTCCGTATCCAGCGTTCGCTGACCGCGCGCAACGCGCTGGCCAAGGAATTCCGCCCGGAACAGATGTCGCCGGTGTTCCGTGCCAACGGAACGCGCAACCCCAATACCGATGCCTATAATGCCCATGTCGCCGGCAACTTCGCCGACTGGCGGGTGCGCGTCGACGGGCTGGTCAACCGTCCGCTGGCGCTCAGCATGGCCCAGCTGCGCCAGATGCCGTCGCGCACCCAGATCACCCGGCACGATTGCGTCGAGGGGTGGAGCGCGATCGGCAAATGGCATGGCGCAAAGCTGGGGCCGATCCTGCAGGCCGCGGGGCTGAAGGACAGCGCGCGCTACCTCGTCTTCCATTGCGCCGACCTATACGGCGCATCGCGGCGACCCTATTATGAATCGATCGACTTGGTCGATGCCTTCCACCCCCAGACGATCCTGGCCTGGGCGCTCAACGACCATCTCCTGGGCGTGCCCAACGGCGCGCCCGTGCGCCTGCGCGTCGAGCGCCAGCTCGGCTACAAGCAGGCCAAATATATCGAGCGGATCGAGGCCGTGTCCTCGCTTTCGGGCATCTATCGCGGCAAGGGCGGCTATTGGGAAGATGCCGCCGGCTATGAATGGTATGGCGGCATTTGAGAAAGCTTGCGCTGGCGCAACGGAATTGGACAGGTTAGCACCCCCGGCATGGCACTGATCGATTTGTTTTTCGCCCGCGCGGTCAAGCGCGGCGAACTGACCGTCATCTATCCCGGCGGCAAGACCAAGAAGTTCGGCACGCCCGACCCGGAACTGGGCGCAGTGACGATCCGCTTCGCCGACAAGGGCGTCGCCGGCGCGATCGTGCGCGATCCCAGCCTGGGATCGTCCGAAGCGTTCATGGACGGACGGCTGATCATCGAACAGGGCGACATCATGGCGCTCCTGAATCTGGTCAGCGCAAACAATCCGTGGGAGGACGGCCGCGTCGTGCTGCGCCCCGGCGCGATCAGCCAGGCGCGCGCGAACATCGTCCGCCGGCTCGACCGGATCAACTGGGAACGCCGCTCGAAGCGCAACGTCGCGCATCACTACGACCTGTCCGACCGGCTCTACGACCTCTTCCTCGACGCCGACCGCCAGTATAGCTGCGCCTACTACACCGATCCGGCCAACAGCCTCGAACAGGCGCAATCGGACAAGAAGGCGCATATCGCGGCCAAGCTGGCGCTCGAGCCGGGCATGCGCGTGCTCGACATCGGCTGCGGCTGGGGCGGCATGGCGCTCTATCTCAATGCCAAGACGGGCGCGCGCGTCCACGGCATCACCCTCTCGGAAGAACAGCTCAAGGTCGCACAGCGCCGCGCCTCCGAAGCCGGGGTGGCCGACCAGGTGACGTTCGAGCTGATCGACTATCGCGCGGTCGCCGGGCCCTTCGACCGCATCGTCTCGGTCGGCATGTTCGAACATGTCGGCCCGCCGCATTACCGGACCTTCTTCAACAAGTGCCGCGAACTGCTGACGCCGGATGGCGTGATGCTCCTCCACACCATCGGCCGCCTCGACGGCCCCGGCGTCACCGACCATTTCACCGCGAAGTACATCTTTCCCGGCGGCTACATCCCGGCCCTGTCCGAAATCGTCCGTGCGAACGAGGACAACCGCATGTTCACGACGGATATCGAGGTGCTGCGCCTCCATTACGCGCATACCCTCCAGGCCTGGTATGATCGCGTCGCCGCCGCCAAGGACCAGATCATCGCGCTCTATGACGAGCGTTTCCTGCGCATGTGGCAATATTATCTGGCGGGCTCGTGCGTCAGCTTCCGCCACGGCCGCATCGTCAACTACCAGCTGCAATATTCGCGCTCGCGCACCGCATTGCCGCTGACCCGCGATTACATGATCGAAGCCGAGCAGCGTTACCGCGCGGGGAATTGACGCGGGCGCGCCCCAGCGTCCCTGCCCAGTCCCTCGATCGTCACCCCGGCCGCGTGCCAGGGTCCACCGTGCCGCTCGTGAAACGCACGTCGTTCCGGGTAACCGCCCCGGCACGGCGGGTGGCTGCACCCGGATGAAAGCCACCCTGGCGGGCTGGCGCGTCGAACCCAGCCGACTCGCGCCTACTCCGCCGCCAGCAGCGTCTCCGCACCGCCCAGATCGACCGACACCAGCCGGCTGACGCCGCGCTCGACCATCGTCACGCCGAACAGGCGATGCATCCGGCTCATCGTCGCGGCATTGTGGGTGACGATCAGGTAACGGGTGCGCGTGACCGCCACCATATGGTCGAGCAGGTCGCAGAAACGGTCGATATTGGCGTCGTCGAGTGGCGCGTCGACCTCGTCGAGCACACAGATCGGCGCCGGGTTGGTCAGGAACAGCGCAAAGATCAGCGCCACCGCGGTCAGCGCCTGTTCGCCGCCGGACAACAGCGTCAGCGACTGCAGCTTCTTGCCCGGCGGTTGCGCCATGATCTCCAGCCCCGCCTCGAGCGGGTCGTCGGCGTCGATCAGCGCCAGGTGCGCCGCCCCGCCGCCGAACAGCGTCGCGTACAGCCGCTCGAAATGCCCGTTGACCGCCTCGAACGCCGCCAGCAGCCGCTGGCGCCCCTCACGGTTCAGGGTGCCGATCGACCCGCGCAGCCGGTTGACCGCCTGGGTCAGCTCCGCCTGCTCGTGTGCCTGGCTGGTCCGGGCTTCCTCCAGCTCGATGAGCTCGCGCTCGGCAACCAGATTGACCGGGCCGATCCGCTCGCGCTCGGCCACCAGCCGTTCGTGCCGCGACGACTCGTCGCCCGGTGTGCGTACCGTGTCCGCCGCGAAGCCGACGCGTTCGGGCAGCAGCGGCGGCGGACATTCGAAGCGTTCGCCCGACAGCCGACCCATCTCGACGCGGCGCAGTTCCTGGTTCTCGGCGCGCGTCACTGCGCCCGCCCGCGCCTCGCGCGCCTGGGATGCGGCCTCGGCCGCGGCGCGCAGCGCGGTCTCGGCGCGCCGCACATCGGCGTCGGCCACCGCTTCGGCGGCGCGGGCCGCGTCGGCGGCGTCGATCGCGGCGCGCGCCTGTGCCTCCGCCGTCGCCAGCGCCTGCTCGAGCTGGTCGGGCCGTGTCGCCAGGCTTGCCTCGGCATCGGTCAGCGCGGCGGCGCGCCGGTCGATCTCGGCGATCCGCCGCGCCGCTTCGCCCGCACGCTGGTTCCAGCCGCGCTGTTCGGCCTGCGCGGCGGCCAGCCGTTCGCGATCGCGGGCAATCGCGGCGTCGGCAGCCGCGCGCTCGGCGCGGGCGGCGGCAACCGCGCCGCGCCGCGCCTGCGCCTGGCCGGTCAGCGCGTCGACCTGTGCCGCCGCGTCGCGACCATCGGGAAGCCCGGCGACCTGTTCGACGGCACGCGCATGCTCGGCGCGCGCATCTTCCAGTTCGGTCGTCGCGCGCGCCTGCCGTGCCGACAGGTCGACCCGCTGTGCCTCGCCGCGCTCGATCTGCGCGGCGGCGCGGTCCTCGTCACGGGCGGCCGCGCGCGCAGCGGTTTCGGCGGCGTCGATTGCGCGGCGCGCCTCGGCAATGTCCTGACGCGCGCGTGCCAATTCGATGTCCGCTGTGCCGAGTGCCGCCGCCGCCTGTGCGACCGCGTCCGCGAGGTCCGGCCGCCCGGCCTCGATCGCGCGCAGCCGGTTGGCGCGTTCGAGCCGCTCGGCCGCCGCCGCACTGCTCGCGCGCGCGACATAACCGTCCCAGCGCCGCAATACGCCGTCGGGCGTGACGAGACGCTGGCCGGGGGCAAGGGGCTGGCCGACATCGCCGGGGGCGACGAAGATCTGCGCCAGCCGCCGGGCCAATGCCGCCGGTGCCTCGACATGCGCGGACAGCGGGGCGGTGCCCGGCGGCTGGCGCAGATCCGCCGGATCCAGCCCGGCATCCAGGTCGTCGCCCAGTGCTGCTGCCAGCGCGCGCTCGAACCCCGCCTCGGCGCGCACGCGATCGATCAGGCGGTCGCGGTCCCCCGTCGCCAGATCGCGGCGCAGCGCGGCGGCCTCGCCATCGGCGGCGGCGAGCTGTGCGGCGGCGGCGGCCTGAGCGGCCTGCGCGCGTTGCCGCGCATCGGTGGCGGCCTGTTCGCGGGTTTGGGCGTCGTCCAGCTGCCGGGCGGCGGCGTCCCCCGATTGCGCCGCGTTCGCCCGCGCGGTGCGTGCCGCGTCGCGCGCCTCGACCATCGGTTCGGCGGCGGGCAGCGCGCGGCGTTCGGCGTCGATCCGCTGCACCTCGCGCTCGGCCCGCTCGACCCGCGCGCGTGCGGCGGCGCGCGCGGCTTCGGCGACACGAATCTCCGCGGCATCGCGGGCCTGTGCCGCCAGCGCCTGGGCCAGCGCCACTTCGGCGTCGCGCGCCTCGCGCTCGGCGACGCCCAGCGCCGCGTCGATCAGCGGCAGGCCGCCGGTCGATTGCTTCAGCCGCGCGTCGATCTCCTTCGCCTCGCCACCCAGCCGCGCGATCGCCTCGGCGGCGTCGCTGGCCAGCGATCCTTCGCGCGCCCGGTCCTCGGCCAGCCGTTCGCGCGCCGCGGCGGCTTCGGCGATCCGGCGCGCGACATCGGCCTGCTCGGCGCGCAGCGTGTCGAGCCGGTGGCGCGCCTCCGTCGCGGCGTCGTGCGCGCTCAGCGCCGCGGCGCGCAGGCGGGCCAGTGCCGCCACGGCGGCAAGCTGGGCGGCCTCGCAGTCGTTGAGCGCCGCCTGACGCTGCGCGACCTGCGCTTCGGCGGCGGCGGCTTCGGCCTTGGCGGCGTCGGCCGCGCGCGCGGCATCGCGCCAGCGGGCGAAGATCATCCGCGCCTCCGCGATCCGGATGTCGTCGGACAGCGCGCGATAACGCTCGGCCTGCCGCGCCTGGCGCTTGAGCGCGGCGATGCGCGCGTCCTGGTCGGCGATCACCTCGCCCAGCCGCGCCAGATTGGCCTCGGTCGCGCGCAGGCGCTGTTCGGCGTCGCGGCGGCGGACGTGCAGGCCGGAAATGCCGGCGGCTTCCTCCAGCATCTGGCGGCGTTCGGCGGGCTTGGCGGCGATCACCGCGCCGATCCGCCCCTGGCTGACCAGCGCGGGCGAATGCGCGCCGGTCGCGGCGTCGGCGAACAGCAGCGCGACGTCCTTCGCGCGCACGTCGCGGCCGTTGATGCGATAGGCCGATCCGGTGCCGCGTTCGATGCGGCGGACGACCTCGGTCTCGCCCGTGCCCGTGCCGTCGGCATCGCCTTCGCTTTCGACCAGCATCGATACTTCGGCGAAGCTGCGGGCGGGCCGCGTCGCGGTGCCGGCAAAGATCACGTCGTCCATGCCCGATCCGCGCAGCGACCGGGCGCTGTTCTCGCCCATCGTCCAGCGCAGCGCCTCGAGCAGGTTGGACTTGCCGCAGCCATTGGGCCCGACGATCCCGGTCAGCCCCGGCTCGATCCGCAATTCGGCCGGATCGACGAAACTCTTGAACCCCGACAGTCTGAGCCGCTTGATCTGCACTGGCCGAACATCACCCCCGGACACCCAAGCTATCGGCTTGGCCGGGGGAAGCAATCGGCTTCTCGCGTCTCAACATCCGCGGCGCTTTCGCCTATGGCGCTCGGTGCGCCCGTGGTTGCGGCGCGGCCGGACGGGATCGACCCGCCCCGAGGATGCGGAGCCGAATGGATGCTGGACGTCGCTGCCCTGGTCGAATCACCCTGGCCCGATACGCCGGGGGAAGACGGCGACTGGGAGGTGCTGGCCCACACCGCCGCGGTTTCGGCGATCTCGCGCACGCCCTTTGCCGGATGGACCGGGGGCGACGCGCCGGTGATCGAGCTGGCGGTGCGGCTGACCTCCGACGAAGAGGTCCAGGCGCTCAACCGGCAGTATCGGCACAAGGACAAGCCGACCAACGTGCTGTCCTTTCCGATGATCCAGCCCGATCTGCTCGACACCGTCACCGTCAATGCGGGGGATGGCGAGGTCATTCTGGGCGACATCGTGCTCGCATACGGCGTCTGCACGCGCGAGGCGGCCGAGCGCGGCGTCGCGGTGCGCGACCATGCCGCGCATCTGATTGTCCATGGCTGCCTCCATCTGCTAGGCTATGACCATATGGGCGAAGCGGAAGCCGGGGCGATGGAAGCGATCGAGCGTGACGTGATGGCGGCGCTTGGCCTGCACGACCCCTATCCCATCAGCGAGGACTGACCCGATCCATGTCAGAAGGTTCCAGTAGCGGCGCCGGCAACGGCGACTCTAGCAGGCCGCCCGAAAGCGGCGGCATCTGGCGGGGATTGCGGGCGTTGATCTTCGGCGAGGAATCGGCCGAGACGCTGCGCGACCGGATCGAGGAAGTCATCACCGATCACGAGGAGGAGGAGGGGACGCCCGTCGCCGGCGACCTTGCCCCGATCGAGCGGCAGATGCTCCGCAACCTGCTGCATTTCGGTGAACGCGACGCCGGCGACGTCGGCGTGCCGCGCGCCGACATCATCGCGGTGGAGGCGCAGACCCCGTTCGCCGACCTCGTCCGGATCTTTGCCGAGGCCGGACACAGCCGCCTGCCGGTCTATCGCGAGCGTCTGGACCATGTGATCGGGATGATCCACGTCAAGGACGTGTTCGCGATCCTGGCGCGCGGCGAACCGCCGCCGGAGTCGATCACCGTGCTGTTGCGCCAGCCCATTTACGTGCCCCAGGCGATGGGCGTGCTCGACCTGCTGGCCCAGATGCGCGCCAGCCGCACGCATCTGGCGGTCGTGCTCGACGAATATTCGGGCACCGAAGGGCTGGTGACGATCGAGGACCTGATCGAGGAAATCGTCGGCGAGATCGAGGACGAGCATGACGAGGCGCCGGAGGCGCTGCTGATCCCGCTCGACGACGGCAGCTGGGAAGCCGATGCGCGCGCCGAGCTGGAGGATGTCGCCGAAGCGATCGATCCGCGGCTGGCGGAGGTGGAGGAGGATGTCGAAACGCTCGGCGGCCTCGCCTTCGTGCTCGCCGGACGGGTGCCCAAGGCGGGGGAGCAGCTGGTCCATGACAGCGGCTGGAAACTGGAGATCGTCGCCGCCGACGGGCGCAGGGTCCAGCGCCTCAGGCTCCATCCCGGACCCGGGAATTACGACGCCGCGAAATAGCCCGCGTCAGGGGCGGTGCGCGGCGACGATCCGGTCCAGCACCGATTGATGCAGCGGCGTGTTGAACGACAGGCCGATATGCGTGGCGGTCCGCCAGCGCACGCGCGCGCCGATCGGGGCGAGTTCGGGAATCTTCAGCACCACGACCATGCCGACGGTCGCGCCGAACGGCCAGTCGATCCGGCACCCGCGACTCGACAGGTCGACCAGCGTCGCCGGGCGGCGTCCGATCGTCGAATTGGCCACGCCGCCTTCGATGGCGACCGGAACGCGCAACTGGGAACGCGACTCGCCATGGATTTCGTCATGATGTTCAAATGGATCGCTCATTCCCGTATCTTCCATGCGTCCGCGGACTCGATCCCCCGATTAGGGTCCCCGCGGCGGTGACGCAAACCGCCCCAAGCTTATCACCCGGTGAATAAGCGGCGTAATCGATCAGTGTGTGCAAACTAATCCGTTTTATCGATCACTCGGTTTTTGGCATTGGGCGGTCACGCGATCGCATGCTGCTTTCCCCTCCACGCAGCGTGCGGGCGCCCATTGGCGTGTTTCCCCCTTTCACGCCAGTTCCCCAAACCACTTGGCTAACCCTCAGCCAGGTGGCCGAGGTCGCCGGCGCATCCGCGCCGGCGGCCTCTCCCGGAGAGGGGGCCTTCCCGACCATTTCATCGTCACGATGCGTTGCGCTCGGCCGGTGGCACCGCCTATGTCTGCGCGCATGAACAAGCATCTGCGCAACTTCCTGGTGATCGGCGCTATCGCGCTGGTCGGCGGCGGCATCTGGGCGACACGGCCCGACGTGGCTCAAATCGCGATCGACCGGGTGATGGGCCCCCGCCCGGAAATCGTGCCCGCGCGCGTCCAGACCCTTCCGACCATCGCCATCGCCGAACCCGTGGGCTGGCCCGCCGGGACCGCGCCGACCCCTGCGGCAGGGCTGAAGGTCGCGCGGTTTGCCGAGGGGCTCGACCATCCGCGCTGGCTTTACGTGCTGGCCAATGGCGACGTCCTGGTCGCCGAGACCAACTCGCCCCCGCGAAAGGGCGGCGGGATCGAGGGGATGGTGATGCGCTATCTGCTCGGCAAGGCGGGGGCGGCGGTGCCGTCGGCGAACCGCATCACGCTGTTGCGCGACACCGACGGCGACGGCGCGGCGGATCAGCGCAACGTGCTGGTCGACGGGCTCAATTCGCCCCTGGGCATGGCGGTCGTCGGCGGCTGGCTCTACGTTGCCAACACCGATGCGCTGGTTCGTTTCCCCTTCCAGGTCGGCCAGACCCGGATCGACGCCAGGCCCGAAAAGATCATCGACCTGCCCGCCGGCGAGAATCACTGGACCCGCAACGTCGTCGCCAATCCGGAGGGCGACACGCTGTTCGTCAGCGTCGGTTCGGCCACCAACATCGCCGAACGCGGGCTCGAGCTCGAACGCAACCGCGCCGCGATCCTGGAGGTCGACCCGGCGACCAAGTCGTTCCGGCCGTTCGGCACCGGTCTGCGCAACCCGGTCGGCATGGCGATCGAGCCGGTGACGCAGGGCCTGTGGACCGTCGTCAACGAACGCGACATGCTGGGCTCCGACGTGCCGCCCGATTATCTGACCAAGGTGCAGCTGGGCAGCTTCTTCGGCTGGCCGTACAGCTATTGGGGCGGCTATGTTGACCGCCGGGTCGAACCCGCGCGCCCCGACCTGCTCGAATACACCGCACGGCCCGATTATGCGCTGGGCGCGCATACCGCATCGCTGGGGCTGAGCTTCGCCAATGGTGCGCGGCTGGGCGAACGCTTTGCCAATGGCGCGTTCATCGGCCAGCACGGATCGTGGAACCGCAAGCCTTTTTCCGGCTACAAGGTGCTGTACGTGCCGTTCGGCGACAATGGCTTCCCGCTGAAGGGCGCGGCGCCGATCGACGTGCTGACCGGCTTTCTGGACGGCGACAAGGCGCGCGGGCGACCGGTCGGCGTGACGATCGACCGGGCGGGCGGCCTGCTGGTCGCCGACGATGTCGGCAACGTCATCTGGCGGGTCAGCGCCGCGCGCTGAGAGTCAGGCACCGACACCCAAAGCCCTTGTGCACGTAACACGGTCGGCTCTTTGCCCGTCACCCGGCACAAGGCCGGGGTGACGAAGGGAATTCAGCAACGTCCGCACCGATGTGGCCGTGTCAAATTGGCCGGTCACGCCAGCAGCTTCGGGCCTTCCTTCGCGATCTTCTCGCGGATGCGTGACGCGAACAGCGCAAGGATCGCGGGGAGCTCGATCTCCAGGTGCACCCGGCTGTCGTGAATGTCGGCGCGCGTCGCCAGCTTCTGGCCCATCATCTCGACCGTCACGAACAGCGTGTCGCCCGCCCAGCGGCGATCCGCGAGTTTTGCGGCGGGCAGGCGGCGTTCGATGTCCGCCATCGCGCCGTCGATGCGCGCGCGGGCACCCGCGGTGCCGAGCTGGTGGGGCAGGTCGATGCGGATCGGTTCGGTCATGGTCGCGTCTCCCCGGCGCTAGCGCGCGAACAGCATGGCGTCGTCGGCGAACGCCTTGAACTCGAGCGCGTTGCCGCTGGGATCGCGAAAGAACATCGTCGCCTGCTCGCCGACCTCGCCCTTGAAGCGGACATGCGGCGCGATGCCGAACGCGATCCCCGCCGCGCGGACCCGCTCGGCCAGCGCCTCCCATGCCGCCATCGTCAGGACGACGCCGAAATGCGGCACCGGCACGTCGTGACCATCGACCGCATTCGCGACCGCAACCGGCTTGGCCGCCGGATCCAGATGCGCGACGATCTGATGCCCGAACAGGTCGAAATCGACCCAGTGCGCCGCCGATCGTCCTTCCGCACAGCCCAGCACGCCGCCGTAAAAGGCACGCGCGGCGGCAAGGTCATGGACCGGAAAGGCGAGGTGAAAGGGGCGCAGCATCACCGGCTAATAGCTTGTTTTCGGCATCGATCCACCCGATAGCGTGCGTGCATGCGCCCCGCTCCTCTGATCGTCGCTCTGGTCGCCGGATCGCTTTCCGCGACCGGGTTTGCCCCGCTCGATCTGTGGCCGGTCCTGCTCGCCGCGCTCGCGGTCTGGCTGGCGCTGGTGCATTCGGCACCGTCGCTGCGCGCCGCGTCGCTGCGGTCGTGGCTGTTCGGGGTGGGGCATTTCACCGTCGGCAACAACTGGATCCAGCACGCCTTCGACTATCAGGACAAGATGCCGCCCGAGCTTGGCTATGTCGCGGTTGTCCTGCTGGCGCTCTATCTCGCGGTCTATCCGATGCTCGCGGGCGGGCTGGCGTGGAAGTTCGGGCGCATCGCCGGCACCCGGCCCGACGCGCCGTTCGTGCTGATTGCCGCCGCCGCCTGGATCGTCACCGAATGGCTGCGCGCGCAGATGTTCACCGGCTATGCGTGGAACCCGCTGGGCGTCGCGTGGCTGCCGGCGGGAGACGTGGCCCGGATCGCCGCCATGATCGGCACCTATGCGATGTCGGGGCTGATGGTGCTGGCTGCGGGTGCGCTGTTGCTGATTGCGCGGGGCGGCTGGCGCTTCGCCATGCTGCTCGCGGCGATCATCGGCGGCGCGATCGTGCTGAATGCGGGCGAACCGCCGGCGGACCTCCGCCCCAACCAGCCCCTCGTCCGCGTCGTCCAGCCCAATGTCGGGCAGGAGGGCGTGCGCGAACCCGGCTATTCGGAGCGCGTGTTCCAGGCACTGGTCGCGCAGAGCGGCACGCCGGGATATCGCCCGCGGCTGCTCGTCTGGCCGGAAGGTGCCGTCAACTATTATCTGGAAAGCGGTTATCCCGGCGGCTGGTATTTCGAGGCGTGGCCCGCCGATACGCGCCGCCGGATCGCCGGGTTGCTCGGTCCCGACGACGTGGCGCTGGTCGGCGGAAACGCGTTGCTCTTCGGGGGCGACCCGATCATCGACGGCGCGAGCAATTCGGTGTTCGTCGTGCACCCCGATGCGACGCTCGGCCCGCGCCGGTACGACAAGGCGCATCTGGTGCCCTATGGCGAATATCTGCCGATGCGGCCGATCCTGTCGGCCATCGGCCTGTCCCGCCTGGTCAACAGCGAGATCGATACCATTCCCGGCCCCGGCCCGCGGACGATCGCGGTGCCGGGCTTTGGCCGCGTGGGGATGCAGATCTGCTACGAGATCATCTTTTCGGGCGAGGTCGTCGATCGCGCCGAGCGCCCCGACATGATCTTCAATCCGTCCAATGACGCGTGGTTCGGCGCGTGGGGGCCGCCGCAACATCTGGCGCAGGCGCGGCTGCGCGCGATCGAGGAAGGGGTGCCGGTGCTGCGATCGACCCCAACCGGCATTTCGGCGGTGATCGACGCGGACGGCCGCCTGCTCGGCACCGTGCCGCGCCTGACCGCCGGTGCGGTCGAGCTGCCGCTGCCGCTGCCGCATCCGCCGACGCCGTTTGCGCGCTTCGGCAATCTCATGGCGGCGCTGATCGTGCTGTTGCTGGTGGCGCTCGCGATTGCCATTCGCCCGCACAGCCGCTAGGGGCGCGATATAAGGAAAGCTTTATATCCGATCGCAAGTCCGGATCCGGCCGACCGCCCCGCCACGCCAGCCCAAGGGTTCTCCATGCGCGCCAACTATCTCTTCACGTCCGAATCGGTGTCCGAAGGCCATCCCGACAAGGTCGCCGACCAGATTTCCGACGCGGTCGTCGATCTGTTCCTGTCGCGCGATCCGGTCGCGCGCGTGGCGTGCGAGACGATGGTGACGACCCAGCGCATCGTGCTGGCCGGCGAAGTGCGCTGCGCCGAGGACAGCTTTCCGACGCTGGCCGAGATCGAGAAGGCGGCGCGCGACACCGTGCGCCGCATCGGCTACGAGCAGCACGGCTTTCACTGGCAGACCGCCGATTTCGCCTGCCACCTGCACGGCCAGTCCGCGCACATCGCCCAGGGCGTCGACGAAAGCGGCAACAAGGACGAGGGCGCCGGCGACCAGGGCATCATGTTCGGTTTCGCCTGTGACGAGACGCCCGACCTGATGCCCGCGACGCTTTATTATTCGCACCGCATCCTCGAAAAGCTGGCGCAGGACCGCCACGCCCGTATCGTCGACTTCCTGGAGCCCGACGCCAAGAGCCAGGTGACGCTGAAGTATGAAAACGGCGTGCCGACCGGTGCGACTGCACTGGTCGTGTCGACCCAGCATACCAAGGCGCTGTCGAACGACGCCGGGCAAAAGCGGCTGCGCGACTATGTGATGACGGTGTTCGAGGAAATCCTGCCCCAGGGCTGGATGCCCGCCGACCAGAGCCAGATCTATGTCAACCCGACCGGCATGTTCGAAATCGGCGGACCCGACGGCGACGCCGGGCTGACCGGTCGCAAGATCATCGTCGACACCTATGGCGGTGCTGCCCCGCATGGCGGCGGCGCGTTCAGCGGCAAGGATCCGACCAAGGTCGACCGCTCGGCCGCCTATATCAGCCGCTATCTCGCCAAGAATGTCGTCGCCGCAGGCCTGGCCAAGCGCTGCACCATTCAGCTGTCCTACGCCATCGGCATCGCCGAGCCGCTGTCGCTCTATGTCGACACGCACGGCACCGGCAGCGTTGACGAAGCGAAGATCGAAGCGGTGCTGCCCAAGCTGGTGCGCCTGACCCCCAAGGGCATCCGCACGCATCTCGGCATGAACAAGCCGATCTATCAGCCGACCGCGGCGTACGGGCATTTCGGCCGCAAGGCGGAAGGCGACCTGTTCACCTGGGAACGGACCGACCTGGTCGACGCGCTGAAGGCCGAGCTGGGCTGAGCGCCTGGCTCCCGCCCGCGCCGATCCGCTTAACCGGCGCATTGCGCTTTTGACGCCGACGTGAAAAGGTCGACGAATCAAAGCGAAAGGCGAGGAGGCGAGGGGTGCGGAGCGGATTCCTGAGTCGCGCGGTTGCGGTGTTCCTGACGGCAGCTGCGGTCGTCATGCCCGCGCAGGCGCAGCAGAAAAGCGTCGTCAAGGTATCGCGCAGCGCGCCCTATCGTCATCCGCATTCGAAGATCGAGCTGCCGGTCGTGATCGATCGGCTGCCCCGCGTCGGGGTCGAGCAGCTCGGCACCGGCGAGCTTGATACGATCACCAATTACGAAACGCCGGATCACGACGAGGTGATCTCCGTCTTCGTCTATCGCGACGTGCTGGACGCGCTGCCGGTATGGTTCGACCGTGCCATCGGGGCAGTCGAAGGCCGGTCGGCCTCGTTCGGTGCCGTGACGCCGGTCGTCGCCCCGCAGCCCTTCACGCCGCCCGGGCGCGAGCGGCAAAGCGGACTGATCGCGGCGTGGCGCGCCGAGCAAAACTACCGGAGTACCGGCCTCGCGATGTTCACCGTCGGCGAGTGGCTGGTCAAGCTGCGCTACTCGTCCCGCACGATCGCGCCCGAAGCGATGGGCGAACGGATGCAATCGGCGCTGGCGGCGATCAAATGGCCGAAGATGACGCGCGCCGATCGGCCGGCCGAGCCGGTTGCGGCCTGTCCCGAACCGCTCGTCTTTGCCGACAAGCCCGAGCGGGTGGTGCTGAGCGAGGAGGACCGCATGGCGTCGGCGTTGGCGTCGGGTGTGATCAGCGCGGCCGCGGGCCTTCGCGACGACACGAAGGACAAGGCTAAGGACGGGGCGAAGGACGAGGCCGCACAGCCCGCGCGCTGGTGCCGTGACCCGGCCCAATCGCCGGTGGGCGCAGTGTACCGTCCGGATGCGTCGACCGAACGCTATCTGATCGCGTTGTCCGATGCCGGTCGGGGCATCGTCGTAAGCCCCGATCTGTCAGGCGAGATAAAGACCCCGCCGCAACGCTGGTGGAGCGCCAACCTGTTGCTGCTCGACCGGACGCTGGGCTTCGCGCCATATTCGGCGATGCCGACAACGGCGCAGGCGATCGACTCGATCAACGGCGCGCCGATCGTGAGCACGACGACCTTTGGCAAGAAGCGCGCGATCGACATCATCACCCCGTGACCGCGGGAGGCAGGGCCCGCCCGAAAGGGCATTCGTGCCGATCCGGCGGCAGCTATCACGACGTCGCGCTGTCGCAGACGAAATCGATCGTCGGCTCCAGCGAAGCGAGCAGCGCCGCGGCGGGCTCACCCGCGCGCGCGCGCAGCGCCGCCCCGTAAACCGCATCGCACATCACCCGGCCGAGCAGCAGCGGGCCGGCGCCGAGCACCAGTCCCTCCTCCTCCACCGCGCGCGCGATCCGTGCGGCGAACAGTTCCGTCATCGCGGACATCGATTCGTGCAGAAAGTCGCGGACTGCGGTTTCGGACATGGCTTCGACGGCGGCGGTGCCGATCAGCAGGCAGCCGCGCTGAACCTCGCCGTCGCCGGTAAAGTTGCGTACCGCGCCCGCCGCCGCCACGCGTAGCGCACCGCGCAGGTCGGGCCGGCTGGCGAGCGATTCGGCAAGCGCTGCCTGCCCCTCGATCTCGTAGTCGCGCAGCACCATCAGATACAGGTTCAGCTTGCTGCCGAATCCCCCATAAAGGCTGGGCTTGCTCAGTTTCGTCGCTTCGCACAGCGCATCGACGGTGGTCCCGGAATAGCCCTTTGCCCAGAAACAGTCGCGGGCGCGCCTGAGTACCTCTGTGGCGTCATATTGCCGTGGTCGACCGCGCTTCATCCATCCCCCTTTTCCGAAGCTTGCGGCGATGTTGCAGTCGCTACATTGCTCGCGGCGAATTATATATGTATCGGTACAAATATCCGAAACAAGGCTTTGTCGAAGGTTCGACGAGCACGCAAGCGATGGTTTGCAAATGACCGATGATTGTGATCCGGGCGTCGACCGACGCCGCGTGCGCATCGACGCGTGGACACGCGCGGGCTTTGTCCCGATGCTCCGCTTTTATCTGGACGACGGGAGCACGGCCGGCGTCGCGGACCGGCTCGCGCCCGAGTTGCTGCACTTTCTGATCGGGCCGGCAGACGCCCCGCTGAGCGGTGTGAACTTCGTCGATCGCAGCGGCCGGCTGGTTGCGTTCATGGCGGAACTGCTGGACGGGCCGGGCAAGGATGCCGGGCCGGACGACAGGCTCAGCGCGCTGTTCGACTTGATCGACGACTGTGCCGACGGGCTGCCCGGCGGCATCATGCCGGTGGCGTGATCCGGGCTCGATCGTGCCGGCGACACCGCGCGGCCCCTTGCCCGATCGTGCGCTTGCCCTCACAGCGACGGGACGATGAACGATCCCACCACCATCCGCCGTCTCTATGGTCGCCGGCAGGGGCATAAGCTGCGCAGTGGCCAATCGGCGCTGCTCGAGGACCTGTTGCCCCGGATCAGCGTGCCCGAAGCCGGTCCACTCGACGCCGCGGCGCTGTTCGGGGCGGAGCGCCCGCTCGAGCTCGAAATCGGCTTCGGCGCGGGCGAGCATCTCGCCGGTCAGGCGGCGATGCGGCCCGATCATGGTTTCATCGGCTGCGAGCCGTTCCTGAACGGCGTCGTCGGCGCGCTGGGCCATATCCGCGACGGCGCGCTCGCCAATGTCCGGCTGCATATGGGCGACGCGCTGGAAGTTCTCGACCGGCTGCCCGATGCGAGCCTGAGCCGCGTCTATTTGCTGCACCCCGATCCGTGGCCCAAGGCGCGCCATGCCAAGCGGCGGATGATCAATCACGGGCCGCTCGACCTGATCGCCGCAAAGCTCCGACCCGGCTGCGAGTTCCGCCTCGGCACCGACGACCCGACCTATTGCCGCTGGGCGATGATGATCCTCGATCAGCGCCGCGATTTCACCTGGATGGCACAGACCCCTGCGGACTTTCTCACGCGGCCCGCCGACTGGCCCGAGACACGCTACGAACGCAAGGCGCGGCGCAAGGGGCATGAAGTGTGGTACATGAGATATCGGCGCGCCGATGCAAAATAGGCAGAAGGTTTCCTTTCCCGCTTACAATCTACTTGATCATCTCATGATCTCCGCACGGTGATTACTCGATCGCTGCTTGAGGGCACGAGGTTTTTTGCTTCGCCTCTCATCAATCAACGACTTGATGGCTGATTCACCTATCGGCGGCCATGTCTCTTCGATCGACCGGCGCGTTGCCAACGGCCGCTGATCCAGACAGGCCGCTATGACAGCATCGTTCGGCAGTGCTGGCAGCACCCATTGGAAAATAGCAGGAAGATGGTCGAAAATGACCGAGCGGCTTGCAGACGGTCGCAAAAGGCTCGTGACCGAGACGGCCCGCTCAACATCCCAGGCCACCAGAAAATCATGGATTGAGTCCCCGCGCCGGCTTTCCGATGGTCGATGATCGGTCCCTATTCCGCGTTCAATTCCCGCACCAACGCGCGGATTCCAGTCGCGATCTCCGCCGCGCTGTCTTCCTGGATGAAATGCAATCCCGGCACGGTGATTTCGCGCTGATTGGCCCAGCTGCGGCAATATTCCCGGGCTGAACCGACCAGTATCGAGCCCGGATCGGCATTGATGAACAGTTTCGGGATGGAACTGGTCCGAAGGAATTCGCCATAGTTGCGTGCACGTTCCACGAAATCCGCCGGTTCGCCATCGACCGGCAGCAATCGGGGCCATGCGAGCATGGGTCGCCGGGCTTCGCCGGGATCGGGATAGGGCGCGCGATAATGCGCCATCTCGTCATCGCTGAGCGCGCGCAGGATGGAGCCGGGCAACACCCGGTCGATGAACAGATTGCGATCGAGGATGAGCGATTCGCCGGCTTCGGAGCGAAAGCCCTGGAACATCCGCCGACCGCCTTCCGGCCATTCCGACCACGTCATCGGGCCGACGATCGCCTCCATATAGACGATGCCGGCGACGCGCTCGGGATGGTCCATCGCCCATTGAAAGCCCAGCGCCGACCCCCAATCGTGAAGCACCAGCACGATCCCATCGCCAAGGTCGAGCGACTGCCACAGCGCATCGAGATGCGCATAATGGACATCCCAGCCATAGCGCGCGTCGCCTTCGCCCTCGATCTTGTCGGAACCGCCCATCCCGATCAGGTCGCACGCGATCAGCCGGCCCAGACCATCGCAGCCGCGCATGACGTTGCGCCACAAATAGCTCGACGTGGGATTGCCGTGCTGAAAGACGATCGGCCGGCCGGCGCCGTAATCGATGTAAGCCATGCGCCGACCCAGGATCTCGCGCGTGGCGAGCGAGTGGAACGGCTGGGCGTTGGCGATATCGGTCATGGCAAATCCTTTCTGGGCGCTGGACGGATGGTAAAGCCGGGCTAGCGGGTCGTCGAAAAGCCGCCGTCCACCGGAATGACGGCACCGGTGATGTAAGCGGACGCCGCCGATGCCAGGAAAATGACGCTCCCCGCGATATCCGACGGCAATCCGGTTCGCCGGCGCGGGATGACGGAGAAGATGCGTTCCCCGGCGTCGCGCAACATCACTTCGGTCATCTTGGTCGGGAACGGGCCGGGCGCGATCGCATTCACATTGATGTCGGCTGCGGCCAGATGCTTGGCGAGATGCCGGGTGAGGTGATGGACCGCGGCCTTGCTCGCCGCATAGGAATAATTGCCATAATCGGGACAGGTCATGCCATCGACCGATCCGATATTGATGACCCGGGCCGGATCGTCGGGCGTGGCCGCCGCCTTGAGCAGCGGCGCCAGTTGCTGGGTCAGAAAGAAGATCGACCGGACATTGAGGTCCAT
The DNA here is from genome assembly GCF_001555965.1 of Sphingomonas sp. CCH21-G11. GTDB lineage: Bacteria > Pseudomonadota > Alphaproteobacteria > Sphingomonadales > Sphingomonadaceae > Sphingomonas. The sequence goes on from NZ_LSHX01000002.1 coordinate 56,037, forward strand.
GACCTTGTCCCAGCCCGATTGCGGAAAGCTTTCAAACGGCGCCCCCCAATTGGCGCCGGCATTGTTGACCAGAATATCGAGCTTGGGCTCGCGCGCCGCCAGTTCGGTCGACACCGCCGACACGCCCGCGGGATCGCCCAGGTCTGCGGGAATTGCGATCGCTTCGCCGTGCGCTGAAAGCTCGGCCGCTGCCTGTGCGCAAGCTTCCGCCTTGCGCGACGAGATATAGACGCGCGCACCGGCGCGAACCAGGCCATCGGCAATCATATAGCCGATGCCGCGTGTGCCGCCGGTGACCAAGGCCACCTTGCCGCGCACCGAAAAGAGCAACTCTGTATTCATTCGGCGGGTTCCCTTCCGTTTGGGATCAGGGCGTTCAACGCATCCTTGAGCGATGCGTGGTTGCGAAGCCGTGCGGCGCGCAGCTGCGCGTCCGGGGCGAGATAGCTGAAATAGAATGTCGCTTCGGCACGTTTGGCGTCAGCATCCACCGCGATTTCCAACCGTTTCTCGAGCGCCGCCAGCGCGCGCAGCCACAGCACCGACATCACGCCATGCGCGACCAGCCACAGATAGTCGCGCGCCGACTGAAGCGCCGCGAAGCGGTCGTGCACCAGCAGGTCGCCGAGCTCCGCGGTGATGCCACGCAGCGTGGCCAGCAGTGCGATCGTCTGATCGCCCACGGACCGGTTGCCCACTTGCGCAGAAAGTGCCGTTGCCTCGGCATCGAGCCAGTCGAGCAGCGCCGCCATCACCGCCCCACCCGCCGCCGGCAACCGCCGCAGCACGAGGTCGAGCGCCTGTATGTCGTTCGTTCCCTCGTAGATCGGCAGGATCTGCACGTCGCGCAGCAAGCGTTCGACGCCATTTTCACGGATGTAGCCGTGACCGCCATAGGACTGCATCGCCGCGGTGACGACGTCGACGCCGGTCTCGGTCACGGCGGCCTTGGATACCGGCATCAGCAGCGGCAGCAGCGCGGTCGCGCGCGCGCGCACCTCGGGCGCGCCGGAAACGCTCTGATCGTTGATCAGTGCGGTAAAGGTCGCGAGCATCCGCACGCTGGTTGTCCACACCCGCATCCTCGCCAATTCGCGCTTGACGTTGGGATGCCGGTATATCGGAATGGAAGCGCGCTCAGCCGTGTCGACCGCGTCGCGCCCCTGAATGCGTTCCATCGCATAGGCATGGGCGTTCTGGGTCGCGAGTTCGGCGACCCCGATCGCCTGAAACGGCGTGCCGATCCGCGCCAGCTTCATCATCGCGAACATGCCGGCCAGCCCCTTGCCGGGTTCGCCGATCATCCACGCCCGGCTGTTCTCGAACCGCAGTTCGGCGGTTGCGGAGGCATGGATACCCATCTTAGCCTCCAGTCGCGCGCATTCGACGCCGTTGGGCGTGCGCCACTGTCCATCGGCATCGGCCAGGTATTTTGCGGTCACGAACAACCCGAGCCCGGCGAGTCCGGGCGGCCCGTCCGCCACACGCGCCAGAACCAGATGGACGATATTGTCGGTCAGGTCGTGGTCGCCGCCGGTGATGAAGATCTTGGTGCCGTCGAGCCGATAGGTGCCGTCGCCCGCCGGATCGGGACGCGCGATGGTGCGGATCAGCGCGAGGTCGGTGCCGCATTGCGGCTCGGTCAGGCACATCGTGCCGGTCCATTCGCCGCTCGCCAGATGATGGAGGAACGCCGCACCCGGGCTGGGGTCGCCTTCGGCTGCCAGCACTTCGTACACCCCGACGCGCAGCGACGCGTACAGCGCAAACGCGATCGATCCGCTGCTCAAAAACTCGTCGGCACACATCGACAGGGTCAATGGCAATCCCTGTCCGCCATGACGTTCGCCGACCCCCAGCGTGGCCCAGCCATCGCGGACATACGCCTGATAGGCGTCGCGATACCCATCCGGCGCGCGCGCAACGCCGTTTTCGATCCGCGCACCCTGCGCATCGGCCCGGTCGGCGAGCGGAAGCACGTGATCTCGGGCAAAGGTGCCGATGCCGTCGAGGATCGCGGCAAGCGTCGCGTCATCGACCCGTTCATGGGCGGCCAGGCCGCGAAACTCCCGCGCCAGGACATGCCCGAACAGAAACCGATACTCATCGACGGGCGGGGTATAGTCACGCATTGTCGGCGTTCCTCCCGCTTCACTCGCCGGTAAAGACCAGGCCGTCCGCGAAGCGGCGCGCACCGTCGCGCGCGAAGCGGGTCACCGCTTCCTGCATGTCGCGGCTGTCGAAGGTCGCGCTGCCACCTTCGAGCACCAGCGAATCTGCCGCACTCACGCCGTGCGAAACCGCCGCGTTGATCAGCGCCTTCGACCAGCGCAGCGCGGTGGTCGGCCCTTCGGAAAGCTTCTTGGCATAGGCGCGGGCCTTGGTTTCGACCTCGTCGTCGGGCGCCACCTGGTTGACCAGTCCCCAACGATGCAGTGTTTTTGCGTCGAGCGGCTGAGCCGAGAAAACGAATTCCTTGGCCCGTGCGACGCCAATGCGCGAAACGAGCCGCTGCGCGCCGCCGAGCAGTGTGGTCGTGCCGATCAGCGCCTCGACCTGGCCGATCGCCGCGCCTTCGCCGGCAAAGGCGATGTCATGGACCTGGAGGATTTCGCAGCCCGCGCCGAAGCAGAAACCGCGCACCGCGACCACCGTCGGAATGGGGAGCTGCTCAAACCTTTGCAGCACCGCGAGCGCCCGCGAAAGCCCGCGGCGACCCTGCGCGCCGTTGCTGCCGACGAAGTTTCGCACCACGTCGGCGCCGGCACAGAAATGATCGCCTTCCGCCAGCGTCAGGAACGCGCGCGCCTTGGCATCCAGGGCCGAATTGATTGCGGCTTCAAACCCCTCCAGCCCTTCGAGTGCGAACAGGTTCATCGGCGGGTCGCTGAACGTGGCGATGGCGAGCGCACCGTCCATTTCGAACTTTACGGTCATCAGATTGCTCCTGGCGTTGAAGGGGACGACGTCATGAAACCCGCCGTTCCATCCCGCGCCAGAACGGCTCGCGGAGTTGGCGGCGGAGGATTTTGCCCGTCGGATTGCGTGGCAGGTCGGCGACGATGTCGATCGCCTTGGGCAGTTTGAAGCCGGCCAGGCGCGGGCGGAGAAAGTCGATCAGGCCGTCGAACGTGATGCTGGCACCTGGCCGTGTGACGATCGCGGCGCGAACCGCTTCGCCCCAACGGGCGTCGGGGACGCCGAACACCGCCGCGTCGGCGATCGCGGGATGGTCGCGCAACACCCGCTCGATTTCGCCAGGATAGATGTTCTCGCCGCCCGAGATGATCATGTCGCGTTTGCGGTCGACGATGAAGAAATAGCCGCGTGCGTCGCGCAATCCGACATCGCCGGTGCGGAACCACCCATTGGTCAGGACAGCGGCGTTCTCGTCGTCGCGCCGCCAATAGCCGCGCATGACCTGGGCCGAACGACACCAGAACTCGCCCACCACCCCGTCGGCGCACGGATCGCCGCGCGAGTCTGCGACGATCAGTTCCGCGCCCGGCACGGGTCGTCCGCACGAGCCAAGCAATGTCGGATCACGATGATCCTCCGGCCGCAGCCAGGTGATCGGTCCGCTCGTCTCCGTGAGACCATAGAGCTGGGTCAGTCGCAGATGGGGCAATTCGGCGATCGTCCGGGCCAGCAGTTCGGCGGGGATCGGCGCACCGGCATAAGTGAGCGCGCGCAGGCACGCCGTGCGCCCGGGCGTTTCCGCTTCAAGCGCCAGCAGCAGCGGAATCATGGCCGGCACGACCAGGATGAAGTCGGGACGATGCACGTCGAGCGCGCGACCGACCTCGGCGGGGCTGAATTCGCGCAGGAGGATGTGGCAGGCCCCGCGTGCCAGCCCGAGCAGGACGAGGCCAAGCCCGGCGATATGGCCATGCGGCAGGGTGACGAGCGACACGGTGTCGCCGGTGACCGCGTCCCATGGCGAGTCGGCGTCGGCGGCGCCCGCAGCGCCGAAGGCAAACAGGTTGCGGTTGGTCAGCTGTACGCCCTTGGCGACGCCGCTGGTCCCGCTGGTATAAAGCTGAACGCAGACGGCGTCGGCATCGCCGCCGCCGCCTGGGTCAACCGGCGCGTGAGGTGCACGCCACGCCGCCAGCGCCGCGCCGGTTTCAATGACGCATGCAAAGCCGTGATCGGCCTGCAATGCCGTCGCGATCGGCGCGAAGCGGGCATCGAAGAACAGGCAGCGCGCGTCGCAATCCGCGATGATCGCCGCCACCTCCGTCAGCGACAGCCGGGCATTGATCGGCACCGGCACCACCCCCGCCCGCGCCGCGCCGATACAGATTTCGTAGAATTGCGCCGAACTGTCGGCAAGGATGGCGATGCGATCGGCCGGCTGGACTCCGGCAGCGACGAGGGCGGCGGCGACCTGGTTGGCGCGCCGGTCAAGCTCGGCGTAGCTGAGGGCGCCGGCAGCGTCGATCAGTGCGTTACGTGCAGGGTCCTGCTGCGCCTCGGCGCGACCCAAGCCGGCAAGCGTTGCCTGTGCCATGATCCGTCTCCGGACCGCTTTTTGGCTCTGACGGCGCGGCCCGAACTGATGAGACCCTTTTTCCGGGGATACGACTGTCGGCCAGACGACAAAGTTGGAAAATTTCCGGAGCCCGCGGGGCAGCCCGGCACGTCAGCGTGACGTGGCGCGCCGATGACTTGCCCGGAATGCGACCAGCCCCGGCCGGTCGAGGATGGTGACGCGGCCATATTGCGTGGCAATCAGGCCGCGTGCGCGAAGCGCGGCGACGATTTCATTGACGCTCGCCCGCGTCACGCCGGACATCATTGCGAGGTCGGCCTGGGAAACCTGCAGCCGCGTCTGCCCGCTTGCTTCAGCCAGCGCCAGGATGCGACCGGCGACCCGCGCCGGCATCGGCAACGTGCAAAGCTCCTCGATCAGCATCAGGAAGGCGCGCATCCGTTTCGACATTTGTCGTGCCAGCGCCGCGTCGATTTCGGGAAATGCGGCACGCAGCCGGGCGAGCGTGTCGACCGACCAGACCCGCAACACGGTTTCGCCGCGGGTTTCGATGAACACGGGATAGGGCTCACCGTCGAGCGCCGAGCTGTCCGCCACGACGTCGCCGGCGCGGTTGATGTAGAGCAGCACCTCGCGCCCATCCTCGTTCAGCAGGAACTGGCGGACTTCGCCCGAGACGATCTGGAAGAATTCGCGGGTGTGGTCGCCCTGCTGATACAGCATTGTCGCAGGCGCAAGCGTGCGGGTCTGGGCCGCGTCCGTGACCGCGCTTGCAGCCATCGGCGACAGCTCGGATAGCCAGTTGAAGCCCGGTTTCATCATGGCCCCGCAATCACGCTCCCTTGTCCCGCGAAGGTCGGCCGCAGGCCACCGGCGCAAACCGATACGACATTCACGTCCCGCGTCCATCGCGCGAAAATGTCCTGGGTGGCCAGAGGATGGTTGGACACCATCGAACCGACCGCCGCCGGACCGGGCGTCGACCCAGGATTGAAAAGGGGTTGCACGCGTTGCACGCGGCGGCGCAAATGGCACAGTCTGCGCGGTCAGGCGCGGCGAAACGGCAGCACCGGGTAGTCGGACGGGGAAAATCAGCGTGCGTATGCAAAGCGGCGGGATGAGGGAGCGCAAGAAGGCGCAACGCCGCCAGGAAATCATGCGATGTGCGAAAAGCCTGTTTGTGCGCCACGGCTACGCGTCGGTGCTGTTCGACGACATCGCGCTTGCCGCCGATGTGTCGGTCGGCACCGTCTACAATTATTTTCCAACCAAGTCCGAGCTGCTTTTTTCGCTGTTTGAAGCCGAAGCCCGCGATCTGGCGGACACGGTCACGAAAATGTCGCTTCGCGGCACGCTCGAGGATCAGATCGTCGGCACGTTCGAACAGGCCTTTTCAGCCATCAGCCATATTGAGCCCGTGCTGTGGCGGCATGTCGTTGCCGAAGTGCTGCTGGCGCCTGAGACGTTCGTGAAGCGGTGGCTGGTGGTGGAGGATCACCTGACCGTGCGGATCGGCGAGATGATCGCGCGGGAACGCGGTGACATCGTGGCCGTCGGGCCCGCCCTGACCGCGACGCCGCACGAGCTGGGCAGAGCGTTCTACGCCATCGGAAAAGCGGGCTTTTACGCCTATATCGGCATCTCGCATCACGACAAGGAAGCCGCACTGGCCACGATGTTCCAGCAGCTTCGCTGGCTGGCATCCGCCCTGTTCGGTACCGCGCAGGCCGGCTGACGCCGGCCCCGCTGCCGCCCAATCACGTTCCAACCCGGATAAAGCGCGCGGCGCGCCACGCGCGTGGTGTGTTCACGCGTGCCGACTGACGGGCATCCGCGCGACAAAATATTGATAGCTTAAATAATAGAGCTGGGTTAAGCTTTATCTGCGCGGACGCACCGAGATGTGCCGCGCCAGGGAGGGAAAGCGCGACGACGGCAGGGGCCGATCCGCATGCAATTGCCGGAGGTGCCGATCCGCCATTCCTCAAAAACAGCAGCAAACAGAAAACGATATGCGAGAGGGGATCACGATCATGACCGCAGCAAGCCGCCGTCATTTCCATTTGGGCGACTCGCGTCGCCGTCGGTCGCGCGCCTGGTTGCTTTCGACGCTCGGGCTGGCGGCACTGGGGTGGTCGACCGGCGCGCTCGCCCAGGACACGCCGCCTGCTGCCGAAGACGAGGGTGACATCGAGGAGATCGTCGTCACTGCCACCGGCCGACAGCAAGCGGTGCAGGAAATTCCGGTCGCGGTGAACGTGGTCAGCGGCGATCAGATCGTCAATGCCGGCGTCGTCGACATCCGCGGCATCCAGCAGCTCGCGCCGTCGCTCAAGACGACCACCGGCCAGTCCTCGGCCACCGGCGTCGTCCTGACCATTCGCGGCATCGGCACCGCCGGGGATAATCCGGGGTTCGAGCCTGCGGTCGGCGTGTTCGTCGACGGCGTGTTTCGCGCGCGCGCCGGGTCGGCGCTTTCCGAACTGCCGCCGCTCGATCGTGTCGAGGTGCTGCGCGGGCCGCAAGGCACCCTGTTCGGGCGCAATACCTCGGCCGGCGCACTCAATATCGTCACGGCCGGTCCGGCCTTCGATCTGGGCGGCTATGTCGATGCCAGCTACGGCAATTTCGACGAGGTGGAAATCAAGGCGGGGGTCACCGGCCCGGTGTCGCAGCAGGTGGCGTTGCGGTTCGACGGCGGTTATCACCGCCGCGACGGCTTCATCACCGACGTCAACAGCGGCAACGACATCAACAATATCGACCGCTATTTCCTGCGTGCGCAGGCCCTGTATGACACCAGCGACGTCACCTTCAGGCTGATCGCCGACTATGCCGCCACCGACGAGCGATGCTGTGGCGCGATCAACACGCTCAGCGGCCTGAGCCTGCCGTTGGACAACACAAATGCGATCATCGGGCGTATCGCCACGTCATCGCTCAACCCCATAGCCAGCACGCCGGCGCTCAACGGGGTGCCGGGCCGCATCGGTCTGCCGGCCTATGAGCGCGGCAGCCGGCTGATGGCGGTCTCGCCCGGGCGCAGCCTGTTGGAACAGGTCGATGAATGGGGCGTCTCGGGTGAGTTGACCTGGGATCTTGGAGGCGTCGCGATCAGTTCGATCACCGCTTATCGCGACTGGGAAGCGCGGCGCGGTCAGGACATCGATTTCAGCGGCATCGACCGCGCCTATCGTGACGGTTACCAGACGGGCCTTTCGGATTTCACCCAGGAGGTCCGCCTGCGCGGGTCTGCGTTCGACGACAAGCTCGACTGGCTGGTCGGTGCGTTTTACCTGAACGAGCGGCTGTTCGTGAACGACCGCATCCAGCTCGGCGCGCAGGCCAACCAATATGTCGACACGATCATCAACGGCCTGACCCGCAATCCCGCGACCTTGCCCAATGGCCTGCAGCTGCACGGCACATTGGGCCCGACGGTGCCGCTGTTCGGGCAAGTCGCGCTGGCGTCCAACCCCGCGCTGCGCGCGCAGGCATTGGCCGATCCGGTGCTGTTCAACCTGTTCAACAGCCCGGTGCCGGGAAATCCATCGGGTTCGGGCCACCAAAGCGAAGCCTATCGCGTCAATACCGATGCCTTTGCGGTGTTCACCCACAATATCATCGAGTTGACCGACCGGCTGTCGCTGACCCTGGGCCTGCGCTACAATTACGAGCGCAAGACGCTGAACGCGAACCAGAACGCGGTGACGCCGACCTGCGATTTCCTTCAGCGCACCGACCCGCGCGGGGCGGCATACCGTGCCGCGCTGATTTCGGTCGCCCAGTCGGCGACCAATCCGCTCGGCCTGTTTGCGCCCGCCTATCTGCTTGGGTGCAATCCGGTCATCAACTCGGAATTCAACGGCGTGCGGTCGGACAGCCGGACGGAAAACGAGTTCACGGGAACCGCGAAGCTGTCGTTCAAGCTGACCGACGACGTGCTGCTCTATGGCGGCTATGACCGGGGCTACAAATCCGGCGGCTATAATCTCGATCGCGGCAGTTACGACTCGGTCTTTCTGGGCGGCAACGGACCGCAGGCCACCGATCTCGAGTTCGGCAATGAAACCGTCAACGCCTATGAAGTCGGGGTCAAGACGACGATCGGGCAGCGCGTCCGGCTGAACGCGACATTGTTCTACCAGGATTTTGCCGGTTATCAGTCGAACCGCTTTCTGGGCAGCAACTTCGTCGTGCTGAACTATGCGCAGTTCATCTCGCAGGGCATCGAGCTTGAAAGCTCGGTCCGGGTGACGCCGGACCTGAACATCGAGGCAGGCTACACCTATATCGACTCCGAGGTCACCGATCCCCGGGCGGGTCCCGACGACGGGCAGCAGGGGGCCAATACCCCCGAACATACCATCACAGGGTCGGTGACCTGGACGCCGCCGATCGCCGACGGCATCGACGGCCTCGCCCATATCGATGCGCGCTATCAAAGCGAGACGTTCCCGCTCAACGATCTGGCCGCGCGGCCCTTCACGCGCAACGGCGACTTCGTGATCGTCAATCTGCGCGCCGGGGTCAGCTTCAACGACGGCAAATACACCGTCGAGGGGTATGTCGAGAATCTGTTCGACACCTATTTCAACATCACCGCGCTGCCGGTTCCCGAACAAGGCTCCAGTTTCGCCAATTACCCGTCGCCGCCGCGTTTCTACGGCCTTCGCGTCGTGGCGAAAATGTGAGGTGGGACCGATGGGTCGGAGGGGCAGAGAATGACGCGCGATTGCACGCAGTTCTATGTTGACGGCGCGTGGGCGGATGCGGTCGAGACGAACTGTATCGACGTCATCAATCCGGCGACCGAAAGGCCGGTCGGATCGGTTGCGATCGGCGACGCGCGCGACGTGGATCGTGCCGTTGCCGCCGCCCGGCGGAGCTTCGACAGTGGCGCGTGGCGGATGCTGCCGGCCGTCGAGCGTGCAGCCGCGCTTGATCGCGTCTGCGACGAATTGGTGGACCGGCGCGACGCCATCGCCGATCTGCTGATCGCCGAAACCGGGCTGCCACGACAGATCGTCCCCATCCTGCATGTCGATCACGCGATCGGGTTCATTCGCTATTACGCCGATCTGATCCGCACGACCGCCTTTGTCGAAGACCGCGCGATTCCGGGCGGAACCGCGACGGTGCAGCGGCTGCCGGTCGGGGTCGTCGCGGCGATCGCGCCGTGGAACGTGCCCTTGCTCGCCGCCTTCAGCAAGATCGGGCCCGCGCTGGCGGCGGGATGTTCGGTCGTGTTCAAGCCATCGCCGGAAACCCCGCTGCACGCATTTCTGGTTGCCGAAGCCTTTGCAGCCGCGGGCCTGCCGGCCGGCGTGTTCAACCTGGTGGTCGCCGACACCCCCGGCAGTGCGCATCTGTGCGCGCACCCGGATATCGACATGGTCGCGTTTACCGGCAGCACCCGGGTTGGGCAGTCGATTGCTACCGCCTGTGCGCCGGCGATGCGGCGTTACGCACTGGAACTCGGCGGCAATGCCGCGGCGATCGTGCTCGATGACGCGCCCGCTGAGTTGCTGGCGGCGGGCCTGACCGTAACCGGGCTGGCGCTCAACAATGGCGAGGCGTGCATCGCGCAGCGCCGTGTCCTGGTGCCCCGCCGTCGCCATGATGAAATCGTCGAGCTGCTGGTCGCCGGCGCGCGGGCGTTGCCGATCGGCGATCCCGACGATCCGGCGACGGCATTGGGGCCGATGATCAACGCCGCGCATCGCGACCGGGTGCTCGCGTACAGCGACATCGCGTCACGCGAAGGCGCGGTCGTCGCGACCGGCGGCGGCAGGGTTCGCGATCGCGACATCGGTTACTTCGTTGAGCCGACCGTCTATGCCCGGGCGACCAACGCCATGCGGATCGCGCGTGAGGAGATTTTCGGCCCGGCCATTTGCGTGATCCCCTATGACAGCGAAGCCGAAGCAATCGCGATTGCGCAGGATGCCGAATTTGGATTGTCGAGTTCGGTCTGGACCGCCGATCCCGCGCGCGGCACCGCGCTCGCGCGCCGGCTTCGCGTCGGATCGGTCTATGTCAACGCGTCGCTGGGGCTGCACGCGAACGTGCCGTTCGGCGGGTTCGGTCAATCGGGGGTCGGCCGCGAACTCGGGCCGGAAGGGCTCGACGAATATCTTGAAACGCAGGTGGTGATCTGTCCGCAGGTCGGCGCGCCCTGAGCGGGAAAGGTTCTTCACATGGAAATCACGGCGGCGGTCACCCGCGCGAAATCGGCCCCCTTCCAGATCGAGCAGGTCGAGCTGGAAGCGCCGCGGGCGAATGAAGTCCTGGTGCGCATGGTCGCATCGGGTATCTGCCATTCCGACATCGGCGCGCGCGATCAGATCCTGCCAATCCCGCTGCCGATCGTGCTGGGCCATGAGGGCGCCGGCGTGGTCGAGGCCGTCGGCACGGCGGTGACAAAGCTCAACGTCGGGGATCATGTCGTGCTCAGCCGGTTGAGCTGCGGCCAGTGCGGCGAATGCGCGGCCGGGCGATCGAACTTCTGCGTGCATATCACCGGGCTCAATCTGGGCGGATGCCGACCGGACGGGTCAACGGGGCTGTGCGCGGCGGGCGAACGGCTGAACGGGCGCTTCTTCGGGCAATCGAGCTTTGCCACGCACGCCCTGGCGCATGAGCGCAATGCGACGCCGATCGATCCCGGGTTCGACCTGCGGCTGGCTCCGGCATTTGCCTGCGGCACGCTGACCGGCGCGGGCGCGGTGCTCAACGGGCTCAAGCCCGAAATCGGCAGCTCGATCGCCATTTTCGGTGCCGGCGCAGTGGGACTTGCGGCGCTGCTGGCCGCGGTCGCGGTGGGTTGCACCACGATCATCGCCATCGATCGCAACGCGCAGCGACTGGCGCTCGCGCGCGAGCTGGGTGCGACCCATGTCGTCCAGGCGGGCGATGTGCCGCTGGCGCAGGCGGTTCGCGCCATCGTGCCGACGGGGGTCGATTTCAGCATCGAAGCAACGGGCGTTGCCGATGTCGCCCGGGCAGCCGCGGACTGCCTGTGCGCGGGCGGCACCTGCGGCTTGCTAGGCATCGGGCCGATGGGACAGGAAGTTCGCTTCGACCATCTGCAGCTCGCCCTGATGGGGGTGGCGATACGCGGCTTTCCCACCGGCATCGCCGAACCCGACCTGCTGATCCCGCGCCTGATCGCGCTGCACGCGGCAGGACGCTTCCCGGTCGAGCGGCTGGTCACGCATTTTCCGTTCCACGAAATCAATGCTGCCGCCACGGCATCGTGCGACGGCTCGGCGATCAAGCCGATCCTGTTGTTCGACGCCGCCTGATCCGCGCGGTGAGATATCGCCCGAACGCATTGATGACCGCCGCCAGATGCTTTATGTAGCGTGTGCTACATTATTGGGGGGCGAGTTCAGATGCAGACGCAGGATAAGGAAACGACCGGCCGGGGCGGCGTTTGGGACGCGCGCGGCCTCGCGCTGACGCCTGTGGCGACTTGTGTGTTGCTGTTCCAGGGTGTGGTGGAATGGTATCTCGCCGCACTGTTCATCAAGCATCTCGGTCCGATGGGTGTGTTCGAGGGGGTGTGGCTGCCGCTCCTCTACGGCCTCGCGGTTCCGTTCATCCTGCCGGCGGTGCTGCTCGCGCGCTGGTCGGTCGGCTATCCGAAGGCCGCGACGGTCGTGCCGGTCGCGATCGTTTCCGCGACTGCCACCCTTTGCGACGGCATCGCCATCGCCTGGTTCCAGTCGGCGATCTACGGCCCGGACCCCGCAATCGTCGCGCTGGGTGGCGGCTGGCTGCTGTGGGGCATCGGCGTGGGCCTGTTCATCTCGGTCGCCATGTCGCTCCGGCCGAGCGTCAAGCGTGGCGACTGAGCTCAAAATGCTGGCGCTGGCCGGGCTGCTGACGCTCGGCCTGTCGCTGCTGACGATCGTCGCCTATTTCTTCAGGTTCGGCGGTGCGGCGTTGCGTGATAATCGTGAGGGCGACGGGCCGCTGCCCGGGCTGGTCGGTCGCACGGTGCGAACGCACCATAATCTGATCGAGGCGCTGGTTCCGTTCGCGGCCGTGGTGGTCGCCGCCCAGCTTGCCGGCATTTCCAATCCGGCCACGGTCGAGGCCTCGGCGATATTCCTCGCGGCGCGGATTGCCCATGCGGCCCTCTATCTGGCGGGCGTTCGCGTTTTGCGGTCGGCTGCCTTCTATGTCGGGGTCGGATCGACAATTGCCATCGCCATCCAGTTGCCGCTGTCCCCTTGATCCCGACACGCACCGCGCGCTGATCCGTCCGCAGAGGCTGAACCCGACACGCGCCGACAATAAGCTTGTAGCGAACCATAATTATATGCTTAGGTAGATATAATGTGCTGACGTAGAGGAGGGAGGCGTGACCATGGCAGACGTTGCTCCCCCGGTGTTGGTGACCGAGTTTGACGGCGGCGTGCGCCTCACCCTCAACCGGCCGGGGCGGCGCAACGCCGTGGATGAAGCGATGCTCGACCTGCTCGACCAGGCGTTTCGCGCGGCAGCGGCGGACCCCGCCGTCCGGGTGGTCACGATCACCGGCGCCGGAGCCGCATTTTGTGCGGGTGCCGACCTTCACCACGCGATGCAGGCGGGCCCGGAGGGCATCGCCGCGTTCGTTGACCGCGCGGGCCGGGTCTACAACGCCATCCGCAACTTCCCCAAGCCGGTGGTCGCGGCCTTGAACGGGCTGACGATCGCGGGGGGATTGGAACTGGCGCTTGCGTGCGACATCATCGTTGCCGTCGATGGCGCGATGATCGGCGATGGGCATGCCAATTTCGGTATGTTCCCGGGTGCCGGCGGCGCCGCGTTGCTGCCGACGCGGATCGGTTATCATGCCGCGATGCACCTGTTGTGCACGGGCGCGCTGGTGCCGGCGGCGCGCATGATGGAACTCGGCCTGATCCAGCAGATCGCCCCGGCCGCCGATTTTCCCGAGCTGCTCGCACGCATCGAGCACGACGTCGCATCAAAAAGCGCGACGGCGCTCGCCGCGATCAAGCGGTTGGCGCGCCACGCAAGCTGTGCGGGCGATGAGGCGATGCTGGACGCCGAATATGAGGCGTTCGCCGCGCATCTGGATTCGGACGATTTTGCCGAAGGCCTGCAAGCCTTTGCCGAGAAGCGCGCACCTCGGTTCAACGCCGCGGCAAAACGGGAAGTTGCGCGATGAACGCTGCGTCAAAGCCGATGATCATCGGAGTCGGCATGACCGAGTTCGGCCGGCACCTCACCCGCCCGGTGCGCGATCTGGCGGGCGAGGCGATCCGGCTGGCGCTGGCGGATGCGGCGCTGTCGATCGGTGACATCCAGATGGTCTATTTCGGCAACGCGACCCAGGGCGCGACCGAGGGCCAGGGCAGCATTCGGGGCCAGGTGGTGCTGCGCCATTTGGGCTTCGAGGGCATCGGCGTCGTCAATGTCGAAAACGCCTGTGCGACCGGGGCGACCGCGCTGATCGAAGCGGCCAAGGCGGTGCGAGCCGGCGCATGCGACATCGCGCTGGCGGTCGGGGTCGAGAAGATGGTGTTCGAGGACCGCGGCAAAATGGCCGGCGTGTTCGAAGGCGGCATGGACGTGACGCGCATCGACCAAACGATCGCCGATATGGCCGCGCTGGGCGATGGCGTGACGGTGCCGGACGACTTCACCGGCATGGCGCAATACAGCCCGTTCATGGATGTCTATGCCGGGCTGGGCCGGATGCACATGCGCGAATATGGCACCACGATCGAACAGATCGCCGCCGTCGCCGCGAAGAACCACCAGAACAGCGTACTGAACCCGCACGCGCAGTACCGGCGAGGCATGACCGTCGAGGAGGTGCTGAACGCGCGCGGTGTCACCTATCCGTTGACGGTGGCGATGTGCGCGCCGGTCAGCGACGGGGCGGCCGCGGCGATCGTCTGTTCCCCCGCCGTCGCACGGCGGCGGGGGCTTTGCGGCCGGGCGCTGGCGATCGAGGGGACGGCGCTGCGCAGCGGCGTGGATCGCGATCCGCGCGACCTCGACCGGCATATCTCCGCGCTGACCGCGCATGACGCCTACGCCGCCGCCGGCATGGGGCCGGGCGACATGTCGCTTGCGGAGGTGCATGATGCGACCGCGGTCGGCGAAATCATGCAGATCGAGCATCTCGGCTTTTGCCCGCGCGGCGAGGGCGGGCCATATTCGGCGCGCGGCGCGACACGGATTGACGGCCGCATCCCGGTCAATCCCTCTGGCGGGCTCGAGGCAAAGGGGCATCCGATCGGGGCCACCGGATTGGGCCAGATTTATGAGCTGGCAACGCAGCTACGCGGTGAGGCGGGCGCACGCCAGGTTGCTCAGGCGCGGTTCGGCATCGCCGAAAATGGCGGCGGCGTCCTGGGTGCCGAAGAAGCGGTGTGTGCCGTCACCATCCTTTCCGCACCAACCAAGGGGCTTTGACATGGATATCGCCGGACGCGTGGCAGTGGTCAGCGGCGGCGCATCGGGCCTGGGCCTGGCGACGGCGACGGCGCTCGCCCGGGCGGGGGCGAAGGTGGCGCTGCTTGATCGCGACGGTCGCGCCGCAGAGGCCGCCGCGGCGGGATTGGGCGGCGATGCGATCGGTATCGCCTGCAATGTCGCGGACGAAGCCGAGGTCGCGGCCGCGCTCGCGCTCAGTCTCGACCGGCTCGGCCCCTGTTCGGCGGTGATCACCTGTGCGGGCGTGGGCGATTCGGCAAAGACGCTGAGCAAGGGGGCGGCACATCCGATCGATCGCTGGCAGCGCGTGATCGACGTCAATCTGACCGGCACGTTCAACGTCCTGCGGCTTGCCGCCGAACAGATGGCGACCCATGCGCCGGATGCGAATGGCGAGCGCGGCGTCATCGTCTGTTGCGCGTCGGGCGCGGCGTTCGAAGGGCAGATCGGCCAGGCCGCCTATGCCGCGAGCAAGGCCGGGGTGGTCGGCATGGTGCTGCCGATCGCCCGCGACCTGCATGACATCGGCATCCGCTGTGTCGCGATCGCGCCCGGCCTGTTCGACACGCCGATGGTCGCGGGGCTGCCCGATCCGGTGCGCCAGGCGATGATCGACCGCATGATCGTCTTCCCCAAGCGCATGGGCCATGCCGAGGAATTTGCGCGGCTGGCCTGTCACGTGATCGACAACCCCTATATCAACGGCACCACGCTTCGCGTCGATGCCGCGGCCCGCCTGACGCCGCGATGATCGACGCCCCGGCCGCGCCGCCGTCCCATGTGACCGGTGACGGGATCGGCTTTGCGCCAAATGCGGAGCAGCGGCTTGCCGTCGACAGTTTCCGGCGGTTCCTGAGCAGCGAATTCGCGGCGTTCGTGACGGATGCCGGCGACCGGCTGGTTACGCGCGATGCACTAGCGCACTGGCTCGGTGCCTGTTCGGCCTTTGGCATGTGCGGCGGCAAGGTGCGGCCCGATCATGGCGGCGACGGTCTCGACTGGCTGAGTTTCGGCTTACTGTTCGAGGAACTGGCGGCGGTGTCGATGGATTTTGCCGGGGCCGCGTTCATCCAGTCGATGGCGGCGAACCTGATCGATGCGATCGCGCCCGAGCCCT
This sequence comes from Sphingomonas sp. CCH21-G11, assembly GCF_001555965.1. Taxonomy (GTDB): domain Bacteria; phylum Pseudomonadota; class Alphaproteobacteria; order Sphingomonadales; family Sphingomonadaceae; genus Sphingomonas. The sequence continues at coordinate 72,110 of NZ_LSHX01000002.1, forward strand.
TACGGCGCGCCTATCTGCCTGACCTGATCACCGCGCGCCGGATCGCGTCGATCGGCATCAGCGAACCCGGTGCGGGATCGAACATCGCCGAGATCGCGTGTCGGGCCGAGCCCTGCGCCGGCGGCTATCGCCTGACAGGGACGAAAATCTGGATCACCAACGGCGGCCATGCCGATCTGAACCTATGTCTCGCCCGGGTCGGGCCCGCGGCGAACGATCTCGACCTGTTCCTGGTCGAGCGCGCCGACGGGTTTTCCGCGCGGGAGATTGCGACGCTGGGCTGGCGCGCAACGTCGACGGCACAGCTCACATTTGACCAGGCCTGGGTTCCGGAGGCGCGCCGCCTGACTCACGGCAGCCAAGGACTGCGCACCTTTGCCACGCTTTTCGCGGCCGCACGTCCACTGGTGGGCCTGGCATCGGTCGGGGTGGCGCGCGCGGCACTCGATCGCGCGATCAGCTACGGACAGACTCGGGTCCAGCACGGCAAGCCGATCGCTGCGCATCAGCTGATCCAGGCGAAGATCGCCAACATGGCCGTGGAGGTCGACGCGGCGCGGCTGCTGTGCTGGCGCGCGCTCGCCATCATCGACGCGGGCGGGCGTGGCGAAGTGGAAGCGGCGATGGCCAAGCTTTACGCCACCGAAGCCGGCGTGCGCGTGACCAGCGACGCGGTCCAGATTCACGGCAGCAACGGGATCGCCGTCGATACCGGGATCGAGCGGCTGTTTCGCAACGCACGCATGGCGACGATGCCGGAAGGCACCACCGAATTGCAGCAACTCATCATTGGCAGGGGATTGACCGGTGTCCGAGCTTTCTGACGCGCAGATCGATGTCGCGGCATTGATGGCCGGCGTGTTTGAACCGCGCGGCGACGCGGACGCCCTGATCCACAGCGAGCGCGACCGTCGCTACAGCTTTGCCGAGCTTGACCTGCTCTCCAATCGCATCGCCAATTTCCTCGATCAAAGGCTGGGGCTGGGCCGCGACGATCGTTACCTGCTGATCCTCGACAACGACAATCTCAGCCTGATGCATGTCTGGACGTTCCTGAAGGCGGCATCGACGCCGGTATTCTGCAATTTCCGGGATACGCCCGACGAGCATCTTCGCATCGTCGATTATGTCGCGCCGCGCGCGGTGTTCATCGAGGCGGCGATGCTGCCCCGGTACAGCGACGCGCTGCGCGCCCGCGATGTCGCGGTGATCGTCTTCGATCATCCGGGCGATGCGGCGAACGGCGTCATCGGTTTCTGGCCCGAAGTGCAAGCGATGCCGGCGACGCCGACCCGCCGCACCATTGCGGCGCGAGGCGAGGCGGTCTTCTGCCGCTTCACGGGTGGCACCACCGGCGTGCCGAAATGCGCGATGTATGACTGGGCGAACCTCGCCTTTACGTGGGAGGGGATGGCGGCATTGTCCTCGCCACCCTTCGACAGCGCCACCCGCGCGATCCATGTCACGCCGCTCAGTCACGGCACGATGATGGTGCTGTTGCCCACCTTCATGGCCGGCGGCTGCAACATCACTCAAAACAGCGCCGACCTGACGCTGTGGCTCGCCAATGTCGAGAAATATCGCGCGACGCTCAGCTTTCTGGTGCCGACGTTGCTGTATCGCCTGGCCGAGATGCAGGCGGCGCAGCCCCGCGACCTCGGGTCGCTGCGGACGCTGATTTACGGCGCGGCACCGATGGCGGCGGCGAAGCTGGCCGATCTGCACCGCGCATTCGGACAGATCCTCGTCCAATTCTATGCCGCGACCGAAGCGATCGGCCCGGGGCTGTGGCTGCCGCGCGAGTGGCATCGCGCGGACACCGAGCGCGATCGCGAGCGATTGTCCTCCGCGGGCCTGGTCTGTCCCGGTGTGGAAATCCGGCTGGTCGGCGACGATGGCCGCGACGTTGCGACAGGCGAAGTCGGCGAGTTGTGGATTCGCCATCCGGGCGTGATTTCGGGCTATTATGCCAATCCGGATGCCAGCGCGGCGGAGATCATCGACGGCTGGTGGAAATCGGGCGATCTGTGCCGGATGGACCATGAAGGCTTTGTCTATCTGGTCGACCGCAAGAAGGACATGATCATCACCGGCGGCTTCAACGTCTATGCAGTCGAAGTGGAAGCCGCACTTCTGAAGCAGGCGGACGTGGTGATGGCCGCAGTTGTCGGTCTGCCTGATGCAGAATGGGGTGAAGCCATCCATGCCGAAATCGTGGCGCGACCGGGCAGTACGATCGATCATGCCGCACTTCTTCGAGCGGTAAGCAACGATATCGGGCCGTACAAGGCACCCAAGAGCCTGAAAATCGTCGATCAATTGCCGCTGTCGCCGGTGGGCAAGGTGCTGAGACGTGAGGTGCGTGCGCGATACCGGTCTGAAATGGCACCGGGAAGCAATTAACGGCATCAAATCATCTTTCCCGCCACGTCCCTGCTGCTTGGTTCACCTGCAATCGCAGCAACTGGACGTTGCGGCTGACCGGGGGCGCCGAAGGCCGATGACCCTCGGCCGATTTGCCCAGGGGCGCGTCGCCGGCGGCGCAGGGCTCATTCCACGCCCCGGCGCCCGGCGCGCCGTTCCCGCCGACGTCGACGCCGGCGCCGGCGCGCGAGACTGGCCTTGCCGATGACGTGCCTCGAATCGGGGCGGATCGTGCAGGCCGAAGCGGTAGTCGACACGCCGCGCGCAGAGGGGCGGCGGCATCCGCCCTTGGGTGCCGGGCGGCCGCCGCTAATGCCCGGCGGCACCATCACGCCCCGCTCGACCGCTCCCCTGGCACCTCGGCGGGCTCGCCCGGTGCTGCGACGTCGAACCGCAATCCGAATTCGGCCCCGCCGCCCTGCGCGTTGCGCGCCTCGATCCCGACCTGCATTGCGTCCGCGAACCCCTTCGCGATCGCAAGGCCCAGGCCGCTGCCGCCCTTTCGGTCCGACCCCGTCCCGCGCACGAAGGTCTGGAAAATGGCGTCGGGCGGGCTTTGCGGCAGGCCCGTCCCCTCGTCCCGCACGATCAGCATGATGGCATCGGGCGTGCGTCGGCCGATGACGCTGATCCGCCCTTGCTCGGCGCCGTGGACGGCGGCGTTGGCCAGCAGGTTGATCAGCACATGGTGAAGCAGCCCCGGATCGGCGCGGACCAGGGGCAGGTCGGGCGGCACCTGCAGGTCGATGGGGTGGCCGTCGAGCACGCTCTTCAGGTCGTGCACCGCGGCGGCGACCGCATCGGTCAGGTCGAGCGGTTCGGGATGCACCTCGAGCGCGCCGGTATCGATCCGCACCATGTCGAGCAGGTTGTCGAGCACCCGCCGCAGCCGGGCGACTTCGGTGCGCGCGGTCGCGACTTCGGGCGCGCCGGGATGCGCCGCCCCGATCGCATCGACGGCGGCGGTGACCGAGGTGAGCGGCGTGCGCAGATCATGGCCGATCGACGACAGCAGCGCCGCGCGAAGCCGGTCGCGCTCCTTGAGCACGGTCACTTCGCGCACCTGGTCCTCGAGCTTCAGCCGCTCGTGCGCCAGCGCGGCTTGCCCCAGCAGCGTCGCGAGCAGGACCGCGCGATCCGCGGTCAGCGGCGCGCCGCCCTCCGGGCTGGCGATGCCGACCACCGCGAGGACGCCCAGGCTGGTCTTGAGCGGGTGGAACTGCCAGTCGGACGCCACGAGGGTCGAGGTGCCGATCCCGGCGGGCTCGCCGCGGTCGAACGCCCAGGCGGCCGCGGCGCGGTCGAGCGGCGTCAGCGCGCCGACGCCGTCTGGCGATGCCGCGCGGCGGACGATCTCGCCTTCGACCCGCGCCAGCACGACGACGGCGAGGCCGAGCAGCTGCGCGATCTCGTCGGCGATCACCGCGCTGGTCGTCTGCCAATCCGACGCGCGGGCGAGCGACTGGCCGAACGCGGCGATCGCCGCGTTCTCCTGCGCGCTGCGCGTGCCGAGCGTCGCGCGCCGCCGCAGCCGCCAGGACAGGTTGGCGGTGAACAACGCGACGCCGATCAGCACGAACTGGGTCAGCACGCTTTGCGGATTGGCGATGGTGAAGGTGTAGAGCGGCGGCAGGAAGAAGAAATTATAGGCCAGCCCCGCCGCGAAGGCCGCGAAGATGCCCGGGCCGAGCGATGTCCGTGCGGCGACCATCACGATCGTGGGCAGAAAGAGCAGGTCGACCCCCTCCACGCCGATCAGCGGCACGGCGAGCCGGCCGAACAGCACCGTCGCCGCAACGGTGAACGCGGCGATCAGATAGTCGCGGCCGCGGCCGATGTTCGCCGTTCGCACGCGGGACGGCCGGGCAACCGGGTCGGTCGCGACCGGGATGACGTGCGCCGCCAGACCGGCATGTTCGCGCAGCATCCGTTCGACGACCGATCCGTGGCGCAGCGTGAACCACCAGCTGCGCGTCGACTTGCCGATGACCAGCTGTGTCGCGCGCATCCCGTCGATCTGGGCGCGCAGCCCCTCCGCCACCGTTTCGGCCGGAACGGTGACGGCGGTCGCGCCCAGGCTCGCGGCGAGCGCGAGTGCCTCTGCCACGCGGCGCTTGTCGGCGTCGGCGAAATGGCTGCTCCGCGGCGTTTCGATATGGACCGCCTGCCACGGGGCACGCAGCGCGTCGGCGAGCCGCTTGCCGGCGCGCACGATGGCGTCGCCGCCGGGCAGCTCGTTGACCGCGACCAGGACGCGCTCGCCCGCGGCGAACTTGCCCGGCAGCGCCTGCGCGTCGAGATGGTCGAGCATGGCGCGATCGACATTCTGCGCGGCACGGCGCAGCGCCAGCTCGCGAAGTGCCGACAGGTTCGCCTTTGAAAAGAAGTGGCCGAGCGCGCGGCTCGCCTCGGCGGGGACATAGACCTTGCCGTCCTTCAGCCGCTCGATCAGCTCGTCGGGCGGCAGGTCGACGATCTCGATCTCTGCATCGTCGAACACGCGATCGGGCACGGTTTCGCGCACGCGCACGCGCGTAAAACTGGCGACGACGTCGTTGAGGCTCTCGACATGCTGGATGTTGAGCGTGGCGAAGACGTCGATGCCGGCGTCGAGCAGTTCCTCGACATCCTGCCACCGTTTCGGGTGGCGGCTGCCCTCTACATTGGTGTGCGCATATTCATCGACCAGCGCGAGCGCCGGCCGCCGGGCGAGCACCGCGTCGAGGTCCATCTCCGCGAGCGCGTGGCCCTGATAGGCGATCGTGCGGCGGGCGATCACCTCGAACGGCGCGACCAGCGCCTCGGTTTCCGCCCGCCCGTGCGTCTCGACGACCGCGACGACGACATCCACGCCGCTGCGCAGGCGCGCCGCACCCTCCAGCAGCATCTCATAGGTCTTGCCGACACCGGGCGCCGCACCGAGAAAGATCTTCAGCCGTCCGCGTTGCTCGCGCCGCGCCAGCCGCAACAGCGCATCGGGATCGGGGCGTTCGGGATCGGCCATCGTTCGCCGGTCTAGCGGTGGCCCGGGGGCGGCGTCCACGCCAACCCGCCGACGCTATGGAATCTTAATGCGGTCGGCGCGCTTTCGCCCGCGAAATTTAATGCCAGGCGGGGCTAGCTCCGCGGATGCCGCCACCCACGGGCGGCTGACGCGAGGACGCCCCATGGCCGACATCTTCTGGCTCGCTCTGCTGGGCGGGCTCAGCCTGCTCACCTTCGCCTTCGTCCGGCTGTGCGACGAGGCCTGACCGATGCCCCAGACCGATCCGCTGCCGCTGATCATCGCCGGGTTCACCGCGCTTGCGCTGCTCATCTATCTCATCGCCGTGCTGATCCGGCCCGAGCGTTTCTGAAAGGCCGCACATGACCCTCCAGGGCTGGGCGCTGATCGCGCTTTTCGTCGTCGTCCTCGCGCTGTCGGCCAAACCGGTCGGGCAGTGGCTGTTCGCGCTCTACGAAGGGCGGCGGACTCCGCTCCACCGCGTGCTCGGGCCGGTCGAACAGGGCTTCTACCGGCTGGCGGGCATCGACCCGGATGCCGAGCAGGACTGGCGGCGCTATGCGCTGCACCTCGTCTTGTTCAACCTCGTCCTGCTGCTGTTCACCTATGCGGTGCTGCGGCTGCAGGGCGTGCTGCCGATGAACCCGCGCGGCCTGCCCGGGCTCGGGTCGGACGGCGCGATCAACACCGCGATCAGCTTCACCACCAACACCAACTGGCAATGGTATTCGGGCGAGGCGGCGCTGTCGAACCTCAGCCAGATGCTCGGCCTCACCCTCCACAATTTCCTGAGCGCCGCGACCGGCATCGCGGTCGCCTTCGCGCTGTTCCGCGGCTTTGCGCGCCGCGAGGCCAAAAGCGTCGGCAATGTCTGGGCCGACATCACGCGCGTCACGCTCTACCTGCTGCTGCCCGTTTCGGTCGTCTACGCGGTGTTCCTGATCGCCAGCGGCGTGCCGCAGACCTTTGCCACCGCGATCGACGCGACGACGCTGGAGGGCGCGCGCCAGACGCTAATCGTCGGCCCGGTCGCCAGCCAGGAAGCGATCAAGATGCTCGGCACCAATGGCGGCGGCTTCTTCAATGCCAATTCGGCGCACCCGTTCGAGAATCCGACCGCGCTGACCAACCTCGTCCAGATGCTGTCGATCTTCGCGATCGGCGTCGGCCTGACCTGGACCTTCGGCAAGGCGGTCGGTGATACGCGTCAGGGCTGGGCGATCCTCGGCGCGATGGCGGTGCTGTTCCTTGCCGGCGTGACCGCCGCCTATTGGGCGGAAAGCAACGGCAATCCCGTGTTGCACCAGCTCGGCGTGCCGGGCGGCAACATGGAGGGCAAGGAGACGCGGTTCGGCATCGCCGCCTCGGCGCTGTTCGCGGTCGTCACCACCGCGGCCTCTTGCGGCGCGGTCAACGCGATGCACGACAGCTTCACGCCGCTGGGCGGGCTGGTCCCGCTGTTCAACATCCAGCTGGGCGAGATCGTGGTCGGGGGCGTCGGTGCCGGAATCTATGGCTTCCTCCTGTTCGCGATCCTGTCGGTGTTCGTCGCGGGGCTGATGGTCGGCCGCACGCCCGAATATGTCGGCAAGAAGATCGAGGCGCGCGAGGTGAAGCTGGCCGTGCTGGCGATCGCGGTGCTGCCGCTGTGCATCCTTGGCCTGACGGCGGTCGCCAGCGTGACCGGGGCCGGGCTCGCCGGGCCGCTCAACCGGGGTCCGCACGGCTTTGCCGAAATCCTCTATGCGTTCAGCTCGGCCGCGGGCAACAACGGCTCCGCCTTTGCCGGTCTCAGCGCAGGGACGCCCTTCTACAACGCCCTGCTCGGCATCGCGATGTGGCTGGGGCGGTTCTTCGTCATCGTGCCCGCGCTCGCCATCGCCGGCAGCCTCGCGGCGAAAAAGCACATGCCGGCCGGGCCGGGATCGTTTCCGACGACGGGCGGCCTGTGGGTCGGGCTGCTCGTCGGCGTCATCCTGATCCTTGGCGGGCTGACCTTCCTGCCGGGCCTCGCGCTCGGTCCCGTCGCCGATCACCTCGCGATGATCCGCGGCCAGCTTTTCTGAGGGGGATATCATGACCACCGCCCCGACCTCGATCTTCTCGGCGCAGCTGCTGCTGCCGGCGGGCCGCGACGCCGTTCGCAAGCTGGATCCGCGCCAGCTCGTCCGCAATCCGGTGATGTTCGTGACGGCCACCGTCGCGCTGCTGCTCACCGTCCTGCTCGCCATCGGCGGCGAGCCTGTCCCCGTCGGGTTTCAGGTCCAGCTGATCGTCTGGCTCTGGCTGACCGTATTGTTCGGCACCTTTGCCGAGGCGCTGGCCGAAGGGCGCGGGCGGGCGCAGGCGGCATCGCTGCGCGCGACCAAGGCGGACCTCCAGGCCAAGCGGCTCACCGGGGTCGGCGAGACATGGAGCCTCGTCGGCGCCCAGCGGCTCGAGCGCGGCGATGTCGTGCTGGTCGAGGCCGGTGACCTGATCCCCGCCGACGGCGAGGTGATCGAGGGGGTGGCAAGCGTCAACGAGGCCGCGATCACGGGTGAAAGCGCGCCCGTCATCCGCGAAGCGGGCGGCGACCGTTCCGCCGTCACCGCCGGCACCCGCGTCATTTCCGACCGGATCAAGGTGCGCGTCACCCAGGATCCCGGGCGGGGCTTTCTCGATCGCATGATCGCCCTGGTCGAGGGCGCCGAGCGGCAGAAGACGCCCAACGAGATCGCGCTGACCATCCTGCTCGTCGGCCTGACGATCATCTTCCTGATCGCGGTCGGAACGATCCCGGCCTTCGCCGCCTATGCCGGCGGCGCCGTGCCGGTCGCGCTCTTGTGTGCGCTGCTCATCACGCTCATCCCGACGACGATCGCCGCCCTGTTGTCGGCGATCGGGGTTGCGGGGATGGACCGGCTGGTGCGGTTCAACGTGCTCGCCAAGTCGGGCCGCGCGGTCGAGGCGGCGGGCGATATCGACGTGCTGCTGCTCGACAAGACCGGCACGATCACCATCGGCGACCGCCAGGCGAGCGCGTTCCGACCGCTGGGCGGGGTGACCGAGGCCGAGCTCGCCGACGCGGCCTTGCGCGCCAGCCTTGCCGACGAAACGCCGGAGGGTCGGTCGATCGTCGTTCTCGCGCGCGACCGGCACGGCCTGTCCGCCACGCTGTCCGCCGATGCGGAGGTGATCGCCTTCACCGCTCAGACGCGCAGTTCGGGCGTGCGGATCGGCGATCGCACCGTCCTCAAGGGCGCGGTCGATTCGATCCTGAAGGCGCTGCCCGCCGACGCGGCGGGGGCCGGCGAGCTCAAGCGGATTACGCAAGAAGTCGCGCGCGCGGGACAGACACCGCTCGCCGTGGTCGAGAATGGCCGCCTGCTGGGCGCTGTCGCGCTCAAGGACGTCGTCAAGGCCGGTGTGCGCGACCGCTTCGCCGAATTGCGCCAGATGGGCATCCGAACGGTGATGATCACCGGCGACAATCCGCTGACCGCCGCAGCCATTGCCGCGGAGGCGGGGGTCGACGATTTCCTCGCCGAGGCGACGCCCGAGGACAAGCTCGCGCTGATCCGCCGCGAGCAGCAGGACGGGCGGCTGGTCGCCATGTGCGGCGACGGCACCAACGATGCCCCGGCACTGGCGCAGGCCGATGTCGGCGTGGCGATGAACACCGGCACCCAGGCCGCGCGCGAGGCGGGCAACATGGTCGACCTCGACAGCGATCCGACCAAGCTGATCGAGATCGTCGGGCTCGGCAAGCAGCTGCTGATGACGCGCGGGGCGCTGACCACCTTCTCGGTCGCGAACGACGTTGCGAAATATTTCGCGATCATCCCGGCGATGTTCGTCGCGCTCTATCCCGCGCTCGGTGTGCTCAATGTCATGGGGCTGGCCAGCCCGCGCTCGGCGATCCTGTCGGCGGTCATCTTCAACGCGCTCATCATCCCGCTGCTCGTGCCGCTCGCGCTGCGCGGCGTCACCTACCGGCCGATGGCGGCGGGCCCGCTGCTCGCCCGCAACCTCGCGATCTACGGCCTGGGCGGGCTCGTCGCGCCCTTTATCGGCATCAAGCTGATCGACCTCGCGGTCAGCGCCCTTCACCTCGCCTGAGGAACCCTGTCATGCTCACCGATATGAAGACCGCGCTGCGTCCCGCGCTCGTCCTCACCCTCCTTTTCGTGCTGCTCCTCGGGCTGGCCTATCCGCTGGCGGTCACCGGCATCGGCCAGGCGCTGTTCCCCGCGCAGGCAAACGGCAGCCTGATCCGCGACGGTGGCCGGGTCGTCGGCTCCGCGCGGATCGGCCAGGCCTTCACCGGCGCGCGCTATTTCCATGGCCGCCCGTCCGCTGCGGGCAAGGGCTACGACCCGACCGCCTCGTCCGGGTCCAACCTCGGCCCGGCCAGCAGGACGCTTGCCGACCGGGTCCGCGCCGACGTCGCCACGCTTCAGCCATCACCAGGTTCATCCGTTCCTGCCGATCTGGTGACCACTTCCGCCTCGGGGCTCGACCCCCATATCAGTCCCGAGGCGGCCTTGTTCCAGGCACCGCGCGTGGCCGCGGCGCGGGGCTTGCCGGTCGGGGAAGTGCGCGCGTTGGTCATGGCGCACGTCGAATCCCCTTTGCTCGGCGTGCTGGGCGAACCCGTGGTCAACGTGCTCGAACTCAACCTCGCCCTCGACGCAGGCCGGCGGCGACCCTAATCCCGGCGGCATGGGGCAGACCACACGCATCCTGGTGATCGAGGACGATGCGGCGATCCGCCGGCTCGTGCGCGCCGCGCTGATGCGCGCGGGCCACGTCGTCGTCGAGGCCGCATCCGCGCGCGAGGGGTTGTCCGCGCTGGCAATCGACAAGCCCGATGCCGTGCTGCTCGATCTCGGCTTGCCCGATCGCGACGGGCTCGAGCTCGTCCAGCTGGTCAAGCGCGCGGGCGCTGCGGCGCTGGTCGTCTCGGCCCGCAACGACACCGCCGAGAAGGTTGCCGCGCTCGATCTGGGTGCCGACGACTATCTGACCAAGCCCTTTGATACCGAGGAATTGCTGGCGCGCATTCGCGCCGCCCTGCGCCACCGCCTGTCCGCCAGTGCCGAGCGCGAACATGTGACCGTCGGTGACGTGGCGATCGACCTGGTGCATCGCCGCGTCCGCCGCGCGGGCAGCGAGGTGCATCTGACGCCCAAGGAATATGGGGTCCTTGCCCGCCTCGCCGCGCAGCCCGATCGCGTCATTCCCCATGGCCGCCTGTTGCGCGAGGTGTGGGGCCCGGCGCATGAGCGGCAGCTCGATTATCTCCGCATCGTCGTCCGCAACCTGCGCCAGAAGCTCGAGGCCGATCCTTCCACGCCGCTGCTCATCACCAACGAACCCGGCGTCGGCTATCGGCTCAGCGCGCCTGACGCGCCCTGACGCGGGGTCTCGGCCAGATCGGCCTGCCGTGCGCCGGCACCAGGTTCCGCTCCGCGATCCATCTGGGGTTCACGCGTCCTCGCGCGCCCGCACATAGGTGAACCGGGATTTGAGGCGGATGATCGGCCGTTCGAAATAGCGGAACGACAGATGCGCCGCGCTAATGCTGAGCAGCAGCACGGCGGCTGTCGCGCCGGCATTAACGGGCAGGCTCCGCGTGCTCAGCGCCAGCCACGGCAGCGCCTTGTCGAAGATCAGCACGAAGAGCAGCGAATGGATCACGTAGAGCCCGAACGAGATGCGCCCCAGATAGGTCAGCCATTTCGGAACCGCGTGCGCGTCGATCCCGAGCGTGCCGCAGAAAAAGAGGAGCGTGCCGACCAGCACCAGCAGCCAGCCCGCAAATGCGCCGGCAAAGCTCGGCTGGGGGTCCCAGCTGCGCACGTCGAACACCGCCACGGCGACCAGCCAGCAGGCGAAGCCGAGGATGAACGCCCCCCGGCGCATCCACGCCGCCAGCCGCGGCAGCCGCCCGCGCAACCGCACCGCCAGCACGACCCCGGCCGCGAAGAACTGGAACTGGAAAAAGCTGTTCGTCCATTGACCCTGGTCGCCGGGTGACGGGCGCCAGGCATAGATGCCGATGGTGACATAGGCGCCGATCAGCATCAGCACGGCCGCCGCCATCAATGCGCGGCGTCCCCCCTTCGCGATCAGCACGGGAATGATCAGGTAGAACTGCTCCTCGACGGAAATGCTCCACAGCGGGTCGATCGGCGCGGCGATCCAGCCCTGGATCGTGACGTACCAGTTGCCCGCGAAGAGGCTGAACGCCAGCCATGCCAGCGGGTCGCGCGTGCCGACACCAGGCACTGCGAAATCGAGGATCACAAGGAAATAAAAGGCAGCGAAATAAAGCGGCCAGATACGCAGGATACGGCGGATGTAGAAGGCGCCGATATCGACCACGCCCATCCGGTCGCGCTCGCGCAGCAACAATTCGGTGATCAGGAAGGCGCTGAGCAGAAAGAAGACCGGCAATCCGAAAGCGCCGATCGTGCCCAGCCGCCATGCCCAGGCATCGGCCACGCGATCCGTCGGGAGATGCGCCATCCGATGCCAGACGAAGGTGAGCAGGAACGCGAAAAAGCGCAGCGCGTCGAGTTCCGGCCGATAATATCGGTCGGCATTCGCGCCGGTTCCGGCGTGCTCGTCCATGTTCGTATCGCGCATCGCATTCCCCCGTCCCGGCGAGGGCTAGCATGCGGCGCGGCCATGACACCGATCGGCATACGTATGTGTCACCGGACCGGCGACGTCCGGGCCGCCATCCGGATGCCGGGCCGGGCGCGCGCTCATTCCGCTCAGGCATGGATGCTATTGCTACGGCCGGGCTGCCGCGCGCGGCCTCGACGGGGCATCTGGAGCTCACGGCACTTTCGCCGCCCCGCCAAAGGATTTGCCCCATGACCGCCATCACCGTTCCGACCCGCGACAGCGTCAGCCCCTCGAACCAGGCGTTGTTCGACGCGCTGCAGGGTCAGCTGGGCTTCGTCCCCAATCTCTATGCGACGCTCGCCCATTCCGAAAATGCGCTCGGCACCTATCTCGCGCTGCAGTCGGCCAAGTCGTCGATCAGCGCCAAGGCGCGCGAAGTCGTCAATCTGGTCGTCAGCCAGGTGAACGACTGCGAATATTGCCTCGCCGCGCACACCGCGCTCGGCAAGATGAACGGCTTCACCGACAGCCAGATCCTCGAGATCCGCGCCGGTGGCGCCGGGTTCGACGCCAAGCTCGACGCGCTTGCCAAGCTGACCCGCTCGATCGCGATCAATCGCGGCCATGCCGATCCGGCGCTGGTCGATGCCTTCTTCGCCGCCGGCTGGACCAAGGAAAACCTGGTCGACGTGATCGTCACCATCGGCGACAAGACCGTCACCAACTATCTGCACGCCACCACCCGCGTGCCGGTCGACTTCCCCGCCGCGCCGGCGCTGGATGTCGCGCTCGCCGCCTGAAGACCTTCCCCGGGCCCGGCGTCGCCTTTCCCCCTCGACGCCGGGCCGACCCTTCGGAGCCCCGCCATGGCCCTCTTCCTTTCCTCCCGGAACGTGCGGCATGGCGGGGCTTCCCTTGCGCCCTCGCCCGTCCTGGCCGGCATTGCGGCCGGCGTCACCGCCGCGGTGATCTGGGCAACCTATCTCGTGGCTGCCAAGTCGGGCACCGCGATCGGGCTGTTGCCGCAGGATTTCGTCCTGCTCCGGTTCGGTACCGCCGCGCTCGTCATGCTGCCCTGGCTGCTGCGCAACGATCCGCGCACGCTGGGCGGGGTCGGCTGGCGGCGCGCGATCATCCTGGCCCTGCTCGCCGGCCCGCCCTTTATCCTGCTCGGCACCGGCGGCTATGTCTTCGCGCCGCTCGCGCATGGCGCCGTCATCCAGCCCTCGACCATCACGCTCGCATCGATGTTCGCGGCCGCGCTGCTGCTGAAGGAGCGGCTGACGCGCGACAAGCTGGTCGGCGTCGGCCTGATCGTCGCGGGGCTTGCCGTCATCGCCAGCCACGCCAGCGCCATGGGCGGCGGCCATGTGTGGATCGGCGACCTTCTGTTCATTGCCGCCGGGCTCAGCTGGGCCGGCTTCACCGTCCTGATCAAACGCTGGCAGCTCGGCGCGTTGGCGGTCACCGCCGCGGTATCGACCGTCTCGGCGATCGTCGTCGTGCCCGCGACGCTGGCCTGGGGCGATACCGCCCGGATCACCGCGCTGCCGGCGGGGACCCTGGTCGCGCAACTCGCCGTGCAAGGTCTGCTGTCCGGCGTCCTCGCCGTGATCGCCTTCGGGGTCGCCGTGCGTCACCTCGGCGCGGCGAAGGCCGGGCTGTTCCCCGCGATCGTCCCGGCCGCGACGCTGGTCGTCGGCATCGTCGTCACCGGCGCGGTGCCGACCGTGCCGGAATGGACCGGGGCCGGGCTGGCGACCCTTGGCCTGGTGACCGCAATCGGCCTTTTCCGCCCGCTTTTCACGCACCCGCGTTCGTCAACGCCCGTCGAAGGATAATCACGATGACCGACGATCCCCTGTTCCAGCCGATCCGTTATGGCGCGATCCAGGCCCCCAACCGCATCGTCATGGCCCCCCTGACGCGCACCCGCGCCAATGCCGACGACGCCCCGCACGAATTGCAGCAGACCTATTACACCCAGCGCGCCACCGCCGGGCTGATCGTGTCCGAAGCGACGCACATCTCGCAGCAGGGCAAGGGCTATGCCGGCGCGCCGGGCATTCACAGCCAGACCCAGGTCGAGGCGTGGCGCGGCGTCACCGATGCCGTCCATGCGGCCGGCGGGCGGATGATGCTCCAGCTCTGGCATGTCGGCCGGCTGTCGCACCCCTCGCTCCAGCCGGGCGGCGGCCTCCCCGTCGCGCCGAGCGCGGTCGGGCTGGCGGGTCACGCCTTTACCTATGACGGCCCGCAGGATTTCGTCGTCCCGCGCGCGCTCGAACGCGACGAGATCCCCGGCATCATCGAGGATTATCGCCGCGCCGCGATCAATGCCAAGGCGGCCGGATTCGACGGAGTCGAGGTGCACAGCGCCAATGCCTATCTGCTCGACCAGTTCCTGCGCGACGGCACCAATCACCGCACCGACGATTATGGCGGCAGCATCGAGAACCGCACCCGCCTGACGCTCGAGGTCACCGACGCGGTAATCGGCGTGTGGGGCGCGGACCGGGTCGGCATCCGCCTGTCGCCTTCGCTCACCATCAACGGCATGAGCGACAGCAATCCCGCGCCCTTGTTCGGCTATCTCGCCGAACAGCTCGGCAAGCGCGGGCTTGCCTATCTCCACTGCGTGGAGCCCAGCGATCCGCGCGGCGACCCGTTCGACCGGATCGTCGACCCCCAAGTGGTGCGGCGCGCGTTCGGCGGCAATTACATCGCCAATCGCAGCTATACCGGCGATCGCGCCCGCGCCGCGCTGGAGGCGGGCGAGATCGATGCGGCATCGTTCGGCCGCTTGTTCATCGCCAACCCCGATCTGCCCCGTCGCCTGGCCGAGGGGTTGCCGATGAACCCGCTCAACGCCGCGCGCATCTATGGCGGCGGTGCGGACGGCTATATCGACTATCCGTTCGCCGCGTGATCGAACCGGGGGGATCGGCGGCGCGGGTGCGCGGCACCACGGTCGTGCTGGTCGCGCTCGCCATCCTGGCGTTTGCGGGCAATTCGCTGCTGGCGCGCGCCGCGCTCGGCACTGGCCAGATCGGCTGGGGCAGCTTCACCGCAATCCGGCTTGCCGCCGGCGCGGCGATCCTGCTGCCCTGGTTGCTGCGTGGCCCGCGCGAACGCCCCAGCTGGCGGGGCGCGCTGGCGTTGCTCGTCTATTGCGGCGCGTTTTCCTTTGCCTATGTCCGCCTGAACGCCGCGACCGGCGCGATGGTCCTGTTTGCCGCGGTCCAGGCCACCATCCTTGTCGCCGGCGCGCTGTCGGGCAATCGGGTTCGGGCCATCGACCTGGCCGGGGTGGCAATGGCCATGACCGGGGTCGTCGTCCTGATCGGCGGCCGTGCGGAAGCCGGGCCGGTGCTGGCAATGCTCGGCATGGTCGTCGCGGGCATTGCGTGGGGGCTCTATTCCGTGCTGGGCCGGTCGGCAGCGGATCCCGCGCGGCGGACGGCGGGTAACTTCCTGGTCGCCGCGCTGGTGGCGGCGCCGTTGCCGCTGCTCGATGCCGGTCCCGCCCCGGCCTTGGGCGGCGTCGCGCTCGCCATCGCCTCGGGCGCATTCGCGTCCGGCCTGGGTTACGTCGCGTGGTATCGCGTGGTCCCGCGCCTGCCCCATGCAACCGTCGGTGCGGCCCAGCTGGCGACGCCGGTCGTCGCGGCGCTCGCCGCCGCAGTGCTGCTCGGCGAGCCGCTGACGGTGCGGCTGGCGGTTGCGGCGGCGCTGATCCTCGGTGGCATCGCGGCCACGCTTCGTCGCGCCTGAGCCCGCCCGGGTCAGGCTTCGCGCATTGCCGCGGTGATGAAATCGGCAAAGGTCCGCGCTTTCGCGCTTGCCAGGCGGCCGGTCGGGAACACCGCCCACAGGTCGATCGGCGGCAACGCCCAGCCGTCCAGCAGGCGCACGACCTGGCCGCTCGCCAGTTCGGGCGCGAACATCCAGTCGGACGCGACCGCGATGCCGATATCGGCGAGCACCGCGGCGCGCAGCCCCTCTGCCGCGGTCACGTGCAGCCGCCCGCCGACCTTGACCGACGCCTCGCCGCCGGCGGCGTTGCGAAAGGTCCAGTGGTGCGTGTCGTAATGCGTGTACACGACCGCATTGTGATCGGCGACATCGGCCGGGCTTTGCGGCGCGCCGGCCCGCGCCAGATAGGCCGGGGTGGCGAGCAGCGACCGCCGGCCCGTCGCGATTTTCCGCGCGGTGGCGGTCGAATCGGGCAGCTCGCCCATGCGCAGCGACACGTCGATCCCTTCCTCGACCATGTCGATCACCCGATCGTCCATGACGACCTCCAGATCGAGTTCGGGATGTTCGCTCAGGAATGCGGGCAGCCGGGGCACCACGTGGATTCGGGCAAAGGTCGTCGCCGCCGAAATGCGCAGCCGTCCGCTCAGGCCCCGCCCGGCCCCGCGCGCGGCGAGTTCGGCCTCGTCGGCTTCCTCCAGCGCGCGGCGGGCGCGTTCGTAGTAACGCTGCCCGGCCTCGGTCGGCGACAGCCCGCGCGTGGTGCGCGTGATCAGCCGGACGCCGAGCCGGTCCTCGAGCTGGGCGATCAGCTTCGACACGGCCGGCTGGCCGACATTGGTCTGTCGCGCCGCCGCCGAGAACGAGCCGGTGTCGACGACGCGGATGAACGTGGTCATTGCCTGGAATCGGTCCATCACCATTCCCCCTTGGAATGAATACTATTGCCCCAACCCGGCTGCCCTGTCGCGCCGCAATCGCGCATCCGTCTTTCACCAAGCCGGCGGATCGCCCGTCGGCACGCCGGCAGGAGCGACGATGATGCTGCGACAGATGGTTCGGGACGCGATGTTCACGCTGCAGGTCACCGGCAGCCTCGCCACCGCGATCATGGTCGCCGCCGCACCGCTCGCGCGCCACGCCTTTCGACGCTGACCTTCGCTTTCGCCTTACCCCAGGGAACCATGACATGACGCTTCAGGACCGCCTCGACGCCTTCAAGGCCGATTTCAAATCCGGCAGGCCGCCGTTCAACGCGCCCGCCCATATCCATCCGATCATGGCGCGTGCGACCGCCGAGCTGATCGCTTCGGGCGCGGCGGGACGCGCCCGCAAGGCGGGCGACCGCGCGCCCGACTTCACGCTTGCCGCACCGGACGGCACAGCGGTGTCGTCGGCCGCGCTGCTGGCGCGCGGCCCGCTGGTCCTCAGCTTCTATCGCGGCGTGTGGTGCCCCTATTGCAACATGGAGTTGCAGGCGCTGCAGGATGCGCTGCCCGCGTTCCAGGCGGCTGGGGCCGGCCTGGTCGCGATTTCGCCGCAGACCCGCGTCAACAGCCGCAAGTCGGTGCGCGAGAATGCGCTTGATTTTCCGATCCTGTCGGACCCGCACAACGACGTCGCCGCCGCGTTCGGCCTGCGTTTCGCGCTGCCCGATTATCTGGTCGATCTCTACAAGTCGCTCGGTAACCAGCTGCCCGCGTTCAACGGCGATGACAGCTGGACGCTGCCGATGCCCGCGCGCTTCGTGATCGGCAGCGACGGGATCATCACCTATGCCGAGGTCAATCCCGACTATACCCGGCGCCCCGAACCGGCCGACATGCTGCCGGCGATCCGTCGCGCCGCCGCCCCGGCGCTGGCCTGACCCGCATCGGGCGGGGGCGTCAGACCCGCTCGATCACCATCGCGATGCCCTGGCCGACGCCGATGCACATGGTGCACAGCGCCCGGCGGGCACTGCGACGATGCAGTTCCTCGGTCGCGGTCAGCACGAGGCGCGCGCCCGACATGCCGAGCGGATGGCCGAGCGCGATCGCGCCGCCATTGGGGTTCACATGCGCCGCATCGTCCGCGACGCCCAACTGGCGCAGCACCGCCAGCCCCTGTGCGGCAAAGGCTTCGTTCAGTTCGATCACGTCGATGTCGCCGATCGCCAGCCCCAGCCGGTCGAGCAGCTTGCGCGATGCCGGCGCCGGGCCGATCCCCATGATGCGCGGCGGCACGCCCGCGACTGCGCAGCCCAGGATGCGCGCGCGCGGGATCAGGCCGTGGCGCGCGGCCGCTGCCTCGCTGGCGACGATCAGCGCCGCCGCGCCGTCATTGACGCCCGACGCGTTGCCCGCGGTGACGGTGCCATCGGCGCGCACGATCGGCTTTAACCGGGCGAGCGCCTCCAGGCTGGTTTCGCGCGGATGCTCGTCGCGGTCGACGATCACCGCGTCGCCCTTGCGCTGGGGAATGGTGACGGGGACGATCTCGGCGGCGAGGCGACCCGAGGCTTGCGCGGCGGCGGCGCGGCGCTGGCTTTCGACCGCGAACCGATCCTGGTCCTCACGGCTGACCCCGAACTCGGCGGCGACGTTCTCCGCGGTCTCGGGCATCGAGTCGATCCCGAATTCGGCCTTCATCCGCGCATTGACGAAGCGCCAGCCGATCGTCGTGTCATGGATGTCGGCGCTGCGGGAAAAGGCGCTGTCCGCCTTGCCCATCACGAAGGGCGCGCGGGTCATGCTCTCGACCCCGCCCGCGACGATCAGTTCCCCGTCGCCCGCGCGGATCGTGCGCGCCGCCATCGCGACCGCGTCCATCCCCGATCCGCACAGCCGGTTGATCGTCGTGCCCGGCACATCGGTGCCGACGCCCGCAAGCAACGCGGCCATGCGCGCGACGTTGCGATTGTCCTCCCCCGCCTGGTTGGCGCAGCCCAGGATCACGTCGTCGACCGCGCGCCAGTCGAGCCCCGGATTGCGCGCCACCAGCGCCGCGATCGGCACCGCGGCCAGATCGTCGGGGCGCACGCCCGCCAGCGCACCGCCATAGCGCCCGATCGGGGTGCGCACCGCGTCACAGATCAGCGCGTCGGTCATGGTCGAAAGCCCCTTAATATCGATTGCGGTTTCACACCGCCGCCACTGGCGTTTGTCCCCTGACGCAATTAAGGAACGCGCGCAAATGGCGAAGATACAGACCCCGGGCCGTATTCGCGGCACTCAGGACATTTTCGGACCCGAGCAGCGCCGCTTCGCAACGGTGCTCGCCGCGTTCGAGCGCGTGCGCGCGCTCTATTGCTTTCAGCGCGTCGACATTCCGGTGTTCGAATCGACCGCGGTTTTCGCACGCTCGCTGGGCGAGACCACCGATGTCGTGTCGAAGGAAATGTATACCTTCGCGGATCGCGGCGGCGATTCGATCACGCTGCGCCCGGAGTTCACCGCCGGCATCGCGCGCGCCTATCTGACCGAGGGGTGGCAGCAATATGCGCCGCTGAAACTCGCCACGTCGGGCCCGGTGTTCCGCTATGAGCGCCCGCAAAAGGGCCGGTTCCGCCAGTTCCACCAGATCGACGCCGAAGTGATCGGCGCGGCTGAACCCGCCGCCGATGTCGAATTACTGGCGTTCGCCGACCAATTGCTGCGCGAGCTGTGGATCAGCGACGGCGTGACATTGCAGCTCAACACGCTGGGCGACGCCGAAACGCGCGACGCGTGGCGCGCGGCTTTGGTCGAGCATTTTCAGAGCCACCGCGCGGACTTGTCGGAGGACAGCCTGGCGCGGCTCGACAAGAACCCGCTGCGCATCCTCGACAGCAAGGACCCGCGCGACCGGCCGATTGCGGACAGCGCGCCGGATATCGACCAGTTCCTGACGGGGGCGGCGTCGGATTTCTTCGGCGCGGTGACGGCGGGACTGGACGCGGCGGGCGTCGCCTGGACCCGCAACGCGCGGCTGGTGCGCGGGCTCGATTACTACCGCCACACCGCGTTCGAGTTCGTCACCGACCGGCTGGGCGCGCAGGGCACGGTGCTGGCCGGCGGGCGCTATGACGGGCTGATCGAGAGCCTGGGGGGGGCGAGCACACCGGGTGTTGGCTGGGCGGCCGGGGTGGAACGGCTGGCGATGCTGGTGGAGGAACCGGAGGTCGAGGCTCCAAAAATCGCCATCGTCGTTGAGGACGACGACCTGCTGTCGCTCGGCCAAGAGCTGGTTGCAGGGTTTCGGCGAGCGAATTTAGCTTCCGAGATTGTCGCGACAGGCTCTGTAAAGAAGCGGTTTGAGCGAGCGGTGAAACTCAATGCGCTGGCCGCATTCGCAATCAATGCGAACCTACTTGATGACGGGGAGGTTGCGAAGGCGCGGTTGCGGGTGACCCGGAGTGGTTGGGCGCTCAACGCTGACCAACAACAAGCGATCACCAACGCTGTTACCGCTTTCTTTGATGTATCGGGCGGTTCGCATGACCTCGCTTACGGCCGAGAAGTTGGCCTGAAGCGTAAGGCGGTTCCATGAATGGCGTAGCGCGCCATGTAGAGCAGCCTAAGCCCCTCCCCTTCAGGGGAGGGGTTGGGGTGGGGCTTCGCAACATGCGCCGCACCAGCTGGATAGCCCCCACCC
>NZ_LSHX01000020.1 GCF_001555965.1 Sphingomonas sp. CCH21-G11
GGCGCGCACGGTGCCGTAGCGTTCGGGCTTCAGGTGGCTGAGCAGATATTTGAGCAGGCGGTTGTCGTGGACGACGCGCGTGCCGACCACCTCGCCGCGGTGATTATAGACGTCCTGCTCGCTCCCCTCGATCACGCGTTCAAAGGCGATGTCTTCGATGAGGCCGGCGGCGTGGTGGCGCGCGGCGTCCCAGGCGCGGGCAAAGGCGGCCCCATGGGCGGAACGGCGCAGCTGATAGGCGCTGGCGCGCGACATGCCGACTTCCGTGGCGGCGAGCGCAACCAGGCCGGTGTCGGCGAGCGTTTCGATGAAGCGGCGCTGCTTTTCCTCGGTCCAGCCGTCGAGGCGCGGGCGGCGGCGGACGGGCACCCAGCGATAATTGGCAGGGTCGTAGAGGATGGGTTCGCCGGCTTCGTCGTCCGCGTCGGTGAGGGCGAGCGCGGTCGAGTCCGCTTGCGGATCGGGCGCGGGGGTGGCGGCGGCGTGTTCGCGGTCAGCGGCCGAGGCGGAGGCGTGCGGTTCGTGCGTCATCCGACAGGGTGAAGCGGATTTGATGCGGGTAGGACAGCGCGGGGTGGCGGGTGTTGGATGGTTTGTCGGCGGGGTGTGGCGGATGGGCATCCGTCAGGACGTGCGTTGTCGCGCACCCGCGCCGATGCTATATATGTATAGCAGGAGGCCAAGATGCTCGCGGTACGGATCGACGCGGAAACTGAAAAGCGACTGGCGGCGCTGGCTGAGAAGACCGGGCGTACCAAGACCTTCTATGCGCGCGAGGCGATCCTGGCGCATCTCGACGACCTCGAGGATTTCTATCTGGCCGAGGAGCGGATGCGCGATTTCCGGGCCGAGGATGCGATTCCGCTGGCTGATTTGAAGCGCGACCTTGGTCTGGACGATTGAGTTCACGCCGGATGCGGCGAAGGAATTGAAGAAGCTGGGCCGCGCCGAGGCCGGGCGGATCATCCGAACACTGGAAGAGCGGATCGCCAAGCAGGACGACCCGCGGAGCCTGGGCGCGCCGCTGACCGGTGATCATGCAGGCTATTGGCGCTGGCGGATCGGCGATTACCGGGTGATCGCGCGGATCGAGGATGCGCGGGTGCTGATCCTGGTGGTGCGGGTGGGGCACCGGCGGGAGGTTTATGGGTAAAGTGTTCGCCGCGCTTGAGCCGGCCACGAAGAACGCGGCCGGCTCGATGTATGCACTCCCACGACTTCACCGCGGACGGGGATAGGTTGGAACCGGATAACTTGGCACGTGAGGCCGAACCGGCGGGACTTGGGCCGGGTGAGGCCGGGGCGGAAGATGCTCGACCACGATCAGCGCTTGCTGTCGGGCGTCGTGCGAACCGGCGTCCAACCACGACCGGGCGCGGTAGTCGGCGGAAACGTACGATTGTCCGGGACCGTCGTGAAGTTGTCGTACCGCCCGCCACGGGGACCGGTTTCTTGGAATATGCCACCGCGATTGCCGCTGTTGCTTCCTGGTGTCTTCATTTTACTTCCTCTGTTTAGCGACCCGAATCGGCCGCTCGCTCAACCTCGCCAAAATTCCAACATGTGTCAATTACAAACGTGCTATGTTTGTAGTACAAACGCTCTAGTAATGCAACGCACTCTCAAAAACCGGCTAAATGTTTGTGTCGTTGACATTGCGAGTTATGACAGGCATACGGGTAGTGTGGATGAGGGGGCGATCTACAAGACTTTTGGTCAAGCGGTTGCCAATCGCAGAGCAGCGGTTGGCAAAACGCAAGAACGTGTGGCTAGCGAATTAGGCCTTTCGAGAGCGTCGCTTGCCAATATCGAACGCGGAAAACAGCGCGTTTTTTTGCATCAGATTTTGGCGTTGGTCGATGCGCTGGAACTGGGAAGCGCGCATGAGATTGTACCCGCACGGGTGGTTTCATCAAAGCAAGGTGCCAAGGCCGACGTGACGATGTCCGGAGCGAAAGACCTTTCAAAGGACCAAAAAGCCTTGGTTCACAACATCGTAAATGCTTTAACT
Source organism: Sphingomonas sp. CCH21-G11 (assembly GCF_001555965.1). Lineage (GTDB taxonomy): Bacteria > Pseudomonadota > Alphaproteobacteria > Sphingomonadales > Sphingomonadaceae > Sphingomonas. Next base: position 2,012 of record NZ_LSHX01000020.1, read on the forward strand.
TCTACTTCAAGCCGAGATAATATATGACCCGCCTAGCTCAAGAAGCTGTTCGGCAAGCAAAGTCGGTGCTCACGAAATTCAAAGTTGAAAGTGCACCCATTCCGATTGAACAAATCGCACGAGCGCGAGGAATAGCTGTTCAACATCTCCCGTTAGATGATGAACTTTCAGGTATGTCGTTCATAAAAAATGGCATATCAGTCATCGTCGTGAATGCGGCTCATCACCCCAATCGTCAACGGTTCACCATTGCCCATGAGTTAGGGCATCATATCATGCATGCAGATTATCTGTTAGATAATGTACATGTGGATAAAGCAGTTCTACATAGAAATAGCCGATCGAGCGACGGCGTGGATACTAAAGAGATTGAGGCAAACGCCTTCGCTGCTGAAGTTTTAATGCCAACGTCATTGATGAGATCATACAAAGATCTAGACATAAACGACGAGCGTAAGCTAGCCTCTGTAGCAAAACACTTCAGAGTGAGCGTCTCGGCAATGATTATTCGCATTCTGAATCTCTCTTGACGGGATAGACCGTCAATCCCGCTCCCTTCCCCCCGCGCCGAGATACAACTCCCGCCCCATCGCATCATAGACGCGGCTCATTTCGGCCATGCCGGCTTCGGCTTGTTCGGGGGTGAGGGTGTCGGGGGTGGCGCTTGCGGCGGGGCCGCTCTCCCCGGCCTTCTCCCCTGAAGGGGAGAGGGAGGTTGCGGTATCCGCCCCTCCACCATCGGCTTCGCCGATGGTCCCCCTCCCCATCGTGGATGGGGAGGAATTGGCGGCGATGAAGGCGTCGGCTTGCTGATTTTGCTTGGCGGCGAAATCTCGCACTTCCTGGGTGATCTTCATCGAGCAGAATTTGGGGCCGCACATGCTGCAGAAATGCGCGGTCTTGGCGCCTTCGGCCGGGAGGGTCTGGTCGTGATATTGTTCGGCGGTGTCGGGATCGAGCGACAGGTTGAACTGGTCGCGCCAGCGGAACTCGAAGCGGGCGCGGCTCAAGGCGTCGTCGCGGAGTTTGGCGGCAGGGTGGCCCTTGGCGAGATCGGCGGCGTGGGCGGCGAGCTTGTAGGTGACGACGCCGACCTTCACGTCGTTGCGGTCGGGCAGGCCCAGATGCTCCTTGGGCGTGACATAGCAAAGCATCGCCGTGCCGTACCAGCCGATCATCGCCGCGCCGATGCCGCTGGTGATATGGTCATAGCCGGGCGCAATATCGGTGGTGAGCGGCCCCAGCGTATAGAAGGGCGCTTCGCCGCACGCCTGCAGCTGCTTGTCCATATTTTCCTTGATCTTGTGCATCGGCACGTGGCCGGGGCCCTCGATCATCACCTGGACATCCTGTTCCCAGGCGCGCTTGGTCAGCTCGCCCAGCGTATAGAGCTCGGCGAACTGGGCTTCGTCATTGGCATCCGCGATCGATCCGGGGCGCAGGCCGTCGCCGAGTGAATAGGCGATGTCATAGGCCTTCATGATCTCCGTGATCTCGTCGAAATGCTCGTAGAGGAAGCTCTCCTTGTGATGCGCCAGGCACCATTTCGCCATGATGCTGCCGCCGCGTGAGACGATGCCGGTCACGCGCTTCGCGGTCAGCGGGATATAGGGCAGGCGGACGCCGGCGTGGATGGTGAAGTAATCCACGCCCTGTTCGGCCTGTTCGATCAGCGTGTCGCGGAAAATGTCCCAGGTCAGTTCCTCGGCAATGCCGCCGACCTTTTCCAGCGCCTGATAGATGGGGACGGTGCCGATCGGGACGGGCGAGTTGCGCAGGATCCATTCGCGGGTGTCGTGGATGTTGCGGCCGGTCGACAGGTCCATGACCGTGTCGGCACCCCAGCGGATCGACCAGACGAGCTTGTCGACTTCCTGCGCGACGTCGCTGGCGACGGCGGAGTTGCCGATATTGGCATTGATCTTGACCAGGAAATTGCGGCCGATCGCCATCGGTTCGGTTTCGGGGTGGTTGATGTTGCTGGGGATGATGGCGCGGCCGCGGGCGACTTCGTCACGGACGAATTCGGGGGTGACATAGTCGGGGATGCTGGCGCCGAAGGACTCGCCGTCGCGGGTGTACTCATTGAGCATCTCGCGGCCCAGATTTTCGCGGGTGGCGACATATTCCATCTCGGGCGTGATGATGCCGCGCCGCGCATAGTGCATCTGGCTGACGTTCATGCCGGGACGCGCGCGGAGCACCTTCTTGCGGACATTGGGAAAGGGCTGGACCCCGCCGGAGCGGTCGGGGCCGAGCTGGCCGTTGTCCTCGGGGCGGACCTCGCGCTGGGCGACTTCCTCGACATCGTTGCGGGCGCGGATCCAGGCGCTACGCAGCTCGGGCAGGCCGGCCATGATGTCGATGCGCGCGTCGGGGTCGGTATAGGGGCCGGAGGTGTCGTAGACGCGCAGCGGCGGCTCGCCGGAGCTGGGCTCGAGATGGATCTCGCGCATGGCGACGCGCACCGCCGGATTCTGGGGGGCCGCGACATGGACCTTGCGGCTGCCGCGGATCGGGCCGGTCGTAACCTTGAGTTCGGTGCGCGCGGGGATGTCTGCCATGTTACTCTCCTCAGGCGGGGAGAGCACGGATTTCCGGGGGAAAGCCGCCCACTCCCTACGCCGGTATCAGCCGGATCAGGTTCAGCGGGTCGATGGCTCCTGCCATCCTCTCAAGCGCGGAATGCGGCGCTCCCCCGGGGATGGCGCGAGCCTAGCAGAGCGCAGGCGCGCGCGTAAGGGGTCAGCCCAGCATCTTGTCCGCGAGGATCCACGCCCAGACGATCAGGGTCAGCGCGCCGCCCGCAATCGTCCACCTGACCGCGCGGCCGAGCAGCAGCGCCTGCGCGTCGATCGAACGGACGAAGGCGGCGAGCATCCGCTGGCGCAGCGCGTCGCCCGCCAGCCCGTCGCCGTCCGCTTCCTCGCCGATCAACAGCGCGCGCAGCACGAAGACGCAGGAGACGACGAGCGGCACGAGGCCGGCCAGGCTGGCGATCGTCTCCAACGGCTGGCGCGCGGCATCGAGGCTGAGCGGCGCGCCGGGCGAGGCGCTGATCGGATGGGTGCCGATGGTGATCATCAGCGCGTTGAAGGCGAGCATCGCGCCCAGCCGCACCGACAGGTCGAGGTCGCGCCCCTCGAGATAGTCGAGATCGGCGACGAAGGCGTCGGTGCAGTCGTCGCCGCGCATCGCCTGAAACGCGCGGAGCGGGGTGCGGATGCTGGCGGGACGGCGGGCCATGACCCCCGCCCCATATCAGCCGCGCGTCAGAAGGAATAGGCCAGCCCGACCCCGGCGATCAGCTGGCTCGCGTCGCCGGCCTCCGCCACGATCGGCGAGCGTTTGAACTCGCCGAGCAGCTCGTAATAGCCGAGCAGGCCGATGACGCTGAGGCCGCGGGTCAGGTCGCCGGTGATCGACTGGGTGACGAGCAGGTTGACGCCCGCGCGCTTGAAGCCGCTGCCCGCGCCGGCATAGGGGCTGAGCCCGCTCGCCGCGCTGCCCGCGGCGCTGACGTCGAAATAATAGTTGCCATAGCCCTTGCCGACATATTCGGCGAGCACCGACAGCCCGACAAAGGTCCGCGTCGACAGGGGCGTGCCATATTCGATCGTCGGGGTGACGACATAGCTGCCATGCGCGCCCGCGACATCGGCGACCGCGGAGACGCGCGCGGTGATGAAATCGTAATCGCTGGTGATCACCCCGGTCTTGGTCACCCCGACCCAGCCGCCGGGCTCGACCGCGACGTCGAGCTTGCCCAGCGCCTCGACCTGGGGATCGTGGATCTTGAGCGCGCGGTCGAGCCGGACGCCGAGCACCGGGCCGAAGCCGATGTCGATGCCGTCGTCGCGCCCCGCATCGCGGATGACGTCGGCATAGAGCGCCGGCCCGCGCGAGAAGAAGGAAAAGCCCGCGACCTGGCCCCGGATGGCGAATTCGGGGATGATGATGTTGTTGTCCGACCCTTCATAGCTGGGGACGGTGAGCACCCCGGTGCCGAGCGTCAGGCGATCGGCGGCGGGATCGAAGTCGGGAACCGCTTCCTGCGCGCGGGCAGGGGCGGCGGCGAGCAGCAGCGCGGCAAGCGGCGCGGCGGACAGGGCAAGCATGGCGCGCGATCGGGACAAGCGGGTGGCCTCCGGGTTCAAAAAGACGCCTCGACAGCACGGAGGCACGACGCTGAACGCCGGACGTAACAGATTGCTCCCGCGCGCGTCAGGCGGCGCCGAAGATTAAAGCAAGTAGCGGATACGCACGGTCTGGGCCGAGGCATTGCCGTCGAGGTCGAAGCCGGCGGCGGCGAAGCGCGGCGGGCCGAAGCCGATGCGCGGATTGCGCGAGAAGCCGAACCCTTCGCGCGGGATGCCGGCAAAGGTGTCGAGCCGGGCGTTGCTGTTTTCGTCGTGGATCACCGCGATCGCATAACGGCCGGGCGCGAGCCCGTCGAAGCGGACGTCGCGGACATGCGCGGGCACGGTGCGGGTGACGGCGTGGCTGTCGTCGACGCAGCCGGGAAAATTGTCGGGATCGGCGGTCAGGCAGACGCGGATCAGCCCCCGGGCCGAGCGCACGCTGGTCAGCGTCACGTCGACCTCACCCGTCGGCACCGCCCCGGGCAGCAGCCCGACGATGAGCATCGCCGCGCCCAGCCGGCGCAGGAACCGCTGAACCGGGCCGGCGTCCAAAGCCGCCGATCCCGTCATCGGTGCGGCAGACGCGGTCCCAGAAGCGGAAATATAGCCCATAATTACACCCATAGCGTTCGTGATGCCGTTGATGATGGCTTGCGGTGATCAGCCACGCCCCCAATGGCCCCCGCCACATGAACGCAGGGAAAACCTCCCACCCCATATGGTTGGTCACACCCATAACGGTCATCACCGCAAGAACAAGGCCGAGCGCGGCGGCGTGGATCGGAATGACGAAGACCAGTAGCGGGATTACCACAGCACCGGTTAACGCTTCGATCGGGTGGAACGCCATCGCCGCCCAGGCGGTCGGCGGCCGGCTGGCATGATGGACGGCATGCGCGAGGCGGAACAGCCGCGGCCGGTGCATCCAGCGGTGCGTCCAGTAGAACCAGGTGTCGTGCGCGAACAGATAGAGCAGCACCGACAGCGGCAGGTACCAGAGCGGATAGTCGGCGACGTCGGTGTAGATCCGCGTCCAGCCCAGATTGCGCCACCCCCAGGCGACGACGCCCGCGGGCACGCCGTAGATCGCGGCGCTGGCCAGCGACCACTTCACCTCGCGCACGATCTGGCGGTCGAGCCCGGCATAAAGCCCCGGATGCCGCCAGCGCGTCGCCAGCGCAAACGCCCCGCTGGTGAGCAGATAGCGCACGCCGACGATCGCCGTCATGGCGAGCGCGGAGAGGAGAATGGCAAGCGCGAGGGTCACGGGGGTGGGTGTAGGG
>NZ_LSHX01000021.1 GCF_001555965.1 Sphingomonas sp. CCH21-G11
TGTTCGGCGATCAGCACGTGCGCGCGCTGGCCGCAGCCCCGCGCGACGGCCTGGTTCCACGCCGGCAGGTGAAATGGCGTGCCATCGGGGTGCGCGTCGACGAATGCGGTCACGCGCGCGGCATCGCCCGGCGTCGCCGCGCGCACGGCGACCGGGCGCTCGATCAGGGCCATGTTCATGCCAGCCGCGCCGCTTCCCGCGCGGCGACCGCATCGACCCGCCCCCAGCGATGCCCTGCAAGCAGCGTCGCCAGCTTGCCCCGCATCGCGCCGAGCCGGCTGTAATGGCGGAGCTTCGACCGGAGCGGCGCGTCGGCCACGCGCGGCTGATCGGGATCGATTTCCCAGGGGTGGAAGTAAAAGATCGCCGGCTGCGCGTCATCGGCGTTGCACCGACGAATCGCCCGGTGGGTCAGCGCGGCCGGAAACAGGCGGAAAAAGCCGCCGCCGGTGGGCGTATCCTTCCCCAGAAACGGCGCGGTGGTGATCGGCAGCTCGATCAGCGGCGAATCGGCGAGCGGCCGATGCGCGCGGCGCGGCGCGTCGGGCCAGCCATAATGATCGTGACGCACCGGCGCGACGCTGGAGGAATAGGCATAGCCCTGCTCCGCCAGCACCCGGTGCGCCCACGGCGTGCGCGGATCGATCGAGAAGGATGGCGCGCGATAGCCCGTGACGGCCACGCCGCCCGCATCCTCCAGCGCCGCGCGCGCACGTGCCAGGTCGTCGCGAAAGGCGTCGGCATCCATCGTGAACACGCGGGCGTGCGCCCAGCCATGGCTGGCGAGCTCGTGCCCTTCCGCCACGATCCGGCGGATCATCGCCGGATAGCGCGCCGCAACCCAGCCGAGCGTGTAGAAGGTCGCCTTGACCCCGGCCTCGGCGAAAAGGTCGATAACGGCGTGGGTGTTGCGCTCGACACGCGGTACCAGCGCGTCCCAGTCGGCCGGATCGATCACGCGCTCGAACGCGCCGACCTGAAACCAGTCCTCGATATCGACCGACATGCCGTTGACGACACGGACATCGCCCAGCGTGGGATCGTGCAGCATCGCGGCGACCGGGCTCAGGCCGCCGAGCCGCGCAGCGATGTCAGGTCGATCCGGCGGTGATCGCCCTCGACCCAGTCGACCAGCAGCGCGAGCACGCGGCGGAGCGCGGCGTCCTGTTCGTCCATCCGCGCCTCCATCGCCTCGATCCGGGCGACGATTTCCGCCAGCTTGGGCGGCGTCGGGTCGGCGGCCGCGCGCATCGGGCGCGGTTCGTCGGCGACCGGTACGCCCGTCAGCGGCAGGGACGCGGGCTCGGCCGCATCGTCATCCGTCGCGCCCGCATCCTCGCTCAGCTCGGCGGCGACGGTTTCGACGTCGAGATCCTCGAACTGCTCGATCCCCTCGACCGCGCCGAGCAGCATCACGCGATTGGCGATCATGTTGAGCCGGCGGGGGATGCCCTCCGCCCATTCATACATCGCCGCGACCGCCGCCTCGGTGAAGTCGGGGCGCCCGTTCCAGCCGACCCTGGACAGGCGGTGGATCAGGTAGGGCGCGGCTTCCTCGGGCTCCATCGGCCCCAGGTGATGGATGGCGATGACGCGCTGGCGCAGTTGTTCGAGCCGCGGCGAGTTGAGCAGGCGGCGGAACTCGGGCTGGCCGAGCAGGAAGATCTGGAGCAGCGAATGGCCGGCCACCTGGAAGTTGGACAACATCCGCAATTCTTCGAGCGATTCGATCGGCAGCGACTGCGCCTCATCGACGATCAGCAGCGTGCGCTTGCCCGTCCGCGCGACCGCGTGCAGCCCGCGCTCGATCGCCGACAGCAGCTGCGACTTGGTCATGCCCGCCGAAAGCACGTCCAGCCCCGCTGCGACCAGGTGCAGCAGGTCGCCGGGATCGACCTGGGTCGTCACGATGCGGATGACGTTCAGCCGTTCGGGATCGATCCGCGCCATCAGATGCCCGACCAGCGTCGTCTTGCCGGTGCCCGGTTCGCCGGTGATGACGATGAAGCCCTCGCTCTGGCTCAGGCCATAGCCGAGATACGCCATCGCCTTTTTGTGCGTGGCGGTCTCGAACCAGAAGGACGGATCGGGGGTCAGCGCGAATGGCCGGCCGCTCAATCCATAATGGGTGTCATACATCCTTGCGTCTCCCTGGGCCGCGTGACCCGGATCAGAACCGATATCCCAGGCCGACCAGCGCCTGGCCGACCAGGTCGCTGTCGCCGCCTTCCTGATCGAAGCTGTAAAGGCCCAGCGCCGCGGTGGCGCCCAGCCGGCCGAAGCTGCGCGAATAGCTGGCCTGCGCGCCCGCGCCCGTGACATCGCCGGTGAAGGCGATGCCGCTCGAATAATAGTTGAAATACACCGTCGCGGTCAGGCCCGACCGGCTGTCCAGCGCGGTCGCGGCAAACGCCTGGATATAGGCGCTTTCGTCGACCGTGCCGTCGACGGTGAAGCCCTGCGCCAGATCGGGCGCATAGAAGCGCCGCCGGGCATAGCCGCCGCCAAAGCCGACGCGGGTCGCCGCACGATTGATCGCATAGACCACGTCGAAGCCGCGTGCCCGGAAATTGGCGGTGGCGATCGACTGGAGCGCGGAATTGAGGCAGCCGCCGAGCGCGCCATTGGCACCATTGCCGCCGATACCGCCCGATCCGTTGCCCTGCGCCAGCACGCAGCCGTTGAAATTGTCGCCGAACGCATCGTCGCCCGCGACGAAGCTGGTCGGCAGTTCGGCAATCGCACTGTTCAGCTGGCGGCCGAAGCCCTGGATGCCGTCATAAACGCCGACCTGAAGCCCCGATCCCGGCCCGGTCTGCCAACTGAGCGAACCGATATAGGTGAGCGAGTCGTACCGCTCGCCGACCCGCGCCTCCAGCACGGTGCGCGGGCTGGGTTTCCACACCACGCCCGCATCCCAGAAAATGCCGTCGAAATCGAACGCGATCAGCCGGGGCGATGCGGGGTCGGTGACGAAGCGGCCGTTGCGGTCGGTCACCGGAAAGCCGGTCGCCGGGTCGATCAGCGCCGCGCGCTGGTCGATGCGGATATTCTCGTAGCCCGCGCCGGCCACCAGCGCGACGGTGCGGCTGACCGGCACGACGACATCGCCGCGCAGATACTTGCCCTCGAACCGCTGGTCGAGCTGGCTCGCGTCCTCGCGCTGCCACGCCCCGCTCAGCGTCAGCCCGACCGGCAGCAGGGTGCCCGCGCGGGTGTCGATGCTCGCCAGCGCCAGATGGCTGGTCGATTCGTCGAAATTGTCGAGCGGCGGCAGGCCGCCCGGCACGCCCTCGAACCCCGGACTTTCAACCTTTGTATAGCCGAAGCGGTACAGCGCGTTGAGGTTTGCCGGGCCGACACGCTTTTCCAGCGTCGGGCCGGCATAGGCCGAGAAGATCTGCGCGATGTTGTCGACATTGCCGACCAGATTGCCCGGCGCGGCACCCCGGATGTCGGATCGACCGCGCGTCGCGATCGCCCCGCCCTCGACCGTCAGCCCCGGCGCGACGAGCAGCGCGCCGCGCGCCAGCCCCGAATGGATGCTGCCGTCGTTCAGGTCGTCGTCCCACGAAATCCGTTGCTCGAAGCGATAGCTGACCTGCACCTCGACGCGGCGCGTGCGGGCGACCGCGTCGATCCCGACCGCGATCGTCGAATAGGTGAGCACGTCGCCGTCATCGTCCAGCTCGGCGACGAGCACCTGCCCCGCCTCGATATAGGGCGAGACGCTGACCCGACGGTCGGCATCCTGGGCATGTGCGGCGGCGGGCCACAGCAAGGCGGCCAGCACAGCCATGAGCGCGGCGCGGATCATCCTGCCAGCTCCTCGCCATAATAGCTGCCGAACCGGCCGTCGCCCGACATGAAGGTCGCCGCGTTGAGCAGCAGCTGGACATGCTCGCACCCGTCGAGCAGCGCGACAGCCTGGCGGATATCGCTTTCGGTCGTGCGATCGGCGCGCACCACCATCATCGCCTGGCCGACGTGCAACGCGAGCACGGAAGCGGGCGAGGCCGACAGGATCGGCGGCGAATCGAAGATCACGATGCGGTCGGGATTGGCGGTGGCCAGCGCGTCGAGCACGCGCCGCGCGCGTTCGCTCGCCAGCAACTCGGTGTCGTTGGCCGACCGCGTGCCCGCACCCAGCACGCTCAGCTTGGGGATGTCGGTTTCGATCACGCACGATTCGGCATCGAGCGCGGAATCATTGAGCACGTCGAGCAGGCCCGGCCCCGCGTCGATCCCGAGCCGGTCGAGGATGTCGGGCTTGGCCAGGTCCGCATCGACCAGCAGGATTTCGACATCGCGCTCGGCCGCCATCGAGATGGCGAGGTTGGTCGCGCAGAAGGTCTTGCCCTCATTGGGCCGGGCCGAGCAGACCAGCACCATGCGCGCGCGGTCGGCATTCTTGCCCGCGGCGGCGCGCGCGGTCAGCAGCAGCTGACGCTTGGCGAGGCGGAATTCCTCGGCCAGCACGTCGACCGGACCGCCCGGCACGAGCATGCCCTGTTCAGCCAGGCGCGCGCGGTCGATGGTGGCGAATCGCCGCGATACCGGGCGGGGTGCCGCCTGCTTGGCGCTGTGCTCGGGCACGGTCGCCGGCGCGGGCGCGATGACCGGCATCGGCGGAATGTCGAACGCTGCGGGCGACAGCGCCGCGACCGGGGCCAGCGTCTCCGCCTCCAGGCCGAAATGCTCGGCGGCGCGTTCGATCAGCGATCCCTTCAGGCGCCGGGGGCTGTGGTCGTTCATCTCGGTTCCCCCTTCACGCGCCCGGCCCGCGCTGGAGGATTTCGGCCGCCAGCAAGGTCATGAACACGAAACCCAGGCCGCTGATGGCCCCCGCGAACTGGCGAAGACGCTTGCGGCGCAGCGTGGTCTGCGCGGCGGACACGACCTCGCCGATCGATCCGATCACCGGCAGGCCGCTGGCCGCCGCGAGCCGGGCGGCGGTGGGGAACGTCGTCTGGATACGGCTCATGCCGAATGCCGCCGCGACCCCCGCCGCCATCCCGAGCACCAGCACGCCGGTCAGCAGCAGCGGCCGGTTGGGCGATGTCGGCGTCGCGGGCAGCGACGGACCGTCGATCACGCTGAACTTGGTCGCATCGGTCTGATTCTGGACCTGCGACTGGAGCCGGATCTGCTCGCGGTCGTCGAGCAGCCGATCATATTGCGCCTTCATCGATGCAATCTCGCGGTCGATCTGCGCCTGTTCCGACGCGGCCTGCGGATCGGCGGCGAGCTTCGCCTCGAGGAGCGCGATCTGGCCGCGCAGCGTGTCGCGCTGCTGGGTCAGTTCGGCGACGCGCGCGCTGCGGTCGGTCTGCATCGACTTCAGCTGGAGGAACAGCGGATTGGCGCCGCCGGCGGCACCCGCATTCAGCGGCTCGTTCTGCGCGGCGGCGCGCGCAGCGGCAAGCTGGTTGGCCAGCGCCACCATGTCGGGGTGCGACGCGGTCCACCCGCGCGCACGACCCTCGGCAATCTGGCCTTCGATCGCAGCCAGGCGCGCGCGTGCGGGGCCGGCGATCGCGGTTCCCCCCGCGCCTGCAGAGGTCGATCCCGTCCCGGCGAGCTGCGCGTTGACCGAATTGAGGCTGCTCTGCGCCCCGGCGAGGTCGCTTTCGACCTGCGCGATCTGGCTGCGCGCGGCCGACACCCGCTCGGTCAGCGTGCCCGTGCCCGGCAGCGTCGACAGATACTGGTTGGCAAAGCTCGACCGGCGTTCCTCGGCATCCTGCAGCCGCTGCTGCCGATCGGCGATCTGGTCGTCGAGAAACTTCAGCGCCTCGCGCGTGTCGTTGCGACGGCCGGAGAGATTCTCGTCGACGAAAATCTCGATCATCTTCGTGACGACCGCCTGCGCGATGCGTGCGGAATTGTCGACGCCCAGCGCCCCGTCCGACACGGTCGCGGAGATTTCGAACAGGTTGTCCTGCAGCGCCGTGACCTTGATCACCCGCTGCAGTTCGGCCGCGCGCGCGTTCAGGTCGCCCGGCGACTTGACGGTGGCGTTGATTGCGGTGCCGCGCACGACCTTTTCCAGGTTGCTGACCGATGTCAGCGTCTGGCGTACGCGGTCCAGGTTGCGCGCGCTCTCGGCCTGCCCCGACGCCACCGTTTCGGCGGGCAGGATGTTGCGCATCTCGACGACGACGCGCGCGACCGACTGATACTGGTTGGGGATCAGGCTGACCGCGACCCAGCCGATCAGGCACACGCCCCATGCCACCGCGAGCGCGATCCAGCGCCGCGTCCAGATGCCGTGCAGGGCAAGGCGGACTTCCTCGTAAATGCTACCCACGCGGCCGGCCCCTTCAGAACATGCTTTCGGGGGATGATGATCACATCGCCGGGTTCGAGGCGGACATTGGCGCGCGTATCGCCGTCCTTCAGCAGTCGGCCGATACGCAGCCCGAACTCGCTCTGCTTGCCCGAATCCTTGTCGAAGCGGACCAGCCGGGCGCGATTGCCCGCGGCATATTCGGACAGCCCGCCGACCGCGATCATCGCGTCGAGCAGCGTCATGTTGGCGCGGTACGGGATCGATGCGGGCTTTTCGGTCGCGCCGACGATCCGCACCTGCTGGCTGTAGGTGCCGGAGAAATTCTCGACGATCACCGAAACCAGCGGCTGGTTGATATATTGCGACAGCGCGATCTTCATGTCGTCGGCCAGCATCGCCGGCGTCTTGCCGACCGCGGGCATCTCGCTGATCAGCGGCGTGGTGATGCGGCCATCGGGGCGCACCTGGACCTTGGCCGACAGTTCGGGATTGCGCCAGACGAAGATGTTGAGCTGGTCCAGCGGCCCGATGATATATTCCTCGCCCGGCTGCTCATTGGCGGCGACGAACGCCGCGGGGGGCAGCTGGGGCCGGGTGCCCGTGGTGCAGGACGATGCCAGCGCGGCGATCGAAACCAGGCTGATGGACGTCATCGAACGCTTCACGGATCGCTTCCTCCTGATACGCACATGGCCGACCGCAACGCAGCGGTAGGACGCGGGATCAGGCTCCGCTATGCGAGAAAGAGGTTAAATTACGGTTCAGCGTTCCCGGTTGGGACATCCGCCGCGCCGGCCGCGCCGGCCAGGATTTCCGCGGCCGGCGGGTGGCCCAGAAACGCCGCGGGGCTGGCGGTCGCGCCATAGGCGCCGGCCAGGAAGATGGCGATGATGTCGCCCGGCACCGCGGGGGGCAGCGCGACGCGGTCGCCGAGCCGGTCGAGCGGGGTGCACAGGCAGCCGACGACCGACACGGTTTCCGCCGCCGCGGCGCGCATGCGGTCGGCGATCGCGATCGGATAGTTCCGTCGTACCACGGTGCCGAAATTGCCGCTCGCGGCGAGCTGGTGGTGCAGCCCGCCGTCGACCACCAGGAACGTCTCGCCCCGGCTTTCCTTGCGGTCGATGATGCGCGTCAGATAGACGCCCGCCTCTGCCACCAGCCAGCGGCCAAGCTCGATCGCGAAGCGCGATGACGTCAGCGCTGCCGGCCGTCCGGCGAGAGCGCGGGCCAGCGCGTCGCCCACCCGGTCGATCGCCAGCGGCGCGTCGCCATGCGCGTAGGGCACGCCGAAGCCTCCGCCCAGGTTGACCAGCGGCGGCGCCGCACCCGCCGCGTCGGCCAGCCGCGCGGCAAGCGCGATCGTCTGCGCCTGCATCTCGACGATCGCATCGGCGTCGAGCGCCTGCGAGCCGGCATAGACGTGGAAGCCGCGCCAGTCGGCCCCCTCGGCGATCAGCTGGCGGACGAGCGCCGGCACGCGATCGGCGTCGACGCCGAAGGGGGAGGCGCGCCCGCCCATCCGCATACCCGATCCCCGCAGCTCGAAATCGGGATTGACCCGCACCGCCAGCCGGGGCGCGACCCCGACGCGGCGCGCGATCGCCAGTGCGCGCGCCGCCTCGCCTTCGGATTCGAGGTTGAGCGTCACGCCGGCGGCGATCGCCGCCGCGATCTCGTCATCGCGCTTGCCCGGCCCGGCAAAGCTGATCGCGCTCGCCGGCATGACCGCGAGCGCGCGTGCCATTTCGCCCGCGGAGGCGACGTCGAGACCGTCGACCCGCGGTGCGATCGCGTCGAGCAGCGGCCCGAACGGGTTTGCCTTGATCGCATAATGCACGTCCAGCCCCGCGGGCATCGCCGCACGAAGCGCCGCGATCCGCGCTTCGATCACGGCGAAATCATACACGAAGCAGGGCGTGCCGGCCTCGGCCGCCCAGGCCGTCGCGGCACGACCGCCCAGCGTCAGCACGTCGCCATCCGCGAATTCCGGCGGAACCGGCCCCATCGGCTTCATGACGTCACCTCCCCCGATCGCCCCGTCTTCAATGCCACGCGGTCGATCTTGCCATTGGCGTTGCGCGGCAGGGCGTTGCGCCATTCATATTGCCGTGGCTGCATGAACATCGGCAGCTCGCGCGCCAGCCTTGCGCGCAGTCGCGCCTCCGCCTCGGCCGGATCGCCGTCGGCGCGCGCGATCACGCGGATCGCCTGGCCTAGCCGGTCGTCGGGTTCGCCCAGCGCCACCGCCTCGACCGCCTCCCCGCCGGCCAGCACCGCCTCCTCGATCTCGGTCGGGCTGACGCGGTTGCCGGCGGTCTTGATCATCTCGTCGTCGCGGCCGACGAAACGCAGCAGCCCGTCCGCGGTCTCGACCACCGTGTCGCCAGACCATACCGCGATGCCCCCCGACGCCGCGAAATCGGGCGCGGGGCGAAAGCGCGCCGCCGTCCGCTCGGGGTCGCGCCAATAGCCCTTGGCGACCAGCGGCCCGGCATGGACCAGCTCGCCCGGCGTGCCCGGTGCCGCGCGGGTGCCGTCGGCGCGCACCACCATCACCTCCGCAAAGGGGATGGCGCGACCGATCGATTGGGGATGCGCGTCGACCTGGTCGGGCGCGAGATAGGTCGACCGGAACGCCTCGGTCAGCCCGTACATCGGATAGAGGTCAGCCGCCGGAAAGCGCGCACGCAGCCGCCGGACCAGCGCCGGGGTGAGCGCCCCGCCCGAATTGGTCAGCCGCCCGAGCTGCGTCGCGGCCGCCGCCGGCCACTCGGCATCGAGCAGCTGTACCCATAGCGGCGGGACCCCGGCCAGCGTCGTGATCGCGTGCACCGCCACCGCCTTGATGACGTCACGCGCGGTCAGATAGTCGAGCGGCACCACCCGCGCGCCCGCCGCCCAGCTGCTCAGCAGCTGGCTCTGGCCATAGTCGAAGCTCAGCGGCAGCACGCCGAGCACGCGATCCTCGGGCACGAGCTTCAGATAGTGGGCGACACTGATCGCGCCGAGCCACAGATTGGCGTGGCTCAGCATCACCCCCTTGGCGCGGCCGGTCGATCCCGACGTGTACATCAGCGCGACCAGCGCGTCCGGATCGGCCGCCGACGGCGGCAGCGCATCGCCATCGGTTGCCAGCGCCGCCTCGGCCTCGCCGTCGCTCGCGACCCTGCATTCCGCGGGCACGTCCCCGGCCTCGAGCGCCGCCAGCCGGCTGTCCTGCGTCACCAGCATCGCTGCGCCGCTGTCGGCCAGGATATGCGCGACCTGCGCGCACTTGAGCACCGGATTGACGGGCACGTGGACCAGGCCCGCGCGGGCCGCCGCCAGCGGCATCAGGCATGCAACGCGGTGCTTGGGGAGCCAGGTCGCGACCCGCGCGCCGGCCGCGAGCCCCTGCCCCGCCAGCCAGTGGGCGAGCCGCCCTACCCCCTGCTCCAGCCCGGCAAAATCGAGCGACCCGGCACGGTCGACCAGCGCGACATCGCCCGCCGCACCGCGCAGCGTGAGATGGTCGATCGGACGGGGAACGGGGTCGAGCGCGATCGTCATGCGCTGCCGCTTCTGGACCGGGCACGGCGGCGCGGCAAGCGCGCGGTGCTTGGCAAGCCGCGATCGGACGATTAGTGCGCGCGGTCAGGTTGCTTGGGAGGGCGGCGGACTTGGCGTCGGGACGAACGATCGATGTGGATACCCAGCTTCGCGCCATCCTGCGCGACGTGCTTGGGCTGAGCGCGGACCGTGCGGCGGCGTTCGGGGCTGAAACCCCGCTGTTCGGCGCGCTGCCCGAACTCGATTCGATGGCGGTCGCCGGCGTGCTGACCGAAATCGAGGACCGGCTGGGCATCATCATCGACGATGAGGATGTCGACGGCGATACGCTGGAGACCTTTGGATCGCTGACCCGCTTCGCGCTCGCCAAGGTCACGGGGTGATCGACCATTATGACTGGGCCGGCGGGCGCGAGGCGATGTTGCGCTTCGGCCCCGCCGACGGCCCGGTCGTGATTGCGGCGCTGCCGCTGTTCGAGGAAGCCAATCGCACCCGCACCTTCACGGTCACGGTCCTGCGTGCACTTGCCGGGCACGGCATTGCGAGCGTCCTGCCCGATATGCCGGGACAGGGCGAAAGCGCGGCCGATATCGCCGACCTGACGCTGCGCGATCTGGTGACGGCAATGGCGGCGGCGACCGGGCGGCTGGCCGGGGAAGCACGGCGGACCTACGCGCTCGGCATCCGCAGCGGCGCGCTGCTCGATGTCCGCGCGAGTCACCACGGCCGCTGGCACCTGAGCCCGCAGGCGGGACGCGAGGTCCTTCGCGACCTCCACCGGCTGTGGCTGGCCGGCGGGGGCAAGGGCAGTGTCGACGACATGGCGTTCCGCGACGATCGGGTGGAGATTGCCGGAACCGTCGTTTCAAGGAACCTTCTCCGCGGGTTCGACGCGGCCGAGGCCTTTGCCGAACCGGGCATCCCGCGGCGGATCGCACGGCTGGCCAGCGACCCGGGGGATGCCGACGTCAAATTCGATGGCGCGCCCCTCTGGCGGCGCGCAGAGCCAGGCAATGACCCGGCATTGGCGGCACAGATCGCCGCCGACGTCGCGGCATGGGTGCGGCAATGCGAAGGGTGATCGCGTTTCCCTGTGCGGGCGAAACGCTGCTGGGAACGATCGATACGCCAGTTGCGGCGGCAAGCTCCACTGGCCTGCTGATCATGTCGGGGGGAAATGAAATCCGCGCCGGCGCGCATCGTGGAATGGCGGCGCTGGCTGCTGCGCTCGCAGCCGCGGGACATCCGGTGATGCGCTACGATCGACGCGGCATCGGCGATTCGAGCGGCGAAAACGCGGGTTTCGCCGGCAGTGCGCCCGACCTCGCCGCCGCCGTCGCCGCCTTTCGTCGTGAAACACCCGATGTCGCGCGGATCGTCGGCTTCGGCAATTGCGATGCTGCGACGGCGCTCGCGCTGTTTCATCGCCAGGCCGGGCTGGACGCGCTCCTGCTTGCCAACCCGTGGATCGGCGACGATGGCGACGCGCTTCCCGCACGCGCGGCGATCCGCGCGCGCTATGCGCAACGGCTGCGCGATCCCGAAACGTGGCGCCGGGCGCTCCGGGGTGAATTGAACTTTGATAAATCTATCAAAGGTATAGGAAAGTTAATTCAAACGAAATCTAGGACTTCACCGCACCTGGCTGCGCTGGCGGATGGGCTGGGCAACGCGGAAGTTCCTGTCACGATCCTGCTCGCCAGCGGCGACAACACAGCGATCGCCTTTGCCGATGCATGGCGCGGCAGCCGCTTCTCGCGCGCGCGTGCGCGAACCCCGGTACGACGCTGCGACACCGCGAGCCACAGCTTCGCCCGCGCCAACGACAAGGCGTGGCTCGCCGCGCAGCTGATCGACCTGCTGAGGGCTTGAGGCCGACCTATTCGGCGGCTTCGGCGATCGCCTCGAAATCCGCTTCGGCCAGGAAGCGTTCGGCGTCGAGCGCGGCCATACAGCCGGTACCCGCCGCGGTGATCGCCTGGCGATACACCTTGTCCATCACGTCGCCGCACGCAAACACGCCCTCGACGCTCGTGCGCGTCGTACCGGGCGCCACGCGGATATAGCCGTCGTCGTCGAGGTCGAGATGACCGCGAAACAGCTCGGTCGCCGGATGGTGACCGATCGCGACAAAGCCGCCGTCGACGTCGATCGTCGACAATTCGCCCGTGCGGGTGTCGCGCAATTCGATGCCGACCAGGCCCTTCAGCCCGCCGCCGTCGATGAAACGCTCCACGCCCTTGTTCCAGAGTATCTTGATCTTCTCGTTGGCGAACAGGCGCTGCTGCAGGATTTTCTCGGCACGCAGCGTGTCGCGCCGGTGGATCAGCGTCACGTCATGGCTGTGGTTGGTCAAATACAGCGCCTCCTCGACCGCGGTGTTGCCGCCGCCGATCACCGCCACCTTCTTGCCGCGATAAAAGAAGCCGTCGCAGGTGGCGCAGGCGCTGACCCCCTTGCCCTTCAGCAGTTCCTCGCTCTCCAGCCCCAGCCACTTGGCCTGGGCCCCCGTCGCGATCACCAGCACGTCGCCCGAATAGATGGTGCCGCCATCGCCCTTCAGCCGGAACGGGCGCTGCGACAAATCAATCTCCACGATGGTGTCGTACATCATCTGCGCGCCGACATGCTCGGCCTGCGCCTGCATCTCCTCCATCAGCCAGGGACCCTGGATGACGTTGCGGAAGCCCGGATAATTCTCGACATCGGTGGTGGTGGTCAGCTGCCCGCCCGGCTGGATGCCCTGCACCACGATCGGCGCCATGCCGGCGCGCGCGCCATAGATGGCGGCCGACAGGCCCGCCGGGCCGGAGCCGAGGATGAGCATACGGGTCGAATGGGTGGCGGTCATGGCAAATCCAGCAGTTGGCGGTGCCGCATCTAGGGGGACGGCACCGCCAAAGGCAATATCGGGATCCGGCCCTTTCGCTGCGATCAAGCTTTTCTGTATCGGTCGAAAGCCCGGCCAGCTCGGCGCGTGGCCACGGGTCAAACCCGATCAGATCATGCGCACGTCGGCCAGCGCCTTTGGCGGCGGGTTCATCCACGCATGGCAGGGGCCGGTATCGACGTTGCTGCCGACCTCGCCGCCATAGAATTTACGGATGCGCCACGCATGGCTGCGGCACACCTCGATCCGGTAATCATAGCAGCTCGCCATCGCGCCGCCGCGGTTCCAGTCGAGGACGAGGCCGGTCGCGGTCACCGTCACCTCGCGATAGGTCACCCCGCGGTCGATCACGACGTTGGTGATCTGGTGCCGCCATTTGCCGCCGCCCATTTCCCAGACCATGCCGGGGATCAGACGAAATTCGTCCATCGAGGTCAGCCGCGTGCCGTCGCTCAGTTCGAACACGGCATCGTGCGTGAACAGCTCGGCAAAGGCAGCGCCCTGATTATGGTCGATATACTGGCAATACCGGCTCAGCAGCTCGCGGACATCCAGCCGGGCCTGATGATCGATCGTCGAAACACAGCTCATGCGCTCTCCCCAATCGTCGGGGCGGCGATGCCTGTTCTGTTATCCTGCCGCGCCGGGGTGTTGTCGCCGGATCGCCGGCACCTCGCACGATAGTTTCGCATTTGTCGACGGAAAGCAACCGGCAGTTTCAATTCCCGCGCGCTGCACGAAAATAGGCGATACTGCCGCGCCGACGCGACGCGCCGCGCGCGCCGGCGCACAATGGGTCGGCGCGCCCGGCTCAGGCGGCGCCGCCCGCCTTTTCCTTCTTGGCATAGACGCGAACGGGTTCCTTGCGGCCATCCACGACGTCCTTGTCGACGATCACCTCGTCCACCCCGTCCATGCTGGGCAGGTCGAACATGGTGTCGAGCAGGATACCCTCCAGGATCGAACGCAGCCCGCGCGCGCCGGTCTTGCGCTCGATCGCGCGCTTGGCGATCGCCACCAGCGCGTCGTCGGTGAAGCCCAGGTTGACCGTCTCCATGTCGAACAGCTTCTGATACTGCTTGACCAGCGCGTTCTTGGGTTCGGTCAGGATCTTGACCAGCGCGTCGATGTCGAGGTCCTCGAGCGTCGCGATCACCGGCAGGCGGCCGACAAATTCCGGGATCAGCCCGAACTTCAGCAGATCCTCGGGCTCGGTCTGGCGCAGCACCTCGCCGGTGCGGCGCTCCTCCGGCGCGGCGACGTAAGCGCCGAAGCCAATCGACTTGCCCTGCAGCCGGTCGCCGATGATCTTTTCGAGGCCCGAGAACGCGCCCCCGCAGATGAACAGGATGTTGGTCGTGTCGACCTGCAGAAACTCCTGCTGCGGGTGCTTGCGCCCGCCCTGGGGCGGCACGCTGGCGGTCGTACCCTCCATCAGCTTCAGCAGCGCCTGCTGCACGCCCTCGCCCGACACGTCGCGGGTGATCGACGGATTTTCGGCCTTGCGGCTGATCTTGTCGATCTCGTCGATATAGACGATGCCGCGCTGGGCACGCTCGACATTGTAATCCGACGCCTGGAGCAGCTTGAGGATGATGTTCTCGACATCCTCGCCGACATAGCCCGCCTCGGTCAGCGTCGTCGCATCCGCCATGGTGAATGGCACGTCCAGAATGCGCGCCAGCGTCTGCGCGAGCAGCGTCTTGCCGCACCCGGTCGGGCCGACCAGCAGGATGTTCGACTTGCTGAGCTCGACGTCAGCGCCCTTGGCGCCATGGTTGAGCCGCTTGTAGTGATTGTGGACCGCCACCGACAGCACGCGCTTGGCGCGCTTCTGACCGATCACATAATCGTCGAGTACGTCGCAGATTTCCTGCGGGCTCGGCACGCCGCCGTCCTTTTTGGAAATCAGCGCCGACTTGGTTTCCTCGCGGATGATGTCGTTGCACAGTTCGACGCATTCATCGCAGATGAAGACGGTCGGCCCCGCAATCAGCTTGCGCACCTCGTGCTGCGACTTGCCGCAGAACGAGCAATACAGCGTGCTCTTGGAGTCGCCACCGCTCAACTTGGTCATCTAATCCATCCTTGGCACCCGAAGGCGCGATCATCCACCCGCCAGTCTACACGCGGGGGCTAAACGGGCAATCATCAAAATCCGGTGGGCGACGATGCTTAACCAGACCCCGTCCCGTTCGAGGTCACGGCCGTGCCGGCGAATGCCGGCACCGCCCGCCGGACCGTCAGCTCAACTCGCGCTCGGCGCGCCTTCCTCGGCGGGCTGCGGGCGCCGGTCATAGACCTCATCCACCAGCCCGAACACCTTGGCCTCGTCCGCTTCCAGGAAGGTATCGCGATCCATCGCCGCCTCGATCCTCTCGATCGGCTGGCCGGTATATTTGGCGTAGAGGTCGTTCATCCGCCGACGAATGCGCAGGATTTCCTTGGCCTGGATCTCGATGTCCGACGCCATGCCCTGCGCGCCGCCCGACGGCTGGTGCACCATGATCCGCGCGTTGGACAGCGCAACTCGCATTCCCGGCTCGCCGCTGGCCAGCAGGAAGCTGCCCATCGATGCCGCCTGGCCGATGCACACCGTGCCCACGCGCGGCCGGATGTATTTCATCGTGTCGTGGATCGCCATGCCGGCCGTCACCACCCCGCCCGGCGAGTTGATGTACATCCAGATGTCCTTTTTCGGGTTCTCCGATTCCAGGAACAAAAGCTGCGCGACGATGAGCGAGGCCATTTGGTCCTCCACCCCGCCGGTGACGAACACGATGCGTTCGCGCAACAGGCGCGAGAAGATGTCGAAGCTGCGCTCGCCGCGGCTCGACTGTTCGATGACGATGGGAACCAGGGCGCTCATGGGGTCGAAGGTGTCGTGCATAAAATCCCGCTCAGGTGGTGCAGTCGCCTACATCGGCGCTCCAGCGGGCAGGCGCAAGGGGGTCGCGCCCGGCGCGGCACTGCCCGGTGCGGCATGGGCGAGATACGCCAATCTGCGTACCTCGCGCCGGCCGCGTACGACGGTGTCGAGGATCAGCCCGGCAAAGAAGCTGAGGAACGCCAGGATCATCAGCCCCGTCGCCAGGATGGCGGTCGGAAAACGCGGCACCTCGCCCGTCTGGAAAAAGGTGATGAACAACGGGATTGCGAGCAGGATGGCCGCCAACGCCAGCAGCGCGCCGAAGCCGCCGAAAAACCACAGGGGTCGCTCGATCCGGTACAGGGTCGTGATCGTGCGCAGGATGCGAAGGCCGTCGCGATAGGTGCTGAGCTTCGACTGCGACCCTTCGGGCCGGGCGAAATAGGCGGTCGGCACTTCGCCCACCGGCATCTTGAGCTCGAGTGCGTGGACGCTGATCTCGGTCTCGATCTCGAATCCCGCCGACAGCACCGGGAAGCTTTTCACGAAGCGGCGCGAAAAGACGCGATAGCCCGAGAAGATGTCGGTGAAGCTGCGCCCGAACAGGCGCGCCAAAATGCCGGTCATCATCCGGTTGCCGAGCACATGGCCGCGGCGATAGGCGTCGGCGTGGTCGCTGATCCGCGCGCCGACCACCATGTCGAGCTGTTCGTCGACCAGCCGATGCACCATCGCCGGCGCCGCCGCGGAGTCATAGGTCGCGTCGCCGTCCGCCATCACATAGATGTCGGCATCGACATCGGCGAACATGCGGCGGACGACATTGCCCTTTCCCTGCATTCGTTCGGTGCGGACCACCGCGCCGGCCGCGCGGGCGACCTCCACCGTGCGATCGGCGGAGTTGTTGTCATAGACATAGATCGCCGCATCGGGCAGCGCGCGGCGGAACCCGGCGATGGTCTGCGCGATCGCCGCTTCCTCATTGTAGCAAGGCAGGATCACCGCGATACGCGGCGCGGCGGCGGTCATGGCGTGCGCGTCTTCATGTCGACACCCGCATAGCCGATCGGCGCGAAAAGCGGGTTAACGCATCGCCGGCGACGGCGCCGGGGGTGGCGAACGACATCCCTCCCCCGGCTCCGGCGCGACGCGAACGCCGGATCAGGCGTCGGCCTTCTTCTTGGCGGCCGGCTTCTTCTTGGGCGCGGCATCGGCGTCGCCTGCCGGGGCTTCAGCGGCAGCCTTCTTCTTCGGCGCAGCCTTTTTCGGCGCGTCCGCGCTGACTTCGGCCGCGTCTTCCGCCTTCTTGGCCGCCGCCTTCTTCGCCGCGGGCTTGGCCACGTCCTCGGCGGGTGCGGCGTCCGCCTTCTTGGCGGTGGCCTTCTTCTTCACCGGCTTGTGGTCGTGATCATGGTCATGATCGCAATCGGGGCCATGGACGTGCGGGATCGCGCCTTCCTCGCTCTCGATCGCGGCTTCCAGCTCCTCGCGCGTCACCTCACGCTCGGCGATCTCGGCCTTGCCGAACAGGAAGTCGACGACCTTGTCCTCATAGAGCGGCGCGCGCAGCTGGGCGGCGGCCATCGGCTCCTGGCGGACATATTCGATGAACCGCTCGCGGTCCTTCTGGTTGTACTGCTGCGCGGCCTGCATGATGAGCTGGTTCATCTCGGCCTGGGTGACCTCGACACCATTGGCCTGGCCGATTTCGGAAAGCAGCAGGCCCAGGCGCACGCGGCGCACCGCGATCGCGCGATAATCTTCCTTCTCGCGCTCCAGCTCGGCCATCGCCGCATCCTTGTCGGCTTCCTGCTCGGCTTCGCGGACAAGCTGCTGCCAGATCTGGTCGAACTCGGCATCGACCATCGACGGCGGCACGTCGAAATCATGCGACGCGGCGAGCTGGTCGAGCAGCTTGCGCTTCATGTGGGTGCGGGTCAGGCCGTTCAGCTCCTGCTCGATCTGGCCCTTCAGCAACCCGCGAAGCTGCTCAAGGCTCTCGAGGCCAAGCGACTTGGCGAAATCGTCGTCGATCTTCGTCTCGCCCGCCACGCGCACGTCGGTGATCTTCAGCGCGAACTCGGCCGGCTTGCCCGCCAGCTCCTTCGCGCCGTAATCGTCGGGGAAGGTGACCTGAATGGTCTTTTCCTCGCCCTTGGTCACGCCGACCAGCTGGTCCTCGAAACCGGGGATCAGGCGACCCGAGCCGATTTCGATCGACATGTCGGTGCCGGTGCCGCCTTCAAACGCGACGCCGTCGACCGACCCGACAAAGTCCATGACGACCAGGTCGCCGGTCGCGGCCTTGTGCCCGTCCGGCGCATCGTCGAACCGCTTCTGGCTGCCGGCGATCTGTGCGAGCTGCTCGTCGACCTGCGCTTCGGGTGCGGGAACGACCAGTCGTTCCAGCTTGATGCCCTCGATCGACGGGGTCGGCACGTCGGGCAGCACCTCCAGCTCGACCTTGATCTCGGCGTCCTTGCCGGGGGCGTATTCGCCCGCGAGCGACACCGACGGCGACATCGCCGGGCGCAGCTTGTTGCTGGCGATCAGCGCCTGGATGCCTTCCTGGATGCTGGTGTTGAGCGCGTCGGCGGCGATCGCCTCGCCGTGCATCTTGCGGACCAGGTTGGCCGGCACCTTGCCGGGGCGGAAGCCGGGCATCCGCACCTGCGGCGCCACGCGCTTCACCTCGGCGTCGACGCGGGCGTCGATGTCGGCGGCGGTGATGGTCAGCGTGTAGGCGCGCTTCAGGCCTTCGTTCAACGTCTCGACAGTCTGCATTCTTCGGCTTTCGCTTTCAGGATTTCTAAAGAACGATGTCCAGCTTGGCGCATGGCGAAGCTGGTGCGGGCGAAGGGAGTCGAACCCCCACATCTTTCGATACTGGAACCTAAATCCAGCGCGTCTACCAGTTCCGCCACGCCCGCAGGGGACACCGCCGGTCGGCGGGTCCTATACCAGCGATCGGCGGGGGGGCAAGGACTTCGCGTCGCGATCGCCGCCAGCGTGCATCCGACGATGGCACTCCGGCCCGCGTGCCGCGTTGACCCCCTTGAACCACCGAAG
>NZ_LSHX01000022.1 GCF_001555965.1 Sphingomonas sp. CCH21-G11
CCCCCATTCGCTGCGCGAATGGTCCCCCTCCCCGAGCAAGCTCGGGGAGGATTGATGACCCCCCTCATCCTCTTTCCCGCCATCGACCTGAAGGGCGGTCAGGTCGTGCGCCTGGCCGAAGGCGACATGGCGCGTGCCACCGTTTATGGCGACGATCCGGCCGCCCAGGCGCGGCTGTTTGCCGAAGCGGGCGCAGACTGGCTGCACATGGTCGATCTCGACGGCGCCTTTGCCGGACGAACGGTCAACGGCGAAGCGGTCGCGGGCGCGATCGAGGCGTTCCCCGGCAAGGTTCAGCTCGGCGGCGGCATCCGCGACATGGCCGGGGTCGAGCGCTGGCTGGCGCTGGGCGTGGCACGCGTGGTGATCGGGACCGCTGCGTTGAAGGACCCCGATTTCGTGAAAGCCGCGGCGCGTGCGTATCCCGGCCGGATCGTCGTCGGTGTCGATGCGCGCGACGGCATGGTCGCGACCGAGGGTTGGGCCGACGTGTCCGATGTCGCCGCGGTCGACCTGGCCCGGCGGTTCGAGGATGCGGGCGTCGCGGCCCTGCTGTTCACCGATGTCGGTCGCGACGGGCTGCTCAAGGGGTGCAATGTCGAGGCGACGGTGGCGCTCGCCCGCGCGGTGTCGATCCCGGTGATCGCCAGCGGCGGCGTTGCGGGAATGGCCGACATCCACGCGCTGGTCCGCCATGTCGGCGACGGGGTGGAGGGCGTCATCACCGGCCGCGCGCTCTATGACGGACGGCTCGATCTGGCCGAGGCGATTGCGGTGGCGCGGGGGCAGGGAGCATGAGCGGCACTGCAACTGACTTCGGTTCCCACATCCGTTCGTTGATCTTGTTGCGCGTCGAGTTCCCCGGATGACCGTCCGGGCGCGCGTCATCCCCTGTCTCGACGTCGCCGGCGGGCGCGTGGTCAAGGGCGTCAATTTCGTCGCGTTGCGCGACGCGGGCGATCCGGTCGAGCAGGCGCGCGCCTATGACGCAGCGGGTGCGGACGAGCTCTGCTTCCTCGACATCACCGCCAGCCACGAAGCGCGCGGCACGATGGTCGATGTCGTGCGCCGGGTGGCGCAGGTCTGCTTCATGCCGGTCACCGTTGGCGGCGGCGTGCGCGCGCCCGAGGACGCGCGCGCCCTGCTGCTCGCGGGCGCAGACAAGGTCGCGGTCAATTCCGCCGCGGTTGCCAGGCCCGAACTGGTTGCCGACATCGCCGACCGGTTCGGCGCGCAATGCGTCGTCGGCGCGATCGACGCGCGAAGGAATGGCGACGGGTGGGAGGTCTTCACCCATGGCGGACGCAAGCCGACGGGCATCGATGCGGTGGAGCATGCCGTGCGCCTCGCCCGCCTGGGCGCGGGCGAGCTGCTGGTCACGTCGATGGACCGCGACGGCACCCGTGACGGCTATGACCTGGCGCTGACCCGCGCGATCGCCGATGCGGTGACGGTGCCGGTGATCGCCAGCGGCGGGGTCGGCAAGCTGGTCGCCGGCATTCGCGACGGCCATGCGAGCGCGGTGCTTGCCGCGTCGATCTTCCATTTCGGCGAGGCGACGGTGGGCGACGCCCATGCCGCGCTCGCGGCCGCAGGCATCGCCGTGCGACGGCCGATTGTCGGCTGAGCTTACACTTCACGCACTCACGCCGCCGCGATTAACCAATGCTTCGCCCGGCTTCGGCGACTTTGCGAGAATCGGCACCGTTCTTGATTAAGCATGATGCGGATGGACCGTTGACCAGGGAGAGATCAATGAAGCCACTCGTTCAAACCGCCATCATCGTCGCCGCGCTGGCGCTGCCCGCGGGGCTCGCGAGCGCCTATGACAAGCCGCCCTCGCATCCTCCCCGCACCGGATCATCGGGCGGATCGACCGGAGGGTCCTCGGGCGGCAAGCCCGTAGCTGTGCCGGAGCCGGCCGAGATGGCACTGTTCGGCATGGGCATCGCCGGTCTGGTCGCCGGTCGCTGGATCGGGCGGCGCCGCAAGGCGCAGGGCTGACGCTTCCTTAACTGCCCGCGTTGCAGGGTGGCGGGCATGCCAAGCATGGTTCGCCACCCCATTCCGGTGCTCGCGCTCTGGTTCGCGCTGAACGCCGCCACCCCGGCAGACGGCTTCGAGGCCTCGGATGCGGCGACGTTCGGCTTCGTGGCGATCGGCCTTTGGGTTGCGCGCCGGGCGCTGCGGCATCGCTTTCCTCGCGACCGGGCGTCCGAAACCGAGCGGGATTGACGCCGGCGCAGCGCAGCGGGCAAAGCCGCGCGCATGGACGATCGCCTGAACCTGTTGGAATCGATGATCCGCAGCCGGATGAGCGGTGATCCGGCGACGTCCTATGTCGCGCGCCTGCACGCCGCGGGCCGGGCGAAGATCGCGCAGAAGGTCGGCGAGGAAGCGGTCGAGACCGTGATCGCGGCGATTGCCGACGATCGCGCGGCCCTGACGTCCGAAGCCGCCGACCTGATGTTCCACCTGATCGTGCTGCTTGCCGATGCGGGGCTCGGCCTCGACGATGTCCGCGCCGAGCTCGCCCGGCGCGAGGGCGTGTCGGGCCTGGTCGAAAAGGCCGCGCGAACGTGACCGCCGCCCGCTCCATCGCGTAAAGTTCGAGGACTCGCCGCCCATGCCGATCGATGCCACCCAGCCCTATGACGACGCCAACATCTTTGCGCGCATCCTGCGCGGCGAGATACCGGCCACGCGGGTGTACGAGGACGACCACGCGCTCGCCTTCAACGACATCAACCCGCAGGCGCCGACGCATGTGCTGGTGATCCCCAAGGGTCGGTACGTCAGCTGGGACGATTTCAGCGCCCGGGCGAGCGACGCGGAGATCGCCGGGTTCATCCGCGCGGTCGGCGCGGTGGCGCGCGCCGCCGGGCTGGTTGCGCCGGGCTATCGCCTGCTCGCCAATATCGGGCGCGATGCGCATCAGGAAGTCCCGCATCTGCACGTCCACATCTTTGCCGGGCAGCCGCTTGGGCCGATGCTGGCTCGGTAAATGGCGCGAAAAGGATTGCACGGGCGCGGTTTGCGTCTAGGCTTCGCCAATTCAACATTTCACGGGACGGCAAGAGCCGCCCGCGACCCAAGGGGATTTGACTGAATGAAGTTTGCGCGCGTCAAGCCACTCGACGCCATCCTGGCGACCGCCAAGGCGAAATCGCTCGAGCCGACACTGGGCTGGTTCCAGCTGACCCTGTTCGGCATCGGCTGCGTCATCGGGACCGGGATTTTCGTGCTCACCTCCGCCGGTGCGCAGAAGGCGGGACCCGGCCTGATGCTCGCCTTCGCCATTGCCGGCGCGATCTGCATCGTCGCCGCGCTCTGCTACGCGGAAATTGCCGCCATGATCCCGGTGGCGGGTTCCGCCTATACCTACACCTATTCGGTGATGGGCGAATTGCTCGCTTGGACGGTCGGCTGGGCGCTGGTGCTTGAATATGCGGTGGCGGCCAGCGCGGTGTCGGTCGGCTGGTCGGGCTATTTCACCGGGACGATATTGAACCAGTTTTTCGGGATACAGCTGCCGGCCTGGCTGGCGGGCGGCCCGCTCGCGCTGGGTGGTGTCGAGGGCGGTTTGATCAACCTGCCGGCCGTCGTCATCGCGCTGCTCGTCACCTGGCTGCTGATGATCGGCACCAATGAATCGGCGCGCGTCAACGCGATCCTGGTCGCGATCAAGGTGACCGCGCTGACCGTGTTCATCATCCTGACGCTGCCCAAGTCGGAAATGGCCAATTTCAACCCGTTCCTGCCCGCTGGCGTGTTCGGCGGCTTTGGCTCCGGCATCGGTGCCGTGGGTGCGGCGGCGACGATCTTCTTCGCCTATGTCGGCTTCGACGCGGTGTCGACCGCAGCCGAGGAAACCAAGAACCCACAGCGCAACGTACCGATCGGGCTGATCGGGTCGCTTGGCTTCTGCACCGTTTTCTACATTCTGGTCGCGGCCGGGGCGATCGGCACCATCGGCGGCCAGCCGATCGTCGGGCCCAACGGCATCCCCTTCCCCGCCGGTTCGGAGGAACTGGCGCGCCAATGTGCACTCCCGCAATATGCCGAGGCGCTGGTCTGCTCGAACGAGGCGCTGGCGCACGTGCTGCGCCAGATCGGCTTCTCGTCGATCGGCAACATGCTGGGCATTGCCGCCTTCGTCGCGCTGCCGTCGGTCATCCTGATCCTGCTGTTCGGCCAGACGCGCATCTTCTTCGTCATGTCGCGCGACGGTCTGCTGCCGGAGGGGCTGTCGAAGATTCACCCCAAGTGGAAGACGCCCTATGTCGTCACCGCGCTGACCGGCGGCGTGGTCGCATTCGCCGCGGCGTTTCTGCCGGTCGGCCAGCTTGCCGACATCGCCAATGCCGGCACGCTCTATGCCTTCATGATGGTCGCGATCGCGGTGATGATGCTGCGCCGGACCGAACCCAATCGCGAGCGCCGGTTCAAAACGCCGATGCTGTGGCTGATCGGGCCGCTGACGATCGCCGGCTGCATCTTCCTGTTCCTCAACCTCCCGTTCGAAGCGATGCTCGTGCTGCCCGCCTGGGGCGCGATCGGTCTCGTGATCTATTACGCGTACAGCTACAAGGCGAGCCATGTCGGCAAGGGGATCATCACCGTCGTCGACCTGGACGACGTGAAGGAGCATGTGCCCAACGTGTGATGCTGGCAGTTGCAGTCCTTCGATACGGGTCTTCGCCAGGCTCAGCCCCTACTCAGGAGGAGCGGGTTGGGACTAAGGACGAAATTTTCTAGACAGCGAAAAGGCCGGGGAGCGCCCCCCGGCCTTTTTGGTTGTTGAGAACCAGATCACCCTGGCTCACCCCTCCCCTTCAGGGGAGGGGCTTAACCGGGCCAAGTTGGTGACAAAACGCGCCTGCCAGTTCAGCCCAGCTTCTGCGCCACCAGCGCCTTCAAATCGACCTCGGGCCGGGCGCCATAGTGGCTGATGATCTCTGCCGCGCAGATCGCGCCCATGCGCAGCGACGTGGCCACATCGCGCCCCTGGGCCTGACCATGAAGGAAGCCCGCCGCGAACAGGTCGCCCGCGCCCGTCGTGTCGACGACCCGGTCGATCGGCTCGGCAGCAACCTCCACGCGCGCGCCGTCCTGGACCGCGATCGCGCCCTTCTCGCTACGGGTCACGACCAGGGTAGGCACCTGCGCCGCCGCACTGGCAACGGCGGCGTCGAAATCGTCGGTCCGACACAGTGCGAGCAGCTCGTTTTCATTGGCGAACAGGATGTCGATCAACCCGTCGGCCATCAGCGCGCGGAAATCGTCGCCGTGGCGGCTGATGCAGAACACGTCCGAAAGCGTGAACGCGACGCGGCGCCCCGCGGTTCGGGCAATGTCGATCCCGGCACGCATCGCCCGGCGCGGCTCTTCGGGGTCCCACAAATAGCCTTCGAGATACAGGATCGCCGCGTTGGCGATCAGGTCGCGGTCCAATGCCGCCTCGGGCAGGAATTGGGACGCGCCCAGAAACGTGTTCATCGTCCGCTGGCCATCGGGAGTGACGAAGATCAGGCAGCGCGCGGTGGTCGGCGCGCCGGACCGGACCGGGGTGTCGTAGCGGATGCCCGACGCGCGGATGTCGTGGGCAAAGACCTGGCCGAGCTGGTCGTCGGCGACCTGGCCGATGAAACCGCACTTGCCGCCGAGCGTCGCGATGCCGGCGATGGTGTTCGCGGCCGAACCGCCCGATACCTCGCGACCGGGGCCCATCTTGGCATAGAGCGCGTCGGCCTCCTCCGGCGAGAACACCAGTTGCATGGATCCCTTGGTCATCCCCTCCTGGACGATGAAGGCGTCATCGGCCTGGGCAAGGATGTCGACGATCGCATTGCCGATGGCGACAACATCATAGGCGGCTTCGGTCACTCGGGTCTCCGGTCGGTTCGGGTTGGCGGCGCCGTAGCCAGTGGGCCGGCGTCGCGCAACCGCGTTGACGCGCGCCGCCGGCCCAGTCCAAACGGTGCGCGATGCTGAACGCACTCATCCTGTCGCTGCGCCAGCTCGACGATCGTCCCGTGTGGAGCGTGATGCTCAAGTCGTTCGCGGTAACGGTCGCGCTGTTCGCGGCACTCGGTCCGCTATGCTGGTGGCTTGCACGGCGCGCGGCCGGCTGGGCGGGCGGCACCGGGTGGTGGCAGGAGCTGGCCGGCGCCGTCGCGGTGCTGGCGGTGGTGCTGGGTGCGTGGTTGCTGTTCCGGGCGGTTGCGGTCGCGGTCATCGGCATGTTCGGCGACCAGATCGTGCGCGCGGTCGAGGCCCGGCATTATCCCGACCGGCTGGCGAGCGCCCGCGACGTCGCGTTCCTGCCCTCGCTGCGCATGGCGATCGCATCCGCGGCGCGCGCGATCGGCGTCAACCTGTTGCTCGCGCCAGTCTATCTGATCCTGCTGTTCACCGCGATCGGCCCGGCCATCGCGTTCTTCGCGGTCAACAGCTGGCTGCTTGGCCGCGACCTGGGCGACATGGTCGCGGCACGTCACCTGCCCCTCGATGCACTGCCCGACTGGCGGGCGCGCACCCGCGGGGAACGGCTGGTCCTGGGCGCAATCGGCACCGCGCTGTTCCTCATCCCGATTCTCAATCTCGCAGCGCCGATCCTGGGCGCGGCGATGGCCACGCATCTGTTCCACCGGAGGAAATCGTGAATTATCCGCCCCGCTTCGTCCTGATCGCCATCGCGTTGCTGATGAGCGGATGCGCGGCGGTGCCCCCGCCCGCCACTGCGCCTCGCGCGGTCGCGCCGCCGACCTACCGCACCGCCGGGCTTGAGCGGGTGCTGGGCCAGAACGAAGCCGCGCTGGTCCGCGCGTTCGGCAAGCCGATCCTGGAGACGAGCGAGGGCGTGGGCCGCAAGCTGCAGTTCGGCAGCGGGCTGTGCGTGCTCGACACCTATCTCTATCCCCCCAACGCCGACGGCAGCGGCGTACCGGTGGTCAAGCACATCGACGCGCGCCAGCGCAGCGGCGGCCCGATCGACCGGGCAAGTTGCGTCGCGGCACTGACCCGGCGGTAGGGGTATATTCGGCGCATCCTTCGCCCCAATCCCGTCGCCCCAGCGAAGGCTGGGGCTTCCCGCCGCGCCGGCGCACTGTCGTTCGCGCGAGATGCCAGCCTTCGCTGGCATGACGCCGATTGGTTTCAGGAACCAAGTGCATTCCACTCCGCCAACACATCCGCATCCATCTCCGCCCCCGCTCGGACCGCACGCTCCGCCGCCGCGCGCGCCGGATCGAGCTGCGCCAACGCCCACACGGCCGCACCGCGTACGACCGGCGCGGGATCGTCGAGCAGCGCCACCGCCACCCCCTGGGATGCCGCATCGCCGCTGTTGCCCAGCGCGATCAGACAGTTGCGCGCCATGCGGTCGCGGCCGATCCGCTTGATCGGCGACCCGGCGAACACCTGGCGAAAGCCGGCGTCGTCGAGCGCGAGCAGGTCGCCGAGCATGGGCGCGGCAAGCTCGGCACGCGGCGCAAAGGCGCGGTTGGCGGCGGCGGCGTGCGCGAACTTGTTCCACGGGCACACCGCCAGACAATCGTCGCAGCCATAGATACGATTGCCGATCGCGGCACGAAATTCGTGGGGAATCGGTCCCTTATGCTCGATGGTTAAATAGGAGATGCAACGTCGCGCATCGAGGCGATAGGAGGCGGGAAACGCATCCGTCGGACAGGCCGCGTGACAGGCGCTGCACGAGCCGCAGCGGTCGGCGCCCGGCGAGTCGGGCGCAAGATCGAGCGTCGTGTAGATTGCGCCCAGGAACAGCCAGCTGCCATGGTCGCGGCTGACCAGATTGGTATGCTTGCCCTGCCATCCCAGGCCCGCGGCTTCGGCGAGCGGCTTTTCCATGACGGGCGCGGTGTCGACGAATATCTTGAGCGGTGCGCCCGCCGTATCCGCCAGCCAGCGGCCCAGCGCCTTGAGCGCGCGCTTGACCACGTCGTGATAGTCCGCGCCCTGGGCATAGACCGAGATCCGGCCGCGATCCCCCGCCCCCGCCAATGCC
This sequence comes from Sphingomonas sp. CCH21-G11, assembly GCF_001555965.1. Classification (GTDB taxonomy): domain Bacteria; phylum Pseudomonadota; class Alphaproteobacteria; order Sphingomonadales; family Sphingomonadaceae; genus Sphingomonas. The sequence continues at coordinate 8,027 of NZ_LSHX01000022.1, forward strand.
AGCGGATCGGTCGCCGGGGCATAGCTCATGCCAAGCGCGATGACCGATCGGACGTCCGGCCATAGGCCCGCGGGGCTGGAGCGCTGGTCGGCGCGTTCCTCCATCCAGATCATCGACCCGTGACAACCGTCCGTCAGCCAGCGGCGCAGGCGTTCGCCGGCGCGCGGTGCGGCGTCGGCCGGCGCGATTCCGCACGCGACAAAGCCCAGTTCGGCGGCTTTCGCCCTGATTCGTGCTTCCAGTGGCTTGTGTTCGGACACATCCCCCCGCTACCACAGCCTTGGCGTGAAGGGGGAATGGCTTGAACGATCATCTTGCGCTCAGCGCATCGGGGCTGGTGAAGCGTTTCGCGGGCCGGCGGGTGGTCGACGGGGTCGACATCCAGGTGCCGCTCGGCTCCATTTATGGCGTGCTGGGGCCCAACGGCGCGGGCAAGACCACGACGCTGCGCATGCTGCTGGGCATCATCGAGCCGGACGAGGGGCACCGCACGCTGCTGGGCCATGACAGCCCGCGCGATGCCAGCGACCTGATCGGCTACCTGCCCGAGGAGCGCGGGCTGTATCCCGGCATGAAGGCCAAGGAGGCGATCGCGTTCATGGGCGCGCTGCGCGGGCTCGACTGGGCCACGGGGCGCAAGCGCGCGGTCGAGCTGATGGAGGGTGCGGGGCTCGGCCACGCCGTCGACAGCAAGATCCGCAAGCTGTCCAAGGGCATGGCCCAATTCGTCCAGCTGCTGGGGGCGGTGGTGCACCGGCCCCGGTTCCTCGTGCTCGACGAACCCTTTTCCGGTCTCGATCCCGTCAACCAGGAACGGCTGGAAAAGCTGATCCTTGCCGAGCGCGACCGCGGCGCGACCGTCCTGTTCTCGACGCATGTCATGGCACATGCCGAACGGCTGTGCGACCGGCTGGCGATCATCGCCGGCGGCAAGCGGCGTTTCGAGGGCACCGTCGCCGAGGCACGCGGCATGTTGCCGATGCGCGCGCATTATGTGCCCCACCGCCCATCCGACGCGATCGCCGCGCTGCTGCCCGCCGATGCCGAGCGCGAGGGCGAGGGATGGCGCTTCACCTTGCCCGACGAGGGAATCGAGGCACCGCTGGTCAAGCTGATCGATGCGGGCTTCGGCATTTCCGGGCTGTCGATCGAACGGCCCGGCCTGCATGAGGCGTTCGTCCGCATCGTCGGGGCCGAAGCCGCGGGAGACGTGCGATGAGCAAGTTTCGCCGGCTGGCCCGCCAGACGCTGACCGTCGCGCGGCGCGACTTCGTCGCCACCGTCTTCACCCCCACCTTCCTGCTCTTTCTGATGGCGCCGCTCATCATGACCGGCTTTGCCGCGATCGGCGGGCTGGGTGCGGCGACGGTCGCCGATTCGGCCGGCAGCAAATTGCGGCTCGTCGCGATCGTCAGCCCGGCCGACCAAGCCGAGCTACGCGCCGCCGACCGGGCGTTGCGCACGCTGTTCCGCACCGACGAGCTGCCGCCCGAGCTGACCTTTGCGACGCCCGCGCGCGATCCGGTCGCCCAGGCAACCGCAATGTTCCGCGCGAAGAACTCCGCCGTCACCGCGACGATGAGCGGCCCGCTCGCGCGGCCGACGGTGTTCTATAATCCGCCCAGCATCCGCCACGGCCGTTATCTCGCGCGGCTGGCGGACGAAGTGCTGTCCGCCCGGCGGCTCGGCACGCAGGCCGCGCTGTCGCGGCCGGTGATTCGCGCGGTCGAACGCGACACGCCGTCGCTGGTCGGGCGCAACGGCAGTGCATTCTTTGCGGTGTTCGGGCTGTTCTTCATCACCCTGCTGCTCGCCGGCCAGGCGGTCGGGACGATGGCGGAGGAGCGGTCGAACAAGGTGATCGAGGTGCTGGCGGCCGCGGTGCCGCTGGAGAGTGTGTTCCTGGGCAAGCTGATCGGCATGTTCGGCGTGGCGGTGCTCTTTCTGGGCTTCTGGAGCGTGATCGGCGCGAATATCGTCGGTTTCGTCCCGCCCGATGCGGCGCGACGGATCGCCGACCTGACCCCGGCGATCGGCATCGTCCCGTTCGCATTGCTGTTCTTCGGCTATTTCACCATGGCCTATATGTTGCTGGGCGCGGTGTTCCTGAGCATCGGGGCGCAGGCGTCGACGCAGCGCGAGATCCAGATGCTGTCGCTGCCGATCACGATTTTCCAGGTCGCGATGTTCGGACTGTCGGCGGCGGCGGTTTCCAATCCCGACGCGTGGTTCGCCACCCTGGCGGAGGTGTTCCCGTTCAGCTCGCCCTTTGCCATGGCCGGCAAGGCAGCGGCGTCGGCGCAATTGTGGCCGCATTTCGCCGCGCTGGCATGGCAGCTGCTGTGGGTGTCGCTGACGATCTGGCTGGGCGCGTCGCTGTTCCGTCGCGGGGTATTGCAGTCGGCCGGGCCGAAAATCCGCTGGTTCGGAAAGCGGCGCTATTGACATTCGTGTCAGCTAGCCCTTCTCTTCGCACAGAGGAGAGGCAGCATGGCAACGATCGCGACCGAGACTGAAGCCGGGACAGCGGCGGACCCGTTCGACGTGACGCGGCCCGAGCTGTATCGCGACGACACCTGGCATGCACCGTTCCGCAAGCTGCGCGCCGATGCGCCCGTCCATTATTGCGCGAACAGCGACTTCGGGCCCTACTGGTCGGTCTCGAACTACAAATATATTGTCGAGGTGGAATCGCTGCCCGACCTTTATTCCTCCGAGGTCGCGGGGATCACCGTCGCCGACCTGCAGGAGGGTGACGTGCGGATGCCGATGTTCATCGCCATGGATCGGCCCAAGCATACCGGCCAGCGGCGCACGGTGGCCCCGGCCTTCACCCCCAGCGAAATGATTCGCCTCAATCCCAACGTCCGCCAGCGCACCGCCGAGATCCTCGACGCGCTGCCGGTGGGCGAGACGTTCGACTGGGTCGACAACGTCTCGATCGAGCTGACCACCCAGATGCTGGCGATCCTGTTCGACTTTCCGTGGGAGGACCGGCGCAAGCTGACCTTCTGGTCCGATTGGGCGGGCGACATCGAAATCGTCAAGGATGCGGAAAAGCGCCAGGAGCGACTGAAGCACCTGTATGAATGCGCCGCCTATTTCGGCCAGCTGTGGCAATCGAAGATCGGCAAGGATCCGACGCCCGACCTGATTTCGATGATGCTGCATTCCGACGCGATGGCGGAAATGGAGCCCAACGAGTTTCTGGGCAACCTGATCCTGCTGATCGTCGGCGGCAACGACACGACGCGCAACTCGATGACTGCCTTTGCCTATGGTCTCGATCAATTCCCCGACGAGCGCGCCAAGCTGGAGGCCGATCCGGCGCTGATCCCCAATGCGGTGCAGGAAATCATCCGCTGGCAGACGCCGCTCAGCCACATGCGCCGCACCGCGACGCAGGACACGGTGCTGGCAGGGCAACAGATCAAGGCCGGGGACAAGATCGCGCTGTGGTACGTCTCGGCCAATCGCGACGAAAGCGTGTTCGACGACGCCGATTCGATCCGCGTCGATCGCCCCAATGCGCGCCGGCATCTGGCGTTCGGGCACGGCATCCATCGCTGCGTCGGTGCGCGGCTCGCCGAGCTGCAGATCGGCATTTTGATGGAGGAAATGGCCAAGCGCCGGCTGCGCGTCAACGTCGTCGGCGCGCCCGAACGGATCGGTGCCTGCTTCGTCCACGGCTATCGCAAGCTACCGGTCGAGCTCAGCCGCTACTGAGCCCGATCCGCCAGCGCCAGGGTCAGTCGGCGAACACCGGCGCGCGCTTCTGCATGTTGGCCATCACCGCTTCGACTTGATTGGGTGAGCGCATCAGCCGGCGCTGTTCGTCGCTTTCGGCCTTGAGGATCGCAGGGGCATCGGCATCCGCGGCCAGATTGGCGAGCCGCTTGGCCGCGCGGATCGCCAGCGGATTGCGCGCCGCAATCGCCCGTGCCAGCGCCATCGCCTCGGCATGCGGATCATCGGCGATGCGGGTAACGAAACGCATGGCCACGGCTTCCTCCGCGCTGAATTCGCGCGCGGTATAGGTGAGCTCGCGCAGGACATCGTCGGCGACGGTGGTGCGCCACAGCGCGAAGCCCGCCATGTCGGGCACGATCCCCCATTTCATCTCCATGATCGACAGCCGCGTGCCCGGCGCCGCGATGCGGATATCGGCACCCGACAGGATCTGGAACCCGCCGCCGAACGCAAGGCCGTGGACGGCAGCGATCACCGGCACGGCCAGCGTCCGCCACCCCCACGCGACCTGCTGCACGATATTGGCATCGCCCCAGGGGCGATGATCCAGGTCGATGCCCGAGCCGCCGGTCGCCATGCTGGCCATGTCGAGCCCGGCGCAGAACGCGCGCCCCTCGCCCGACAGCACCACCGCGCGCACGCCCGCCATCGTCCCCAGCCGGTCGATCGCGTCGCAAATGCCGGTGAACATCGCCGGATCGATCGCGTTCATCTTGTCGGGCCGGGCCAGCCGCACATCGGCGACGCCGTCCACCAGATCGATCGTCACGCGCTGTTCGCTCATCATCCCGCTCCCCGTGCAGCCGGGCCGACGATGCGTCGTCAACCGTTGCGTTGCAAGGCCCGCGCGATCCATCGTTCGGCGTGGCCGGCGACGCGGGCGTCGGTCGCGCGCGCGCCGGCTTCGGCCCAGGCGAGCGCGTCCTCACCGCCCGACGCCGCGATCAGCGCGTCGAGCGCGGTCACCCGCATCCGCGCGCATGGATGCGTGCGGAACAGATACGCCGCGATATCGGTGCCGTTGCCGCCCAGCTGTGCGGCGATCGCAACCAGCGCCTCGGCACTCGTCACGCTCAGATTGGCGGCGACCCGATTGCCGGCGATGTCGAAGCGGTACTGGTCGCGCCAGGGCTGGCCCGGATCGTGGCGCAGGATGTTGAGCGAGACCGAGAACGCATCCGGAGGTGCCTGAACATGCACGTCGCGGTGCGCGCGATAAAGCATCAGCCGCCCCGGTTCGAGCCGGGCACGCTCGACAAAGCGCAGGTGCGCCGGTGCGCCGGGGACGCCCGTGATCCGCGCCGGATCGGCCTCGTAATAATCGCTCCAATAGCCCGGCCCCAGATAGCCATAGGTCAGGAACGCGAAGTCGTGATCATGGGGAAAGCCATAGAAGAACGCTTCGGGGCCGCTGGCGCGCAGCACCGCGTCCTCGGCGGCGGGCCAGAAATTGGCGCGGACCAGGAAGCGGCCATCGGACGGACGAAGTATCATGACCTGGGGACCGTAGCCCGCACCGCGCGGCACCGCCGCCCGGCCGCGCGCCGACAGCTCGGCAACCGCCAGATCGCCCAGAAAGGTGCGGTTGCGCCCCAGCTGCGCGAGCAAGGGGCCGAGCGAAGCGAATGCATCGTCGTCGCTGGAGTCGAGGCGCGCGGTCGCCAGCGCGTCGTCCAGCGCCTCCAGGCCGATCGGATCGGCCGCGCCCGGGGCCATAACCAGCGGCATCAGGCGTGCAGGCGGGCCAGCGTAGCGGCGGCGGCGGCGCGGACATCGGGGTCAGGGTCGTCAGCCGCCACCTCGCCCAGGCGCGTCACCGCGGTCGCATCACCCAGCATCAGCCATTCGCGCATCGCCTCCCACCGCAGAAACGCGGTCCCGCCTCGGCTGGCGACGTCGAACTGCGCCGCCGCACCACGATGATCGAGCGCGCGCAGCAGCCGAAGCAGCATCTGGCTGCGCGCAGCCCCGTCGTCGGCGGTCGCGACGCGGATCAGGCTGCCGTCACCGGCATCATGCTCGTGAACACTGGCCGCCGCCCCCAAACGCGCGCTGACCGACAGCATCACGATCGGCTGCGGCACCGGCTGCGCCAGGCGTTGCGCCGTGGTTCGACCGTCGGTGACGACGACCGAACGATCGGCGGGCAACAGGTCGGGTTCTCGCACGAGGCACGGGACATCGGAGCGAAGCCGCCAGCGTTCGATGCGCACGCCGCCAGCGCGCAGATAACAGGTCGCCGACCAGCGCCCCGATCGCACCAAGCGCCCCGCGCCCGCTCCGGCGGGCGGTGCGACCCCGTCGGGCAGCACGGTCGCAGTGATCGTGGCGGTCGCGCCATCATGGAGCAGCAGCGTCCGGCGCGCGGCGTCGCGGCTCGATCGCACCGGCGGCTCGGCGAGCGGCGTGGCGACGATGATCGCCAGCCATTGCGCGACCACTGCCTCGAACCAGCCGGGTTCATGCAGCAGCGCCAGCGCCGCCGGCACAAGGTCGGCCAGCGTGCCGGCGGCCTCAATGGGGGCGATCAGCTGCCGCCATTCAGCGTCCGCCGCCCAGGACGCGGCCCATTCGCGCGAACGCACTGCGCCGTCGCGCCACTGGGTTGCGCTCGGCTCAGTCCGGGTGGAGCTCATAGACGATCTCGGCAATGCTGATCGTCGATTCGAACACGTCGTCGCCGATCCGTTCGCACGTGCGGATCGCCCCCAGCGTCGCGACGGGCATCGCCAGGTCGGCGATGTCGCACGCCCGGATGATCCGGCGAGTTCCGGCGTCGGTCATGGCATTTTCCCCTTGGTTTCAGCCTGCCGCAGCAGCCGGCTGCGGCATGCGGGACGCTGCCGTTGCGGCCATCCGACGGCCACAGTCGACTGGTCCGTTTCGGAACGGTGTGCGCGCCGCTTGATCGCAAATGCCCGGCGCACTAGCAGCCCGGATGATGGAAACGCCGCCGCTCGCAGATCGCCATTTCGACCCCGCCCGGTTCTTTGCCGCGCGTTCGGACGGGCACGGGCGCACGCTCGGCATCGAATATCGCGCGCACGGCGCCGACTGGTGCGAGCTGGCATTGCCCTATGATCCGCGGCTGATCGGCGATGTCGCGACGGGCGTGATCGCATCGGGGCCGATCCTGACGCTGATGGACATGGCGACGAGCATCGGTGCGTGGTTGAAGCAGGGCAGGTTCGCGCCGCAGGCGACGATGGACCTGCGCATCGACTATCTGCGCGCCGCGCGCCCCGGCCACAGCGTGATCGGACGCGGCGAATGCTATCGGCTGACGCGCTCGATCGCGTTCGTCCGCGGCCAGGCGCATGACGGCGACAGCGCCGATCCGATCGCGCATGTCGCCGGCACCTTCATGCTGCTGGACATGCCGTCATGAAGCTGCCGCCCTATGCCGACCTGCTCGGCCTGACGTTCGACGCGCCGGTCGCTGCGGACGGCGCGCCCGTGCTCGTCATGCCGTTCACCCGCGACGTGATCGGGCGTCCGGGTTTCCTCCATGGTGGAGCAATTGGCGGCCTGCTCGAGATGGCGGCGATCGTCGCGCTCTATCACGCGCTCGGCGACGACCCGGCGCGGGTGAAGCCGATCAACGTAACCGTCGATTTCATGCGCGGCGGCCGCGACAAGCCGACTCGTGCAATCGGTATCGTCACCCGAGTCGGCACCCGAATCGCCAATGTCGAGGCGATCGCGTGGCAGGACGATCGCGACCGTCCGATCGCATCCGCGCGGATGAACTATCTCATCCAGCGACCGGCCTGACGTCGAGCCTCGGAATCTCCTGCATCGGGCAGCGGTCCATCACGACCTTCAACCCGGCTGCCTCGGCACGCTGCGCCGCATCCGCGTTGACGACGCCAAGCTGCATCCACACCGCCTTCGCGCCGACAGCGATCGCGTCATCGACCGCCTCGCCCGCCGCCGCCGAGTTGCGAAAAATGTCGACGATGTCGATCGGCACGCCGATCTGGGCAAGCTCGCGAAATACGAACTCGCCATGGACATGCTCGCCGGTGATCTGCGGATTTACCGGGATCACGCGATAGCCCTGGTCCTGGAGGAATTTCATCACGCCGTTCGATGCACGCTCAGGCCGGTCGGAGGCGCCGACCATGGCGATGGTGCGTGCTGATTCGAGCAATGCGCGGATGTCCTCGTCGCGTGTCAGTGGCATGGTGCCGCCTTTCCGGTGTTCGATTTTCGCCCTGCCCCGCCAACGCGGCCGAACGCGACGCGTTGCATCCGACGCCGTGAAACCTTTTTGCGTCGCCCGACGAATATGAGGCATCAATCCGGTTAGGGACACCCATGATGAATTTTCTGCGTCGCCAGTTTCTGAAGATCACCGGGACCAGCGCAGCCGCGCTCGCGGTGGGCTGCACCGCGGCGGAGGGCTCGGGCACCGAGCGTTTCGAGGTCAGCCTGACCGAGGGCGAGTGGAAGAAGCGGCTGACCCCGCAGCAATTCTATGTGCTGCGCCAGGAAGGCACCGAACGTCCGTTCACCAGCCCGCTGAACAAGGAAAAGCGCGCCGGCGTGTTCACTTGCGCCGGCTGCGCGCTGCCGCTCTTCTCCTCCTCGACCAAGTTCGAGAGCGGCACCGGGTGGCCGAGCTTCTGGGCACCGCTCAACAATGCGGTGAAGACGCGGCGCGACTTCTCGCTCGGCTTTCCGCGCACCGAAGTGGTCTGCCGCCGGTGCGGCGGGCACCTCGGCCATGTGTTCAACGACGGGCCGGCCCCGACGGGCCAGCGCTATTGCATGAACGGCGTGGCGTTGAACTTCGCGCCCGGCAAGGCAGCCTGAGACCGGAGGTCGCCGGACGCACGCAGCGCGCTGGCGCGGCGTGCGTTCAGTCGAAGGTGAGTACCTGACCGCGTTCCGCGCCGCCCGATGCCGGGTCCTGCGGGATCACGTCCGCGCCCGGCGCCCGGGCGTAGATGAAGCCATTGGTCGGATAGGCGCTGATGCCCAGATCGCCCATCGGAGCATACCAGACGCGCACCTCGCTCCAGTCGCCCGCCGCCGAGACGTCGATCGCGCGCACGTCACGTTCGATACCGCCGCGACGCGACCAGTTGGCATGGGTGAGCAGCACTTCGCGGTCGCTGATCACGCGCGAGACCATCGCCACATGCCCCAGACGCATCCGCTTCGTCGGCGCGAAGCTGAGCACCGCGCCTTCGACCGGCCGGCTGCCGCGATCGTAGCGCCCGGCGGCCTGATCCCACCAGCTTTCGGCGTTGCCGTAAATCTCGATGCCGGAAATCTCGCGCGCATAGGGTGCGCACTGCCAGAACTGGGCGGCCGCGGGACTGATCGTGCCGATCGTGCACATCACGACCAGAACCATGCGCGAAAGGATCGTCGTCGGCTGCATTCAAACCCCCCGGCCTGTTCCTTCCCTGGACGTCGCGATCTGAGCAGGCGGCGCGGCCCCGGAAAAGGGGGCGCGGGCTGCTTATCGGGCGAGCGGTGTGAAACCGGCGACGACCGGATGGAACCCCCCGCGGACCCTCGCCGAGTCGAAAGACCAGCCGCGCGACCACCTGCGAATTTGTTGCGCAGCACGAATATCCACAGACATTTTGGATCGCCCGTCATCGCAACGGGCAAATTTTGTTGCAACGCAGCAGTTTGTGTGATTCGATGGTGAATGACGGCTGTCAGAGTGGTTAAGGACATGGTTAACCATTCGGGCGCATGTTGATGCCGTTGGATTTTGAGCGGGTGGAGCAGGCAATGGGTGCACGGTCCAAGCCAGCACAAGGCGCAATGACGCTGGCGGAAATGAAGGAATTTGCCGGGTTCGCGGCGGGGACGCAGCGTTACGTGCGGCGTTCGCTCGACATCGGGCTCGACCGCGACGATGCGATGACCCTGTGGTCGCGCGACGTCGTCGAGGCGGCAAGCATCCGCGCACAGGCGCGCGTTTATGAACGCCTTCCCGACATTCGCGCGATGGTACCCGATGACAGTGGCCTCGACGCGGTCGAAAGCTTCATGGCGCCTTTGGTCACGATTTCGGCCTTCGATCTGGGCCAGGGTCGCCTGACCAACTTCTCGGCCTATCGCTTCCTCTATGAACGGCTGATCGGTGCGGAAGTGCGTCCGTGGCTGCCGGCGGCCTTTTGCTCGGCGGCGGCGCTGCCGCACCTGCATCCCGACCTTCGCCGGCGGCTGCTGCAGTCGATCAGCGAAGCGGCGGCGACTGCATCGGGCTGGTCGACGCGCCAGCCGTCCTTTTATCCCGCCTGGGTCGAAAAGATCGACGCGACCGCATTGCCGAACTGAGCGCCGGTACCCTGCCGCCGGTCGTCAGCGGCACGCCCGCCAGCGCATCGCGCCACGATCGGCGTGATCGAGGTGGAAATGGTCGCGATGCGCCGCATTGTATTCGGGTGACAGCGTCGTCGCGAACAGGTCGCACGCGCCATCCCGCACATCGCGCAGAAATGCGCCCGCCGGCCCCGCATCATCCCAGTCCGCCAGCAGGGTGATCCTGCGCCCATCGGCCAGGACGAAACCGGCGATGTCGACCGCGTCTGCGGTGGCGTGTTCGCTGAGCGGTCCCGTCTCCCGGCTGTACATCCGCCGGCAATTATAGCTGCCCAGGTGGAGAAACTCGGTCACCTTGCTTCCGAAGTGGCGCTCGGCGGCGGGCTGAACGACCTGCCATTCCCACAACGCCAGCGACGCGGCCACCGGGCACGCCATGCCCAGCCGCGCGGGGCGAAAAGCGATGCGGCGGGCGCCCCCCGGCTGCAGCTCGACCCCGTCGGCATAGCCGCACGCACCCTCCGTCACCGCAGCGAGCGGCTGAAAGCGCACCCCCGCCTGGTCGAGCAACGCGCGGCATTGCGCGAAATCACGCGTGAGCGCGGTCAGCTTGCCGCCGGTCGCCATGCCGATCGGCTGCGCCAGGTCGAGCGGCGTCCATGGCAGGTTCTGCGGCCGGCTGCGCAGCCAGGCATAGGCGGCGAACAACACTCCCAGCACGATCGCCGCGACCACCGCCGCCTGCGCGGCGCGGCGCAGCGCCTTCATGCCCGGAACGCCGCATCGGCGGGCGACGCGGTGATCGGGTAGCCCAGATCGTCGGGGATGCAGAGCATGTCGACCCCGTCGCGCCGCTCGACCCATGGCGTGATCTTGCGGATCGGCCATTCGGCGGCGTCGGCCAACGCATCGGCGAAGCACGCATAGCCGGCCAATCGCTCCAGCGTCCGGCGCGTCGGGAAGATCAGACGGACCTCGTCCCGGTCGGCCTGATCCAGAATGTCGGCCGCGCTTGCCCAGAAAACGCGGACATTTTCCGTGCCGTCGACCTCCGGCATTGCCATGTCATCGGGTGCGCGCGCCAGGTAGAAGCGGGTGTCGAAGACGCGCGCATGCGGAAAATCGGGGCACCAGCGCGCGAACGGAGTCAGACGGTCGGTCGCCAGCGCATAGCCCGCGTCATGCAGCGCCGCACCCGTCGCCATGCCGCCCGCCAGGTCGCGGCGGAGGCGCGACAAATCGCCCTCGCCGGTCAGGCCGACCGCGACGCCCGCCTCTTCCGCCGTCTCCCGGATCGCGGCGATGCGCGCGGCGCGCTCGACCATGGCGGCATCGTCATCTGTCTGCAGGCGCGCGAGCGCATAGTCCGCCGCGTCGATCCGGCCGCCGGGAAAGACGATCGCCCCGCCGGCAAACCGCATCGCCGGCGATCGTTCGACGAACAGCAGTTCGGGCGGCGCGCCGGCGCGATCGCGAAACAGGATCAGCGTCGCAGCGGGAATCGGGGGCTGGGCAACGGGCGACGTCATCGTGGCGACATAGCGTCACTCCACGCGAAGCGAAAACCGTGATCCGGCCAAAGGCTCAGCGCAGCCCCAGCACGTCGAGGTCGGCACTCGCCGCCGCCAGCTCGGCGCGCGCAGCCGCCAGCCGGAACTCGGCCTCCACCCGCCGCAGCCGCGCGTCGTTGGCGGTTTCCTCGCGCTGATTGACCAGGAACAGGTCGCTCGCCCCCAGCGCAAAGCGGCGCCGTTCCGCAGCCGCCAGCCGCTCGGCGAGCTCGGCTTCCTGGGTCGCGAGCGACAGCAGTTCGCCCGCACCGCGAACATCGATGCCCAACCCGTTCAATTCGATGCGAATCTGATCCTCGAGCAGTTGTCGCCGGGCGCGAACCGCCTCGATCTCGGCCTCGGCCTGGGCAATGCGGCCGCGCGCGCCGCGCTGTTCGAGCGGGACCGAGAAGGTGACTCCGACAATCCCCTCCGCCGCGGTGCGCGACCGGCCACCCTCGGCCACGTTGCCCAGGTCCTTGCCCGCTTCGACCCGAACGTCGAGGCGCGGACGCAGACTGTTGCGTTCGAGCGCCAGCTTGCGCTCGGCCTGCTGCAGCCGGTTCTCCAATGCCTGGATGTCGGGACGATCGCTGATCGCGGTCATCGCCGGGGTCGCGGGGATGGCGGGAAGCGTGGACGGCAGCTGCGCCGCGGTCGGCACCACCGCCTTGCCCTCGGCATCGCGGACGTAGAGCGACAGCGCGTTGGCGGCGTTGGCGAGCTGCTGCTCGGTCTGCGTCACCAGCGTCCGGCGGCGGACGATGTTCTGGCGGTTTTCCACCGCGAGGATCGCCGGGCGGAGCCCACGCGCGACCTGGCCCTCCAGATTTTCCTGCCGCTCGCTCGCGACTGCCAGCAGCTCGCGATAGACCGCGAGACGCAGCCCGGCGGCCACCCAGTTCTGATAGGCGGCGATGGCCCGGCGCTGCACGCCGATCGCGACCATCCGCCCTTCCAGCGCCACGGCGTCGGCCTCGCGCCGGGCGACGTCGACACCGAAACGGCGGTCGTCGATGAACCGGTCGCGCATCAGCGCGAACAGCGCCCCGACCTTCACCTCGCCGAGGCTATTGGTGTAGTATTGATCCTCATAGATCGGGAAATCGCCCTGGGAGAGGCGATAGCTGCCATAGAGCTGGCCGCCATTGCTGGTCAGCGGGCGATAGACCTTCCCCTCGACAAAGGTGCCGTCATAAAAACCCGCGACGCGGCTTCGCCCTTCGGCGGAGAACACCGTGTCGAACGCGCCTTCGGCCGCGAGCGAGCGCCCGTCGGCGGCGCGTGCGCGCTGCAACGCCTCGACGATCTGCGGGGCGAAGCGCGCGGAGCCGGCGAGTACGCGGTCGAGCGTCAGCACGCCCGCCACCGGCGGCAACGGCGCGGCGGGCGCGACGGTGGCGGGGAGCGGGGCGATCGTCTGGGCCAGCGCGGCGGATGTCGCGAGGAGCAGCGCCGTCGCCGCCGCCGCCGCCAGCGCGCCGCGCCCGCTCGCCTCAATAAGCCGGGGCATTGCCACTCTTTGTCGCCGCATCGCCCTTGGCCGCGCTCCCGGTCGGTTCGTCGGCCGGGCGGCGGAATTCGAGCGGGAAGTCGTTGAGCTGGCGCCACAGCTCGTAGCCGACCGGCACGGTTTCCATCTGGACCCAGCCCTGCACCTTCGCGCCCAAGCGGATATAGCGCGCGTCGGGCCAGCGCACCGCGCCAGGCTTTTGCTCGATCAGGATGCGGAACAGCCCGTTGACGGAAGCGGAAGGGTCGATCGAGCGCACGCGGCCCTCGAACAACCCCTGGGCGAGCGTCGGCCAGCCGGAGAATTGAAAGGCGGGGAAGCCCTCGAACTCGATACGGACATTCCGGCCCGGGTGGATGAGCGCGATGTCGCGACCATCGACATACAGCTCGATCACCCGGTCAGGCGTTTCCGCCGCGAAAGTCGCGAGGACGTCGCCCGATTTGACCAGCGTCGCGCCCGCCGCCGGATTGATCTGCTGGATGCGGCCGGCGCGCGGGGCGCGGACGATCTGGGCGGACTGCCGGTTGATCGACACGTCGATCTGATTGAGCTTGGCGCTGACGCTGGCGATCTTGGCGCGCATCTCGGCAACCTTGATCTGCGCGAGTTCATAGTCGCGCCGCGCGATCAGGCCCTCGCCCAACAGTTCGCGCGACCGGGCGACGTCGAGCTGCGCGACCTTCATCGCCTGTTCCGCCGCCGCGATCTCTGCCTCGACCTGCGCGCGCTCGGCCGCCAGCCGGCTGAGCAGCAATGGATCGAGATCGACGACGCGCGCGACGGGATCGCCTTCCTTCACCTGGCTGCCGTCCTGGACATACCAGCGATCGACCCGGCCGCCGACAAAGGCGGTGATCGACTGGACACGATCGCGCGGGTCGAGCGCGATCACCTGCCCCGTCCCCGGCGCGGTCTGGACCCACGGCACGAGCCACAGGATCAGCGTGGTGACGATGATCGTCGTCACGATCATGATCGCCAGCGCGCGGGTGACGCGTGGCGGATGGAGCGAGGCCAGCGTCTTGAAATGGACGATATGTTCAGAGCGGAAGGGCATGGGCCGCCTCCGACGCAAGATATTCCTGGAGATCGTCAAGCGTGGCGAAGCGCAGCTGGCGCTCGTTGCCTAGCCACAGATAACCGTCGAGCTTCACCGCCTCGGGCCGCTTGGTGAACAGCAGCACGGTCGTGCCGGCCGGGCGCAACAGGTCGAGCGCGCGCGCGAGGCGATCGGGCGGCAACACGTCGTAGAGCGACGACAGCATCATCAGCTTGGGCTGAATCAACAGCCCGGCCGCGAGCTTGAGTGCCATCACCTCGCTGATCGACAGCGGCCAGCCGGAGCTGGACAGCACGGTGTCGAGCCCGTCGGGCAGCTGCGCAACCCGCTGGTCGAGCCCGACCACCGCCAGCGCATCCAGCGTGTCGCTGGCGCTCGCCGTCGCCGAAGCGAGATTGAGATATTCGCGGATGCTGACCTCGACGATGGTGGGGCGCTCATAGACGACAATGTCGGAGCGCAGCAGGTACATGTCGAGCGCGGCGAGGTCGGCACCGCCGACCGACACGATGCCACGATCGGGCTGGACGTGGCGCTTGAGCAGGCGCGCGATCGCATGGTCGGCCCCCGCTTCGGCGATGACCACCAGCCGCTGGCCGCTTTCGACGGCCAGGTCAAAGCGCGCACCGCCAAATTCGACGTCGCGCAGGCGGATCGCCCCGCTTTCGGGCGCCGCGGCGTTGGCGATGATCTTTTCCTGCGGGATCGCGTAGAGCAGCGAGACTTCCTCGAGACCCGCGACGAGGTCGTAAAAGGTCTCGAGATAGGTGCCGAGCTGGCTGATCCCGTAGAACACGCCCGAAAGGATGAGTTCGGCCGCGACCAGCTGGCCGATCGACAACTGCCCCTGGATGATCAGCCAGCCGCCGAGCGCGAGCAGCGTCGCGCTGGCGAACGCATAGAGCAGCAGCAGCGCGACTGTCTGAATGAAGCTGTAGCGGAAATGTCGGCGATGGTCGGCGATCCACGTCGCGGTGAAGCTTTCCGAACGGTCCATCGCGAACGACAGGTGCCGGCTGGATTTATAGAAGCCGTTGGAGGCGCCGACGCTTTCCAGCCACTTGGCGGTATTGTGCTTGGAATGGCTGAGATTGACCGCCGTCCGCATCGCGCGGCCCGACCAGAGCTGGAAGATCGCGAAGACCAGGAACACCAGCAGGACGTTGAAGGCGAGGAAGAACGGGTGGTAGAACGACGTCACCGCCAGCCCCACGCCCGATTGCAGGATGATCGTGAAGCCGCCGATCAGCAGGCTGGGCACCGATTTCTGGATGACGACCAGGTCGAAATAGCGGTTGAACAGATCGGCGCGACGCGAGTCACCAAAGAACGGGTTCTGGGCGTGAACCGCGCGCACCGTGATCTCTGCCACGAGCCGCGCGAACAGCCGGCGCTCGAACAGCGCCATCAGATGCGTGCGGAACGCCGACAGGATGCCCGAGATCAACAGCAGCAGCAGCAGGACGCCCGCCAGCGTGAACAGCGGTGCGGGCAGCGCGGTGTTCGCGACACTGTTGATCAGCAGCTGGACCGAGATTGGCGTCGCAAGCGTCAGGAGACTGATCGCCAGGCCATAGATGAGCGCCAGCCGGAAATAGGCACCGTCGGGCGCCAGAATCTCGTTCGTCCAGCGAAAGACCTCGTTCAGGCCGAGCGTGCGCTTGGGTGCATCATTTGCCGCCATGCCGTCTCCCCGAGTTGGTGAAATATTGCGCTCTCGTCAGCACATGCGCGCATTATATGATTGGGACAACCACGATACCACTATCCTGTCGATAGGATTAACCTATTACACCGCGCCCTTATCGAGGCCGATCCGCATCACCGCACCCCTGCATTCGCGACGATCTGCTGAATGACCGCGCCGATCCGCCGATAGGCTGGCGCGCGTCCCGAGCCGACACGCCAGATCAGCCCGATCTCGCGATACCATCGCCCGCCGCGGATCGGGCGCACGACGACATCCTCCCCTTCCCCGCCCCGGATTTCCTGGCGGACATAGAGCTCGGGCAGCAGCGCCAGCCCCATGCCCATGCCCGCCATCTGGCGGATCGCGTCCAGGCTGGTGCCTTCATAATCGCGCAGCACGATCGCGCCCGCGGCGTTGGCGATCGCGCGGACCTGATCGCTCAGCCGGTATTGCGGCGAAAGCGTGAGCAGCCCGCGCCCCGCCAGGTCTGACGGCTCCAACCGGTCGGCGCGCGCCAGCGGATCGTCAGCGGCCATCGCGACGAGCAGCGGTTCGCGGAACAGCCGCTCGACCTGGACGCGCGCATCCGCGACGGGGAGCTGCGCCAGCACCATGTCGTGATCGCCGACGACCAGCGCCGCGATCAGGTCTTCGGGCAGCCCCTCGCGGACGTGCAGGCGCAGGCTGCGATGCTCGCGGTGAAGCTGAGCCACCGTCTGGGGCATAAGGTAGGCGCCGAGGGTCGGCGAGACGCCCAGGCGCAGCACCCCGCCGAGCCCGTCGTCGGACTGCATCGGCAATTGCTCGATCTCGCTGGCATCGGCGAGGACGCGGCGCGCGCGCTCGAGCACCTCGCGCCCGACGGGAGTCAGCACGACGGGGCCGTTGCCCCGTTCGACCAGCGTCGTCCCGAGGACGCTTTCCAGCCGCTGGATCTGGAGCGACAGCGACGGTTGTGAAATGCTCTCCCGCTCGGCAGCACGGCGGAAGTGCAGCGTTTCGGCCAGCGTGACGAAATAACGGAGCTGCCGCAGCGTGATGCGCGGCGATTCACTCACCCGCGCACCAGATCGAAATGGGGGCACGTCGGCGCGCGGTGCGGCGGGGTGGTGGAGCTGAGGGGAATCGAACCCCTGACCTCTGCAGTGCGATTGCAGCGCTCTCCCATCTGAGCTACAGCCCCGCCCCTCGCCTTCCGGTACGCCGGAAGGCCGCACCCTCTAGCGACAGTTTGACCGCCGCGCAACGGGGTTTCGCGTCGTCCCGCCGCGCGATCCGTTTCCCTCGCTTTTCCCCCGAGATGGCGACCCGGGACCGTATCGCGAATGCCGCATCGCATTGCTTTTCGGACGGGCCACGGCCAAAGCCGCGGGAACAAGATCATCGGAACTGGGAGAGAATGAGATGGCGCAAGCCTGGCACCTTGAACGCCGCCCCGCCGGAATGCCGGTCATGGCGGATTTCGCCCTGCGCGACGTGACGCTGCCCGCGCTCGCGCCGGGCCAGGTCCGCGTCGCCAATCGCTGGCTGTCGGTCGATCCGTACATGCGCGGGCGGATGAACGACGTGAAGAGCTATGCCGCGCCCTATGCGCTGGGCGAGCCGATGACGGGCGGCGCGGTGGGCGAAGTCGTCGAATCCGCGGCCGACGGCATCGCGGTCGGCGACTGGGTTCAGCACATGGCGGGCTGGCGCGACGAAGCGGTGCTCGACGCGCGCGAGGTCCAGAAGCTGCCGGCGATCGACGTTCCGCCGCAGGCGTTTCTCGGCCAGTTCGGCATGCCCGGGCTGACCGCCTATTTCGGCCTGCTTGCGGTGGCGAGCGCGGAGCCGAGCGACACGGTGTTCGTTTCCGCGGCCGCCGGCGCGGTCGGATCGACCGTCGTCCAGATCGCCAAGGCGCGCGGCATGACGGTGATCGGGTCGGCCGGTGGTGCCGACAAGTGCGCGTGGGTGCGCGAACTCGGCGCCGATCACGTCATCGATTACAAGGCCGGCGTGCCGGTCGCAAAGGCGCTCGGCCAGGCCGCGCCCGACGGCATCGACGTGTATTTCGACAATGTCGGCGGCGAACATCTCGACGCCGCATTTGCCCATGCGCGGCTGAACGCGCGCTTCGCGATCTGCGGGATGATCGACATCTACAACAGCGGCGCGGCGACCGAGCTGCGCTACATCGCCCGCACCATCGCGGCGCGCATCCGCATCCAGGGGTTTCTGGTCAGCGACTTCCTGCCGCGCGCCGGCGAATTCTACCGCGACATGGCCGGCTGGCACGCCGCGGGCAAGCTGCAGCGCCAGGAGACCGTGGTCGATGGGCTCGCCCAGATGCCGGACGCGTTCCTCGGCCTGTTCACCGGCCAGAACACCGGCAAGATGCTGGTCAAGGTGTGAGGATTGTCAATTAGCCTTCGTGCCAGCGAAAACCGGGACCTCATGCCGACCAAGCGCGCGCGTGGCTTGAGACCCCTGCCTTCGCTGGGGTGACGCCCTTCTCCGCACGCAGACGAGACCGCCGACAGCCCGCTCAAATCGCGCCGCTGAACGTATCGCACGCGGCGGGGTCGCCGGATTGCAGGCCGATGCGCAGCCATTTCACGCGTTGCGCCGAGCTGCCGTGGGTGAAGCTGTCGGGCACTACGGTCCCCTGGCTTTGGCGTTGCAGCGTGTCGTCGCCGATTGCATTGGCTGCGGTCAGACCCTCCTCGATATCGCCCTGTTCCAGTCGCGACCGGTTGCGCGCCGCCCAAACGCCGGCATAGCAGTCGGCCTGGAGCTCGAGCCGTACCGACATGGCGTTGCCCTCCGCGCGGCCGAGCCGCGCCTGCGCGCGGCTGACTTCGGCGGCCTGGCCCGTCAGGTTCTGGATGTGGTGGCCGACCTCATGCGCGATCACATAGGCTTGGGCAAAGTCGCCGCGCGCGCCGAAGCGGCTGGCGAGCTCGTCGAAAAAGCTGGTGTCGAGATAGATCCCCTGATCGGGCGGGCAGTAGAAGGGCCCCGCCGCCGATGACGCGGCACCGCAGCCCGATTGCGCCCCGCCCTGATAGAAATTGAGCGTCGGCGCCTGATAGCGCGATCCCTGTGCGGCGAAGATCGGTTCCCAGGTCTGTTCGGTCGATTCGAGCACGCGGCACGCGAACAGCCGCTCGGCCGTGTTGCACACCGCTCCGCCCGCGCCGCCCTGCGCGACCTGTGGCTGGCGGGCGCCCTGCCCGACATTCTGCGCGGGGATCAGCCCGCCGCCGCCGCCGCTGAGCATCAGATAGCCCGCGCCGACGATCAGCAGCAGCGCGATCGTCCCGCACCCCATGCGCCTGCCGAGCAGCAACGGCAGCAGGCCGAGCAGATTGAACCCGCCCCC
>NZ_LSHX01000023.1 GCF_001555965.1 Sphingomonas sp. CCH21-G11
TCGTCATGGCGCTCGGCTGGCTCGCCCGCCTTGCCGACCGCCATGACGATGCGCCCCCAATTGGCGTCGCCGCCTGCGATGGCGGTCTTGACCAGCGGCGAATTGGCGATCGACAGCGCGACCGTACGGGCGCTCGCGTCGCTGACTGCGCCCTCGACCGTGATCGCGATGAACTTGCTCGCGCCTTCGCCGTCGCGGACGACCAGATGCGCGAGCTGGAGGCACAGGTCGGCGATGGCCGCGCGCACCGCGTCGGCACCCGGATCGTCATCGCCGGCGATCGCGGGATTGCCCGCCGCGCCGGTGGCAAAGGCGAGCACCGTGTCGCTGGTCGACGTATCGCCGTCGACGGTGATGCAGCTGAAGCTGCGGGCATTGGCTTCGTCGAGCGCGCGCTGGAGGAACCCCGCCTCGATCGCCGCGTCGGTGAAGAGGAAGCCCAGCATCGTCGCCATGTCGGGGGCGATCATCCCCGACCCCTTGATGATGCCGACGAAGCTGACGCGCCGGTCGCCGATCATCGCGTGGGTCACCGCGGCCTTGGGAAAGGTGTCGGTGGTGCCGATTGCGTCGGTCGCCGCGCGCCAGTCGCACGGTTCGGCGACGAAGGCGGCGTCGAGGCCCGCTTCGGCGCGGTCGATCGGCAGCGGCACGCCGATCACGCCGGTCGACGCGACGAAGATGTCCGACGGCTGGCAGCCGAGATGTGCGGCGGCGCGTGCCGCGATCGCCTCGACCGCGGCGCGGCCGCGATTGCCGGTGAAGGCATTGGAGTTACCGGCATTGACCACCAGCGCCCGCGCCCGGCCGAGCGGCAACGCCTGGCGGCACCATTCGACCTCGGGCGAGGGGCAGCGGCTTTGCGTGGTCACGCCGGCCACCGTCGTGCCGGGCGCGAGCGTGACGAAGGTCAGGTCGCAGCGGTCCCATGCCTTGTAGCGCGCGCGCGCCACGCGCGGGATCACCCCGGCGACTTGCGGCAGGTCGGGAAAGGTCGCGGGCGCGAGCGGCGAGCGGGGATGAGTCATGGCGCGATCCATGTTGTGTCGGCGCGCGAAGATCAACGATGGAGTTGCGCGCGCGATTTTTGTTCGACGCCGCCGCCGCCGCACCCTATGTAGCGGCAACGCTTATGAACGCGCTGCTCATCCTATCCGCCCTGTTCGCCGCCCTGACCGGCGCGATCGGCAGCGCGCGCGTGCCCGAGGTGCGCCAGGTGGAGGCTGTGGCCGCGGTCGCTGCGCGTGCGGCACAGATCGTGTCCCCGGCGCGCAGCGCGGCGCTTCCCCTTCCCGCGCAAGGCTATGGTCCCGTGCGCGCCGACGTGGGGATTTCGGTCCCCGCGATCCGGCTTCGTCCGGTCGCCGCGATCCGTGGCGAGCGCCGCCGCGAATAGCGCGCGCTCGTTGCGCGCCCGCAACCAACGGGCGCGGCGATCGTTTTGAATGGCCGTGACGGCCCCGGCGCGCCGCGTGCGCGCCGAACCCCAGGATCATTACAGGAATTTTCTATGCTCGGCGGAATTGCCAAGTCGCTCTTCGGGTCGTCCAACGACCGTTATGTCGCCTCGATGCGACCCATCGTCGCCAGGATCAACGCGCTTGAGGCGCAGATGCAGGCGCTGCCCGACGACGCGCTTGCCGCGCAGACCGCGGCGTTTCGCGAACGCCTCGCCAACGGCGAAAAGCTCGACGCGCTGCTGCCTGAAGCCTTCGCGACGGTCCGCGAAGCCGCGGTGCGCGTGCTGGGCATGCGCCATTTCGACGTCCAGATGATCGGCGGCATCGTCCTGCATCGCGGCGAGATCGCGGAGATGCGCACGGGCGAGGGCAAGACGCTGGTGGCGACGCTCGCCACCTATCTGAACGCGCTGCCGGGCGATGGCGTGCACGTCGTCACCGTCAACGACTATCTGGCGCGCCGCGACGCCGAATGGATGGGCCAGGTCTATCGCTTCCTCGGGCTGACGACGGGCGTCATCGTGCCCAACCTGCCCGATCATGAGCGCCGCGCGGCCTATGCCGCCGACATCACCTACAGCACCAACAACGAACTCGGCTTCGACTATCTGCGCGACAACATGAAATATGATCGCGCGTCGATGGTCCAGCGGCCCTTCGCTTATGCCATCGTCGACGAGGTGGATTCGATCCTGATCGACGAGGCGCGCACCCCGCTGATCATCTCCGGCCCGACCGACGACAAGTCCGAGCTCTACATCTCGGTCGACGCGGTGGTGAAGCAGCTTGCCGAGGCGGATTACGAGAAGGACGAAAAGCAGCGCTCGATCATCCTGACCGAGGACGGGACGGAGAAGGTCGAGCGGATGCTCGAGGCCGCCGGGCTGCTCCAGGGGGCCAATCTCTACGATTTCGAGAACACGCAGGTGGTCCACCACCTCAACCAGTCGCTGCGCGCCAACATGATGTTCAAGCGCGACACCGATTACATCGTCAAGGATGGCAAGGTCGTCATCATCGACGAGTTCACCGGGCGCATGATGGACGGCCGCCGCTGGTCCGACGGCCTGCACCAGGCGGTCGAGGCCAAGGAAGGCGTCAATATCGAGCCCGAGAACCAGACGCTCGCCTCGATCACCTTCCAGAATTATTTCCGCATGTATCCCAAGCTGTCCGGGATGACGGGCACGGCGGCGACCGAGGCGCCCGAATTCTACGACATCTACAAGATGAATGTCGTGTCGATCCCGACCAACGTGCCCGTCCAGCGCGTGGACGAGGAGGATACGTTCTACAAGTCGACCGAGGACAAGTTCCGCGGCATCGCGCGCACGATCAAGGAACATGCCGAGCGCGGCCAGCCGGTGCTGGTCGGTACCGTGTCGATCGAGAAATCCGAGCTCTTGTCCGAATTCCTCGAAAAGGAAGGCGTGCCCCACAAGGTGCTGAACGCGCGCTATCACGAGATGGAGGCGCATATCGTGGCGCAGGCCGGGCGGTTGGGCGCGGTGACGATCGCCACCAACATGGCCGGGCGCGGCACCGACATCAAACTGGGCGGCAACCTGGAATTCCGCATCAACGACGAGCTCGCCGACATGCCCGACGGTCCGGAGCGCGAGGCGGCGATCGAGCGCCTGCGCCAGGAGATCGAAGCCGAAAAGGCGCAGGTGCTGGCCGCGGGCGGCCTGTTCGTGCTCGGCACCGAGCGCCATGAAAGCCGCCGCATCGACAACCAGCTGCGCGGCCGTTCGGGGCGTCAGGGCGATCCCGGATTGAGCCGCTTCTATCTCAGCCTCGACGACGACCTGTTGCGGATCTTCGGCTCGAACACGCTGTTCGCGCGGATGATGCGGTCGTCGATCGAAGATGGCGAAGCCATGCCGCCGTCGCGGATGCTGACCAAGGCGATCGAAACCGCGCAGAAGAAGGTCGAGGCGCGCAACTACGACATCCGCAAGCAGGTGGTCGAGTATGACAACGTCATGAACGACCAGCGCAAGGTGATCTATGAACAGCGCGCCGACATCATGGATGCCGATACGGTCGGCGACGTGGTGGTCGACATGCGCGCCGAGACGGTCAACGCCATGGTCGGCGCGGCGTGCCCGCCCAACAGCTATCCCGAGCAATGGGATGTCGACGGCCTGATCGAGGCGGCGCGCGAGACGCTCAACATCGACCCGCCCGTGCGCGCGTGGATCGAGGCCGAGGAAGGCATCGAGCCCGAGACGATCGAGACGCGGATCCGCGAGCTGGCCGATGCCCTGATCGCGGAGAAGTCCGCCGAGCTGGAGCCCGAGACCTGGACCGACATCGAAAAAGGCGTGCTGCTCCAGAATCTCGACCATCACTGGAAGGAGCATCTGGCGCTGCTCGACGCGCTGCGCGCGGTCATCCACCTGCGCGCCTATGCGCAGAAGACGCCGATCAACGAGTATAAGCAGGAAGCGTTCGGCCAGTTCGAACGGATGCTGGCGTCGATCCGCGAGGATGTTACCCGGACGCTGGCGTTCGCGCAGTTCCAGCTGGCACCGCCGCCCGACCTGCCCGAGCTGCCGGCGTTCCTGACGACGCATATCGACCCGCTGACCGGCGAGGACAACAGCGCCGATTGGGATGGCGGGTCGGCCGGCCTGGTGACGACCCGGCTGCCGCCGCTGCAAATGGCGATGCCCCAGCCCGACGGCGACGAGCTGGGCGAGAACCCGGAACTGTGGGAAGGTCGGGTCAACCGCAACTCGCCATGCCCGTGCGGCTCGGGCCGCAAGTACAAGCATTGCCACGGCGCGCTGGTGTGAGGGGGGGCGGGGCGACTTAGCCTGCCCCGTGCATTCTCGTCCATAGCCCGTCACCCCGGCCTTGTGCCGGGGTCCACCGTGCAGCGCGCGCTGGCATTTGATCATGGCATGGCAAGGTTGGTTGCTGGATGGCGTGCGACGTTAACCCGCGAAGTGTCGCGTTAGCCGGCGCGGTGGACCCCGGCACGAGGCCGGGGTGACGACAAGAAATAAGTGATGCGCTTGTCCCTCACGGGTAAGCGGAAGGCGGCAACATCGCGTAGCACGCGTTGCGCCCCCCACTTGCCTTTGCCCGCCCGGCGCGCCAGCGTCCTGTCGTCATGGACATGATCGACGCGCCTTCGCCCAATTTCGATGACCGGCAGCTGCCGATCACGATGATCGTGCTGCACTATACCGGGATGCAGGACGCAGCCAGCGCCGTCGCCCGGCTGCGCGACCCGGAAGCCAAGGTGTCGGCGCATTATGTGGTGGACGAGGATGGCGCGATCCTGCGGCTGGTCGATGAGGACAAGCGCGCGTGGCACGCGGGGCGGTCGCACTGGCGCGGCATCACCGACGTCAATTCGGCGAGCATCGGGATCGAGATCGTCAATCCGGGCCATGAGTTCGGCTATCGCGATTTCCCGGACGCGCAGATCGCTTCGGTCATCCGCCTCGTCCATCTGATCAAGGACCGCTACGACATCACGCGCGGCAACATCGTCGGCCATTCGGACGTCGCCCCGGCGCGCAAGCAGGATCCCGGCGAGCTGTTTCCCTGGGGAAAGCTGGCGCGGCTGCGGCTTGCATTGCCGCGCCCGACCCGCAACCTGATGGATCCGGGCTGGAGCGAGGGCGGTTTCCTCCTCGCGCTCGAGCGCTTCGGCTATGACGTCAGCGACCCCGTCGCGGCGATCCGCGCGTTCCAGCGCCGCTTCCGCCCAGAGATGATCGACGGCGAAGTCGATGCCGAGTGCCGGATGCTCCTGCTCGCGCTCCTGCTTCCCAAACCGCAGGGAGATGATTAGGTAACCCCCACTGCCAGAGGGCCGGGCGGCCGCGGCTCCGGACTTGATCCGGGGTCGAGGAAAGTCCGGGCTCCACGGAAACGACGGTGCCGGGTAACGCCCGGCGGGGGCGACCCCAGGGAAAGTGCCACAGAGAGCAGACCGCCCCGCTTTGGCAGGGTAAGGGTGAAAGGGTGCGGTAAGGGCGCACCGCGGGCCCGGCAACGGGAACGGCATGGCAAACCCCACCGGGAGCAAGACCGAATAGGGACGGCATATGCGCCTCGTTCCGGCGCGTCGTCCGGGTTGGTTGCTTGAGGCGGCGCGCGAGCGTCGTCCCAGAGGAATGGTCGCCCATCCCCCGACCGCGAGGAAGGGGGTGGACAGAACCCGGCTTACAGGCCCTCTGGCAGTGCATCGGCGGGTGGACGTTCGGCCATACTGGCCATTGCGCGCGCGCCTGCCTATCTGGAGTCGCATGAGCCGATCGTCACGTTCGATGGATTGGGGGTTTCCCCGCTGGCGCGCTTACGGTGCCGATCGCGAAGCCGTGACGGTGCGGATGTGCGATCGCGACGGGTGCGATCAGCCGGGCGACCGGCCCGCGCCCAAATCGCCCAACAGCCGCGAACGCTGGTATTTCTGTGAAACGCACGCGGCCGAATACAACCGCAACTGGAATTATTTCGAGGGGCTGAGCGAAGAGGAAGCCAAGCGCCGCGAGGCCAATGAACAGCGTGAGGCCAATGGCTATGCCGAGGCGAGCCATTATGGCTGGGGCGGCCCCGGCGACGGTTCGCGCAGCCGCGACGAGATGCGCGCGCTCGATGTGCTGGGGCTCGAAACCGACGCCGATTTCGAGACGGTCAAGGTCGCCTGGCGGCGGCTGGCCAAAGCCAATCACCCGGATGTCAAACCCGGCGATGCGGAGGCCGCGACGCGGTTTCAGGCGATCCAGACCGCCTATGAAGTGCTGAGATCGGCTGAGGAGCGCCGGACGCTCAAGGGCGGCCGATGAAGCGGCAGGTCCGGTCGCAATGGTCGAATGCGATCCTCGTCTGTGCCAAATGCTCGAAGAAACTCGACGGCGGTTTCGGCCCCAAGCGCCGCACCCCGCTCGCCAAGGCACTGCGCAAGCATCTCGGCCTGAAAAAGGGGCGCAAAGGCACCGCCGGGGTGGTCGAGGTCCGGTGTCTGGGCGTGTGTCCGCGCGGCGCGGTGACCGTCGTCAACGGTGCCGACGCGCGCGTCTGGAACTTGGTACCGGCGGGTGCCGACCTTGATGATGTCGCGCGCGAGCTCGGCCTGATCACGCCCAAATAGCGCTACGCCGAGCGCGGCTGCCGGTGTCGGCACGCTTGTGCGCAAATGTTCGGCCGGTCCGTGGAACGAACGCGCGCCCAAGCCCTTTAACCTCCGGGCAGCCATTGCCGGGGAGGATGCTTGCGTGGCGGAGACACTGACCGTGAACGGGACGGAGCGGGCGTTGCCCGACGATCCACGCACGACGTTGCTCGATTTTCTGCGACACGACCTCGGCCTCACCGGCACCAAGAAGGGCTGCGATCACGGCCAGTGCGGCGCGTGCACGGTGATCGTCAACGGCATCCGCATCAACAGCTGCCTCACGCTGGCGGCAATGCATGCCGGCGAAAGCGTGACGACGATCGAGGGGATCGGCACGCCGACCGAGCCGTCGCCGCTGCAGCAGGCATTCGTGAAGCATGACGGGTTTCAGTGCGGCTATTGCACCCCGGGTCAGATCTGCGCCGCGACCGCAATGCTCGACGAGCTTGGCAACGGGTGGCCGAGCGATGCGACCGGTGCGCTCGATGCCGACCACTTCCATGTCACCGACGAGGAGCTGCGCGAGCGGATGAGCGGCAATCTGTGCCGGTGTGGCGCCTATGCCAACATCATCGCGGCCATCCGTGAGGTTGTCGGGGAGCGCGGGGCATGAGGACGTTCCACTATCGTCGCGCGCATGCGATCGACGACGCCGTCGAAATCGCCCGCGATGCGCAGGCGGCGATCATCGCGGGCGGAACCAATTTACTTGACCTGATGAAATTGCAGGTCGCGACGCCGTCACAGCTGGCCGACATCAACCATGTCGGCTTTCGCGAAATCGAGGATAGCCCCGATGGCGGGCTGCGCATCGGGGCGCTGGCGACCAACACCGAAACCGCGGTCCACCCCCGGGTCCGCCGCGATTATCCGGTGCTCGCCCGCGCGATCCTTGCCGGGGCGACCCAGCAGCTGCGCAACAAGGCGACGACCGGCGGCAATCTGTGCCAGCGGACGCGATGCTATTACTTCACCAATATCGACCAGCCGTGCAACAAGCGGCAGCCCGGCACCGGCTGCGGCGCGATCGGCGGCGTGGCCCGCCTGCACGCGATCCTCGGCACCAGCGACCAGTGCATCGCGACCTATCCGGGCGATATGGCGGTGGCGCTGAGCGCGCTGGACGCGACCGTCCATCTCCGTTCGGCGGGCGGTGGGGAACGCTCCGTCCCCGTTCGCGCCTTTCATTGCCTGCCCGGCGATACGCCATGGCGCGACAACGTGCTCGCGCAGGGCGAGGTGATCACCGCCGTCACCCTTCCGCCGCCGGTCGGCGCGACACAGCTTTACAGGAAGGTGCGCGAACGCTCGTCCTATGCCTTCGCGCTGGTATCGGTCGCCGCGATCGTCGCGCTGGACGGCGGCAGGTTCAGCCGCGCCGATCTGGCCTTTGGCGGGCTGGCGCACAAGCCGTGGCACGATCCGCGCATCGGCGACGCGCTGATCGGCCAGGCGCCGTCGCCCGAGCTGTTCGACGCCGCCGCGGACATCCTGCTCGACGGCGCACGCAGCGACGGCGACAGCGCGTTCAAGGTCACCCTCGCGCGGCGCACGCTGCACGCGGTCCTTAGCCAGGTGACGGAGACGGCCCGATGAGCGTCAGCTTCAGACAGGACGAGCCCGCGACCGACAACCGCCTTGATCAGATGGGTCAGGGCGTGCTCGGCAAACCGCACCCGCGCATCGAGGGACTGGCGAAGGTGACGGGCACCGCGCCCTATGCCGCCGAATATCGGGTCGCGAATTGTGCCGAGGGCGTGCTCGTGACCGCGACGATCACGCGCGGCGTGGTCGTTCGGATCGACACGGACCACGCACTTGCCCTGCCGGGGGTGCTGGCGGTGATCGAAGACGCGCGACTGACCACCCGACCCGCCCAGGGCACCGCCGACGAGGCTCCGGCGCAGTCGCCCCGGCAGGTCTGCTACTGGGGCCAGCCGATCGCGCTGGTCGTCGCCGAGCGCTTTGAACAGGCACGCGACGCGGCGCGACGACTTCAGGTCGAATATCGCGCCGACCCAGATGTACCCGTCGATCCGGCAGCGGTCGATCCCGAAGCGCAGACCGACGACGCGGTCAGCCGGGGCGATCTGGCCCAGGCGATGCGCGGGGCCACCCATAGCGTCGATGTCACCTATACCACCCAGGGCCATGCATCGGCGGCGATGGAGCCGCACGCCGCGATTGCCGAATGGGACGGCGAGCGGCTGACCGTCCACGCATCGCTTCAGATGCTGAACTACAACATCAGCGAGCTTGCCGACGCGCTGGATCTGGATGAGGACCGGATCCGGCTCGTCTCGCGCTATGTCGGGGGCGGCTTCGGCTCTAAGCTCGGCATCAGTCAGGACGTCGTCGCCGCGTCGATCGCGGCGATGCAGCTCGGTCGTCCGGTTCGCGTCGTCCTGTCGCGGCAGCAGGTCTTTCAGGGGATCATGCGCCGGTCGGAAACGACCCAGCGGCTGCGGCTGGCGGCGGATGCGACAGGCGGGCTGATCGGCTTTGGCCATCATGCGCTGGTCTCGAACCTCCCCGGCGAAGCCTTTGCAGAGCCGGTGCTGCAATCGTCGCACTTCCTGTACGCTGCCGAAAACCGCGAGCTTTCGCTTGATCTGGCGCGCATCCACCGGATGACTGCGGGCTCCGTCCGCGCGCCGGGCGAGGCGGTAGGCATGCCCGCGCTCGAGGCGGCGATGGACATTCTGGCGGAAAAGGTCGGGATCGATCCGGTCGAGCTTCGCCTGCGGAATATTCCCGCGCGTGATCCGGAGAAGGACCTGCCCTTTTCCTCGCATACGCTTGCCGAATGCCTGAACAAGGGGGCCGAGGCGTTCGGATGGGACCGATCGCCGCGGCGGCCGCGTCAGACGCGCGACGGCGAATGGTGGATCGGCACGGGGGTGGCGAGCGCCGCGCGCGTGCATAATGTCCAGGCGGCGACCGCGCGCGTCACGCTGAGACGCGACGGCACCGCGCGAGTCGAAACCGACATGACCGATATCGGCACCGGGACCTACACGATCCTGGCGCAACTGGTCGGGGAGATGCTGGGCCTCGATCCGGCCGACATTCTGGTCGACCTGGGCGATACGCGTCACCCGCGCGGGCCGGGTTCGGGCGGAAGCTGGGGGGCGGCGTCGATCGGATCGGCGGTCTATGTCGCCTGTCAGGCGATCCGCGAGGACCTTGCGAGCCGCGCCGGCGTGTCCGAGCGCGAGCTTCGGCTCACGCGTGGCCGGACGGCTTCGGGTCAATCGCTGACCGATCTGCTGAGCGGTGCGGACATCGTCCGCGAGGGGCATTACGAACCCGGCAAGATCGAGGACGCGTTCACTGCCGCGGGATTCGGTGCGTTCTTCGCCCAGGTCCGGGTCAATCGCTTCACCGGCGAAACCCGCATCGACCGGATGACCGGCGCGTTCGGGTTCGGGCGGGTGCTCAATCCCACCACGGCGCGCTCGCAATGTCTGGGCGGCATCACCTGGAGTATCGGCGTGGCGCTGACCGAGGCGCTGGCGTTCGATCCGCGCGACGGCCACCTCGTCAACTGCGATCTCGCGGAATATCACGTGCCCGTTCATCGCGACATTCCCGACATCGACGTCGTCCTTGTCGAGGAACGCGACGCGTCGGCGAGCCTGATCCAAGCAAAGGGGATCGGCGAGCTGGGCATGTGCGGCGGCGCGGCGGCGATCGCGAACGCCGTCTATCATGCGTGCGGCGCGCGCGTGCTGGCGTTCCCGATGACGCCCGACCGGGTCCTCGCCGCGATGCCCGACTGACGGGTGCGATGCCGGTCGCCGCGGGCATTCTTGCCCGCCGGCGCGGGGTCAGCGCCGCGCCAGGATCGCCGCCGCGCGATCGAGGTCCGCGGGCGTATCGACATCGAGCAACGCGTCGGTCGACGGCGGGTCGATCATCGTCGTTGCCGATTCCCAGTCGATCGCCGCCGCGCCACGATCGCCGTTGAGCCGCATGAGCCTGGCGAAGTCGCTGGCATCGAATGCCGCCGGGACCCCGGGCCGGCCCGAGGCGTAGCGGGTAAAGGCCGTGCCCCGCGCGCGCGCCAGCTGGCCGAGCAGGGACGGCGTGACGCAGGGCATGTCGGCCAGCGCGATGACGAGCCGTGGGTGCGGCGCGGCCACGTGGGCGGCGAGCGCGATCGAGGTGGCGAGGCCGCTGCCGGCGTGGGGATTGATCGCTACCTCCCAGTCGGCTGCCACGGGACCGATATCAGCCGCTGTTTCACGCGAGAGGATCAGCCATCTGGCCTTGAAGCCGGCGCTGTCCGCGGCGTCCGCGGCCCAGCGCCAGAGCGGCTTGCCGAGCAGGTCGGCGACGAGCTTGCTGCCGCCGAAACGGCGTGCCGATCCCGCCGCCAGCAGCGCGAACGCGGGCGCGGGGTCAGGGGTTGGTCCGGAGCCGCTCATATTCCCCCGCCACCTCGGCAAGGATCGCCAGCGCCAGCGTCTGGGGCGACCGGCTGCCCGAGGGTCGGCCGATCGGGCTGCGCACGCGGGCGAGCGCGACAGGGTCGGCGCCGCGCTCCCGCAACGCTTCCAGGCGTGCGGCGCGCGCGGTGAAACCGCCCTGCGCCCCGACGTAGAAGGCGTCGCTCGCCAATGCTTCGTCGAGAAGCGCGATTTCCCATTCATGGTCGTGGAACAGCATGACGATCGCCGTCCAGCGGTCGGCGTCCGGCAGGCCGCTTCGGCGGCCCAGCGACAGGCCGGATTTCTCAACCCCCTGGCACACGACGCCCGCTGCCGCGGCGATGCGTTCGAGCGCGCCCAGTTCCGGCCCCTCGCCGAACGCGCGGATGGCGAGACACGGCAGATAGCGCCGCGCGCCGAGATGCGGATTGGGCGGCAGCGAAATCGTTGCGGCACGCCGCGCCGTGAGCGCCGTCATCGCGGCGGCGCAAGCGGCGCGGTCGGGCACCGGGTCGATCAGGATGTCGAGGCCGCCACCACAGGGCAGGCGAAAATCCACGACGCCCGAATCCCGGCCATAGCGCCGGACGACGGGCGTCGTCGCACCCTGGGCATCGGTGCGCAGCTGCGCCTCCAGGCAACCGTCGGCCAGGCTGCCGGCGAAACTGCCGTCCGGCCGAATCGCAAGCTGCGCGCCGATACGACGGGAGAAGCTGCCGTCGATGCCGACGATGGTGCACAGGGCGACGCCCGGCGCACAGGCGGCTGCGAGCGCCAGATGATCCTCGTGCACCGCCCCCGGGTCTTCCCCCGACAGGCATGCGGGCAGGGCGGGATCGGTCAACGACATCGCCGGATGCGATAGCGTGCCTGCACCATTTGCAAAGGGCTAAACCGCGTGAAGCGGCCTTCGCCGATCGCGCCGGATGCTTGGAGGCCCGAGCCGGAATCGAACCGGCGTGCACGGATTTGCAGTCCGCTGCGTCACCACTCCGCCATCGGGCCGAAGCAGGCGCGCGAGATGCGCGGGGCCGCACGCAGTGTCAACCCTTGGTTCCGGACGGCGACTGCGAAAAACAATCGTACGCGCGCTTGGCGACGTGAAATCATATCATTAGAAGCCAATGTAGCAGGATGTGTATTGCATCGATAATACAGCTGTGCGACAGAGGCCAATAATGATCGAGACTGCTCCCCAGACGCTTTCCTTCGCGACCGCGCGCCAGGCGATGGTCGACAGTCAGCTGCGGACGAATTCGGTCAATGATCCGCGAGTCGTCGACGCGATGGCGAATGTCCCGCGCGAACAGTTTCTGCCTGCGCATCTGCGCAATGTCGCCTATCGCGACCGTCCGCTGCCGCTGGGTGCGGGGCGGATGCATAACGACCCGCTGGCGACCGGGCGGTTGCTGGTCGCGGCCGAGATCGCGCCGGGGGATCGCGTGCTGTTGATCGGGGCTGCGGGCGGTTATGCCGCCGCGCTGCTCGCGCGGCTGGCGGCGCATGTCGTGGCGGTGGAGGAATCGGCGGATCTGGCCGCGACGGCGCGCGCCGCGCTGGCCGGCATCGGCAATGTCGAACTGGTCGAGGGGCCGTTGAACCAGGGCTGGGCGGCGGGCGCACCCTATGACGTGATCGTGATCGACGGTGCGGTCGAACGGCTGCCCGACGGCTTCGTCGAACAGTGTCGCCCCGACGGGCGCATCGTCACCGGGATCGTCGATCGCGGCGTCACGCGGCTGGCGCGCGGCCAGCGGAGCCAGGGCGGCTTTGGCATGGTCGATTTCGCCGATGTCGAGTGCGTGGTGCTGCCGGGGTTCGAGCGGCCCAGGGGCTTCACCTTCTGAAATCGGGCATGATGAGACACCGTCTTCTCCTTTTCGCCGGCGTAGCGGTGCTTGCTGTCGGCCCGGCCAGCGCCGAAACGTTGCGTGACGCGCTGGTCCGCGCCTATTCGACCAATCCGACGATCACCGGCCAGCGCGCCAGCCTGCGCGCGACGGACGAGGCGGTGCCGCTTGCCCGCGCGGACGGATTGCCTTCGGCGGCGGTCGATGCGCGCTATTCGGAGGATTTCCAGCAGGCCGCCAATCAGTTCTTTGCCCCCGCCCGATCGGTGACGGGGCAGGCCAGTCTCAGCGTTCCGCTCTATGCCGGAGGCGCGGTCAAGAATTCGGTGCGCGCGGCCAAGACCCGGGTCGAGGCCGGACGCGCCAACCTGCGCGGCACCGAGGCTCAGCTGTTCACCGACGTGGTCGCGGCTTATCTGAACGTCATCCGCGACGAGGCGATCGTCGAGCTGAACGGTCAGAATGTCCGCGCGCTCGAGGTCAATTTGCAGGCGACGCGCGACCGGTTCGAGGTCGGCGACGTCACCCGCACCGATGTGGCGCAGTCCGAGGCCCGCCTGGCTGCGGCGGTCGGCCAGCTGCGCGGATCGGAGGCGACGCTGATCGCGAGCCGTGAATTCTATATCCGCACCGTCGGCGCCGCGCCCGAATCGCTCGAACAGCCGCCGCCGCTGCCCGGGCTGCCCGACACCGCCGATGCCGCCGTCGCAGTCGCGCTGGAAAACAATCCGACGCTGATCGCGGCGCGCCGCAACAGCGACGCGGCCGGTTTTGACGCGCGTGCCGCACGTGCGCAGCGTTTGCCCCAGGTTTCGACGTTCCTGGGCGGCAATTATTTCAACAACCTATCGTCCCAGAATGCCGGCAATGTCAGCGTCAATTCGGGCTCGGGCGCAAGCGCGGGCGTGCAGATGCGGATCCCGATCTATCAGGGTGGCGCACCAGCCGCGAACGTCCGCCGGGCCCGGGCGCTGGAGAGCGTCGCGATCGAGCAGGTCACCGCGACCGAACGCGCGGTGATCGAGCAGGCGCGCGCCTTCTTTGCCAACTGGCAATCGTCGCTGCGCGTGATCGAGGCGGCGGAGACGCAGGTGTCGGCGAACCGGCTGTCGCTTGAAGGGGTGCGGGCCGAGAACAGCGTCGGCACGCGCACGATCCTCGACATCCTGGATGCCGAGCGCGAGCTGCTCAATGCACAAGTGACGCTGGTGACCGCGCGCCGCGACGCCTATGTCGCCGGTTTCGCGCTGCTGGCGGCGATGGGCCGGGCGGAGGCGCGCGACCTGGGCCTCGACGGCGGGCCGCTTTACGATCCCGACGTCAATTATCGCCGGGTGCGCGGCGGGCTGTGGGACTGGAGCGACGGCGCGCGTGCCGCGCCGGTCGCGAGCAGCACCGCGAACACGCCGGCACAGACGCCGGTCGTCACCAAGCCGCTCGATCCCGAGCTTCAGCGTGGCGTTGACACGGGCCCCGCAAATCCCGACAGATAGGCGCGTTGGCGGCGAAATTGGGATCGGGATGATGGGCGACCTGGGCGGCGAAACCTCGATGGAGGACATCCTGTCGTCGATCAAGCGCATCATCGCCGAGGAAAGCGACGGCACCGCCGGTGGCACGCGTGGACGCAAGCTGCCGCGCGGCGCGGGTGAGCCCGCACCCGTCGCCGCCCCGACCAACGCTGCCGATCCGGATGATGCGGTCCTCGAACTGAGCGAGGAAGTCCACGCGCCGCCACCCGCCGCCAGGCCCGCGGCACCGCGCCCCGCGCCCACGAAGGCGGGAGCCAGCGACTCCGTCAATGCGCGCCGGAACGGTGAGGCTGCGGCAGCCACAGCGGCACCGCTGCCTGCGGATGCGGCCGCGCCGGCGGCGGCGACGATCGTGTCGGATCAGGCGGCACGCGCGACCAGCCGTTCGCTGGAGGCATTGTCGCGCGTGATCGTCGCGCCGCAATCGCCGGCGGGCGAGACGCTGGAGGATCTGGTGCGCGACATGCTGCGCCCGATGCTTCGCGACTGGCTCGACGCGAACCTGCCCGAAATGGTCGAGGCGATGGTGGCGCGCGAAATCGCCCGGATCGCCGGCCGCAACGGCTGACGCACTAACGCCGCGCTCTTGCCACGCCGCGCCGTCAGGCTATGGCGTGGCCGCCATGACCGAACTCGCCAAGACCTTTGACCCCGCGCAGATCGAGCGCCGCTGGTATGCCCATTGGGAAAGCAACGGCCTGTTCCGCCCCGAGCGGCCGGGTGCCGAGCCCTGGACGATCGTCAATCCGCCGCCCAACGTCACGGGCAGCCTGCATATCGGCCACGCGCTCGACAATACGCTGCAGGACATCTTGGTCCGCTATGAGCGGCTGCGCGGCAAGGATGCCTTGTGGGTGGTCGGCACCGACCATGCGGGCATCGCCACCCAGATGGTGGTCGAGCGCCAGCTGAACGAGCGGCAGGACAAGCGCACCAATTACACGCGCGAGCAGTTCGTCGAGAAGGTGTGGCAGTGGAAGGCGGAAAGCGGCGGCCAGATCACCGGCCAGCTGCGCCGGCTGGGCTGTTCGATGGACTGGGCCAACGAACGCTTCACGATGGACCCGGGCTTCAGCAAGGCGGTGCTGAAGGTGTTCGTCGATCTGTATCGCGACGGGCTGATTTACCGCGACAAGCGCCTGGTCAATTGGGATCCCGCGCTCAAGACCGCGATCAGCGACCTCGAGGTCGAGGCGCGCGAAGTGCAGGGGCACATGTGGCACTTCAAATACCCACTGGCGGGGGGTGAGACCTATCGCCACGTCGAGCGTGACGCGGACGGGAATGTCACTCTGGAAGAGGAGCGCAACTATATCTCGATTGCGACGACTCGGCCCGAAACGATGCTCGGCGACGGCGCAGTGGCGGTCCACCCGGACGATGAACGCTATCGTCCGATCGTGGGCAAGCTCTGCGAGATTCCGGTAGGGCCTCGCGAGCATCGTCGCGCAATTCCGATCATCACCGATAGCTATCCCGATCCCGCATTCGGTTCCGGCGCCGTCAAGATCACCGGAGCGCATGACGAGAACGATTATGGCGTCGCGCAGCGCAACGGCATCCCAATGTACCGGTTGATGGACGAAGTCGCTGCGATGCGGGTCGACGGTGTTGCGTATGCATTCGCATCCGCGCGCGCGCGCGAAATCGCGAAGGGCGCACCGGCAAGCGCTGCTGAAATCGACGCGCTCAACCTCGTGCCGGAAGCCTATCGTGGACTCGACCGATACGAAGCGCGCAAGCGCGTGGTCGCCGACATCGACGCCGAAGGGTTGATGATCAAGGTCGAGGCGAAGACGATCATGCAGCCGACCGGCGACCGATCGGGCGTGGTGATCGAACCGATGCTGACCGACCAATGGTATGTCGACGCCAAGACGCTGGCGCAGGGCCCGATCGAGGCGGTGCGCGACGGGCGCATCAAGATCGTCCCCAAGACGTGGGAAAAGACCTTCTTCAACTGGATGGAGAATATCCAGCCCTGGTGCGTGAGCCGGCAGCTTTGGTGGGGGCACCGGATTCCGGCGTGGTTTGCCGAAGATGGTCGCGTTTTCGTCGCAGAAACCGAGGCGGAGGCGCAAGCCGAGGCCGGCGAGGACGTCGCGCTTACTCGCGACGAGGACGTCCTCGACACCTGGTTCTCTTCTGCGCTGTGGCCATTCGCGACGCTGGGTTGGCCGGGCGATGCTCCCTCTCCCCTTGAGGGGAGAGGGTCGGGGAGAGGGGATGCCGCTGCGAGCGACGCGGATGCCCCTCTCCCAACCCTCTCCCCGGCGGGGAGAGGGCTAGGGACCCTCAACGGCCGTTACCCGAATGACGTGCTGATTTCCGGTTTCGACATCCTGTTCTTCTGGGATGCGCGGATGATGATGCAGGGGATGCACTTCATGGGGGACGTGCCGTTCCGCACGCTCTACCTGCACGGGCTGGTCCGCGCCGCCGACGGGCAGAAGATGTCGAAGTCGAAGGGCAATACCGTCGACCCGCTCGGCCTGATCGATCAATATGGCGCGGATGCGCTGCGCTTTTTCATGGCGGCGATGGAGAGCCAGGGCCGCGACATCAAGATGGATGTCGCCCGCGTCGAGGGCTATCGCAACTTCGCGACCAAGCTGTGGAACGCCACGCGGTTCGCCCAGGCGAACGGGATCGGCGCGTCGACCAGCATCGCGCCGCCGCCCGCGTCCCTCGCGGTCAATCGCTGGATCATCGGCGAGACGGTGGCGACGGTGCGCGCGCTGGATCAAGCGCTGGCCGACCTGCGCTTCGACGGGGCGGCCAATGCGATCTATCAGTTCGTGTGGAGCCGCTTCTGCGACTGGTATCTGGAGCTGATCAAGCCGGTCCTGTCCCCCGCGCCGGGCGAGCGTGGGGAGGGGACCGAGGCGGATGAGACCCGCGCGGTCGCCGGCTGGGTGCTCGACCAGATCCTGGTGATGCTCCACCCGTTCATGCCGTTCATCACCGAGGAACTGTGGCACGCGCTGGGCGCCCGCGACGGCGAGCTGATCGTGGCGCACTGGCCGCAGGTGGACGGCGTCGAGGTGGATGCCGAGGCTGGGCGCGAGATCGACTGGCTGATCCGGCTGGTGAGCGAAATTCGCGCGGCACGCACCGAACTGAATGTGCCGCCCAGCGCGCGGCTGTCGATGATCGTGCGTGACGCCGATCGCGCCACGCAGGCGCGGCTCGACAATCAGGCAGCCGCTCTGGCCCGGCTGGCGCGCGTGGATTTGGCCGGTGAGACGGGTGCTGCCGGCGGCGCGGCGCAGATTGTCGTCGACGAGGCCACCTATGTTCTCCCGCTCGAAGGGATCATCGATCTCGATGCCGAGCGCGCGCGGCTGTCGAAAGCAATTCTAGCCGCGCAGAAAGAACGGGATGCCTTGTCCGGCCGGCTGGACAATCCCAGTTTCGTCGCGCGGGCCAAGCCCGAGGCGGTGGAAAAAGCCCGCGCCGACCATGCCGAGAAGGCGGCTGAGGCCGAGCGGCTGACGGCGGCGCTGGCCAGGCTGGGGTAGGAAAACATGAAGCTCGATCATCTGGTCATCATGGTTCGCTCGCTCGAAACGAGCCTGCCCTGGTATGACGCGATGCTGGGGCTGATCGGCTTCACCAAGTCGCGCGATCACGTCTGGGGCAATGAAGACGGGGTCTATATCGACCTGAAGCAGGCCGAGCCCGAGACGCGCGATTACGCGCGCTACGGCCCGGGGCTCAACCATCTGGGCTTCACCGCGCCGACGCTCGACGTCCTGCACGCCGTGCGCGCCGGCATGGCGGCCGCGGGGTTCGAGGTGCCCGATATCCAGGCGTTCGGCGACAGCACCGCGACCTTTTTCAAGGATCCGGACGGCATGCGGATCGAGGTCAGCCACTACCCCTGACCGACGGGCGTGCGCGTCCGCGATCGGCGAGGCGGCTTGCCACTGGCCGCGCGCTGACGCACAACCCGGCGCCATGAGCCACTATCCCGCGCTGCGCCTGCGGCGGACCCGCGCCACGCCGTGGAGCCGCCGCCTTCACGCCGAAACCCACCTTGCCGCCGCCGACCTGATCTGGCCGTTGTTCGTGACGTCGGGCGAGGGGGTGGAGGAGCCGATCGCATCGCTGCCCGGTGTATCGCGCTGGTCGGTCGATCGGATCGTCGATCGGGCACGAGAAGCGCGCGACGCGGGCATCGCGTGTCTGGCGCTGTTTCCCAACACCCCGCGCGAACTGCGCACCGATGATGCGGAGGAAGCCTGCAACCCGGACAATCTGATGTGCCGGGCGATCCGCGCGATCAAGGCGGCGGTGCCCGACATCGGCGTGCTGACCGATGTCGCGCTCGACCCCTATACCAGCCACGGCCATGACGGGCTGATCGACGCGGCGGGCTATGTGCTCAACGATGAAACCGCCGACGTGCTGGTGCGCCAGTCACTGAACCAAGCGGCGGCGGGGGCGGACATCATCGCACCCAGCGACATGATGGACGGGCGCATCGGCCTGATCCGCGCGGCGCTGGAGGCGGGCGGGCACGTCAATGTCCAGATCATGTCATATGCCGCCAAATACGCCTCTGCCTTCTATGGCCCGTTCCGCGACGCGGTGGGCAGCCGCGGGCTGCTGCAGGGCGACAAGAAGACCTATCAGATGGATCCCGCCAATGCCGAGGAGGCGTTGCGCGAGGTGTCGATGGACCTGGACGAGGGCGCGGACAGCGTGATGGTCAAGCCGGGCCTGCCCTATCTGGATATCATACGCCGGGTGAAGGAACGCTTCGAAGTCCCTGTATTCGCTTATCAAGTTTCCGGCGAATATGCGATGATCGAGGCCGCGGCGGCCGCCGGGGCGGGGGACCGCGACGCGCTGGTGCTGGAGACGCTGATGGCGTTCAAGCGCGCGGGCTGCTCGGGCGTGCTGACCTATCACGCGTTGCATGCCGCGCGGTTGCTGCGCCCGTGATCCTGACCGAACGGTTGCACCTGCGCCCCTGGACCGAGGCGGACAAGCCGGTGTTCCACACACTGGTCAACACGCCGGCAATGATGGAGCATTTCGGCGGGCCGGTGCCGGCCGAGCGGCATTACGCGATCATCGATGCCCAGATGGCGCAACAGGCCAAGTACGGACATTGCATGTGGGCTGCGACCCTGCGCGAAACGGGCGAGCTGGCGGGCGTGTGCGGCCTGCGCATCGGGGGCCATCCCGGCACGCCGGTGATGGGCGACCTTGAAATCGGCTGGCGCTTCGGTGAGCGGTGGTGGGGCCACGGCCTGGCGCGCGAAGCCGCGGCGGCGAGCATCGCCTGGGGCTGGGCCAACACCCCGCATCCCCGGATTTCGGCCTGGACGGTGATCGGCAATAGCCGGTCATGGGGGCTGATGCTGCGGCTGGGCATGGTGCGCCGTCCCGACCTCGACTTCCGCCATCCCGACTATCCGCCGGACAGCCCCCAGGCGGCGATGATCGTCTATGCGATTGATCGTCCGGTGGCCGCCGGCGCGAACGGCACGTAATGACCGATTTGCCGATGACGGAGGCGGCGCCCGCGCCGAACGGGCAGGGCGCCGCTGCGGCTCAGGGTAGCGCAGCGACGCGCCGGCTGTTCCTGGTCACGATCCTGCTGGGGTCGTTCCTGCTGTTCCTCGTCCAGCCGATGATCGCGCGGATGGCGCTGCCCCGGCTGGGCGGCGCGCCGGCGGTGTGGAACTCGGCGATGCTCGTCTATCAGGCGCTGCTGCTCGGCGGTTATGCCTATTCGCACGCGCTCGGCCGGATCACGGTGGCACGCCAGGTCGTCGTGCATCTCGCGGTGCTGGCGCTCGCCGCGATCTGGCTG
Organism: Sphingomonas sp. CCH21-G11; assembly: GCF_001555965.1. Taxonomy (GTDB): domain Bacteria; phylum Pseudomonadota; class Alphaproteobacteria; order Sphingomonadales; family Sphingomonadaceae; genus Sphingomonas. The sequence continues at coordinate 20,240 of NZ_LSHX01000023.1, forward strand.
CCGATCGGCCTGGCGCGCATCGATCCGGCCGGGGCGGGGGAGCCCGTGCTGTGGGTGCCGCTGTTTCTCCTGGCATCGATCGGCCCGCTGTTCTTCGCGGTGTCGGCGCAGGCGCCGCTGATGCAACGCTGGTTCAGCGTCGCGAGCGGCGGCGCGGACCCCTATGCGCTCTATGCCGCGTCCAACGCGGGCAGTTTCGCGGGCTTGCTCGCCTATCCCCTGCTGGTCGAGCCGGCACTGGCGCTCAGCGCGCAAAGCCGGCTGTGGAGCGCGGGGTATCTGCTCCTGATCGTGCTGGTCCTCGCCTGCGGCTGGCGGGCGCGCGCCGCCCCGATGGCCAGTGCGCCGCCGCCGGCGCGCGACGTGGCCGAAGGGGCCGAGCACCCGCCCACACGCCGCCGCATCCTGATGTGGATCGCGCTCGCGACCGTGCCGTCGGGGTTGATGCTGGCGACCAGCACCTTCCTGACCACCGACATCGTCGCCGTCCCGCTGCTCTGGGTGCTGCCGCTCGGGCTTTACCTCCTGAGCTTTACCGCAGCCTTTGCCGACCGGCGCGGGGTGGCGGACGCGATCACCAAATTCGCGCCGGTCGTCGTGCTGATCTTCGGCGGATTGATGATCGGCGGCAGCACGTCGCAGCCCTTCCTCAATGCGCTCATGGCGCTGAGCGTGCTGTTCGCGGTGGCGGTCGCGCTGCACACCCGGCTGTACGATCTTCGTCCCGGACCGCGCGGGTTGACCGGCTTTTACCTGGCGATGTCGGTGGGTGGGGCGCTGGGCGGGGTGTTCGCCGCGCTGATCGCACCGATCATCTTCGACTGGACCTACGAATATCCGCTGCTGATCATCGCCGCCGGGGCGCTCGTGCCGCAAAGCTGGCTGATCGATCCGGTCGCCCGGCTGTGGCAGGGATCGCGCCGCGCGGTCGCGCTGCGCACCGCATTCGTCGCCCTGCTTGTCACCGGGGTCGTCGCGGGCGGGCTGTGGTGGAGCGAAGGCATGGCGGGCGGTCCGGAGGCCGGCTTGCCCTTCGTCGCGCTGACCGTCATCGGAGTGCTGACCGTCGGGACGCGCATCCCGTTCCTGATCGTGCTGACCGGGTCGTTGCTGCTGTTCGGCGGGTTCCAGTCGCTGTGGCTGAGCTGGCAGGGCGATATCCGCACGCGCAGCTATTTCGGGGTCTACACGGTCGAACAGGACGGCTTTCGACGCCAGCTGTCGCACGGGACGACGCTGCACGGCATCCAGCTGACCGGATCGGCCGATCGCGAACGATGGCCGACCAGCTATTATCTGCCGCGATCGGGCGTCGGTCGCGCGCTGCTCGCCGCGCCCGAACTTTATGGTCGGGAGGCCCGGATCGGGGTGGTTGGGCTCGGTGCCGGCACGCTCGCCTGCTTTGCCCGGCCGGGCCAGCACTGGCGCTTTTTCGAGATCGATCCGGCGGTGGTGCGGCTGGCGCGCGACGACGGCCGCTTCACCTTCCTGTCGCGCTGCCAGCCGTCGGCACAGATCACGCTCGGCGACGCGCGACTGTCGCTCGAGGCCACCCGGACGGCCAGCCTCGACCTGCTCGTCCTCGACGCCTTTTCTTCGGATGCGGTGCCGATGCACCTGATGACGCGCCAGGCCTTCGCGACCTATGCCCGCGTCCTGCCGCGGCGCGGCGCGCTGCTCGTCCACATTTCGAACCGCTATCTCGCGCTGGCGCCGGTGATCACGGCAACCGCGGCGGGTGGCGACTGGTATGCCGCGCGGCTGATCCATCGTCCCGGCGCGGAGGAGGAAGCGGGTGCCGTTTCCGACTGGATCGTGCTGACCCGCGATCCCGAGACGCTGGCGACCCTGATGGCGGAGGGGCCGTGGGAACCGCTGGCGAACCGCAAGCGGGTCCAGGCATGGACCGATGACTATGCCTCGATCCTGCCGGTGCTGCTGGCGCTGCACCCGGACATGAATCGCTAGGGCAAGCGACCGGCCTCAGGCCGTGGCGAGCATCGCTTCGATCTCGGTCACCCGCGCCCGTTCCGCCGCCGCGCGCCGCGTCGCATCCTCGTAGAGCGACTGGAGCGCGGGATAGGGCATCGCGCCCGCAGCCGCGCGGTCGATGATCGACCGTTCGATGTCGGCGACCAGGCCGCTGGTCGCCGCGCGCAGGACGTCGAGCTCGCCCAGCGCGACCTGCGCGGCCAGCCACGGTTCACTGCCGGCGTCCGCGCCCTGCGCCTCCGCGGCCAGCTGCGCCGCCCGATCTGCCTGGGCGGCAAAGACGCGCGACGCTTCGTCCAATCGTGCCGCGAGGGCCGTGACCTGCTGGTCGAGCGCGGGATCGGGCGCCGCAGGCACGGGCTCGCGCATCGGTTCCGCCGTATCGGCCGACTCGATCGCGCGCGGCAGCAGCGACGGATAGCCGTCGCCCGCGCGCTTGGCACAGCCCGCCGTCAGGGCGACAAGGGCGACCAGGATGAGATGTGCGCGCATGGCCACGCGCTTAGGCGGCGGAAATTATCCGTGCAACAGGGTTGCGCTCCCGTCGACAGCCTTCTATGTGCCCACTTCCCGCGCGCCCGTAGCTCAGCTGGATAGAGCATCAGACTACGAATCTGAGGGTCGGACGTTCGAATCGTTCCGGGCGCGCCAATTTCTTCCCGCCATTTCGACGGATTTCGTCGGGCCGACATTCGGGCGTGTCGGCTGACCCGAGGCGTGACCGCGGGGTATCCGCCGGACGCACCGTTTTCAGCACATCAGGACTGCGGCAGGCCCCAGCTCCGGACAAAGCTGTCGACGTGATCGCTCGCGAACGCGTCGAGGTCGAGCGGTCGCACCGCAGCGCCGCCAAGCGGGCGTTGATGGAGCACCGCGATCAGCACCGGCGCGATCAGCTGGATCGCGGCGAGGCGCGTGTCGCCACCGCGCATCTCGCCCCGCGTGACATGCGCGTCCAGCCGCGCCTCGGCCGCCTCGATCATCGGTTCGAGCAGGTTGGCGACGAATGCGGGCCCGACGGTCGGATGGCCCAGGCCCTCGGCGAGCCCGCTGGCGATCATCCGGTCCAGCCCGGCATGGATCAGACCACCGGCCAGATGCCCGACCGCGTCGCGCATCGATGTCGCAAAGTCGCCGGTCGGGCGCGCCATCACCGCGAGCGGCTCGGCCCCCTGGCTCTTCTCGTCCTCCATCAGCGCGCGGATCACGTCGTCGCGCCGTCCGAAATGGTGCGTCAGGCTCGACAGACTGACGCCGGCGGCGGCGGCCATGTCGCGCCACGATGCCGGCCCCGCGCCGCGATCTTGAAGGCGGGCGCGGATGCGGTCGAGCAGCTCCGCCCGCCGCTTTGCCGTCGCGCGGTTCGGCGTGCCGACCATCCTAGGCATGTATCACTTGAACCAAACTAACGCTCATGCATTATGACGCTTGATCCAGTCTAGCGACGCTGCGGCCAATGCCAAGTGTCATCGAAAGCGAGGGCGTGACGACATGATCGGGTTTCATTGCGCGCGATGGTCGCCGGGGGTGGGGGAGGCGCGTGGCCGATGAACGGCGAGACGCTGCTGCGGCTGGCCTATACGGCCAATATCCTCATCCTGCTGCCCGTCGTGATCGCGCTGCACATGCGCGGCACTGCGGCGGTGTTCGGTCCCGGGGTCCCGGATTCGGCGGCGCTGCGGCTGCTCGTCGCCGCGTTATGGGGCGCCATCCTCCTGTGTTCGGTGGTCGGCCTCGCCTGGCCGCGTGCAATGGCGGGCGTCCTGGTGCTCCAGGTCATCTACAAGACCGCGTGGCTGCTGACCTTCGTGTTGCCGGCGTGGCGCGCGGGCGCGCCCGTGCCGTGGGGTCCGGCGCTGACCTTCCTTCCCATCGTCCTTTTCTGGCCCGTCATCCTGTTGAGGAGCCTGCCATGACCGAACCGTTCGATCTCGTCCGCGTCGCGCTGGTGATCGTCGCCGCGCTCGCCCAGGCCGTCATGGCCAGCTGGCCGCAGTTGCGCGGCTGGGAAAAGACGGTGCCCGAACGGTCGGAGCGCCAGCATCTGCCGATCGTGCCATGGGCACCGTTCTTCACCATCTGGGCGGTGATCTTTGCCGCGAGCTTCGGTTTCGCGGTGTGGCACACGCTCAACCCGTCCGACCCGCTGATGCGCGCGCTCGGCTGGCTGGCGGTGGCCGCGTGGACGCTGAACACCGCGTGGGAGTGGCATGTGGCCAGGCGCGACATCGATTGGACCAGCGTCGGGCTGATCGCGGCCGCACTCGTGACGCTGCTCGCGGCGGTGTGGACGATCGCGGTGGCCGGGCCGCTTTCGGGCTGGGCGTTCTGGCTCGGCGCAGCACCACTTCTGCTTCTCGCCGGGTGGATCTCGGCCGCGACCTGGGTGAACCTGGGTTCGACGCTGAAGTGGAGCGGGGTTGCGGTCCGAACCGACTGGCAGCTGGCGCTGCTCGGGGCGGCGGGCGCGCTGGGGACCATCGTGGCATGGTCGTCGGGGGCGCTCATCTATGCAGGTGCCATTGCCTGGGCACTGGCCGGCATCGTCGTCCAGAACCTGGTTCGCGATCGCAACGTCGCCATCGGGGCGAGCGCCGCGACGCTGATCCCGGTCGTGCTCGGCGCCGCGCTCGCCGGCGGCTGAACGCGAGAATCCGAGCGTCTCGATCAGGCGGCGGCTTCGGCCTCGTCCGAAGCGCCACAGGTGCGCAGGATCGTACCCGCCATTTCCGGGTCGCTCGCCCTCGCCAGCATCACCGCGCCGACCAGCATGGCGAATTCGCGCATGGCCTCGCGGCGCGGGTCGGCGCTCGATCCGGTGAATGTCGCGGCGAAGGCGTCGATCATCCGGAGCAGCCCCCCGCCGAACGCACGCTTCACTGCGCCGTCCGCGCGTGCGATGTCGCCGCTTAGCGCGCCGGCGGGGCACCCGGTTTCGGGTGCCGCAAGATGGCCCGCCGACAGATAGAAGGTCTGGAACGCCCGACGGACATCGTCGGGCGCTTCGGCTTGCAGGCCGTCGGTCACGCGTCCGATCATTTCGGCAAAGGCGGCTTCCAGCGCGGCCGCGAGCAGCGCGTCCTTCGACTCGAAATGGCGATAGAAGCCGCCATGCGTGAGCCCCGCCTCCTTCATCACGTCGCCGACGCTCGCGCCCTCGACCCCGCGCGCCCGGAAGGCCCGACTGGCGCTGTCGACGATGCGCGCCCGGCTCCGCGCTTTTTCCTGTTGCGACACGCGCATCGCTGCTTCTCCCGACGTCTTGACAAGATAGAGGATAGTCATCATCTAAAAAGATGACAAGCATCATCTATCCTGATGACGCCTGCCCCCATTGCAGGAGACCATGATGACGCATCCCAGAATTCTCGTGACCGGCGCGACGGGCAAGACCGGCCAGGCGGTCGTGGCGGAACTGCGCCGGCACGGTGCGACGGTCAGGGCGCTCGTCCGCAGGCGCGACAAACGCAGCGAGCGGCTGGAGCGCGAGGGCGTCGAGACGGTGGTGGGCGACCTGAGTGATCCGGGCAGCGTGCGCACCGCGGTTCAGGGCGTGCGGCGTGCCTATTTCCTGCCGGCGTTCGACCCGGCGATGCTGGAAGGCGCGACGCACTTCGCGGCCGCAGCGAAAGACGCCGGTGTCGAATCGATCGTCGGCCTCAGCCAGTGGCTGGCGGGTCCGGCGCATCCTGCCTGGCTGACCCGGCAATTGTGGGCGATGGACGAATTGTTCGGCGCGATCCCCGGCATCGCCTATACAATCGTCAATCCGCCCTTCTTTGCCGACAATTATCTGCGCCTGATCGGGTTCGCCGCGCATCTGGGCATTCTGCCCTCGCTGACCGGGAACAGCCGCAACGCGCCGCCCTCGAACGAGGACATCGCCGCTGTCGCCGCAGCCGCGTTGCTGGATCCGGAGACGCATGGCGGACGCCGCTACAGCCCGACGGGGCCGGAGCTGCTGTCGACGCGCGACATGGCCGCGATCCTGACGCGGGTGCTCGCGCGCAAGGTGCGGGCGGTCGAAATGCCGATGTGGCTGTTCCTGAAGGCTGCGCGCATGCAGGGCGTGCCCGCCGACGAACTGAGCGGCTTCCGATACTGGGTGCGCGATCACGCCCAGGGCGCCTTTTCATTCCGCGCGCCGACCGACGACGTGCGGCGCGTCACGGGCCGCGCGCCCGAAAGCTTCGACACCATCGCCCGGCGCTATGCCGCGCTTCCCGAAGCCCGTCGCAGCTTTGGCGCAAGCGCACGCGCCTGGGCCGATTTCATGCGGACCCCGATGATGCCGGGCTATGACCTCGACGCCTTCGACCAGCGGCTGGGGCTCAGCCGTCCTGCCGATTCGCGCTTTGCGATGGAGGATGCCGGCTGGCGTGCGCTCAGGTCCGCGCAGGTCGACGAAGGGAGCGAGGGCGAGGTCCTTCGCGTCGGTAAAGCGGCATGACCGGGGGCGCGGCGAGCGGATATATGTCCGCGCCCTGACGGCACAGCATCGACAGCGCAGCATCCGCAAGCGTGCCGGTCGCGGGCTGCGTGCCGGCGACCCCCGGCTGGCCTGCGCCGGTCCTTTGCCGATGGCGCTTTTCCTGTGCGGGCGGATAGGCCATGTTCGCGCTCCCTCGAGCGGCGGGAGCGCGCGTTGACATATGCCGAATTGAGCACCGCGCGGCGCTGGCTGCTCTTCGCGCTCGTCATCACCGCGGGCATCCTCAATCTGGTCGACCGCCAGATCATCGCGGTGCTGAAGCCCGTGATCTCGAAGGATCTCGGCTGGACCGACAATGATTACGGCACGCTCGCCGCCTGGTTTCAGGGCGGCGCGGCGGTCGCGTTCCTTTTCACCGGCTGGATCGCGGACAAGCTGGGGGTCAAATGGGCCAATCCGCTCGGCGTCGCCGCCTGGTCGATCGCCGCGATGCTGCACGGCTGGGCACAGAGCACCGTACAGTTCGTGATGGTCCGCGTGGCGCTGGGCGCGACCGAAGCGATGGGCACGCCCGTCGGCATCAAGTCGATCGCCGCCATCCTGCCCCCGGCGCTCAGATCGAGCGGCTATGGCGCGATGAACGCGGCCAATTCGATCGGCGCGATCCTGGCACCACTGGCCATTCCGCTGGTCGCACTCAGCTTCGGATGGCGGGCGACCTTTGTCGCGGCGGGCATGGTCGGCATCCTGTGGGCCGGCATCTGGCTGGTTGCGACCCGCGGCTTGAGTCTCGGCGCGCCGGCGCGCACCGCACCGGCGGCGGCAGCGTCCGCCGCCGCGACGCCCGATCGCTACGGCCCGATCCTGACCGAGCGTCGCACCTGGGCGATCGCGGTGGCCAAGGTGCTGTCGGATGCGACATGGTGGCTGATGCTGTTCTGGCTGCCCGATTTCTTCAATCGCGAGTTCGGCCTGTCGGGCGTTGCGCTGGGCGTGCCGCTGGCCATCGCCTATTCGGGCGCAGCGGCGGGATCGCTGCTCGGCGGCGGTATCTCGACCCGCCTGCTCCAGCGTGGCTATGGCGTGAACGCGGTGCGCAAGGGGATCATGCTGTGCGCCGCGCTGCTCGTGCTGCCGGTGCCGGTCGCGCTCACCGCCCACAGCTATCCGCTGGCGATCGCGATCATCGCACTGACGCTTGCCGCGCACCAGGCGTTCTCGACCAACCTGTTCGCGCTGATCGCGGACGTCGTGCCGCAGGAGAAGGTCGGCCGCGTGACCGCGTTCGGCGCGTTCAGCGGCAATATCGGCGGGCTGGTGATTGCCAAGGTCGCCGGGCTCGTGCTCTCGGCGGGGCTCGGCTATCTGCCGCTGTTCGGCTTTGCCGCCATATCCTATCTGCTGGCAATCGGGTGGATCCAGCTGCTGGTGCCGGTGATTCGCACGGTGGACGGCCCGCCCGGCGCGCGCGAGATTGTGCCGGCGCACTAGTAGGCGCAGTTGGGGAGCGGGATAGCGTTTCTATATTCCTATCGGACGAATAGGATTTAAAAGGCCGGATGGCTTGAAAAGGGAGGGTGTCATGATGAACCGCAAGGGATTTTCGCGGACCGCCGCGTTGATGGCGAGCTGCACGATGTTCGCGTTGCCGGCATGGGCGCAGCAGGCCGATACGCCCGATCCGGCCGAGGAGAATGTCGCGGCCGACATCGTCGTCACGGCGCAGAAGCGCGAGGAACGGCTTCAGGACGTGCCGATCGCGGTCTCGGTCGTTTCGGGCGATCTGCTCGACCGCCAGGGCGCGGTCTCGCTCGAGAATGCGCAGTATCTCGTCCCCACGCTCAATTTCCGCAAATCGGGTACGACGATCAACCAGTCGCTGTTCCTGCGCGGCGTCGGCACCTCGACCTTCTCGATCGCGGGCGAGCCGTCGGTCTCGACCGTCGTCGACGGCGTCGTCTACAGCCGCGCGGGCGAAGCGTTCAGCGACCTGATCGACATCGAGCGGCTCGAGGTGCTGCGCGGGCCGCAGGGCACCCTGTTCGGCAAGAACGGGTCGGCCGGCGTGGTCAACATCGTCACGCGGCGACCAGGCAATGAGCTCGGCGGCTATGTCGAGGGCGCGTTCTACTTCGACCAGGGCAACGAATATCGCGTGCGCGGCGCGCTGGACGTGCCACTCGGCGCGAACATCTCCAGCCGCTTCACGGGCTTCTACGGCAATTACGAAGGCAATCTGTTCAATCGCGCGGTGAACACGCGCGTCAACGGATATGAGCATTACGGCGTGCGCGGCATGATTGTCGCCGAACCGACCCCGGACCTGACCTTCACGCTGATCGCCGACTGGCGCCAGGCCAAGGATGATTGCTGCGCCGAGCTGATCGGGACCGCGCCGACCGGCGCTGCGGGCGCACTGCTCAATCCCGCCAACGTGCTGCCGACACCGCGCGGCGATGAGACGCGCGAGGTCAATCAGAACCTGGTCACGGCGACCAACGAGGAAAGCTATGGCGCGTCGCTTCAGGTCGACGCGACGCTCGGCGGGCTCACCGTCACCTCGATCACCGCTTGGCGGCGGTACGACAATGAGGAGATTCGCGACGGCGACTGGCTCGACCAGGCCTATGTCGGCGTCCCGCAGCTGCACGACATCGGTCCGCAGACCGGCGAGACGTTCACCCAGGAAGTCCGGCTGGCGTCGCCGGGCGGCGAGACGATCGATTACACGCTCGGCTTCTTCTATTCGAATGCGGACACCGAGCGGACCTTTACCCGCAACGTCATCTCCTGCACGCGCACGCCCGCGCCCACCACGCTGACGCCATGCACCGCGCCGGGCACGGTCATCACCCGGCCGAACGGATCGGCAACGTTCGGATCGACCTTCAGCAACCTGGCGCTGTTCGGCCAGGCGACGCTGAACCTGACCGAGCGGCTGCGGCTGATCGGCGGGTTTCGCTACACCTATGACCAGCTCGAGGTGTTCCACCGCCGTGTGTCGCCGCTGACCGGTCCCGGCATCGCCGCCAGTTTCGGCCCGTTCAACGGCAAGACGACGAACAACGACGTGTCGGGCCGCGCCGGGGTTCAGTTCGACATCGTGCCCGAATCGGTCGCCTACGCGACCTATTCGCGCGGCTACAAGGGCCCGGCGTTCAACGTGTTCTTCAACCTCGGCGCGACCGGCACCAACGTCATCGAGCCCGAGACCGCCGACAGCTACGAAATCGGCCTGAAGAACAGCCTGTTCGGCGGTCGCCTGGTCATCAACCTCGCCGCCTATTACGCGAAATACGAGAATTTCCAGGCGAACAACCCCGATCTGGTCGAAGGGGTGGTGGTCACCCGCTTCACCAATGCCGGCACGATTTCGACACGCGGCGGCGAGCTCGACTTCCTCTGGAGCCCGGCGCGCGACGTCAGCGTCTCCGGCGGCGTCGCCTATACCGATGCGCGCGTCGACCGCTTCCGCGTTCCGACCAGCGGGAATGTCGTCAACGTCGTCCCCGACGGCACCAGCCTCGCCTATGCGCCCGACTGGAAGGCATCGGTGGCGGGCGACTGGCGCATCCGCACCGGCGGCGCGATCGATATCGGCGTCAATGGCCAGGCAGCGTGGCAGACCGAGCAGCTGTCGCAATTCGACGCCAGCGCCGCCGTGCGCGCGGTGACGACGATCGAGGAATATGCGCTGGTCGATCTCGCCGCGTCGATCATCGATGCCAAGGACCGCTTTCGCGTCACGTTCCAGGTCAAGAACCTGTTCGACCAGAGCTTCGCGAGCGCAATCACATCGGGCGGGCCGGGCGGCAGCTTCCGCTACATCATCCCGCGCGAGGCGGATCGCTATTTCGGGTTGATCGGCCGGGTCAACTTCTGACCCGTCGGGACCGGGGCCGGCGCGCGTTCGCGGATCAGCCGACGAACGCGCGCTCGACCACGAACTGGCCGGGGTTGCTGCGCGTCCCTTCGCGCAGTCCCATGCCCTCCAGCAGTCCGATCATCTCCGCATTGAAGGCGATCGACCCGCAGATCATCCAGCGCGCCTCGGCATGTTCGGCCTCGCTCAAGCCCATGTCCGCGCCAAACCGGCCGTCGCGGATGCGGTCGGTGATGCGGCCCTGGGTGTGGAACGCGCCGCGCGTGACGGTCGGGTAATAGGTGAAGCGGTCGCGCAGCATCTCGCCGAAGATCTCGTCATTCTTGATCTCCTCGCCCAGGAATTCGCTGTAGGCGAGTTCCTCCTTCTGCCGCACGGTGTGCGCGACGACGATGTGGCCGAAACGTTCATGCGTCTCGGGATCGCGCAGGATCGACATGAACGGTGCAAGGCCGGTGCCCGTGCCGATCATCATCAGGTGCTTGCCGGGTTCCAGCGCGTCGGCGACGAGCGTGCCGGTGGTCTTGCGCCCCATCAGGATATGGTCACCGACCTGAAGGTGCTGGAGGCGCGAGGTCAGTGCGCCGTCGGCGACCTTGACCGAAAAGAATTCGAGGTGATCCTCCCACGCCGGGCTGACGATCGAATAGGCGCGCAGCAGCGGCCGCCCGTCGGTGCCCGCCAGACCGATCATCACGAACTCGCCCGACGTGAAGCGAAAGCTTTGCGGCCGCTCGACCCGGAAGCTGAACAGTCCGGGCGTCCAATGGTGCACCCAGGTGACCTTCTGGAGGAACAGCCCCTTGGCTTCGGCCAGGGCTTCCATGGTGGCGAGTTCGGTCATTGTCGGGTTCCAGGTCGTGGGCAGGTATCGGTTGAATGCACAAGGCGCGGGCGGATGGGGTCGCTTAACGATCAATCGCGGCTTCCGGAATGGGAAAGTGATGTTGACCCCCGCCAGGCGCAAGGGCGGACCGGTCGATCGCGCCCGCAAAGGCGGAAGACCGGCACCGACACGGTGAGGCGCGGCACACGTTACGCCGCAAAACGCGCGCGTTTCGGGTTGACCCGGGGGGCGGACAGGATCACTGTCCGGCCCAGCAATCGATCATGAGCAGATGGGGCTCGCGCGCCATGGTCGAAATCGGGTGTCACCCACGCTGAACAGGGGGAATGATGAACGCGTGTCGAATGGCGGCGCTGTTCAGCTTGTGGCTTGCGTCCCCGGCGCTGGCCCAGACGACGGTTCCCGTTCCGCAATCGTCGGTGCCGACGCGCGACCAGCTCCAGGTGCCGGTGCCCGAACGTGCGCCGTCGCGTGCGCGGGTGGATGCGCGCGAGAGCATCGACAGCCCGGCCTGTCCGTTGCTCGATTCGCCGCTGCGCGTCGATATCAACCGCGTGCGCTTCATGCCCGTCGGTCGACCCGCGATACCGGCCGAAATCCAGCAGCTGCTCGATCAGGTCGATCTGCCCGCCACCGGCAACCAGCCGATCAGCAATGTCTGCATCATCCGCGATCGTGCCAATGCCCAGCTGCGGCGCGGCGGCTATATCGCGTCGGTCCAGATCCCGCCGCAGGAGGTGGCGACCGGCGAGCTGCAGCTGGCGGTCGTGCTCGCCCGGATCAGCGAAGTTCGGGTGCGCGGCGAACCGGGTCCGCACCGGGCGTTGCTGGAGCGCCAGATCGCCCGAATCCGCGCGCTCGATCCGCTGCGTGAAGCCGATATCGAGCGGCTGCTGCTGCTGACCGGCGACGCGCCGGGGCTCGACATCCAGCTTTCGCTGCGGCCGGCGGGCACCGGGCCGGGCGAGGTGATCGGCGATCTGCTGATCCAGAGCAGCGCCTTTGCTGTCTATGGCAACGTCCAGAATTACGGCGCGCGCCAGCTGGGGCGGGAAACCGGGTACCTGCGCGGCGAGCTTTATGGCGTGCTCACCGGCAGCGACGTGCTCTACGCGGTCGCGTCAAGCTCGCTCGATTTCGATTCGCAGCAGCTGGTCCAGCTCGGCTACACGACTGGAATCGATGGGGCAGGGACGACCGTCGGGCTGCGGGGAACCTATGCCTGGTCGCGCCCCGACCTCGATACGCTCGACCTGCGATCCGAATCGCTGATCGTCGGCGTCGACGTGACCCGGCCGCTGCTGCGTTCAGTGCGCGCGAACGCGGCGATCGGGCTGGGGGCGGAATGGCTCGACCAGCGCACGCGCGTGTTCGGCGGACCGACCGTGTCGCCACTCAATACCGACAAGCTGCGCATCATCTACGCACGCCTGGACAGCAGCTATCGCGTGCCCGACCCCCTCGGCGGCACGCTGTTCAACCTCGCGACCAGCGTCGAGGTGCGCAAGGGCGTCGCGATTCTCGGCGCGTCGCGTCCCGGGGAGATCCGGGCCGACGGCGCGAGCCTGTCGCGGTTCGAGGGCGACCCGCAGGCGACCGTGGTGCGCGGCGCGGCGAATGCGGAGATCGCGGCCGGCCCGATCTTCTCGGTGCTGGGCAGCGCGCGCGGGCAGTGGGCGAACCACCCGCTTCTCAATCTGGAAGAGTTCACGATCGGCAACCTGGCGATCGGGCGCGGTTACGATCCCGGATCAAATGCGGGCGACCGCGCCGCCGCGGTGCGCGGCGAAATCCAGGCGCGCCTGCCGCTCGACCTCCCGGTCGCGATCCGCCTGCTCGCCTTTGCCGACGCCGTGTGGCTGTGGAACCTCGACAGCGGCACGACGGAGGCGGAACGGACGCTCACCTCGTTCGGGGGCGGCGTGAACGTCCAGCTGCCCGGGCTGCTGTCGCTCGACATATTGTACGCCGTGCCGCGCGACCGGGCGCTTTCGTTCGATCCCGAACCGCCGCCGGCGCGCTTGCTCGTCTCTCTCACCGCAAGGTTCAGTCCCTATGTCCGTTGAGTTCGCGATGCGTACCGATCGCGCGGCATGGCTGCGCACGACGGCCCTGGCCGGGTGGCTGCTGTCGGCGAGCGTACCGGCATTCGCGCAGGCGCTGCCCACGCCCGGCGACGCGATCCGGAACACCGCGAGCGGCGGCGACATCGCCATCATTGCGAACCCGACGCCGACGACGCTGCAGGTCGACCTGCGCGCGCGCAACACGGTTATCGAATGGGCGGGCTTCAGCGTGCCCGAGGGAAGCACCGCCACCTTCCGCGACGGGCGCGCCGACGGCATCGCCGGCACCAATCCGATCGCGGTACTCAACCGGGTGGTGGCGACACCCGCCCCCACGCCGACACCGTCTCCCAACTTCAGCGAATCCTTTTCCACCTTTGCCGCGCCAGCCGCAGCCGCGGCCGCGCCGGGCAGCGCGCCCGCGATCAGCCAGATCCTGGGCGCGCTCAATTCGGATCCGAACGTCTCGGTCTTCCTGATCAATCCGACCGGCATCCTCTTCGGTCCGAACGCGAACGTTTCGGTTGGTGCGCTCGTGGCGAGCACCCTGGCGCTCAGCGATACGGAATTCTTCGGCACCGATGGATTCGACTTCACTGGTGGAAGCGGCTCGATTCAGGTCGATGCCGGGGCACGCATCACGGCCGCGTCGACGCTGACCACGGGGGCGGTCGCGCTGATCGCGGCGGCGATCGATACGCGCGGGACGCTGTCGGCCAGCGGCGATGTTGCGATCGTCAGCGCGAGCGACGTCAATCTGGTGTTCCAGCCCGGCAGCCCGCTGTCGCTGACGATCCAGCGCGGCACGGCGCTGAACGCGCCAATGGTCGCGCGCGGCACGATCGCGGGCCGCAACGTGCTTTTCGCCGCCGCGACGCAGGCGACGGTGACCGAATCGATCCTCGACATCCAGTCGCTGGTGACCGCGACGACCGCGACCGCCAGCGATCGCGGCGTGATCCTGGCGGCGGGGCCGACCAGCGTGCCCGGCGGCCGCGTTGCCTTTGCCGCGGGTCCGGCGACGGGCGGCGTGGTCGACGTGACCCTGGGTGGCAGCCTGAACGCGTCGGGGGCGGCGGGCGACGTCACCCTGCTGACCAATGGCGCAATCGGCGCACCCGGCAACGCGGTGGCGATCGACGCGGGTGGGAATGTGACCGTGCGGCCGTCGCGGGGTACGACGCAGTTGGGCTCGATCGCCGCGGGCGGTGACGTGTCGATCGTCGTGCCCGGCGCGCTGGAGATCGCGACAGTGGCCGGCAACGACGTTGCGATCGTCGCGGGCAGCATTGCGGGGGCGGGCGGTGGTCCGGGGACCGACATCACCGGTCGCGGCGCCGTCGATCTGGACCTCGCGGGTTCCGCGACGCTCGGGGCGGTCGACGGGACGACGAGCGTGACCATCACGGCACCGGGTGGCGACGTGCGGACGACGCGCCTGCAGTCCGCGGGAACCATCGAGGCGGTGGCGCGCACGCTCGATCTCGGTACGATCGGTGGCAGCGACGCATTGCTCACCGCGCAGGTCGGTGACCTGGTCATCGCCGGCGGGACGGTGACCGATGCCGTGTTGAGCGCCGCGAACGACCTTCGCATTACCGGCACGCTGACCTCGAACGGGACGACCACGCTGATCGCGGGCGACGCGATCGTCGGCGGGTCGGTCGTCGGCGCCGGATCGCTGAGCGCATTCGCGACCACGATCGACGCAACCGAATTGTCGGGTGCGGCGGGACTGTCGACCAATTCGGCCAGCCTGAGGCTCGACCGGGCATCGGCGACGGCGGGCAGCGGGTCGCTGGTCACGACCGACGGCGCACTGGCGATCGGATCCGGCCAGTTCGCGCGCCTGTCGCTCGACTCGGCGGCGGACCTGATCATCGGCAATACGATCATCGTCGACGCCGATGCGCGGCTAGTGGCCGCGGGCGCGATCGACGGCGGCGGCGTCCGCAGCGGGACGACGCTGGACATCGCGGCCGGCGGGCGGATCGATGCAGACGAACTTGCGGGGGCAAGTGCGGTGACGATCACCGGCGACGCCGTCGTCGCAGACGTGCTCGAGTCGACCAACGGCACTGTGCGCGCGACCGCGCTCGGTGGCGGCTTGGCGATCGGGTCGGCCGTGGCGGGGGGCAACCTGGCCCTCGAAGCGGCGGCCGGCATGATGCTGCGCGGCAATGCGACGGCGGGGGGCGACCTGACGCTGCGCGGGAGCGAGGTGACGCTGGGCAATGACGGCTTGGCGCTTCAGCAGGCCGGCGGGCAGGTCCGCGTCGACACGACCGCGGGTGCGATCCGCGGCGTCGGCAGCCTGACCCTGCGTTCGAATGCGGACGGGGTCGGTGGCGAGCCGGTTCGCCTGAACGCTGCGACGCGCATCGATTTCGCCGCCACCACCGCGATCGAGAGCGGCGGGCGCGCCGGCGACCTTCTCCTGCAGCGCGGCGACGCGGGTGCGGCGCTGGCGCTGGGTGCCGTGTCGGTGCGCCGGATCGGGGACGGCACGCTGATCAATGGCGGCGATATCGTCTTCGGTGGCCCGGTGGTCCTGACGGACGGCCTGACGCTGACCTCGACCGCCGGCGCGATCAGGCTGGGCAATGTGACGATCACCGGCCCGACCGGACTGGCGATCAATGCTGCCGACGCGATCGGGATCGGCGATGTCGCCGCGCGCGACCTGTTCCTGCGCGGGGCTTCGGTTAATGGCGGCACCCTGGATATCGCGAGCGATGCCGATATCGCGGCGTCCAACGGTGCCCTGCTGCTCGCGGGCGGGCGGGTCGGCAACCAGTTGCGCCTTGCCAAGGCGGGAACGACCGGAAGCCTGACGATTGCCGGCGCGCTGCAGGCGGCGGCGGCGCCGGGCTCGACGGCCGATGCGATCGTCACTTCGACCACCGACGCCCGGATCGACACGCTGCGAAGCGTCGGCGGGAATGTCGAGGTTACGGCAGGCGGCGCCGTCACCGGTGCTGCGGCCGGGCGCGGCGCAACGCTTCGGGCCAACGCGGCGACCGGCAGCCTTCGCGTGACGGCGGGCGGTGCGCTGACCTTGGCCGGGTTCGACGCGGGTCGCGATGTCGCGCTGACCACCACTCAGGCGCTTTCGGTTACCGGCGACGTGACCCTGGGCGGCAGCCTGACGCTGAACGGCGCGACCGTTGCGCTGGGCGGCGGCACGAAGTCGGCGGCCGGGGCGATCGACATCACCGCGTCGTCGGGCGGGATCAGCGCGGATGCGGGCGCTCGGCTGATCGCGGACAGCGACGGCGCGGGCGGGGGCGACATGACGCTGCGATCGGCGGCGGCGATCGCGCTGGGCGGCACGACCCTGCTGGGTGGACCGGCCCGCCAGTCGAACATCCGGCTCGCGCTTGGCCCGGGTGCGCCGCTGACGCTGGGCACGGTCGCGGCGCGCAGCCTGACCTCGCTCAACGCCAGTGGCGGCGCGGCCGGGCTGGACACGACCGGGACGGTGACCATCGACACGCTCAGCCTCGTCGATGGCTTTACCGTCGGCCGCACGCAGCAGCCGGCCGCGCTGACCATCGGCACGCTGACCAGCAGCGCTGGCGGCGTTTCGCTGTCGTCGCCGCAACTGCGCGTGGGCAGCGTGACGGCGGCGGGCGACGTGACGATCGAAACCGCGGGCGAACTGCGCTTCGACGCGATCCGCGCACCCGGGCGGCTGGTTTCGATCGGTTCGAGCGACATCGCGATCGGCCAGGCGATCACCGCCAGCGAGGTGCGGCTGATCAATCGCGGCACGGCGAACCGCGTCCGCATCGGCGGCGTGCCGGAGGGCAATGCCGCGGAGTTCAACGCGGCCGCCGCGCCGCTTTATGCGCTGACCAACGAGGAGATCGCACGGATCGATGCCGCGACGCTCCGCGTGGACGCGGGCGGGCGTGACCTGATCGTCGGCGACGCGACTTTTGGCGCGACGGCGGGCAGTGCAGCGGTGTCGTTGTGGAACCGCGGGCGGATCGACGTGCTCGGGCGGCTTGAGGTGACCGGCGGCGCATCGGCGCGGACGTTGCAGGTGGGTGGCGACGGCACCGATACCGGCATCGCGTCGGTGATCCGCGTCGCGCCGCGCCCCAGCGGCGGCGGACGGATCGTGGCGGAGGGCGGGCGCGTGCTGCTGGCCGGCGGCCGCATCGGCGTCGGCTATGACCGCGATTTCCAGATGCTGCTGGGCCTGGCACCGGGGAGCACCGCAACGCCGACGACGCAGCAGGTCAATGACCAGCTCGTCGCGCGATCCAACTCGTCGCTCTACATCGCGACGCTGGCCGGCGAAGCGCCCTATGTTGACACCGTGCTGGTCCGCGCCGGGACGCTGGCGGTCCGTTATGCCGACTTCGCGCTGTTCCAGAATACGGGGCTGCCGGGGCTGACATCGGGCATCGACCTGACCGGATTGAGCGGCGTCACCACGCTCCAGATCGGCGCGACCGCGGGCGTGACGCCCAACAGCTTCGCCTTTTTCGGCGCGATCAACGGCGTTTCCGGACGGGCGACCTCGCTGCTGGGGGCGGACAGCATCAGCCTCGATTCGCTGGTCGATCGCGGCGGCGCGCGCGCCAATGGCTGTCTGATCGGGTCGGCCGGGGGCGGGTGCCTGTCTGCCTCGCTGGCGCAGCCGCAGCTGCTGCGCGTCGAGAACAATACCGAGATTTTCGGGAGCAGCGCGGCGCTGACCCTGCTGTTCGACCCGCTGGTCGGATCGAACAACGAATCGCTGTTCGCCGACATCGTCGGGCTTGACATCGCGCCCGTCGGGGCAACCGCGGAGCCCGCGCCACCACCCGAATGTCCGCCCGGAAGCCAGGCCTGTCCCGCGGAGCCGCAGCCATGATCCGCCGTCTCGCGATCCTTGCCATCGCGCCGTCCGCCCTGATGATGCCCATGCCCGCATCCGCGCAGGCCGGGCTGCCCGACAGCTTTCCGGCGGGGCGCGATTCGAACGGTGAGCCGTGCACGGCGACGCGCAGCTGGAATGATCCCGCCGCGCGGACGCTGTTCGACACGACTTACGGGATCACGTGTCGCGGCGTTGCCGCGAGCCGTCGCCAGGCCAGCATCCGCGTCCATCTCGACCCGCCCGAGGCGGCGGAGCTGGCGCAGTGCGGCGCGGCAGCGCGCCGCCCGGCGTCGGGCCTGCGTCATGTCGGCGAGGTCGAGGCGCGCCGGTGTCTCGACCCCGCGACCGGCGGCGAGATGATCCGCGTATCCTTCGCGAGCCGGGGGCGCTTTTTCGTTGGTGAGGCCCTGCCCACCACGCTCGGCCCGATGGAGGCGACGCTCCGGGCGGTAATCGACCGCGCAATCCCGCAAACGCCGGCCGACGCGCCCGCCCCCGCGACGATCGCGATCGACGATCTGCCGCCGCTGCCCGCGGTCGAGCAACAACGGGCGCTGGCCGCCGCATCGCTCGATACCGGCGGCGTGCTGCAGGCCGGCATTCGCCTCAACCATCGCGGGCTGTTCATCGAGGCCTCGCGCCTGCTCAACGACGCGCTCAGCCGGCTGCCGGCGACCACGCCGCCGCTGACCCGCGCGGAAATGCTGCTCGAGGCCGGACTGGCGGATTCCAACATCAGTCAGTTCGATGCCGCGACAGACCATTTTTCGCGTGCCAGCCAGTTACTGTCGGGTGCAGAGGATTTCGATCGCCTCGCGTTCCTGAACTCGAAATACGCGACCTATCGTGGGCTCGACGACATCAACCGCCGCGCATGGTCGCAGGCGATCGAGACGCTGGCGAGCCGCGACGACAGCGACGCGCCGCTCAAGGACCCGGCGGTGCTGAGCAACCTGAACCGACCCGTCGCGGGTGCCGCGGCGTCGGTGACGTCGACCGATGCGGCGCAATTGTCGCGGCTGCTCGTCGAGGCCCAGCGCAACTGGGCGCAAAGCGTCGCCTATCTGGCGACCGGCGACACGATGCGTGCCCGCGCCGCGCTCGACGACAGCGTCCCCTATGTCACCGAACTCCAGCGCAACGTGAGCCCTGAAGGGGTGGCGGCGCTCAAGTCGCGGCTCGAACGGCAATATGGCCGGGTCGCCGCGCGCGAGAACGACCTGGCGGGCGCGATCGGCCATTTCGACTGCGCGCTCGCGATCCTGCGCGGTGGCGAGCGGCCGGCCGGCCGGACCTGTCTGCTCGACGCGGGTGACCCGGTGGCGGACGAGACGTTCGACCTCGCGGCCGGCGGATCGCTGGTCGCGGACACGTTGCTGGAGCGCGCGGCGCTGATGACCCGTCTTCCCGGCGTGAGCGATGCGGCGCTGCTCGCCGAATTCGATACCGCGGTCGATGCGCTGGCGCGCACGGGCGGGGGCGGCGTGGCGCGGCCGGGTATGGAAACCTATCTCGACCTGCTCGTGCGGCTGAACATGAAGGAACCGTCGCCGGCATTGGCGCAACGGTTTTTCGCTGCCGTCCAATCGGTCGGCGAGCCCGCGATCGCGCGCCAGGTCGCGCAGCTCCAGGCGATCGTGACCGCCGACGGACCGATCGGGGCCCGGGCGCGCGACCGTTCCGCCGCGGAACGCGACATCATTCGTCTGCGCTACGAGATTTCGGCGGTCGACCCCGCCGACACCGCACGCCGCGCCGCGCTGGAGGCCGAACGCCAGCGCGCGGAGGCCGCGTTGCTGGCCGCCAATATCGCGCTGGCGGCGGATTCGCGCTTCCAGGCGGTCGACGATCAGCCGGTCACGCTCGCCGAGCTGCGCGCGGAGCTTCGTCCGGGCGAATATTATCTGAAGGTGACCCGGCTGCGCAGCCGCGCCTACGCGCTGATCATCGGACAGGACGACGCGTTCCTGCACGCCCTGCCGGCCCCCGCGGCAACCGTCGATGCGATCGCCCAGCGCGTGCGGACGTCGATCCGCGACGGGTCGCGCACGCTTCCGTTCTTCGATGTCGGGGCCTCCTATGCACTGTTCAAGCTGATCGCAGGGCCGGCCGAAGCCGCGCTGGTGAACGCCAGCGCGATCGTCGTCGATCCGTCGGGTCCGCTCGCCAACCTGCCGGTCGGGGTGCTGGTGACGCGGCTGGACAGCGTGCAGCGTTATGCCGAACGCCGCGCGACCGACGCCAACGACTATAGCGACGTCGCGTTTCTGGGTGCGCAGGCGGAGCTGTCGAGCGCGCTGTCGCCGCGATCATTCCTGATCACGCGGCGCCTTGCACCGTCGGCCGCGCGAAACCCCTTTATCGGCTTTGGCGAGAATGCGCCCGCGTCGCTGCTGGCGGCCGTCGCGCAGACTCGCGTGCCCTTCGGCAGCGGCTGCGACATCGCCTATGGCGAGCTGGCCGAACTGATGAACGGAAACCGCCCGGTCAGCGCGGACGAGATCGGCATCGCCGCCGCCGCGCTCGGGGTGGCGGGCGCCCCGGAAATCACGCGCGCCGCCTTCACCGATCGCGCGCTCGTCGAACAGGGCGAGCGAGGCGATTTTCAGTCCTATCAGGTGCTGCATTTCGCAACGCACGGGCTTCCCGAAACCAAGGTTGGGGACTGCACCCGCGTCCCGCCGTCGCTGGTCACGACGCTGGCCCCCCCGCAGCCCGACGGCGGCTTTCCCTCCGACGGGCTGCTGAGCCTGCCCGAAGTCGCGTTGCTGCGGCTTGACGCGAACCTGGTCGTGCTGTCCGCGTGCGAAACCGCGAGCGGGGTTTCGGGGATCGGCGGGCGGCTGGCCGGGCAGGACGAATCGGGTGCGACGCTGGACGGGCTGGTGCGCGCCTTCATCACGGCCAATGCGCGCGCGGTGCTCGCAACCTATTGGCAGGTCCCGGCGTCGACGGACACCGATCGGTTCATCGCGACCTTCTATGGCACCGGCCGGACGGCGACGATCGGTGCGGCGTTGCAGGCGGCGCAGCGCCGGCTGATCGCGGATGCGGCAACGTCGCATCCCTATTTCTGGGGCGCCTATTTCCTGGTCGGCGACGGCAGCAAGACGATGCTGACCCCGGCGGCCGCTCCGGTCACGACGGCCGCGCGGCGCTGATGCCGGCGGATAGCGCGTCGCCGGGGATCGAGGCGGCGGTCACGCTGGTCGTCGCAATCGTGGCTGCAGCCGGTGTCGTGATCGGCGCGCAGGCGGCCTATGCCGGGCTTGCCGCGGGGCTGGAAGGGATCAGCCCGGCGGTTCAGGAGGGCGTGTTCACGCTGTTGCTGTTCGGCGTATTGGCGGCCATCGCCTGGGGTGCGATGGCGCTCAGGCCCGATCCTGGACGCCAATTGATCGGCACCCAGCCGGGGCGGATGGCGGCAAGCGGCGTAATCTTGGGCGTGGGTGGGGTCATGCTGGCCATCGGCCTGTCATGGCTGGCGGGCGCGGTCATGGCTGGCGGCAGCGATGCGGGTGGGGCTGCGGTGCTGGCGGGCACGGGCGTGATCCTGATCCAGGCGAGTGCGGAGGAGTTTTATTTCCGCGGCTGGCTGCAGCCTGTGCTCCAGCGCGGCTGGGGCGACGCGGCGGGGCTTGTCGCGACGAGTGTCGCCTTTGCGCTGCTCCATCTCGCCGGCGGCGGGGCGAGTGCGACGGGGATCGTCAACCTGCTGATCGGCGGATTGTGGTTCGGCGTCCTCGCGGATCGATCGGGCGGTATCGTCCTGCCCGCGCTCGCCCATTTCGGCTGGAACTGGGGCGAGGCGATCATCGCCGGGCTGAGCCCCAATCCCGGCGTCGGCAGCTTCGGCGCGCTGGTCGACCTCGACCTGATCGGGGTGGCGCGCTGGGGCGGGTCGGACGAGGGCCTGAACGCCAGTATCGGCATGACGTTCGTGCTCGTGGCGCTGCTCGTGGCGACGCTGGGCTGGCGGCGGCCCAGCCGGCGCGCCACCGATGCGGTGACGGCACCCTGACGATGACGCCGCTCAGTTGGACTGGGCGGCCCGGCTGACGTCGATGCGGTCGCGTTCGCGCGCGAATGCGATCAGCGCCTGACCCTCCAGCGTCCGCCCTGCCTCGGTCTCGATGCTCAGCGGATCGACCGGTTCGCCGTCGATATGCACTTCGTAATGCAGATGCGGTCCGGTCGAACGGCCGGTCGTGCCGACTTCGCCGATCTGCTGGCCCTGCGACACATGCACCCCCGCGCTGATGCCCGGCGCAAAGCGGTTCATGTGCAGGTACAGCGTTTCCCAGCCGTTCGTGTGGCGGATGCGCACGAAATTGCCGTTCGGCCCCTTCGGCGCGGCGAATTCGATCACGCCGTCGCCCGAAGCGAAGATCGGCGTGCCCGTCGGCGCGGCGAAATCGGTGCCGCGGTGAAGCTTGCGGAAACCCAGGATGGGGTGCGTGCGAAACCCGAAATTGGACGATACCCGCGCGCCGTCGACGGGCGTGCGCATCAGCGCGCGCACGATGCTGCGCCCGCTGCCGTCGAACCATTCGGCGGCGCCACCGTCGGGCGCGAAGCGATAGACCGCGCTCGACTTGGTCTCGGTCGTGATCGATGCGTAGAGGAGCGTCGGCGGCCCGACCGCTTCACCGGCTGCGTTCACCTGCTGCGCGAATGCGGCCTCGAAGGCGTCGCCGGCACGCACCTCGCGCTGAAAGTCGAAATCAAAGGCGAGCGCGCGGGCGAATTCGGGAATGACGCTGTCGATCACTCCGGCGGCGACCGCAGAGGAATAGAAGCTGTCGGCATCCATCGTGCCGCGTCGCACGACGATCCGGCTGCTGAACTGCGCCGCGACGCGGGAGGCGATGAATCGTCCCGCATCGCCCGGCGTCACCACGACGCCCGAGCTGTCGTCGTTCGACGCTTCCAGTCGGTCGAGGCGGAAGCCGTCGGGGGTTTCGGTCAGCGTGATCACGGCGCGGATCTCGCCATCGGGCTTCAGGCCGGGGCGGGCGGCGAGGGCGGCCGCCGCGGCGCTGGCGGGCGCGATGCCGGAGGCACGCAGCGCAGCCATGAGGTCGCCCGCGCCCGACAGCACCAGCGTGCGCCGCGTCTGTGCCGGCCCCCGCGCTTGCGATGGCGATGCCAAGCTGGCGTCACCATCGCCGGGCCGCGATTGCCAGGCCGTGATCGCGCCGGCGGTCAGGATCAGCGCGGCGGTGGCGATGCCGGCGGGCAGGCCGGCGATGCGCTGGTGCCAATCGCCCGCGCGCCGGTCGGCCGGTGCCTTCCTGTCCGGGCTACCGGCGACGCCGGTATAGGCGCTCCAGTCGCTGATCCATGTCCGCGGATCATAGGAATCGCTGATCGCATCGGCCATCTCGTCCCCCCGGTCGCCGCCCGCCGTCGCATCTATGTCGCTGCGCCCGGGGTTGCGCAATGTGCCTTGCGATTGCGGCGAGCGGCAAAGGCGGGCTAAAGCAGGGCGGGGCGCGGCAGGGGACGTGCGGATGATACCGCTCAAGACCGAATGGCAGGCACTGACCGACACGGGGCTGGTCCGCGAGGTCAATGAGGACCGCTACTGCGCGTCGGATACGATCGGCCTGTGGGCGGTCGCGGACGGGATGGGTGGGATGGCCCGCGGCGACTGGGCGGCGGCGACGTTGATCGACGCGCTCGACGCGCTGCCCCGGCATGAGGATGCGGACGCGATGGTATCGGCGACCGCAGAGGCGGTTCAGCAGGCGAACCGGGCGATCGTGATCGAATCGGCCGCGCGCGGCGCCCAGATGGGCACGACGGTCGTTGCGCTGATCATCCGCGAACGACGCTTCACCGTGCTCTGGGTCGGCGACAGTCGCGCCTATCTCCGCCGCGATGGTCAGCTGCATCAGCTGACCCGCGACCATAGCCAGGTGCAGGAACTGATCGATCGCGGGGTGCTCGACGCGGCGGCGGCGGCCACGCATCCGCTGCGCAACGTGATCACCCGCGCGGTCGGCATCGGCGAACCGCTGACCATCGATGCGATCACCGACACGCTGCTGCCCGACGACCAGTTCCTGTTGTGCAGCGACGGCCTGCACGGCGTCGTCGCGGATGCGGAAATCGACGCCATCCTCGCCCGCCACGAGGCCCGCGATGCGACGCGGGCGCTGGTCGATCGCTGTCACGCGCTGGGTGCACCCGACAATGTCACGCTCGTGCTGGTCACCGCGAGCGAATCGACGCTGATCCGCTTCGGCTCCGAATTGTCGCGGGCCGTGCCATGACCACGCCGAACGACGATCGGGAATCGCCCGAAAGCGACCGGACGATCATCCGGCCTTCGACGGGCGCAACATCCGAGCCGCCCGCCCCGGCCCCCGACCGGACCGTGATCGCGCCGCAGGCGGCCGCGTCACCCGCGCCACCGACCATGGCGGCGCGCGCCGACGGCGTCGGCATCCAGATCGGCGACGTGCTCAACCATATCTTCGAGGTGCGCCGCTTCATCGCACGCGGCGGCATGGGCGAGGTGTTCGAGGGCGTGAACGTAAACAGCGACGAGCGGGTTGCGATCAAGGTGATCCTGCCCGCGCTCGCCAACGACCCCAATGTCCAGGCGATGTTCCGCAAGGAAGCGCGCACGCTGACCCGGCTGTCGCACCCCGCCCTGGTCCAGTACCGCGTGCTTGCCCAGGAACCGCAGCTCAACGTCTTCTACATCGTCACCGAATTCATCGACGGCAGCAACCTGTCCGATGTGCTGGGCAAATTGTCGCCGACGCCCGAGGGGCTGATCGACCTGACCCGCCGGCTCGCCTCGGGGCTGGAGGCGGCGCATGCGCTGGGGGCGATTCACCGCGACATCTCGCCCGATAATGTGCTGCTCGAGGATGGCCGGCTCGACCGTGCGCGGATCATCGACTTCGGCATCGCCAAGGATCTCGACCCGGGATCGAAGACGATCATCGGCGACGGCTTTGCCGGCAAGCTCGGCTATGTCGCGCCCGAACAGCTCGGCGACTTCGACCGCCAGGTCGGCCCGTGGAGCGATGTCTACAGCCTGGGTCTCGTGATCCTCGCGGTGGCGCTCGGCCGCAACGTCGACATGGGGAGCAATTTCGTCGAGGCGATCGATCGCCGGCGCAAGGGCGTCGACACGAGCGGGGCGCCCGATACGATCCGCCCGGTGCTCGACCAGATGCTGGTCGCCGACCCGGCGGGTCGCCTGCGCTCGATGGACGCCGTCATTGCCGCGCTCGGCCAGCCCGTTGCGACGCCGCCCGCCGGTCGCAAGCCCAAGCCGGCGGCGACGCCCAAGCCCGCGCGACCAGGCCCGCCGGGGCCTGCGGGCTCCGGCACCGCGTCGCGGCGTCCGCTGATCATCGGCGCGGCGGCAGCGGGGGTGGGCGTCGTCGCGCTGGCAGCCTGGCTGGCGCTGAGCGGCGGCGGGCCCGTTGATACGCCGGTGAAGGCACCGGATGCCTCCGGCACCCCGGTTGCGGCGGCACCTGAAGAGGCCGCCCGGCGCGCGGTGGCGGCGGCGCTGCCGTCGATCGGCTGCACCTGGCTCGACGTGACCCGGGTGACGGCGGGCACGGGCGGCGTGTCGCTGGCTCTGGCCGGCGTCGCCGGGCTGCCGGCCGAGGCCGAGTCCCGCGTGTTTCGCGCGGTAGAGGCGAGCGGCGGGCGCGTGGCGGCCACCGATTTTTCGGAGGTCGCGCCGATCAGCGGCTCCGAATGCACCGCCATCGATGCGTTCCGCGCGATCCGTTCGACCGACGGCGCGCGGCTGTCGGTCCCGCAGCGCAAGTTCGAGATGAGCATGCTGCCCCCGGACAGCGCCTATGCAGGTAAAGTTGGCGGGCGCGCGGTCGTCAGTCTCGATCTCGCCAACCCGGGCCTCGACTTCGCGCTCTACGGCATCGAGCCAAGCGGCGCGATTTCGACGATCATCCCCAATCGCGCGACCTTTACGGGCCTGGAAAAGACCGGGACGCCGATCGCCGACCTGGGTGGCGACCGTTACCGCTTGCAGATCGATGCCGATCATAGCGGCTGGTCGGGCATTCTGTTGCTGACCGGCAAGGGCGGGTTTTCCGAAGGGTTGATGGATGGCAATCACGGCCCGCAATGGCAGGCGCAGTTCGCGAAGGCGGCCGCCGCAAATGGCTGGCAGGCCGAGATGGTGTGGTTCAAGATGGCCGACGAAGTGCGCGAATAACGCGCGATCTTCGGGCAGCCGGAGACGCCCGGCTCGGGTCCGTTGACCGAGCCCGATTACGTGCCGTGCGCCCAGACAGGAGGCGCTGTGGGCCCGTTCTTCGGCACGGAAATCGAGCCGTTGGTTTGCCGCGCATGGCCCGGAACAATTCTCACCCGGACACAAATATGTGGGCCTCCGCGGCCGGAAGAACCGTCGACATACCGATGCTTAAAAGGTGGTGGACGCACTAGGGCTCGAACCTAGGACCCGCTGATTAAGAGCGGAGCTTTGTGCCCTTTTCGTTCCTTTCCAATACTACGCCAAACTACGCTCAAGGGCTTGAAACGGTTGGAATAAATCCGCCGTGGATTACCCTTCGCTACGCCATCGTAATCCCGACATCTGATTACGTGGCGATTACGTGGACGAGCGCCAGATCATGCCGAATCAGTCAATCACTCTGCGAACAATCCAGTCGGTCACACCGGACCCGCACCGCGACATTTACGTGTGGGACCCCCGGCTAAAGGGCTTCGGACTTCGCATCACGCCAAGAGGAGCGCAGTCCTTTGTGTTCCAGTATCGGGTCGACGGCGGTCCTGCACGCCGTAAGACAATTGGGCCTGTTGGTAGCCCCTGGACGCCTGCCACGGCGCGCAAAGAAGCCGAGCGGCTGCTGGTCCAAGTCTATCAGGGGATCGATCCGGTCGAAGCCAAGCGTGAAGCCAAGCGGAAAAAGGAGACGCTGAACTTTCGGACTTACAGCGAAAGGTTCGTAGAGCTCTATCTCAAGCCGAACTGGCGGGGCACGTGGGGCTCGGCGCAATGCACGATCAACAACGTTTTTATTCCACGCTGGGGCAACCGAGCCGTCCATGAGATCACCCGCGCCGATATCGTGAAGGTGCTGGACGAGTATTCCGATCGCCCAGCGCGGCGCAAGGAGATCCACTCGCTGCTGCGCAAGTTCTTCAACTGGGCGACCGACCGGCAGGATATCGACGTCTCGCCGCTGGCCGGGATGAAAGCGCCAAAGGCCGTCCCGTCGCGCCGCCGGGTGCTGAGCGACGAGGAAATTGTCGCTTTGTGGAGGGCGACCGAGAATTCCGGGTGGCCGTGGGGGCCTTTTGTGCGGATGCTGATCCTGACGATGCAACGGCGTCAGGAAGTTGCCGAGATGGACTGGTCCGAAATCGACCTTAGTTCGCGCCGATGGACCCTGCCGGCCGATCGAGCGAAGAATGATCAGGAACATGTCATACCGCTGACGAGCCTCGCACTTTCCGAACTGCAGCTGCTGGGTCCGAAGCGGAAGGGCCTTGTGTTCACCACCACAGGCAGAACCCCCGTCTCGGGCTTCTTCAAGGGACGGGCGGCGCTCCACAAGGACATGATCGCATATCTGAAAGCGAAGCAGATCGAGGACGGTGGAGACCCCGACCAGGTTGAGGTTCCGAACTGGCGGCTACACGATATCCGCAGGACAGGCGCAACCCACCTTCAGTCGCTGAGGGTCCCGGTTGAAGTGACCGAAAGCGTGCTCAACCATATCAGTGGAACAAGAGCAGGGGTCGCGGGGATCTACAATCGTTACAAGTATGACGATGAGAAGCGCACCGCCCTGGATGCGTGGGACGCAAAGCTCCAGTCCCTTTTATCGACATAGGACATTGGGAGGCGCGGTCGGAACCGCGAGCATGGCATGCTGCGCCCGCTAGCGATGCGCAAGGCCGCATGAGCATGGCGAGACTGATTGTAACTATGTCATTGATCAAAGCGAACACGAGGGTATGGTCCCCTCAGTGACACAACGCCTCTTTCTCTATCTCGCGGCATTTTTGGTTGCGTTGCTCCCGATCGAGGCAACTTACGCTGCGAACGGTTGCGCACCTATGGCAGCGATGACCTCAGACGATAGCGACTGCGGTGATTGCATGGATAACGAGGGCGGGCAGTGTCAGAGCTATTGCCTCGCCTTGTGCCAGACGCTTCCAGCATCGCGCATTTTGCCGCTAGAAGTTCGCGATATTTCGTCACTCACGTTTCTTGCGCTTCTCGAAAAGTCTCCGCCTCTGCCTAACGGGGGGCCGGAACCGCCGCCTCCCCGAATGCTCCGCTGATCCACGCAATTCACTTTCAACGGAGATAACATCATGAAGAAGTACATTATCGCAGCAGCAGTGCTGCTTGGTTCCAGCTCGGCCGCTTTCGCCGCTGCGCCGGATCAGATGGCATCGTTGGCCATGTCCTGCTGCGACCTCGTGCTCGCTTGCTGCGATGCGGCCATGGACTGCTGCCCGTAAGGGACTGGCCAAACCATAAGGGCGGGCGTCCGGTCACCGACTGGGCGCCCGCTTTATTTTGTGCCGCTCACGCGCGGATGCCTTACATCCATCGAACCTAGCAGGGACTGTTCATTATAGCCTTTACGTCATTGACCTTTAGCGATGTTTATCGAAACTCTTTTCGAGTTCCCATCCTATTAGCTGCAATCAGTCTGATCGTCCCGGACCCATCAGAATCAATCCCGCTCCGGCGAGGCAAATGGAGGCTCCGATGACATCCCAGCGGTCGGGCCGTGAACCTTCCACCGTCCAGAGCCATATCAGCGAAGCGGCGATGTAAACACCGCCATAGGCTGCGTAGGCGCGCCCCGCGACGGGCGTGTCAACGAACGTAAGAAGCCACGCGAATAAGGCTAAGGAAACCATGCCCGGAAACACCCACCACACGGGCTTGTCGAGGCGCAGCCATGCCCAGAAGGCGAAGCAGCCCGCGATCTCGGCTAGCGCGGCAAAGGCATAAATGATTGCCGTTGGCAGGTTGGGCATGGTCATAGCTTCAATCCAAATTTCGGGCCGGCCCAGACCATTGACGCATAGAGCGCCATGGTCAGAACGCACCCCGCAAGCAGCGCGGGCCAGAACCAGACACCACGCTTGAGCAGGGCAGGGATGACGAGAAACATCGGTAGACTCGGAAGCACATACCAGAACGTCGCGGCGGAATGCTCGGCCAGGCGCGCCACTTCTTGCGTGTCGCGCCAAATCCAGATCATGCCGAGCACTGAAATCAGCGGCAGCGAAGCGATCAGCGCCCCGGTACCGGGATTGCGCCGCGCGGTTTCTGAAACGATCACGATGATGATGGCAGATGCGACGGCTTTGATGAGCAGATAATACATCAAGCTGTGTCCTTTCCGCGTGGGGCCAGGGTTTCTATGATCTTGCAATCGGCCACCGTCCCGTGACGGCAGGAACCGATGATCCGATCAAGCTCGCCGCGCAGCGCGGTCAGATCGGCAATCTTGCGATCGATTTCGGTGAGGTGGACACGCGCTATGCCGTCAACTGCATCGCAGGATTGGGCCTTGTCATCCGACAGCGTGAGCAGTTCGCGTACCGCTTCGAGCGTGAAACCGAGATCGCGGGCGCGGCGGATGAACGACAGGCGCGCGAGATGATCATGGCCGTAGGCACGATAATTGGCGCTTGTCCGTGCGGGTGGCGGCAACAGCCCGATCTTTTCATAATAGCGCACCGTCTCGACCTTGGTCGCCGTGGCGCTCGCGAGTTCGCCAATCTTCATTGCCACTCCTCCGGGCTTGACCCTGTAGTTGCTACAGGGTGTAGATAGAGTGCCGACTCGGGATTTGTCGAGAAGGCAAGATGATGGCTGATGATTGCTGCAAGGCCGCGTGCGGAACGACGGCAACGCTGAATGACCCGCGCTGGCGCAGGGCTTTGTGGATCGCGCTCGGCGTCAACGCCGGCATGTTCGCTGTCGAGATGGCGGCAGGTGCCGCTGCTGACAGCCGCGCATTGCAGGCGGACGCGCTCGATTTTCTGGGTGATGCTGCCAATTACACGATCAGCCTGCTGGTTGCCGGGATGGCGCTGGCATGGCGCGCGCGGGCTGCCCTTGCCAAGGGGCTTACTCTCATCGGCCTGAGCGGTTGGGTCTTGATCACAGCGGTCTTAGCGGCATTGGGCGGAGCTGCACCCAAACCTGAACTGATGGGGATCATCGGCGCGCTCGCGCTCGCAGCCAATGCTGGCGTTGCCATCATGCTCTACCGCTTTCGTACGGGTGACGCGAACATGCGTTCGGTCTGGATCTGCTCCCGCAACGACGCGATCGGCAATATTGCCGTGATGGCGGCCGCGCTCGGCGTGTTCGGCACGGGGACAGCCTGGCCCGACCTTATTGTTGCTGCGCTCCTGGCGCTGCTCGGGATCAGCGGCGGCATTCAGATCGTCCAGCAGGCACGGCTTGAATTGCGGAGCGTTGCAGCATGAAGGTTTCGCGTTCGACACATATTGCGCTCAAGCCGGAAACTGTCTGGGCAGAAGTCCAGAAGGCGGGCCTGTTGCAGCATATTGCTTGGCCGCTGGTGCGCTTCATCCCGATCGACGACGCGGCGTTCGAAAGCTTTCGACCGGGCGGGCGCTACGAGGTCAAGCTCCGCCTCTTTGGCATAATTCCGTTCGGGACACAGTGGATTGTGACGTCCACGCACGATGCTGACGGCACCGACTGGCCAAAACGACTGCGTGACAACGGGCACAGTGCCCTCATTTCCAGGTGGGATCATTGGATCACCGTCATGCCGGAACCAAACGGCGGGACGCATTACAGCGACGAGGTCGAAGTTTCGGCCGGAGCCCTGACCCCGTTCATCTGGGCCTTCGCGCAAATCTTCTATTGGCACCGGCAGCGGCGCTGGCGGGGGCTTGCCAACAGCTTTACTGCGCGGCGGGTGATCGCGGCCGAAATGGCGGCATACCGGTCAGCGGTAAAAGCAGGCGACGATGATCGTGCGTGGCACCATCTGGAGCGGGTTCATATCGTTTCGCAGCCCTATCTTGGCCCACATCTCGCCAGTCATGGCGCCATGCTGGGATTTGCGATCCGACGGCGCGATTGGAGCGAAGTTATGGGCCAGATAGTCCGGATTATTCTGGCACCAATTGGCGCGGTGACGGGACGGCTGCCGGTCGGCAATACCGGACGATCGAATGTGAGCGCTTTTGCGCCAATGCCAGTGCCGGATGATCTTCAACTGGAAATTGATCAGCCTGATCAAGGAAGCAGATGATGCCAGATCGTGCTCAGTTACGGCGTGATAATATAACCTTATATATTACCGAGATATTTCGGCCTTGCTCCACCCATTTGCCAATGTTATTGGCGCCATCGCGTTCATGAAGCTTGCACTCCGCCCTGTTGCCCTGCGCCCTCTTGCCATACTTCTGGCGCTGATGATGCTTGTCTTGGCAACGGTCGCTGATGCAGCAACCTGCGGGACTGAAGCCGGATTTACGGACGGGTCTGAAATTGCGATCACCTCGCTTCAGGCGGAAGCACACGACGAGACTGATCAGGGCGATCCCGATGCTCCTGTCGAGCAGCACGGCGTATGCGCTCACGGTCATTGCCACCACGGTTCCAACGTAGAGGGCGCCGCAGTTGGTATCGAGAGCCCGGAACTTTTGGCGGTGCATTTGTCGGCACGCTTTGACCGCTTGCCGTCGGTTGATCGCGAGATAGTGAGCCCCCCTCCTCGAGTCTGACGCTCCACGCGCGCCGGAATGATTTCCGGTGCCGTTTTTGAACGTCAGCAGAGGAAGTCATCCAAAATGTCAGTCATATTATGGCGGGGCGCCCTGATTGCAGGGTTGGCCTTCGCCACGTTATCGGAGCCTGCCGCTGCGCAGGAGCCACAGGTGGTGTCGCTCGACGAAGCGCTCGACCGCAGCGGTGTTACAGATAGCTCCGCGTTTGCCGACAGTAATCCGCGCCTTATCGGGCCGCGCGCTGAAACTGAGGCAGCACAGGCGCTAATCGGTCAGGCGCGCTTGCGGCCCAATCCGCAGGTCTCTCTCGAAGCTGAGGATTTTGCCGGTAGCGGCGCCTTCTCCGGCTTACGTGCGACACAAATCACCTTGTCGGTTGGCCAGCAGCTTGAACTTGGCGGGAAGCGGGGTGCGCGGATCGCAGCAGCCGAGGCCCAGGCCGACCTTGCAACCCTGAGGGCCAACCTCTCGCAGGCGGAGCTCGGGTTTGTGGTGCGCGAACGCTATATCGCAGCCGTTGCAGCCGTATCGCGCCTTGATCTTGCCCGCGATATCGTCGCGCGCAACGAGGAACTGGCGCGCATTGCGAACCTGCTGGTGGAGG
The DNA here is from genome assembly GCF_001555965.1 of Sphingomonas sp. CCH21-G11. Classification (GTDB taxonomy): domain Bacteria; phylum Pseudomonadota; class Alphaproteobacteria; order Sphingomonadales; family Sphingomonadaceae; genus Sphingomonas. The sequence continues at coordinate 52,710 of NZ_LSHX01000023.1, forward strand.
TCGGCCGCGAGCCGCCGCTGCGAGCCTTGCGGGCGCAAGCCGCGCTCGCTGAAGCGCAGGCTGAGCTCCAAGCTGCGCAAGCGGCCAGCCTTGCTGCACGAACAGGCCTTGCCGCTTTGTGGAGCGAGCAGGCAGCGCCGCCTGTGGTGCCGAGTGAGTTTCCCACCATTGCACCGCCAGACCAGATAATGGCAACCAGTGCGCCATTGCAGTTGGAATTTGCGCGGGCAAACACAGCTGCCGCATCCGCAGAAATAGCGCGGGAACGCAGCCTGCGCATCCCGGATCCCACCATCTCGGCCGGCGTGCGGCGGTTCGAGGAGAGCAACGCCAATGCCTTTGTAGTCGGCGTCTCGATCCCGCTCCCATTCAGCAATCGCAATCAGGGCAATATCGCTTCTGCCGAAGCCAATCTGCGCGCAGCAACTGCCCGCGAAGCTGTAGCGCTCGCGGATTACGAACTGGCCGTTGCCCGCGCACGCGCCGCCTATCTGGCTGCCGAGGCGCGCGTTGAAACCCTTTCCGCAACATCCCTGCCACAGGCCGAAGAAGCGTTGAGGCTCGTGCGCATCGGCTACAGCAATGGCCGCTTTCCGCTGATCGAAGTCCTGGCCGCCGCCGATGCCCGCGATGCAATCCGTGAGGCGCTGATCGCTGCGCAGCAGGACCGGGGACAGGCCGCCGCCGAACTTATCAGGCTAGCTGCACAATGAGGAATATTGTCATGAACCGCAGAACGCTGGCGATTGTCGCCGCGATTGTAATCGCCGCCGCAGCGTTGCTGTATTTTATCTGGCCCGCGAACGAGGCTGCTGTCCAGCAAGACGATGAGGCGGCCGAATCCGCCTTGCCGGAAGGTCTTGTCCTGATCGGTGATGAACAACTGCGCGCTGCCAAGATCAGAATAGAGACTGTGCAGTCCGGCGCCGCCGTTGAACTGGTCTTTCCCGCGACGGTTGCGGCCAGTCCCGCTGCCACTGCACGGATTGATGCACGCGCTACCGGTATGGTTCGCAGTATCAGCAAGACATTGGGTGACTATGTCAGCCAGGGCGAGACGGTCGCCCGGATCGAAAGCGCTGATGCTGCTGCGCTCGCTTCGCAATTGAGTGCAGCGCGCGCGCGGGTGACGGCGCTTTCTTCTGCCTATGACCGTGAGCGACGCTTATTCGAGGGGAACGTCACGGCGAGACAGGATCTTGAAGCTGCCAGGGCCGATCTTGATGTCGCCCGTTCCGAACTGTCCCGTGCACAGGCCGCTGTCTCGGCAGCGGGGGTAAGCGGGGATGGCCGCTCACTGGCTGTTACCAGCCCCATATCTGGCCGTGTGACAACTGCGCCCATCGTGCTTGGTTCATATGTGGATGCCGGTGAGGAACTGTTTCAGGTCATCAATCCCGATGGTTTGCAGATCGAGGTCGCTTTGCCATCTGCCGATGCTGTCCGGATCAAGCCCGGCGATGAAGCTGCTCTCATTGTCGGCGATGGACGGGAAATCGGAGCGCGCGTGCGCTCGGTGACACCGTCGCTCGACCCTGAAAGCCGCAGCGCAACTGCCATTCTCAATCTTCCGGGAAGCGTCTCCGGCCTCCAACCCGGATCTTTCCTGCAGGCCCGCATCCGTCCCTCCGGCGAAGTGGATCAGCGCAGCATCGCTGTTCCTGAAGATGCCGTCCAGGTCGTTGACGGCAAAAACGTCGTGTTTGTTCGAACCCGCCGCGGGTTCCAGGCGCGTGAGGTGGAGACAGGCAACCGCTCGGACGGAATGGTGACGATCCTTTCCGGTCTGAGCGCCGGACAAGCTGTCGCGACTGAAAATGCCTTTCTGCTGAAAGCTGAACTCGAAAAGGGGGAAGCCGAACATGGGCATTGATCAAACCACGGCTTCTTCACACGAGGAGAGCCCGAACCACGGCAATGATGGTGGCCACGGCGTCATCGGCATGGTTCTCGACATTGCGGTACGGTTTCGCTGGGGGATCATCGTTCTGACCATCCTTGCGGCGATCTATGGCGCATTCAATCTGGTCCGGCTGCCGATCGATGCGGTTCCCGACATCACCAACACGCAGGTCCAGATCAACACCAGCGCGCCCGCGCTTTCGCCTTCGCAGGTCGAAACGCAGGTGACGTTCCCGATCGAGACCGGCCTTGCGGGGATCGAGGGGCTGGAAATGACCCGCTCGATTTCGCGCAACGGCTTCAGCCAGGTTACAGCGATCTTCGAGGAAGGGACCGACATCTACTTTGCTCGCAGCCAGGTGAACGAGCGGCTTGCACCGATTGGTGCATCGCTGCCCGAAGGCGCGGAACCCACCATGGGGCCGATTTCGACCGGCCTTGGCGAAGTGCTTATGTATACCATCGAATATGAGCATCCCGCAGGCAAGGGTGCGGCAACAGGTGGGCGGACGGGCTGGCAGGCCGACGGCAGCTTCATTACCGAGCGCGGTGACCGGCTCGACAGCGAGGTTGCCAAGGCCGCCTATCTGCGCACCGTGCAGGACTGGGTCGTGGCTCCGCTCATGCGGTCCATTGATGGCGTTGCGGGAGTCGATTCGATCGGTGGCTTCGAAAAGCAGTATCTGGTGCAGCCTGATCCGGCGCGGCTCACCGGTTATGGTCTTTCTTTCGATTCGCTGATTCAGGCATTGGAAGCGGCCAATCTGGCGGCCGGAGCCAACTTCGTTGACCGAGCGGGCGAGGCATTGCTGGTGCGGGTGGATGCCCGGCTTGACGGTGTCGAGGCGATCAAGGAGGCCGTGGTAGCGACCCGTGAGGGCGTTCCCGTCCGCATTGGCGATGTGGCCGATGTCGCCATCGGCGGCGACCTGCGCACCGGGGCGGCATCGCTCAACGGCGAAGAGACCGTGGTGGGCACTGTTCTGATGCGCGCAGGCGAGAACAGCCGGACCGTGGCCGCGAACGCCGCTACAAGGCTTGAAGAGGTGCGCGCATCGCTTCCCGAAGGTGTGGTGGCCGAGATCGTCTATAACCGCTCGTCACTGGTCGATGCCACGATCGCAACCGTGGAGAAAAACCTGCTCGAAGGGGCCTTGCTGGTTATCGCGGTGCTGTTTCTGCTGCTTGGCAACATCCGGGCAGCGATCATCACGGCTCTGGTCATCCCGTTCTCGATGCTGCTCGCAGCGGTAGGGATGAACCGGCTCGGTGTGTCCGGCAATCTGATGAGCCTCGGCGCATTGGACTTTGGGCTGATTGTCGATGGTGCGGTCATCATCGTCGAGAACAGCGTCGCGCGTTTGGCTGCACGGCAGCATCATGAAGGGCGCTTGCTCACCCTCGGGGAACGCCTGACCGAAACCCGCCTCGCGGCACAGGAAATGATCAAACCGACCGTTTACGGCCAGGCGATCATCTTCCTTGTTTTTGCCCCGCTGCTCACCTTCACCGGCGTCGAGGGCAAGACGTTCTCGCCGATGGCCATCACTATGATGCTGGCGCTGGCATCGGCCTTCGTGCTGTCGCTGACCTTTGTGCCGGCGATGATCGCGGTGCTGCTCAACAAGAAGCTGACCGAGAAGGAAGTAAAGCCGATTGTCTGGGCAAAGGAGCGGTATGGGCCGGCCTTGCGCAAGGCGATTGCCAGGCCCTGGCCGGTAATCGGGGCCGGAGCCGGAGCCTTTGTACTTGCAGCAGTGCTGTTCACCTTCCTCGGCAGCGAGTTCACCCCGCAGCTCGACGAACGCGATCTGGCGGTTCAATCGTTGCGTATCCCTTCTACCTCGCTTGAACGCTCGCTAACTATGCAACGCGAGGTAGAGGGTCGCCTCGCCGAGTTCCCTCAAGTTGCGCTGGTGTTCTCACGAACAGGCACAGCCGAGGTGGCGAGCGACCCGATGCCGCCTAACGCTTCCGATGCCTATGTCATTCTGAAGCCACGCGATGAGTGGCCCGATCCCAGTCTGTCCAAGGATGCGCTCGTTACTGAAATGGAAAGTGCGCTCGGCGGTCTAGTCGGCAATCTCTACGAGTTCAGCCAACCGATCGAACTGCGTTTCAACGAGCTGATCGCCGGCGTTCGCGGTGATGTGGCGGTCAAGCTTTATGGCGATGACCTCACCGCGCTCACCGATGCGGCGGGCGAAGTTGCGGGAGTCCTTCGCGACGTGGAGGGCGCCGCCGACGTGAAGGTGCAGCAGGTCACGGGCTTCCCGACGCTCGACATTGCGTTCGATCGACCGACAATAGCCCGCTACGGGCTAACAGTAGAGGAGGTGGCCAAATCGGTGGCCATCGCTTTGGGCGGTCGGCCCGCAGGCATGGCTGTCTCTTATACACATCTCCGAGCCCACGAGA
>NZ_LSHX01000024.1 GCF_001555965.1 Sphingomonas sp. CCH21-G11
CAGCAGAACCAGCAGCAGCAACACCTCGACCGCCAGTGCGAACAGGATCGCGATGGCGCGCGGGCCGAGCCGCGATCGCCAGCGTCCGCGCCAACCCCGATCGGGCGGTGCGGCGGTCAGGCGATGAACTGGATCGACCGGCTGAAACACGCGAAACGAGCCCTGGGGTGAAGCGGATGCGCGCGGTGCGGCGCATTGCCGTCCTTTTCGCCGAAATCCGCGGGCATTGCGACCGAAACCTTGCCACCGCCGCTCACGGCAGCCCGCCGGTGATCGCCAGCGCCGCCAGCACCACGGCGGCGAGGAGCGCCATCACCTGGATCAGGTTCCACGGCATGAAACCGGCGCGGTCGGGATCGCGGCGGTTGAACCGGCGGCGCTCCGCCACGCCCGCCACGACGGCCAGCGCCAGCGAAAGCGCGGCGGCGATCCAGAGTCCGACTTGCATCGCGACCGCCCCTATCCCATCACTGCCGCACGACAAGACCCCCCGTAGCTGAGGAGCCGTTATGCGCACCCGTTTCGTCCTGATCGCCGCCCTTGCGTCCTGCGTCGGCATTGCCGGCGCGGCCGGCATCGCCGTCGCCAATCATCATGAGGAAAGCCCGATCGCCGCGGCGGTCAAGGCGCCGACCCGCACGCCCGCCAATATGGCGCGCGACAAATATCGCCACCCGGTCGAGACGCTGACCTTTTTCGGCGTCAAGCCGACCGACACCGTGGTCGAGCTGTGGCCCGGCGGCGGCTGGTATACGGAGATCCTGGCGCCGCTGACCAAGGGCAAGGGCACGCTCTATGCCGCCGCGCCGATGCCCAACGGTTTTCGCGGGCTGAACGCGCTCAAGGAAAAGGACGCCGCGACCTATGGCGCGGTCAAGATGGCGGCGTTTCCGGCCAAGGACGGCGAACCAACCGTGCCCGATAACAGCGCCGACGTGGTGCTGACCTTCCGCAACGTCCATAACTGGCGCTTCGGTGGCACCGATCAGACCCAGGCCGCGTTCAACGCGATCTTCAAGATGCTGAAGCCGGGCGGGACGCTGGGCGTCGTCGAACACCGCCTGCCCGAAAGCCGCGACGGTGCGGCCGAGGAAAAGAGCGGCTATATGAAGACCAGTTCGGTCCTCGCCTATGCCAAGGCGGCGGGCTTCGAGCTGGTCGGCCAGTCGGAGGTCAACGCGAACCCGAAGGACACCGCGGACTATCCCCAGGGCGTGTGGACGCTGCCCCCCAACTTCGCCGAGAAGGACAAGGATCGCGCCAAGTACGAGGCGATCGGCGAAAGCGACCGCATGACGATCAAGTTCCGCAAGCCGGCCTGACCAGCACGGCGTCATGCCAACAATTGAGGGGCGCTGCCGGCCGGCAGCGCCCCTTTTCTTTCGCCCGAAAGCTGACCGGCAAAGGACACGGGAGGCAGGCCCCGACCGGCGTCGCGTCGTCAACCCGACCTCGTACCGGACTCCACCGGGCCGCATCGGCAACTCCGGGGCTTCCGCTCGCCCGGCGCAGGCTGGCCCTCAGCACGAGGCCCGAGAGACGCACTGAGGTCGATCGAGGTCGTGAGCGGATGAACGGCGGATTTCGGCGGGAGGACCGGCCGGCCGGAACTGGGTGGAAAGCGGACTGTCGGGTTGCACTCCAAGCGAGGAGACAACAAACGTTAAGCTCGGTCAGTCGATCAATTTTGACATGCTGTAATTGTGCATGGCAACGCCATTGTAGGTGAAGTCGTTGCGAGCTTCGACAACGAAGCCTCGACGTTCGAAAAGACGGCGAGCGCCTTCGCTCGCTTCGACGAAAAGCGTCGTTATCCCAGCTGCTTTGGCCGCGCTTTCCAATGCCGCATAGATCGCCGAGCCGACACCCTGTCCCGTTATATCGGGTCGGCAATACAGGTGATCGATATGTCCATTCGCCTCCAAGTCCCCATACCCTGCTAGGGCACCATCGTCATCGACGGCAACCAAGAATATTCTGTCGCGAGCCTGCTGCACGTACTTGTCAGGCTCAGGCTTGGACGGGCTCCACGCATCAACCTGTTCGGAGGAATAATAGGCCAGCCCAGCTTGACGGACCGACGCATGAAAAAGACTGGCGAGGGCCTCGGAGTCTGAAGCCTCGAATGGCCGTATATGCATCTGTCACGACTACGTCCGGTCTCGGGTGGACTGCAATCCTTCTCGCTATGTCCGCGATGGGGTCGACAGCCGACCGGCAGCTTTTGCGTCTACGGCCTGGCTGAAATTGGCCGGCGCTTAACGGCTTGGGCCGGGACAATGAACGCGCCCCGCCGCCCCCGGTCGGCGTCAGCCCAGCTTTTCGATCTTCGATTGCAGGTCGGCCAACTGGGCACGCAGCGCCGCGATTTCGGCGTCCTTGCCGACGCCGCCCTCGGCTGTCGGTGCTGCGGGCGCCGCGTCGCTGGGCGACCCGCCCGGCTTGAATGCGGAGGTCGCGGCTTCGAACATCGCCATGTTGCGCTTGGCCATTTCGGCGAACGGCGAATTGGCGAACGCGCCCTCGACCGCCGACTTGAACTGTTCCTGGTTGCGGCGAAAGCTCTCCATCGACGCTTCCAGATAGCCCGGCACCATCGCCTGCATCGAATCGCCATAAAGCGCGATCAGCTGGCGCAGGAAATTGACCGGCAGCATCGTCTGGCCGCGCGCTTCCTCTTCCATGATGATCTGCGTCAGGACATTATGCGTGATGTCCTCCTCGCTCTTCGCGTCGATCACCTTGAAGTCGCGCCCCTCGCGAGTCATCGCGGCGAGGTGGTCGAGGGTGATGTAGGACGAGGTTTCGGTGTTGTAGAGCCGGCGATTGGCGTATTTCTTGATGATGACGGGACCGCCCGCGGCGGATTGCTTCTTCATGGGATGAAAGCCCTCGACTGTGTCAGATCCGAGCCTATCATCATTTCTTGCGGCACCGCAACACGGCCCCCGCCCCCTGCCCCTGTTTCTTGCCATGTTGCAGCGGGAAACCGCAGCATGCGCCGCGCGCCGCCGCGCCGCACTGGCCGGGCTCGCCGCCTATCAGGCCGCGCCGCGCGTGGCGCGCGCGCCGGCGGGCCGGGAAATTGCGCGGTGCGGTCGGGTCAGCGTGCGTGACCATGGCGGCGCGGCGGCATCGGGGCGGCCGGTGCTGCTGGTCCCGTCGCTGATCAACGCGCCGTTCATCCTCGACCTGTCGCCTGGCCGCTCGCTGGTCGCGTGGCTGGCCGCGCGCGGGCTGCGCGCGATGCTGGTCGACTGGGGCACGCCCGATCCCGCCGAGCGCGACGAGGATATCTCCGCGCACGTCGCCGACCGGCTCGTCCCGCTGATCGACGCGGTGACGCAGGATGCGGGGGCCGAACCCTTGCTGGTCGGCTATTGCCTGGGCGGCACGATGGCGATCGCGGCGGCGGCGCTGCGCCCGGTCGCCGCCCTCGCCCTCATCGCCGCGCCGTGGCACTATTCGGGCTTTGGCGAGCCTGCGCGCGCGCAGATCGGGCGGCTTTGGGCCCAGACGCAGCCGGTATGCGACGCGTTGGGACTGGTCCCGATGGAGGTGCTGCAGGCCTGTTTCTGGCAGCTCGATCCCGCGCGCACGATCGCCAAATACGAACGTTTCGCCACGCTTGATCCTGACGACGCGGCCGCGCGCGACTTCGTGGTGCTGGAGGATTGGGCCAATGGCGGCGCGCCGCTGACCTATGGCGCGGGCGCGCAGATGTTCGAGCAGTTCTTCGCCGCCGATACGCCCGGTCGCGGCGCGTGGCAGGTTGCGGGCACGCCGGTCGATCCGCACGCGATCGACATCCCGACAATCGAGTTCGTCGCGCGCAACGACCGCATCGTCCCCGCCGCCAGTGCGCTCGGTCGCGGCGAGGTCCGCCCGCTCGATGCCGGCCATGTCGGTATGGTCGTCGGCCAGCGCGCCCGCGACCAGCTCTGGGCACCGCTCGCGGACTGGTTATCGGGGATCGCGCTCGCTAGATAGGCGCGATCCGACTCAGATCGGTGCCCCGCCAGAGGGCGTCAACCCGCGACAGGAGCCCATGCCCATGACCGACATCGTCATCACCGCCGCCAAGCGCACGCCCGTCGGCAGTTTCCTGGGCGCGTTCGCCGCCACCCCCGCGCACGAACTGGGGCGGGTCGCGATCGAGGCGGCACTGGCGGCGTCGGGCGTCAGCGGCGATGAGGTGTCCGAAGTCATCATGGGCCAGGTGCTCACCGCCGCGCAGGGGCAGAACCCCGCGCGCCAGGCGTCGATGGCGGCCGGCGTGCCCAAGGAAGTGCCGGCATGGGGCGTCAACCAGGTCTGCGGATCGGGCCTGCGCGCGGTCGCGCTCGCGGCCCAGGCGGTGGCCAATGGCGATGCGACCATCGTCGTCGCGGGCGGCCAGGAATCGATGTCGATGAGCCCGCACGCCCAGTCGCTGCGCCCCGGCACCAAGATGGGCGACCTGAGCCTCGTCGACACGATGATCAAGGACGGGCTGATGGACGTCTTCAACGGCTATCACATGGGGATGACCGCGGAGAACCTGGCCGAGCAATATCAGATCACGCGCGGCGAGCAGGACGAATTCGCCGTCCGCTCGCAGAACCTGGCGGAAGCCGCGCGCAGCGAAGGCCGCTTCGCCGGCCAGATCGCGCCGGTGACGGTCAAGGGCCGCAAGGGCGACACCGTCATCGACCAGGACGAATATATCCGCGCCGGGGCGACGATCGACGGGGTGTCGGGCCTGCGTCCTGCGTTCAAGAAGGACGGGACGGTGACCGCCGCCAACGCCAGCGGACTCAATGACGGGGCGGCCGCGCTCGTCGTGATGCGCCGCGAGGAAGCCGAGCGCCGGGGCGCGCCGATCCTGGCCCGCATCGCCAGCTGGGCGTCGGCGGGCGTCGATCCGTCGATCATGGGCATCGGCCCGGTCCCCGCGAGCCGGCGCGCGCTCGAGAAGGCGGGCTGGACGATCGCCGATCTCGACCTCATCGAGGCGAACGAGGCGTTCGCCGCCCAGGCGCTGGCGGTCGGCAAGGAAATGGGTTGGGACCCCGACCGGATCAACGTCAACGGCGGCGCGATCGCGATCGGCCATCCGATCGGCGCATCGGGCGCGCGCGTGCTGACCACGCTGCTCCACGAAATGGTCCGGCGCGACGCGAAAAAGGGAATCGCCACGCTGTGCATCGGCGGCGGCATGGGAATCGCGATGTGCGTGGAACGCTGAGGGCGATTCGCCCGGCGGTTGCACTCACGTAATATCTGGAAAGCGAAAGGTGGCGTGCGCGAACGATTCGCGCGCGCCATTTATTTTGCATTGCAGCAATGTGACATTGGTACCACAGGTTCGGGCTAAATTCGTTTCGTTCCCGCGGCGAAACCTTGCCAGAATCTGAACAATCCCATCAGTTAGCGACGAAGCGGTGGAAATCGCTGCCACGCACGACAACCATGGGGTCAATGAAAATGAAAATCAGCCAGTTGCTGTCTGCAACGGCGCTTGCCGGCGCCGTTGCGTTTTTCCCTCAGTCCGCCATCGCGCAGGACCAGGAAACGACTGAAGAAAGCCGCGAGCTTCCGGCAACTGAGAATGAGAATCCGGAAGAGATCGTCGTCACCGGCTCGCGCATCCGCCGCACGTCGTTCGATCTGTTCGAACCGACCATTTCGATCGGTTCCCAGTATCTCGAAGACCGCGGTCTGACCAACGTCGCCGACGCGCTGAACGAACTGCCGGGTTTCCGCGGCTCGGTCACGCCGAACGGCGCGCAGGGCGGTTTCGGCCAGGGCGTCAATTTCATCAACTCCTTCGGTCTCGGTTCGAACCGCACGCTGACCCTGATCAACGGCCGCCGCGTGGTGTCGTCGAACGTCACGACCATCTTCGGCAACGCCGCGCCGGGTACGCAGGTCGACCTCAACATCGTCAACCCGATCCTGGTCGAGCGAATCGACCGCGTCGCGATCGGCGGCGCCCCGATTTACGGTTCGGACGCAATCGCGGGCACGCTCAACGTCATCACGAAGAACCGGTTCAACAAGCTGGAGATTCAGGGCACCGCCGCCGTCACCGAATATGGTGACAATTTCCGGTACAATTTCTCGGCCGGCTACGGCCACGATTTTGCCGGCGGTCGGGGCAACATCTCGATCGCGGCGAGCTATGAAGAGGTCGACGGCGTCCTGACCAACGACCGGCCTTTCCTGCGCAATGGTGTCGGCGGCCAGCTGAACCCGACCTCGGCTCTGGCGGCGCAGCTCGGGCCGGCGGGTCGTACGCCGCTCAACGACGGCCGCATCAATCCGAACATCGGGTTCAACGACAGCGCGAGCGACGGCTTCCCCGGCACCGTGCTGGTGACCCGCGCGGGCATCCCCTCGCTCAGCCGCGGCGGCGTGATCGCCAACATCGGCGCGCTGCGGCCGCTCGACTTCAATTACCAGTTCGCGCCGGACGGCACGCTGATCCCGTATGACCGCGGCACGCTGTATGGCGGCGTCATCACGGCCGCGGCTTCACGCAACTCGGACGGTGACGGCTTCGTCTTCAACGACTTCACCCAGATCACCAGCAATGTCCGCCGCATTTCGGCCAATCTGTTCACGAATTACGAGCTGACCGACAATATCCGCGTGTTCGCCGAGGGCCTGTACTTCAACGGTCGCGGCGACGAGCTGATCCAGCAGCAGTCGTTCCAGTCGACGCTGTTCGGCGGTGCCAGCGGCCCGCTGACCTTCAGCGTCAACAACCCGCTGCTGTCGACCCAGGCGCGCAACCTCCTGGTCGCCAACGGCTACTCGACCTTCCGCGTCAGCCGCATCAACCTTGACCTCGGCGACGCGACCGGCGTTTCGGAAAATGACCTGTATCGCGTCGTCGGCGGCACCGACGGCACGTTCGAGGCGTTCGGGCGCTCGTTCAACTTCGAAGTCACAGGCACGTGGGGCCGCACCGACTATCGGGATATCTCTCAGCAGATCAACCAGCAGAACTTCGTCAACGCGATCAACGGCTGCGTGACCAACCCGACGGTCAACGCAACGCCGGGCTTCACGCCCACGGCCGACGCGCGCTGCGTCCCGCTGAGCGTTTTCGGCGAAGGTGCGCCGTCGCGTGCGGCCTCGGCCTATGTGATCCAGGACACCATCGCCAACAGCCGCGTCGAACAATGGGTCATCAACGCCAACGTCGGCGGCTCGCCCTTCGACCTGTTCGGCAACCCGGTCAGCTTCAACGTCGGCTATGAACACCGCGACGAAAGCGCAAATTTCGTTCCCGATCCCTTCCTGCAGCAAGGTCTGGGCCGTTCGGTCGCGATCCTGCCGACCAGTGGTTCGTTCAACCTCGATGAAGTGTTCGGCGAAATTAACTTGCCGATCTTCACGCCGAACAACGATTTCTTCTTCCACAATCTCGAACTGTTCGCGCGCGGTCGCTATGTCGACAACACCGTGAACGGCGGGTTCTTTGCCTGGGCGGCGGGCGGCACCTTCTCGCCGATCAAGGACGTCCAGTTCCGCGGCAACTATACGAAGTCGTTCCGCGCACCCGCCGTCGTCGAGCTGTTCGCGCCGGTGACCAATACCTTCACCACAGTCGCCGACCTTTGCGCGCCGGGGAACATCAACGCGGGTCCGGTGCCGGACATCCGGTCGCGCAACTGCGCCGCCTTCCTCGCCCGCTTCCCCAACGCGACCCCGCTCAGCGCGGCAACGGCAACCGTGCCGGGTCGTTCAGGCGGCAACTCGGCGCTGTTGAACGAAGAAGCCAACAGCTTCACCTTCGGCGTGGTCGTGCGGCCGCGCTTCATCCCCGGACTGGTCGTTTCGGTCGACTATCTCGATATCGATCTGAGCCAGCCGATCGCCAACCTGACCGTCGCACAGATCGTTTCGGGTTGCTTCGACAATGCGAACTTCAATGCCGACGATCCGGCGAACGGCAACAGCTTCTGCTCGCAAATCCGTCGCGATGCGAATGGCCAGGTTCCCGCCGATCCCGCCAATCCGGCGGTGACCAGCGGCTTCGTCAACGGCCAGCGTGTCCTGTTCGAGGGCATTCAGGCCGAGGCCGACTATGTCACCAAGCTCACCGGCCTGAAGGTGCCGGGCAGCGTCTCGATGGCGGGCAGCCTGTTCTACGTGAAGCGCCGTATCGTCGACACGACGGGTATCGCACCGGCACGTTCGGACGGCATCCTTGGCGATCCGGAATTCCAGGGTCAGCTGCGTCTGCGTTACTTCAACGACAGCTTCGCGATCTCGACCAACATCAATTATACCGGCGAACAGCTCGTTTCGCGCTTCAATCGCGCCCCTGGCCCGAACGACAACCGCGAATTCGACCAGTATGACGATTACGTGACGATCGACGCCAGCATCAGCTTCGACGTGAACGAAACGTTCCAGCTCAGCGGCTCGGTCACCAACCTGACCAACCGCGTCGGTCAGGAATATTTCGGGATCATCGCCCCGGCATCCGTCAACGACCCGTTCGGACGCCGTTTCGCGATCACGGCGCGCGTTCGCTACTGATCCGTTCGTTCAACGCATTCCGGGCCGTCCGCCACAAGGCGGGCGGCCCTTTTTTTCGTGTCAGCACCACACCCGTTCGAACCGTCGGCCCAGCCCGGTCAGCAGCTCATATTGCGACATCCCGCTCGCCGCCGCCGCTTCGGGCAAGCCATAATCGACGGCGATCCAGTCGCCCTCGCGCGCGTCCAGCCCCGTTACATCGACGATCGTCAGGTCCATCGACACCCGGCCAAGCACCGCGCGCACGTCGCCGCCGATCCGTACCCGACCGACGCCGCTGAATCCGCGCCAATAACCGTCGGCATATCCCAGGTTGAGCGTCGCCAGCCGCATCGGCTGCGCGGCGGTGAAGGTCGCATTATAGCCGACCGCATCCCCCGCCGCGATGTCGCGGCACTGCAACACCTGCGCCGCGATCCCTACGACCGGGCGCAACGCGTCCGCCAGGGCGGCGACCGGCACGCCGCCATAGATCGCGAGGCCCGGCCGGGTCAGGTCGAACTGATAATCCGCCCCCAGCGCCACCCCCGCGGAGTTGGCGAGGCTGCGCCGCCGCGCCGGCACTCCCGCCGCCATGGCCGCAAACGCATCGCGCTGGCGCGCGTTCATCGCGTCGTCGGGCGCGTCCGCGCACGCCAGGTGGCTCATCAGCGTGTCGATCGTCAGACCTGCCAGCGCGCCGCCGCCCGCTTCCGCCGGCGACAGGCCCAGCCGGTTCATGCCGGTATCGATCATCACGTCGCAGCGCCTGCCGCCGGCGTCGCGCCAGCGGGCGACCTGGTCGACGCTGTTCAACACCGGGCGCAGATGGGCGGGCGCGGCCATGGCGACGGCCAGGTCGTCGGCCCGCACCCCGTGCAGCACCGCGATCTCCAGCCCCAGATCGGCGACGGCCAGCGCCTCTGCCCAGGTCGCGACATAGAAATCGCGGCATCCCGCCGCCGCCAGCCGGGTCATCACCGCACGCGCGCCCAGCCCGTAGCCGTCGGCCTTGACCGCCGCTCCGCACACCGCCGCGCCGCTCATTCGCGCCAATGCCCGCCAATTGTCGCACAGCGCCGCGCCGTCCAGCATCAGGCGAAGGGGGGCGGCGGGCGGCGGCGTCGGATCGATCATCGTCGCGGCGGATAACGCCGGGCGCGGCGATGCGCCAGCCCGCGCGCGGCGATCAGCGATCCTCCACCCCGCGCGGCGGGCCATAGCTGAACCCGACCAGCGTCACCGCCAGCGCGACCACCACGACAGCCATCGTGTACCACAACCCGGCATAGGGATCGCCGGTGCGCGCGACGATGTACTGGCTGATGAAGGGCAGGAACCCGCCGAAATAGCCGGTGCCGATATGATAGGGGATCGACATCGAGCTGTAGCGGATCCGCGCCGGGAACATCTCCGTCAGCAGCGCGGCAACCGGCCCATAGGTCGCGCCCGCCAGCGCGCTCAGCAGGATGATCGACAACAGGATGACGACGATGTGCCCGGCCGGCGGCACCACCGGGTCGACCGGATAGCCGTTGGCGCGCAGCACGTCGTCCAGGCTGGCCATCATCCGGTCGGGCACCGGCGTGCCGCCGATCGACATGGCGAGCACCGGCGTCACCTCGGTCGTGTAGCTGATGCCGCGCTTGGACAGATAGTCGAGCACCCGCCCGCATTCGTCGGCCTGGACGCTCGCGAACGGATCGAACGCACAGTTGGGCCCCGACACGATGATCGGCGCATGCGCCGACGCGCGCGCCAGTCCGGGATTGGCCGCCGACCCGATCGTCCAGAAAATCGGGAACAGCAGCACCAGCGTCGCGAAATAGCCGAGCGTGATCGGCAGCTTGCGCCCGGTGCGGTCGGAGATACGGCCAAACAGGATGAAGAAGCCCAGCCCCGCCATCGCCCCGCCGCCGACCAGCAGCTGCGCGGTCGTCTCCTCGACCCGCATCGGCCCCTGCAGGAACGACAGGACCGAGAACATCGCGGTGTACCAGATGACCGTGAGGCCCGCCGCGATGCCGAACAACGCGATCAGCAGGCGGCGCTTGTTGCCGGGATAGGTGAAGCTTTCGAGAAACGGGTTGGCCGACATCTGGCCCGCCGCCTTCATCTTGGCGAAGACGGGGCTTTCGGACAGCTTTAGCCGCATCCACAGCGAAATGGCGAGCAGCACGATCGAGAACAGGAAGGGCAGACGCCAGCCCCAGTCGTTCCACACCTCGCGCGGCAACACGCCCTTGAAGCCGAGCACGACGATCAGGCTGAGGATGAAGCCGCCCGCGACGCTGGCCTGGATGAAACTGGTGTGGAAACCGCGCTTGCCGCGGGGCGAATGCTCGGCGACATAGATCGCCGCACCGCCATATTCGCCCCCCAGCGCCAGCCCCTGCAGCACGCGCAGCAGGATGATGATCGCGGGCGCGGCGATCCCGATCGTCGCATAGCCCGGGACCAGCCCGACGCCCGCCGTCGCCACGCCCATCAGCGTGATCGTCACCAGGAACGTGTATTTGCGTCCCAGCCGGTCGCCCAGATAGCCGAACACGATCGCGCCGAGCGGCCGGAAGCCGAAGCCGACCGCAAAGCCGGCCCAGGCGAGCAGCGCCTGCAATGTTTCATTGCCGCTCGGGAAGAAGGTGCGGCCGATGATGCCGGACGCGGCCAGCGTGCCATAGATGAAGAAGTCATACCATTCGAACGCGGTGCCAAGCGACGACGCGGTGATGACCAGGCGCATCTCCGCGGGCGACGGCTCGTCCTCGCTCTCGACATAGGCGACCGGGTCGGCGCGGCTGACCATGAATTTCCCCTCTTCCACTCGTCCTCGACTGTGTAGCGGGTCGCCATCGCCGGACAAGGGGCGCGGGACGGCGGGTGCCGGACTTGTTGGCGGGCGCGCACGCCGGTAAAGCCCGCCGCCAGGGGAGGACGCCAGACCGCAAGCGATGACGACGACCGAGATTTTCCTCATCGCGATGCTGCTGATCTTCAGCGTGCCCTATCTCGCCTGGCGGCTGGGGCGCACCGATTACTGGGCACCGCTCGTGGTGGTCCAGATTGTCGGCGGCATCCTGCTCGGCCCCGGCGTGCTGGGGGCGGCCTTTCCCGATTATTATGCCTTCGTTTTCAACCCCCAGGTCATCGCCGCGCTGAACGGCATCGCCTGGTGGGCGGTGATGCTGTTCGTCTGGATCGCGGGGATCGAACTCGACCTCAGCCAGGCCTGGGCAAAGCGGCGCGAAACCGGCGTGACCGCGGGCCTCGCGCTGGTGACCCCACTCGCCTTCGGCGGTGTGGCGGCACTGGTCATGCTGCGCTTTCCCGGTTGGGCGGGAGCACAGGGCGCACCGTGGCAGGTGGTGCTCGGCATCGGCATGGCGTGCGCGGTCACCGCGCTGCCCATCCTCGTCCTGCTCATGGAAAAGCTGGACGTGCTGCGCGCGCCCGTCGGCCAGCGCATCCTGCGCTATGCCAGCCTGGACGACATCGCGATCTGGGGCGTGCTCGCGATCATCCTGCTCGACTGGGCACGCGTCGGGCGCCAGGCGGGCTTTCTGTGCGGCTTCGCGGCCGCCGCGCTGCTGATGCGGCGCGTGATGGCGCGGATCGATGAACGCGACCGCTGGTATGTCAGCCTGATCTGGCTGGCGGGCTGTGGTTTCGCCGCCGACTGGGCGGGCATCCACTTCATGGTCGGCGCGTTTCTGGCGGGCGCGGTGCTCGATGCGAAATGGTTCGACCAGGCGCGCATGGACCTGTTCCGCAACCATGTGCTGCTGGCGATGATGCCGGTCTTCTTCCTGTCGACGGGCCTGCGCACCCGATGGGATGTCGGGGGCACGGCGGTATTCGCCGCCGCCGCGTTGCTGCTCGTCGCGTCGGTCGCCGGCAAGCTGGCGGGGGTCCACCTCGCCGGGCGCATCCTCGGCTGGGCGCGGGGCGAAGCGGCGATCATCGGCTGGCTGCTCCAGACCAAGGCGCTGATCATGATCATCTTCGCCAACATCCTGCTCGATCGTCAGATCATTACGAACGCGACGTTCACCGCGCTGCTGCTGATGGCGGTGGGATCGACGATGCTGACCGTGCCGATGGTCGCGCCCCGGCTGAAGCGGCTGGCGGGGGTCGTGGGGCGCGCAGGATAACGCCGTCGCCCCGGCGAAGGCCGGGGCCACTGGCAGGGTGGCGCAACCTTGGTGAGCGGCCCCGGCCTCCGCCGGGGCGACGGGTTGGGTTGCCCCGTTTCGAGAAGCCTTAATCCCTCACGCTTCGCTCAATCCAAGTTCGGCCGCAGCCAGCGTTCCGCCGTCGCCAGATCGACCCCGCGCCGCGCCGCATAATCCTCCAGCTGGTCGCGCCCCACCCGCGCCACGCCGAAATACGCCGCGTCGGGGTGCCCGAAATAAAAGCCGCTGACCGCCGCCGTCGGCAGCATGGCAAAGCTCTCGGTCAGGCTGATCCCCGTCGCATGATGCGCGTCGAGCAGCTTGAACAGGATCGGTTTCAGGCTGTGGTCGGGGCACGCCGGATAGCCGGGCGCCGGGCGGATGCCGCGATACTGTTCGCGGATCAGCGCCTCGCCGGTCAGCTGCTCGCCCGCCGCATAGCCCCACAGGTCGGTGCGGACATGCGCGTGCAGCCGCTCGGCGAACGCCTCGGCCAGCCGGTCAGCCAGCGCCTTCAACAGAATATCCGAATAATCGTCGATCGCCGCCTTGAACCGCGCCAGATGCGGCTCGATGCCGTGAATCGACACCGCAAAGCCGCCGATCCAGTCACCATCATGGCTGATGAAATCGGCGAGGCACATGTTGGCGCGGCCCTCGCGCTTCGCGACCTGCTGGCGCAGGAAGGGCAGGCGGACATTTTCCTCGCTGTCGAGATGCAGGATGACGTCGTCGCCGTCGCGCGCGCACGGCCACAGGCCGCACACCCCGCGCGCGACCAGCCATTTCTCCGCGATGATGCGGTCCAGCATCCGCTGCGCGTCGGCGAACAGGCTGCGCGCGCTCTCGCCCACCACCGCGTCGTCGAGGATCGCGGGATAATTGCCGTGCAGTTCCCAGGCGCGGAAGAACGGGGTCCAGTCGATATAGTCCTTGAGATCCGCGAGGTCCCAGTCGCGGAACACATGGACGCCGGGCTGCCTGGGCGCGGCGGGCTTCAGCGTCATGTCGGCCTCGAACGCATTGTCGCGCGCGCGCGCGATCGGCACCAGCTCGCTTTGCGTCCGTCCCTCGCGCGCGTCGCGCACGGCCTGATATTCGTCGGCGACCTTCGCGACGAAATCGTCGCGCTGGGTGTCGGAGACCAAGGTCGTCGCCACGCCGACCGCGCGGCTGGCGTCCAGCACATGGACGACCGGGCCCGCATAGGCCGGCGCGATCCTGAGCGCGGTGTGCACCTTGCTCGTCGTCGCCCCGCCGATCAGCAGCGGCATGGTCATGCCGGCGCGCTGCATTTCCTCCGCCACCGTCACCATTTCGTCCAGCGACGGCGTGATCAGGCCCGACAGCCCGATCATGTCGGCGTCATTCTCGTTCGCGGCGTCGAGAATCTTTGACCACGGCACCATCACGCCCAGGTCGACGACGTCGAAGCCGTTGCACTGGAGCACCACGCCGACGATGTTCTTGCCGATGTCGTGCACGTCGCCCTTGACGGTCGCCATGATCACCTTGCCCTTGCCGCGCGCGCCGGGCTGTTTCTCCGCCTCGATATAGGGGAGCAGGTGGGCGACCGCCTTCTTCATCACGCGGGCGGATTTCACCACTTGGGGCAGGAACATCTTGCCCGATCCGAACAGGTCGCCGACGACGTTCATGCCGTCCATCAACGGCCCTTCGATCACTTCGATCGGGCGGCCGCCGCGCGCCGCCACCTCGATCCGCGCGGCCTCGGTATCCTCGACGACATGCAGGTCGATGCCCTTGACCAGCGCGTGTTCCAGCCGACGCGACACGCCCCAGCCGCGCCATTCCGCCGCCTGCTTCTCCGCCACCGCATCAGTGCCGCGATAGCGTTCGGCCAGCGCCACCAGCCGGTCGCCGGCCTCAGGGTCGCGGTTGAGCACCACGTCCTCGCACGCGGTGCGCAGTTCGGGATCGATCGTGTCATAGATGTCGAGTTGCCCCGCATTGACGATCGCCATGTCCATGCCGGCGGGGATGGCGTGATACAGGAACACGCTGTGCATCGCGCGTCGCACCGGCTCGTTGCCGCGAAAGCTGAACGACAGGTTGGACAGCCCGCCCGAGATATGGACATGCGGGCAGCGCGCCTTGATCTCGCGCGTCGCCTCGATGAAGTCGACCGCGTAGTTGTTATGCTCCTCGATCCCCGTGGCGACCGCGAACACATTGGGGTCGAAGATGATGTCCTCGGGCGGGAAGCCGATGCCCGTCAGCAGCTTGTAGGCGCGCGCGCAAATCTCGACCTTGCGGTCCTTCGTGTCGGCCTGCCCGACCTCGTCGAACGCCATGACGACGACCGCCGCGCCATAGGCCATGCATTTGCGCGCATGCTCCAGGAACTGCGCCTCGCCCTCCTTCATGCTGATCGAATTGACGATCGGCTTGCCCGACACGCATTTCAGCCCGGCCTCGATCACCTCCCATTTCGAGCTGTCGATCATCACCGGCACGCGCGCGATGTCGGGCTCGGCGGCGATCAGCTTCAGGAAGGTGGTCATGGCGTGGACCGCGTCGAGCAGCCCCTCGTCCATGTTGACGTCGATCACCTGCGCGCCGTTTTCGACCTGCTGGCGCGCAACCTCGACCGCCTTGGCATAATCGCCGGCCATGATCAGCTTCTTGAACGCCGCGGAGCCCGTGACGTTGGTGCGCTCGCCGACATTGACGAAATTGGTGGAGGAGGGAGGCGTGGTCATTTCATTCCTTCTCCCTCTCCCCTGTGGGGGAGAGGGTCGGGGAGAGGGGAAGTCGAGCGGGAGGTGAGACTTGGCTTCATCCCCTCTCCCAACCCTCTCCCCGACGGGGAGAGGGCTTTGAAGGGTCAGGCCGCCATGGTGAACGGCTCCAGCCCGGCGAGGCGCGTCATCACCGGCGGCTCGGGCAGCACGCGCGGCGCCATCCCGGCAACGGCATCGGCAATCGCGCGGATATGCGCCGGCGTCGATCCGCAGCAGCCGCCCAGGATGTTGACCTGCCCCGCTTCCGCCCATTCGCGCACCAGCGTGGCAGTCGTTTCGGGCAGCTCGTCATAGGCACCCAGTTCATTTGGCAGCCCGGCATTGGGATAGACCATGATCAGCGTATCGGCGATGCCGGCCAGCACCTTGACGTGCGGGCGCAGCTGTTCCGCCCCGAACGAGCAGTTGAGCCCGATCGTCACCGGCCGCGCGTGACGCACCGCGTGCCAGAACGCCTCGACCGTATGCCCCGACAGATTGCGCCCCGACAGGTCGGTCAGCGTCATCGACAGCATGATCGGCAGGTCGCGACCCAGCGCCGCTTCCGCCTCGATCACCGCCATGATCCCCGCCTTGGCGTTCAGCGTGTCGAACACGGTTTCGATCAGGATGAAGTCCACCCCGCCTTCGACCAGCGCATCGACTTGCTCGCGATACACCTGCTTCAGCGTGTCGAAATCGATCTCGCGATAGCCGGGATCGTTGACGTCGGGCGACAACGACAGCGTCTTGTTGGTCGGGCCGATCGCACCCGCGACGAACCGCGGCCGCCCGTCCTTCGCCGCCGCCGCATCGGCACAGGCGCGCGCGATCCGCGCGGACGCGACGTTGATCTCGCGCACCAGATGTTCGGCGCCATAGTCCGCCTGGCTGATCCGGTTGGCGCTGAACGTGTTGGTCGACACGATGTCCGACCCGGCGTCCAGATAGGCGCGCGTGATCGTCTCCGGCACATGCGGCGCGGTAAGCGCCAGGATGTCGTTATTGCCCTTCTGGTCGTGGCTCAGCCCCAGCGTGCCGGCATAATCGGCCTCGGCCAGCTTCCAGTTCTGGATCTCGGTCCCGAACGCACCATCGGTCATCAGGATGCGGGTGCGGGCCTGGGCGAGCAGGGCTTCTCTGGCGGTCATATCTAATCCGTATGCCTTGAATGGTTGTCGATGCCCGGGCGCTGCACCTGGTAAACCGGATGATCTCTTCCCCGTTCGTTTCGAGCGAAGTCGAGAAACGCGGGACCGGGTCGACGTTTCTCGACTTCGCTCGAAACGAACGGCGCTTTGGGTTCCTCGTTGAATTAAGCCGCCGCCAGCCCGGCCACCGGCCGTGCCCTCAGCCCCAGCAGGTGACAGATGGCAAAGCTCAGTTCGGCGCGGTTGAGCGTGTAGAAATGGAAATGGCGCACCCCGCCCGCATAAAGCTTGCGGCACAGTTCAGCCGCCACCGTCGCCGCGACCAGCTGGCGCGCGGCGGGATGGTCGTCCAGCCCCTCGAACAGCCGGTCCATCCATTGCGGGATCGCCGCACCGCACATGCCGGCGAACTTGCGCGTCTGGGCGACGTTGGACACCGGCAGGATGCCGGGCACGATCTCCGCCGAAATGCCCGCGGCTGCGGCGGCGTCGCGAAAGCGGAAGAACGTCTCCGCCTCAAAGAAGAACTGCGTGATCGCGCGCGTCGCGCCCGCGTCCAGCTTGCGCTTCAGATTGTCGATGTCGCTCGCCTGACTGACGGCTTCGGGATGCGCCTCCGGATAGGCGGCCACCGAAATCTCGAACGGGCGGATGCGGCGCAGGCCGGCGACTAGGTCGGCCGCGCTCGCGTAGCCGTCGGGGTGCGGCACGAACCTGGCGCCCATTTCCGGCGGATCGCCGCGCAGTGCCACGATATGGCGCACGCCGGCCGCCCAATATTCCTCCGCGACTGCGTGAATCTCCTCGCGCGAGGCTTCGACACAGGTCAGGTGCGCCGCCGCCGGGATCGGCGTCTCGCGCCCGATCCGCGCGACCGTCGCGTGGGTGCGCTCGCGCGTCGATCCGCCCGCGCCATAGGTGACCGAAACGAAGCGCGGGCCCAGCGGCGCCAGCGTCGTCACCGCGTCCCACAATGCCGCCTCCATCTTCTCGGTGCGCGGCGGAAAGAACTCGAAGCTCACCTGCGCATCGCCCGCCAGGTCGGCGAACAGCGGCGCGTCGAGCGCGCGGCGCGCTTCCTCGAGCTGGGGAACCGATAGGGTCATGCCGCCTCAACCTCCAACACAGGACCGGCCGCCTTGCGCGCCAGCCAGATCTTCACCGTCAATTCCCCGCCCTCCAGCGTCTCGGTCCGCGTCGGCATCAACCCCGCCTCGTCGAACCAGCCGATCACCTGCTCGTCCGAAAAACCCAGCCGCGCATGCGCGTCGCGGGTGCGCAGTTCCTCGCGCGCGTGCGGGGCGAAATCCACGATCATCAAGCGGCCGTTGGCGCGCAGCACGCGCGCGGCCTCCGCGATGACCGCTTCGGGGGCCTGCGCGAAATGCAGCACATGGTGCAGGATCGCGGTGTCGGCCGCGCCGTCCTCGACCGGCAGCGCCAGGAAATCCGCCTGACGCAGCTCGGCGGCGGCCAGCCCACGCTCGCTCAGCTTGGCGCGTGCCAGCCGCAGCATTTCCGAGCTGCGGTCGATCCCGATCGAGCTTTCGGCAAGGGGCCCGAAGCGTTCCAGCATCCGGCCCGTCCCCGTGCCGATGTCGACCAGCCGGCCGAGCGAGCCGTTGCCGAACAGCCGCGCCATCATCGCCTCGACCTCGGCTTCGGGGACATGGAGCGACCGGATCGCATCCCATTCGCCGGCATGGTCCTGGAACCACTGCGCCGCCGCGGCCGCGCGATCCGCGCGCACCGCGGCGAGCAGCGCAGCATCGGCCTCGACATTGCGCCCCAGCGTGCCGAGCGGCCAGGCATCGATCGCGTCGATCAACGCATCGATCCGCGCGCCTTCGGCCAGTGCGACGAACACCCAGCTGCCTTCCTTGCGCCGTTCGGCGACGCCGGCATCGCACAGGATCTTCACGTGCCGCGACACGCGCGGCTGGCTTTGCCCCAGCACCTGCGCCAATTCGCCGACGGCGAGCTCCATAGAGCGCAGCAGCGCAAGGATGCGCAGCCGCGTCGGGTCGCCCAGCGCGCGAAACAGGTCGAGGGCATTGGCCATGGATATGATATAAAGATTTCTTTATATGAGGTCAATGGATCGTTCGGCCGGATTGCTCGTTGCACCTCCGATACCGATCGGCCCGGCCCATCGGGATCCGTGTGCCCTCCGGGGCCATACGCGCCGTTCGTCACCATGTTTTTTTTGAGGGAAATCCATGAAGAAAGCCGTGTTCGCAATCGCCGTTGCCACCGCCGCCCTGACGCTGGGCGCCTGTTCGGAGCGCGCTCAGGACGAAACGTCGGAGGCCGCGGAAACCGTCGCCGCCGATGCCGAAGCGACGATGGGCGAAGCCGCCAACGATGTCAGCGCGGCGAGCCAGGATGCCTTCCAGGCAGCCGAGAACACCGCCGATGCCGCCGGTGCCGCGATCGACAACGGTACGCGTGAAGCCGGCGAGGAGCTGGAAGAAGCCGGGCGCGACCTCCAGAACTGAGCCGCTGGCGCGCTGGATCAATCGTCCGCGAACACGAACGGGGTCAGCCCCGCCTCGCGATCGTGGACGACCAGCGTCCGCCCCGGCGGCGGCAGCGACCGCTGGGGGCAATCGGCACGCAGGCAGCGTGCGCATCCCAGCCCCGTCGGCGCGGCGCGCCCCGCCAGATCCTGGCCGCGTGCCGCCGCCAGCGTGACCGCGTCGCCCGCCGCCAGCCCCAGCACGATCGCAAAGCGCGCGCGTACCGCGCCGACCCGCGCGCCTTGCGGCTGCACGGTTCGCGCCAGCGTGAACCAGCGGCTGCCATCCTCCAGCGCCACCAACTGGGTAATCAGGTCGCCGGGCCGCGCGAACGCGTCCAGCGCATCCCATAGCGGGCACAGCCCCCCGCCCTCGACCAGCGGCGCGCCGCTCGCCCCCGCCAGCCGCTTGGAAATCTGCCCCGCCCGGTCGACTCGCAGCATGAAGAAGGGCAGCCCTCGCGCGCCGACGCGCTGCAGCGTCGTCATGCGGTGCGCGACCTGCTCGAACCCCGCGCCGAACCGGCGCATCAGCAACTCGATGTCGTACCCCGTCGCCTCGCACGCACGGTGGAAGCGTGCATAGGGCATCATCACCGCCGCCGCGAAATAGCCGGCCAGGTAGCGGCGGAACAGGCGCTCCGCGACCGGATCGGTGATGGCCGCGCCCCGGCTGAGCGCGTCGATCTCGGTCGCCGCCTCACGCTGTCCGAGCTGCGTCGCGAGCGCGAACACACGCGATGCCGGATCGAGCATCTCCGACAGCTGCAGCTGCCGCGCGTGCAGGTCGAGCCGCCGCAGCCGGTTGGGCATCACCTCCACCGGCAGGACGCGCACCGACAGCTGGTGCTTGACCCGCAACCGGTCTGCCATCGCGCCATAGGGGTCGCCGCCCGCGACGCGCAGGTCGTCGGCCAGCCGTTCCGCCGCACCGTCCAGGTCGGCAAAATAGTTGCGCCAGCGTTCGACCGCACGCCGCGCGGCAAGCTGCGGATCGTCGCCGTCTCCTGCCGCCGGCGCGCCCGATCCTGCCCGGTCGAACGCGCGCGCAAAGGCCTCCGCCCCGCCCGGGGCCGCCGCCACCCATGCATCAAGCTCGCCCCGGTCGATCGCCAGGTCGGCGAACATCGGATCCGCCAGCCGTCGTCGCAGCGCCTCGACCCCGCCGCCCGGCTCGCTCGCCGCGATGCTGCGCGGGTCGAAATCGAATTGCTGGGCGAGCGCGACCAGCAGGGCGGCGGAGATCGGCCGCTGATTGCGCTCGACCAGGTTGAGATAGCTGGGCGAAATACCGAGCGCGGCGGCCATCGCCGCCTGGGTCAGCCCCGCTGCGCGGCGCAGCCGGCGCACCGCGTGCCCGGCGAACAGCTTGCCTTCTGCCATATGTGCAGCTTGTACGCATATTTACATGCTGACAAGCCGCGGCGGGCGATCCGCGACACCGACACCCGATTTTGCCCGCATTTCGTTCGCGTCTGCAAAATATCGGGGGTAGTCGGCACGCATCACGCGGCGTTTCGGGCGCAAGATTGTAAAGGAACGACAGATGGCCAGCTTCAACGACCTCGTCCCCGCTCCCGCCGGGCGCTTCGACGGCATCGTGCGGCCGTACAGCGCCGACGATGTCGCCAAGCTGCGCGGATCGATCACGATCGAACATACGCTGGCGCGCAAGGGCGCGGAAAAGCTGTGGGAACTGCTGAAAAGCGAAGACTACATCAACGCGCTCGGCGCGCTGTCGGGCAATCAGGCGATGCAGATGGTGCGCGCCGGCCTGAAGGCGATCTATCTGTCGGGTTGGCAGGTCGCCGCGGACGCCAATACCGCCGGCCAGATGTATCCCGACCAGTCGCTCTATCCCGCAAATGCCGGCCCGGAACTGGCGCGGCGGATCAATGCGACGCTGCAGCGCGCGGACCAGATCGAGCATTCGGAGGGTGGCGCCACCCGCGACTGGTTCGCCCCCATCGTCGCCGATGCCGAAGCCGGCTTTGGCGGCCCGCTCAATTGCTATGAGATCATGAAGGCGTATATCGCCGCCGGCGCTGCGGGCGTGCATTACGAGGACCAGCTGGCGAGCGAGAAGAAGTGCGGCCATCTGGGTGGCAAGGTGCTGATCCCGACCCAGGCGCATATCCGCAACCTCGACGCCGCGCGCCTCGCCGCCGATGTCGCCGGTGTGCCGACGATCATCTGCGCGCGCACCGATGCGGAAAGCGCCAAGCTGATCACCAGCGACGTCGACGAGCGCGATCACGAATTCCTGACGGGCGAACGCACGCCCGAGGGTTTTTTCCGCCTGAAGGACGGCACCGGCGTCGATCACTGCATCAAGCGCGGCCTGGCCTTCGC
This sequence comes from Sphingomonas sp. CCH21-G11, assembly GCF_001555965.1. GTDB lineage: Bacteria > Pseudomonadota > Alphaproteobacteria > Sphingomonadales > Sphingomonadaceae > Sphingomonas. Next base: position 21,452 of record NZ_LSHX01000024.1, read on the forward strand.
CGAACATGCCGACCTGTTGTGGTGGGAAACGTCGAAGCCCAACATGGACGATGCGCGCCGCTTTGCCGAAGCGATCAAGAAGCAGTTTCCCGACAAGATGCTGGCGTACAACTGCTCGCCCAGCTTCAACTGGGAGAAGAATCTCGACAAGGACGACATTGCGCGGTTCCAGCGCGAGATCGGCGCGATGGGCTACAAGTTCCAGTTCGTGACGCTCGCCGGCTTCCACCAGCTGAACTACGGCATGTTCGAGCTGGCGCGCGGCTACAAGGATCGCGGCATGGCGGCCTATTCGGAGCTGCAGCAGGCCGAATTCGCGGCGGAAGCCAACGGCTACACCGCGACCCGCCACCAGCGCGAGGTCGGTACCGGCTATTTCGACCTGGTCGCGACAACGCTTGCGGGCGGTGCCAGCTCGACCACCGCGCTCGCCGAATCGACCGAGGCCGCGCAGTTCAAGAAAGAAGCCGCATAAGCCGCACCTTCGTTCAAGTTTCCTGGGGAGGAAAGGGTGCCCGCTGGACCATGTGTCCGGCGGGCATTTCCGTTACGGGGCGCGGAAAAACGTCTCTGTCGGCCGCCCCAAGCCATTCAGCCGCGCCCACCCCTTCCCGTCACCCCGGACTTGATTCGGGGTCCATGCGCTGCCTCAGCGGGAAGCCGATCGCTTGTGGCTCAATCCTGCCGCAAATGTGCGCGGAACCAGTCCGTAAGCTGATCAACCCCGAGCTCTCCCGCCGCCAAAGCGAGAAATGTCACCACCAGCTCCGCATCGCTGCAGTCCAATCGATAGCCGTTCAGCGAAAGGAAGGTTTCGCTCACCACCGCTGCGGTTCGCTTGTTGCCATCTACGAACGGATGATTCCGCGCGATCCCGAACGCATAGCTGGCGGCAAGCTCCGCCGCGTCAGGGTCGCCGTAGGCCATCAGGTTCAACGGCCGCGCCATGGCGCTGTGTAGCATGTTTTCGTCGCGCAGCCCTGCGGCGCCGCCATGCTCGGCCAGCTGTTCGTGATGAGCGGCAACGGCCACGCCGACGTCCACCCACACCCATTGGCGAGGCACTATTTGGCAAGCTCACGAAGCGCGGCACGACGGCGCGCCATGACCTCGCGTGCAACCTCCATCTGGGCCTCGAAATCCGGGTCACGCTTGCTGATCGTGAATCCTTCGGGGACCTCGCTCACAAACAGCTCGTCACCAAGCTCCACGCGAAGCCGGGCAAGCAATTCCTTCGGCAAAACGATCCCCGTCGAATTGCCGATTTTGATCAGTTTCAAGGGCTTGGTCATACAAACGTTATAACACGCCTTTCGCTTCCGCGCCAGCCGCCGCGAGCCGGGCGATGCGGGCCTCATGCTCGGCCCGGCCAAAGGGAAAGCGCACGAACACTGCGGTCCCGACCAGCCCGATGACCAGATAGACGATCGAGAAGATCAGCGTCAGCCGGTCGAGCGCGTCGACCGGCACCGCGCCCCGGACCGCATTCTGCGGGAAATCCGCCGCCCACAGGATCAGCCCGCTGAGAAAGATGCCGACGCCGCCGGTGCATTTCTGGATGAAGAAGGACCCCGCGAAGAACACGCCTTCGGAACGGCGGCCGGTCGTGACTTCCGAATGTTCGACCACATCGGCCATCATCGACGCGCCCAGGATCATCGCCGCCACGCTGCACGCCGTGTTGGGCACATAGATGCCGAACAGCACCGGCAGCATCATCGGGCTGTCGACCGCCGGGAACCACCCGGCAAGCCGCAGCCAATAGGGCAGCGTCGCCAGGATCGCCGTCAACAGCGTGAACATCGCCGCCGCGCGCGGCTTGCCCATCCGCGCACCGACGCGCCCGGCGATGGCGAACGCGATGACGACGCCCGCGAACAGCACGCCGGCCAGCACGGTGAAGGCCCCCGTGCCGAACTGCCAGACATAGGAATAGAGATAGTTGGACAGGGCAAAGCTGATGCCCTGGTTGGTGTACACGCACAGCCCCGCGAGCATCAGCACCGCGAACGCCCGGTTGCGCACCGCCTCCACCAGTTCGCGAAACGCCTGGCCCATGCCGCCCTCGACCGCCGGTTGCCGGGGCAGCGACGCGATCTCGCGGTGCGTGCCCGCTGCGGAGATCAGGATGGCGAGCATGATCGCCACGGCGCAGGCGACCGAATAGCTCGCATAGCCCCCGCGATTGGCCAACCCGTCCGCGCCGGGCGTCTCCGGCACCAGGAAAACCGTATAGGCGGCGAGCAGCGCGACCAGTCCGCCCAGCCAGCCGAACAGATAGCGATAGGCGGTCAGCCGCGTGCGCTCGTCATAATCGGCGCTCAGCTCGGGTGCGAGCGCCTGGCTCGGCACCTCATAGGCCGACACCGCCGACCGAACCATCACCGCGGTCGCGAACAGCCAGGCGAGCGTCGCGCCGGGCGACCATGCCGGCGGGTTCCACAGCAGCAGCCAGCCGATCGCGATCGGCAGCGCCGACGCGTACATCCACGGGTGCCGCCGGCCCCAGCGGGTGCGGGTTCGGTCGGACGCGACGCCGATCGCTGGGTCGATGAACGCATCCAGGATCAGCGCGCACATGATCGCGAAGCCCACCGACGCCGCCGGCAGCCCGATCACCTGGTTGTAGAAGAGCAGCAGGAAGGTGCCGAAGCCGTTGTCCTTCACGCCATAGGCGATCGCGCCGACACCGAAGGACAGGGTCGTGCCGGTCCGCACCCGGCGGGATGGCGGCACTGCGGCCGTCACAGCTTCGGTCATGTGCGTTGTCAAACCTTCCGTGCCCGCCAACCCCAGCATAGGCCACCGCGCGCATCGGTCAAACCATCCCGGTTGGAAGATCGGGTATGCCCACCCGCTTGCCCGTGACCGGGCTTCACGCTAGCACGGGGCCGGCGGGAATGGCCCGTTCGAACAACAGGAACGCTGGAGGTCGCCAGCGTCGCACGGCTTGCGAAAGGCAGGGGATGGCGCTGGATCCGGAAACCTTTGACGCGCTGATCGACACGGTCCGCCGCTTCGTCGCGGAGCGCCTGCGCCCGCTCGAGGCGCGGGTCGAGTCCGACGACGCGATTCCCGCCGATATCGTCGACGAGATGAAGGCGCTCGGCCTGTTCGGCCTGTCGATCGCGCCCGAATATGGCGGGCTCGGCCTGACCATGGGCGAGGAGTGCCGCGTCGCGATCGAGCTTGGCCGCACCACGCCCGCCTTCCGCTCGACCTTCGGCACCAATGTCGGCATCGGCAGCCAGGGCCTCGTGATCGCCGGCACGCCCGACCAGAAGGCGCAGTGGCTGCCGCGCATCGCCAGCGGCGAGATCGTCACCAGCTTCGCGTTGACCGAACCCGATGTCGGGTCCGACAGCGGCAGCGTGAAGACCCGCGCGGTCAGGGACGGCGACGTCTATCGGCTGTCCGGCACCAAGCGCTACATCACCAACGCCGACAAGGCCGACCTGTTCACCGTCATGGCGCGCACCGGCGACGAACCCGGCGGGCGCGGCGTTTCCGCCTTCCTGGTGCCGCGCAACCTGCCCGGCGTGTCGGTGGGCGAGCCGGAAAAGAAGATGGGGCAGAAGGGCGCGAAAGTCGCCGACCTCAACCTCGACGAGGTGCCCGTCCCCGCCGCCAACCGGCTGGGCGCGGAGGGCCAGGGCTTCAAGATCGCGATGCAGGTGCTCGATCGCGGCCGGCTGCACATCGCCGCGGTGTGCGTGGGCGTCGCCGAGCGGCTGATCGCCGACTGCGTCGCCTATGCCGGCGAGCGCCGCCAGTTCGGCAAACCCATCGCCGAACACCAGCTGATCCAGGCGATGATCGCCGACTCAAAGACTGAAGCCCTCGCCGCCCGCGCCCTCGTTCTGGAAACCGCCGCGCGCAAGGATGCGGGCGACGACGTGGTCATGGAAAGCGCGGCAGCCAAATACTATGCCAGCGAAATGGTCGGCCGCGTCGCCGATCGCGCGGTGCAGATCTACGGTGGCGCCGGTTACATCGCCGATTACGGCATCGAGCGCCTCTATCGCGACGTCCGCTTGTTCCGCATCTACGAAGGCACCAGCCAGATCCAGCAGCTCATCATCGCCCGCGAAACGATGAAGCGCGGGGGATAGGCTCGCCGCAGCGGATCGGGGAACCCGATCCGTGACCCGGCGGCGAGCCCGGTCAGCGGCGCTTGCGCCGTCTGACGACGCGGCTTTGCCGCGGCGGGCTGCCCGATACCAAGCCTGACTCGACCCGCCTCGGGTCCGACCACCAGTGAAAGGATGCACATGGACACGACCACCCTGTTCCGCCTCGACGGCCGCGTCGCCTTGGTCACCGGCGGCTCGCGCGGTATCGGCAAGATGATCGCCGCGGGCTTCGTCTCCTCGGGCGCGAAGGTCTATATCTCGGCCCGCAAGGCCGACGCCTGCTTCGCCACCGCCGAGGAACTCGGCCCCAACTGCATCGCGCTGCCCCAGGACGTGTCGACCGTCGCCGGGTGCAAGGCGCTCGCCGCGCAGCTTGCCGAGCATGAGGACCGGCTCGACATCCTCGTCAACAATGCCGGTGCCGCCTGGGGCGAGCCGTTCGAGGATTTCCCCGAAAAGGGCTGGGACAAGGTCATGGACCTCAACGTCAAGTCGCCCTTCTTCCTCACTCAGGCGCTGCACCCCGCGCTGAAAGCCGCCGCGTCGCGCGCGCGCCCGGCCAAGGTCATCAACATCACCTCTATCGACGGCCAGCGGCTCAACCCGTGGGAAACCTACAGCTATCACGCATCCAAATCGGCGCTGATCTATCTGACCAAGCGCATGGCCGCCCGGCTGATCCGCGACGCAATCAACGTCACCTCGATCGCCCCCGGCGCCTTCGCGAGCGACATGAACAAGGCCGCGCGCGATCATGGCGACGCGGTCGGCCAAGCGATCCCCGCCAGGCGCATCGGCGAGGCGGAGGACATGGCCGCCGCCGCCATCTACCTCGCCAGCCGCGCCGGCGACTATGTGGTCGGCGACACGATCACGGTCGACGGCGGCCTGGTCAATGCATCGCTGGGGACCAGCATCGACGCGTGAGCCGCATCCCTGCGCATCCCCGCCGCTCTTCCCAACGACACGGCCAGCCACTATCGCTCCCGGCACGGGTCGACGATAGGCGCCTGCGCAGGCGACATGGGGGATAGTGGTGCGGTCAACGACCGGTGAACATTGGATCGCGCTCGATCACATTCGTGCGCTCGCGGCCTTTCTCGTCTTCTGCTGGCATTTCCTCCACTGGATGGACGGCACGCCGGTATCCTTCGACGGCGCGCCCGATGTCTTCGTGCTCGCACCATTTGACGAAGGGCACACCGGCGTCGCGCTGTTCATGGCCTTGTCGGGCTACATCTTCGCCAAGCTGCTCGACGGGCGCCGCATCCTGATCGGCTGGTTCCTTTGGAACCGCTTGCTGCGCCTCGCCCCGCTCCTCCTCGTCACCATGGCGCTTGCGGGTGCCAATATCGTGCTGCATGGCGGCGACTGGGCCGGCTATGCCGCATCCTTGCCGCTGGGCCTGATCCTGCCCAGCTGGCCGAACGGCGGTTGGTCGATCGCGGTCGAGCTGCACTTCTACGTCATCCTGCCCTTGCTGCTGGTCGTGCTGCGCCGCAACCCGGCATGGCTCGCGCTCTCGCTGCTCGGATCGATCGCGCTGCGGACCGGCATTTTCCTTCAGCTGGGCGAGGTGAAGACGGCGGCCTATTTCACCATCATCGGCCGATACGACGATTTCGTGCTGGGGATCCTCGCGTTTCAGTATCGGCACCACTTCGCCCGGCGTCATCGGCTCGCGCTGCTGGTCCTGCTCGTCTATTGCGCCTTCTACTGGGCGTTCGACCGACTGGGCGGCTCGAATGGGCTGGAGCGATCACCGATCTGGATCATCCTGCCGACGATCGAAGCGGCCTGCTTCGCCGCGCTGATTGCATATTATGACCAGTCGACGGCGTTCCGCGACCGCGGCGTGTCGTGGCTGGTCGCGAAAGCCGGCGCGTACAGCTATTCGATCTACCTGCTTCACGCGTTCGTCGTGCACCACATGGCGCGCCTGCTCGACCGATATTTCGACCTGTCGAACTTCTACGTCGCGCTCGCCTTTGCCGTGCCGGCATTCCTGGCGATGCTGCCGATCGGGTATCTCAGCTATCGCTTCATCGAGGCACCGCCGCTCGCCTATCGCCGCCGCTATGCGATCGCCGACCCCGCGCAGTCCAGGCCGGCGACGAACGCGCTCGATCAGGAAGCACGCGAGGCGCTCTAGGCGCCAGGCGGGTGCCGCCCTGGCGGGATCGGCTAGCGCGCGATCCCGCCCGCGGCGAGCACCGCCAGCGTCACCAGCTCGCTCGCGGTGCTCGTCATCGGCGCGATCTGCACCGATTTCTCCATGCCGAGCAGCATCGGACCGATCATCGTGTCGCCGCCCAGTTCGCGCAGCAATTTCGCGGAGATGTTCGCCGACTGCAGCCCGGGCATGATCAGCACATTGGCCGGGCCGGACAGCCGCGCGAATGGAAACTTGGCCAGCTGCACCGGATTGAGCGCCACGTCGGGCGCCATTTCGCCTTCATATTCGAAGCCGACATCGCGCCCGTCGAGCACGCACACCGCGCCGCGGATATTGTCGATCCACTTGCCCTCGGGATTGCCGAAGGTCGAATAACTCAGGAACGCGACGCGCGGCTCATGCCCCATCCGCCGCGCGACCTGCGCGGTCTGTTCGGCGATGTCGGCCAGTTCCTCGGCGCTCGGCCGCTCGTTCACCGTCGTGTCGGCGATGAACACGGTGTGACTCTGGCCGACCAGGATGTGGATGCCGAACGGCGTCTTGCCCGGCAGCGGATCGATGACGCGGCGCACCTCGCGGATATTCTGCGCATAGGTACGCGTGATGCCGGTGATCATCGTGTCGACTTCGCCGAGCTGGAGCATCAGCGCGCCGAAGATGTTGCGGTCCTGGTTGACCATGCGCTCGCAATCGCGGCGCAGATAACCGCGGCGCTGCAACCTGCCATAGAGGAAGTCGACCATGCGCGGCACCAACGGCGACACGCGGCTGTTGTGCACTTCGAAGCTGTCGGGATCCGTCACGCCCAGCGCGCGCAGCCGGTCATGGACATCGTCGCGCCCGACCAGCACCGGCGTGCCATAGCCGCCGTCCTTGAACGCGATCGCCGCGCGCAGCACGACTTCCTCCTCGCCTTCCGCGAACAGCACCCGCTTCGGCCGCGCGCGCGCGCCTTCATAGGCGAGCGTCAGCACCGACGTGGTCGGGTTCAATCGCGCGCGCAGCGTCTGGCGATAGGCCGCCATGTCGAGGATCGGCCGCGTCGCCACGCCTGAATCCATCGCCGCCTTGGCCACCGCGACCGGCACCACCTCCATCAGCCGCGAATCGAACGGCGCCGGGATGATGTAGTCGGGACCGAAATTATGCTGCACGCCATAGGCGATCGCCACTTCCTCGGGCACCCGCTTGCGGGCCAGCTCGGCGATGGCGTTGGCGGCGGCGATCTTCATCGCATCGTTGATGCCGGTCGCCCGCACGTCGAGCGCGCCGCGAAAGATGAAGGGGAAGCCGAGCACATTGTTGACCTGGTTGGGATAATCCGACCGGCCGGTGGCGATGATCGCGTCGGGGCGCGCGGCCTTGGCCTGTTCGGGGCGGATTTCCGGCTCGGGATTGGCCATGGCGAAGATGATCGGTGCGGGCGCCATGTCCTTGACCATCTCGGGCTTGAGCGCGCCGGCCGCCGACAGGCCCAGGAACACGTCGGCACCCACCAGCGCCTCGGTCAGCGTGCGGCGGTCGGTCACCGCGGCGTGCGCCGACTTCCACTGGTCCATGCCCTCGGTGCGGCCTTGATAGATCACGCCCTGGCGGTCGCACATGATGACATTGTCGCCACGCACGCCCATCACCTTGATCAGCTCGGTGCAGGCGATGGCGGCCGCGCCCGCGCCATTCACCACCACCTTGATCTCGTCCATGCGCCGCCCGGTCAGCAGGCAGGCATTGATCAGGCCGGCGGCGGTGATGATCGCGGTGCCGTGCTGGTCGTCATGGAACACCGGAATGTTCATCCGCTCGCGCAACGCCTGCTCGATGATGAAGCATTCAGGCGCCTTGATGTCCTCAAGGTTGATGCCGCCGAACGACGGCTCGAGCAGCGCGACGCAGTTGATGAAGGCGTCGACATCCTCGGTCGCCACTTCGAGGTCGATCGAATCGACATCGGCAAAGCGCTTGAACAGCACCGCCTTGCCCTCCATCACCGGCTTGGAGGCGAGCGCGCCCAGATTGCCCAGTCCCAGGATCGCGGTGCCGTTGGAAATCACCGCGACCAGATTGCCCTTGGCGGTATAGTCGTAGGCGGTGGCGGGATCTTCGGCGATCGCCTTCACCGGCACCGCGACGCCCGGCGAATAGGCAAGTGCCAGGTCGCGCTGCGTCGCCATCGGCTTGGACGCGATGATCTCGATCTTGCCCGGCCGCCCTTCCGAGTGGAACAGCAGCGCCTCGCGGTCGGAAAACTGGTTGGTCGTCTCTTCGGTCATCGCCGCGCGCTCTCCCTCGCCATGCCCCAGCCTCTAGGACGCTGGCCGCGACTGATCCAGCCCCGGCATGACGATTGCCGTCGCCACCCGCCGACCGGTGACATCGAAACGGGTCCCGCATCCCGGTCCCCACCTTTTGAAGCGACGCGGAAACGCGCAGCGTTCGGAGCCAGCTGCGATCGCGTTCCGGTCGGCACTCTTGCCCTTCAGATCGTGACCCCGACCCCTTCCAATCATCGCCCGCCCCTTTTCAGATTGTCACTCCGCCGCTTTTCAGATCGTCACCCCGGCCTTGTGCTGGGGTCCACCGTGCAGCCCGCGATGTCGCTGGCCACTGGTCGCGCGCGACCGGCCCAATCCCGCGCATTCGCCGCTGCGCGTTGCACGGCTTGGCGCGGTGGACCCCGGCACAAGGCCGGGGTGACGGCATGTGGCGAACGTGCGTCGATCCCGTCATGCCGGACCTGATGCAGCATCCAGGCACGATGCCACACAATAGAGACGAAACGGGCACGTGACATTTACGGCCGGTTGCGATCCGTTTCCAATCGTCACCCGTGCATCACATTCGTCGCCCCGGCCTTTCCAATCATCGTCCCGTCACTTTTCAAATCGTCACCCCGGCCTTGTGCCGTCGCCGTCGCGCGCAATTGGCCTTTGGCGCGCCCGCATGGCTGCGCTAACGCTCGCGCCGATGGCTGATGCACCCGCCCCGCCCACGCCGATGATGGCGCAATATCTCGCGCTCAAGGCGGAGGCGCAGGATTGCCTGCTCTTCTATCGCATGGGCGACTTTTTCGAGATGTTCTTCGACGACGCCAAAGTGGCGAGCGGCGTGCTCGACATCGCGCTGACCGCACGCGGCGAACATGGCGGCGACCGGGTGCCGATGTGCGGGGTGCCCGTCCACGCCGCCACCGCCTATCTCCAGCGGCTGATCAAGGCCGGGCACCGCGTCGCCATCGCCGAGCAGGTCGAGACACCCGAGCAGGCCAGGAAGCGCGCAGGGGCCAAGGCGCTGGTCAGGCGCGCGATTGTCCGCGTCGTCACCGCCGGCACGCTGACCGAGGAGGCCCTGCTCGACAGCCGCAGCACCAACTGGTGCGTCGCCATCGGCGAGGCGGCGGGCGAGGTCGCCATTGCCGCCGCCGACGTGTCGACCGGCCGGTTCGAGATCGTGGCCACCCGCGCGGACGCGCTCGTGGCCGAGCTCGCCCGGCTCGCACCGGCCGAGACCATCGTCGCCGAAGGATCGCCGCACGAGGCGCTGGCGACCGGCATCCGCCCGCGCGCCAGCTTCGACAGCGGCGCGGGCGAGGCGCGGCTGCGCGCGCTGTTCGGCGTGGCGACGCTTGACGGCTTCGGCCCGTTCGGGCGCGCGGCACTCGCCGCTGCCGGCGGGCTGGTCGCCTATCTCGACCATACGGCAAAGGGCGCGCTGCCCTTTCTGCGCCCACCGCGCCTCGACCGAAGCGACGCCAGCATGGCGATCGACGCCGCGACGCGCGAAAGCCTGGAGCTGACCCAGTCGAGCGCAGGCACCCGGCGCGGCAGCCTGCTCGACGCGGTCGACCGCACCGTCACCGGCGCGGGCGCGCGACTGCTCGCTGCCGACATCGCCGCCCCGCTGATGGACCGCGCGGCGATCGAGGCGCGGCTCGATGTGGTCCAGTATTTCCACGACACGCCCGGCCTGCGCGACGGCGTGCGCGCGACGCTGCGCGCGCTCCCCGATATCGGCCGGGCGATCGGGCGGCTGGCGGCGGGGCGCGGCGGCCCGCGCGACCTCGGCCAGCTGCGCGACGGGCTGGACGGCGCGTGGCGGCTGGGCGAGCGGCTGGGGCAGATCGCCGACGCGCCCGCGCTACTCCGCACGCTCGCGCCGCAGTTGCGCGGCCATGGCGAGCTGGTCGATCTGCTGAAACGCGCGCTCGTGCCCGAACCGCCTGTCGATGCCAGCGCCGGCGGCTTCATCGCGGAGGGCTATGACATCGCGCTCGACGACCTGCGCGCCACGGGTGCCGGGGGGCGACGCGCCATCGCCGCGCTGGAGGCCGAATATCGCCAGCGTACCGGCATTTCCGCGCTCAAGGTCCGCCATAACGGCGTGCTCGGTTACCATATCGAGGTGCCGGCGCGCGCTGCCGACGCGCTGATGCGCCCCGACAGCGGCTTCACCCACCGCCAGACGCTCGCGGGCGTCGTACGCTTCAACGCCCCCGACCTTCATGACGTCGCGCTGCGCGTCACCCAGTCGGGCGCCCACGCCATCGCTGCGGAGGCCGCGCATCTGGAGGAGCTGACCGCGCGCGCCGTCGACCGGCGCGAGGCGATTGCGGCGACCGCCGACGCGCTCGCGCGGATCGACGTCGCCGCCGGCCTCGCCGAACGCGCCGCAGAGGCCGGGTGGACGCGGCCGGCGCTGGTCGACCATGCCTGTTTCGAAATCAGCGGCGGGCGGCATCCGGTGGTCGAGGACGCGCTGGCGCGCGCGGGCGAACGCTTCGTCGCCAATGACTGCCGCCTGTCGGAGGATTCGCGGCTGTGGCTCGTCACCGGGCCCAACATGGGCGGCAAATCGACCTTTCTGCGCCAGAACGCGCTGATCGCGGTGCTGGCACAGGCGGGCAGCTATGTCCCGGCGGCGCAGGCGACGCTGGGCCTGGTCGACCGCTTGTTCAGCCGGGTCGGCGCGTCGGACAATCTGGCGCGCGGCCGATCGACCTTCATGGTCGAGATGGTCGAAACCGCCGCGATCCTGGCGCAGGCGACCCCGCGCAGCTTCGTCATCCTGGATGAGGTCGGGCGCGGCACCAGCACCTATGACGGGCTCGCCATCGCCTGGGCGGTGGTCGAGGCGATTCATGAGGATAATCGCTGCCGCTGCCTGTTCGCGACGCATTATCACGAGCTGACCCGGCTGGCGGAGCGCTGCCCCGCGCTCAGCCTCCACCATGTCCGCGCGCGCGAGTGGAAGGGCGATCTGGTGCTGCTGCACGAAGTCGCGGACGGACCCGCCGACCGCAGCTACGGCCTGGCGGTCGCGCGCCTCGCCGGGCTGCCGCCGGTTACCATCGCGCGCGCCAAGGCGGTACTGGCAAAGCTGGAGGCCGGGCGCGAGCGGACGGGCGGAATCGCCGCCGGGCTCGACGACCTGCCGCTGTTCGCAGCAGTCGCCACGCCCGAGGCGGCACCCGCCACCGATCCGCTGCGCGACCAGCTCGCGACGCTCGACGTCGACGCCCTCACCCCGCGCGAGGCGCTCGACCTGCTCTATCGATTGAAGGGACTGGCGCTGGAATGAAATGCGACCGCATCGCCCCGGCGCAGGCCGGGGCCGCCAAAAATCGAGGAGAGTGAATGAACCCGCTCATCCTGAGTAGTCGCTGAGCTTGTCGAAGCCTGTCCTGAGCGCCTGCCTTGGCAGGCAGTCGAAGGGCGGCGTGTCGAAGGACAAGCGCAATCGCGCGTCCTTGAAATGAAAGAGGCCGCCGGGGCCTCGCACTCGAGGACCCCGGCGACCTCCGACATGGTCAGCGGCCGGAGAGCTCCAGCCCGGGAGACCATGCGGGCCGCGTTACCGAAGCGGACATGCGTTGATTGGAGGAGGATACCTCCCGCATGTCATTACGGACGGAGGGCTTCCGTCCGCGCTTCAGCTCAGCGGCGCGTCTCCCGAACGAACTGAACCGACCCCATTGCTGAACCATGAGACATCGGATCACCTCCTTTCGCTAGTTGAAGCCTGCGCACCCTGCTGGATGCACGACGAATGTGAATCACCGCGAGTCGCAGAACAAGACTTGAATTGAAAATAATTATCGACGATTCTGCTCGCCCTGCCGATCGGCGATCAGCGTCGGCAGTCCTCCGTCACCCGCAGCAATTCTGGCCAGGCCGGCACGACCAGCGGCGCGGCCGGCGGCGCCTCGACGATGAAGCGCCCGCGGCTGAATCCCATTGCGTCGAGCAGCGGGTCGCGCGCGCCCAGGCTGACCTCCACCCCCGCCGCCGTTGCGGTGCCGGTCAGCGCGCGCACGGTGCTCGTCGTCCGGATCGTCACCGCCGTCCCCTGCACGCCCGCGCGCGTCAGCACCACGCGCTGCCCCGCCCGGTCGCACCGTACCGCCAGCGCGGCGGCGGGCGCGCTGCCAAATGTCGCCTGCGATCCGCCGGAAGTCGCCGCATAGGCCCATGTCCCCGCCGCCATCGGCCAGTCGCGCCAATCCCCGACATAGGGGTTAGGCGCAACCGGAGGCACCGCCGCGGGCGGCGGAGCAGCGACGGGCGCCGGCGGCGGCTTGGAAGGCGCGACACACGCGCCGAGCACGACCAGCGACGCAAACGGGATGAGGATACGCATCACGCGCTTATGGGCGAACCCGCGCCCCCGCTCAACCGCTCGATAGCAGCTTGCGATCAGGCCGCCCGGGGCACGATGCGATCGAGCTCGCCATTCAGCGCACGCTTGGCTTCGAGTAGTTCGTAATCCGTCTGGAGACCAAGGAAAAAGCCCTCGGACATGCGGAAATAGCGGGCGAGGCGCAGGTCAAGTTCGCCATCCATAGGCACAGTGCCTGCGATCACCGCCTGAACGCGCGCGCTATCGACGCCGATCGCTTGGCCCAGCGAAGCCGCATCCATGCCCAGCGGCTCCATGAATTCCGACCACAGCAATTCGCCAGCATGGCTGTTGTGCAGCCAGTCCGGGTTAGTGGTAGTCGGTGATTTCGACGCGCTCTGCATGTCCGTCCTTCCAGACGAAGCATATACGCCATTGGTCGTTAATTGAAATACTGAGCTGGCCAACGCGGTCGCGCTTGAGCGCATGGAGTCGGTTTGAGGGCGGGTTGCGCAGGTCGTCCAGCGTCCGCGCCCGGTTGAGCAGCTTCAGCTTGTCGAGGGCGCGATCCTGAATGTCAGGCGGCAGCTTCCGGCTCCGCTCGCCGCGCCAGATGCGTTCGGCTTCAGGATCGACGAAAGAGTGGATCATGGCTCGACCTAATCAATACGGGACAAGCCATCTCATTAGCGCCCAACAATTGAATTTAAACAAGAGCTTATGTCGCACGGTGCGACAAAACCATTTTCCCTAAGTCACGAAGAATAAATCAATTATTCGGATCGTATTCTAACTTCCCATCATGCGACAAATATTACTTTTCAATTATTTAGCTATTCGACCCTGCGCGAAAACTTTTTGAAAATTTCCGCTGCGTCTTGCCGAAGCGGTCCTTGCGGGTGCCCGGCTTGCCTTCGTTGGAGCGGCCCATGATCGGGGCCTTGCGCTGGTCGTCGGGGAGACCGAGTTCCTGGGCCTCAAGCGAACGGATTTCGTCGCGCAGGCGGCCGGCTTCCTCGAACTCGAGGTCGGCGGCGGCCTTGCGCATCTTCTTTTCGAGATCCTCGATATAGCTGCGCAGATTGTGGCCGACCATGTGCGGGCGATCGGCGTCGATCTCGACGGTCACCTGGTCCTTGCTGGCGACGTGCGCGATGATGTCGCCGATGTTGCGCTTGATCGTCGTCGGCGTGATGCCGTGCGCGGTGTTGTAGGCGATCTGCTTTTCGCGCCGGCGGTCGGTCTCGCGCATCGCGCGCTCCATGCTGCCGGTGATGCGATCGGCATACAGGATAACGCGCCCCTCGACGTTGCGCGCGGCGCGGCCGATCGTCTGGACGAGCGAGGTTTCCGAACGCAGGAACCCCTCCTTGTCCGCGTCCAGGATCGCGACCAGCCCGCATTCGGGAATGTCCAGCCCCTCGCGCAGCAAGTTGATGCCGATCAGCACGTCATAGACGCCCATCCGCAAGTCGCGGATCAGCTCGATCCGCTCCAGCGTCTCGACGTCGGAATGCATGTAGCGGACCTTGAGCCCCGCTTCGTGCATATATTCGGTCAGGTCCTCGGCCATCCGCTTGGTCAGGGTGGTGACGAGGGTGCGATAGCCCAGCTCGGCGGTCTTGCGTGCCTCGACGATCAGGTCCTGCACCTGTTCCTCGACCGGGCGAATTTCGACCGGCGGGTCGATCAGGCCGGTCGGGCGGATGACCTGTTCGACGAAGACGCCGCCGGTCTGCTCCATTTCCCAGCTGCCCGGGGTTGCCGATACCGACACCGTCTGCGGGCGCATCGCGTCCCATTCGTTGAAGCGCAGCGGCCGGTTGTCGATGCACGACGGCAAGCGGAAGCCATATTCGGCGAGCGTGATCTTGCGCCGGTGGTCGCCGCGCGCCATGCCGCCGATCTGCGGCACGGTCACATGGCTTTCGTCGACGAACAGCAGCGCGTTCTCGGGCAGATATTCGAACAGCGTCGGCGGCGGCTCGCCGGGCAGCCGCCCGGTCAGGAAGCGGCTGTAATTCTCGATGCCTGCGCAGCTGCCGGTCGCGGCGATCATCTCCAGGTCGAAATGGGTGCGCTGCTCCAGCCGTTGCGCTTCCAGCAGCTTGCCTTCGGCCTGCAATTCCTTCAGCCGCTCGGCGAGCTCGAAACGGATCGCTTCGGTCGCCTGCTTGAGCGTCGGGCCTGGCGTCACATAGTGCGAATTGGCGTAGACCCGGACATAGTTGAGGCTGGCGACCTTCGATCCGGTCAGCGGATCGAACTCGACAATCTCCTCGATCTCATCCCCGAAAAAGCTGATCCGCCAGGCGGTGTCCTCATAGTGCGACGGGAAGAGTTCGAGGCTATCGCCGCGCACCCGGAAATTGCCGCGCGCGAACGCGGCCTCGTTGCGCTTGTACTGAAGCGCGACCAGCTTGCGGATGATCTCGCGCTGATCGACCACCTGGCCCTTTTTCAGGTCGAAGATCATCGCCGAATAGGTCTCGACCGAGCCGATGCCGTAGAGGCACGAGACCGACGCGACGATCAGCACGTCGTCGCGCTCCAGCAACGACCGGGTCGCCGAATGGCGCATCCGGTCGATCGCTTCGTTCACGCTCGACTCCTTTTCGATATAGGTGTCGGAGCGCGGCACATAGGCTTCGGGCTGATAATAGTCGTAATAGCTGACGAAATATTCGACCGCGTTTTCGGGGAAGAAGCTCTTGAACTCGCCATAGAGCTGGGCTGCGAGGATCTTGTTGGGCGCCAGGATCAGCGCCGGTCGCTGGAGCTCCTCGATCACCTTGGCCATGGTGAACGTCTTGCCCGATCCGGTGACGCCCAGCAGCACCTGGTCCTTCTCGCCCGCGCGCGCTTGCTCGACCAGCTCGGCGATCGCGCCCGGCTGGTCGCCGGACGGGGTGTATTCGCTCACCAGCTTGAATCGCTTCCCACCCTCGACCTTGTCCGGGCGCTGGGGCCGGTGCGGCACGAAGCTCTGCCCGGTATCGGGCTCGGCGAGGCTGGTGCGAATCTGAATGGCCATGCGCCGCAATATGAGAACGAACCGGGTCCGCGGCAACCGGAAGCCGAACAGGCCGACCGCAAACTGGCTTTTGGGTCCGGGCACCAACCATCTATCCGCGTCACCCCGGGCTTGACCCGGGGTCCCGCTTTATCTTGCGACGGAACAGGCAGTGGGACCCCGGATCAAGTCCGGGGTGACAGGTAAATCTCAAGCGATTGTGTTCGGTGACTCAGGCTCCGGACTCGACTTGGCATACGGTTGCGATAGGCTGGGAAAAACTTCCGGGGAGAGATCGATGCGCCGTTCGTCCGCCACCTTCGTGTCCGCGCTGCTGATCGGCAGCGCCATCGCGATGCCCGCTTATGCCGAGCCCGATTACGCCCAGGCCGTCCGCGCCGATTACGCGCGCGACCTGGCGCAGACGTTCGAGTGGTTCCACCGCAACCCCGAATTGTCGTTCAAGGAAACCAGGACCGCGGCGCGCATGGCGGCCGAGCTGCGCAAGGTGCCCGGCGTCGTCGTCACCGAAGGGGTCGGCGGCACCGGCGTGGTCGGCGTGATGAAGAACGGGGCGGGTCCGGTGGTGCTGGTACGCGCCGACATGGACGGCCTGCCGGTCGAGGAGAAGTCGGGGCTCGGCTATGCATCGACCGTGCGCCAGGTCGGTGTCGACGGGGTCGAGACGCCGGTCATGCACGCCTGCGGCCATGACACCCACATCACGTCGATGATTGGCACCGCGCGGCGGCTGGCGGCGATGAAGGACCGCTGGGCCGGTACGGTCATGTTTGTCGTCCAGCCCGCCGAGGAGCGCGTCGGCGGCGCCAAGGCGATGGTGGCCGACGGGCTCTATACCCGCTTCGCCAAGCCCGACTATGCGCTCGCCTTCCACGTCGCCGCCGACCTGGCGAGCGGCAAGGTTTCGGCGTCGGAGGGCATCCAATATGCCTCGTCCGATTCGGTCGACATCATCGTGCCGGGCATCGGCGCGCATGGCGCAAGCCCCCATGCGGGCAAGGACCCGGTCTATATGGCGTCGCAACTCGTCATCGCGCTCCAGGGGCTGATCAGCCGCGAACAGCAGCCGCTGAAGCCCGGCGTCATCACCGTCGGCTCGTTCCATTCAGGGCTGAAGCACAACATCATTTCCGACGAAGCGCGCCTGCAGGTCACGGTGCGCGCCAATGACGAGGCGGAACGCAAGCGGCTGATCGACGGCATCAAGCGCATCGCGCGCGGGGTCGGCGAATTGAACGGCATGCCCGAAGACAAGATGCCGGTGGTCAACGTGATCGAAGGCACGCCGACCACGATCAACGACCGCGACCTCGCCCAGCGGCTGAACGGCGTGATGAAGGCCGCGCTGGGCGACGACGCCTTCGTCCCGTTCGAGCAGAAGGGCATGGGTGCGGAGGACTTCACCTATTTCGTCCAGCCCGACACGGGGGTGAAGGGCTATTATTTCGCGGTCGGCGGCACGCCGCAGGCGGCGTTCGACGCCGCGGCCAAGGGTGGCCCCGCCGTCCCCTCGCACCATTCGCCGCTGTTCAAGGTCGCGCCCGAACCCGCGATCGTCACCGGCACGATCGCGATGACCGCCGCGGTGCTGGAACTGATGAAGCCGGGCGGCGCGGGCGCGGGTGCCGGGCAATGACCGCCGCGCGGATCCTGATCGCGCCGATGATCCTGATGCTGGCGGCCTGTGGCGGCGGCAGCGGCGGTAACAGCACCGTCGAGCAGGCGGCGGAGACCGGCGAGGTCGATCTGACCAATGCAGCACCCGGCGAAGTCGCCAAGCAGGCCAAGGCATCGGGCGCAATGCGGCTCAATCCGGGCGAGTGGGAAACCACAGTCGAAGTGGTCGATATCGACATCCCGGGAATGCCCAAGGGCGGTCCGCATAGCGACGTGATGAAGGTGATGCGCGAGGCCAAGACCACCGTCACCAACTGCGTCACGCCCGAGGAGGCCGAGAACCCGGAATCGGGTGTCTTCACCGGCTCCAACGGCCAGTGCCGCTATGAACGCTTTCGCATGGGCGGCGGCCGGATCGACGGCACTCTGGCATGTCGGGGCAAGGACGGCGGCGGCGACATGCGGATGTCGGTCAACGGCACCTTTTCCGACACCGCCTTCGCGCTCGACAATGCGATGGAAACGCGCATGGGCGACAGCGTGATGAAGATGAGGGCCAAGGTCAGCGGCAAGCGGATCGGCGCGTGCAAGGGCTGAGGTCGCCGGAACGGACATATCGGACGTAGGGAGAGGGACATGATCGGCTATGTGACGTTGGGCGTGAACGATCTGGATCGCGCACGCGCCTTCTACGATGGGCTGCTGGGCGTGATCGGGGCCAAGCGGCTGATGCAGATGGAGGAAAACGGCTTCACCATGTACGGCACCGACTGGAAGATGCCGGGCATCGCGATCACCAAACCCTATGACGGCAATGCAGCACGCGCCGGCAACGGCAACATGGTCGCGCTGATCATGGACAGCCGCGACAAGGTCGATGCGCTCCACGCCAAGGCGCTGGAGCTCGGCGGGACCTGCGACGGACCGCCGGGACTGCGCGCGCCGGAAGAGATGGGCTTCTACGGCGCCTATTTCCGCGACCCGGAAGGCAACAAGATCGCCGCGTTCAACGCCCCGATGCCGGGCTGAGGCAGGGGTGGCTCAGCCGAGCCGGCGATAGGCGACGCGCCACATCAGCAGCGCAACGGCAATGCCGGGCGGCGCGGCGGCAATGCCGGTCGCCAGCGCGCTGATCCAGCGATAGCGCGCGCTCGCCGCGCCGAGCATGTCGGCATCGGCATTGAGCAGCACGCCAAACAACAGGCTGGCCGCCACTCCGGCGACGATGGCCGCGGTCGGGCCGGTCAGCCCGATGCGCCGTACCATCACCCACAACAGCCCGCCCAGCACCGCGACGACCGGTGTCGCAACGACGCTCGCCAGTCCCCAGACGAGCAGCAGCGCCGCGACGTCATGGCCGCCGCCCAGTGCATGGAGCGCGGTGGCGAGGGTGCCGGTCGCAAGACCACCGGCCAGGCAGGCGAGGCCGATCCGGTCCAGGCTGGCATGTTCGAGCCGGCGGCGGATCATTTGAGCGCACGCACCGCCGGCGTGTCGAGGCAGCGATCGATTTCCCCCCGCGGACGCGGCGGCGGGAGGGTTGCGTCGGTAGCCACCGGCACCTCGACCGTGCGGCCGATGGCGATCGCGTCGAAGCGCCCTGGCACCCTTGCACAAGCCATTGCGGCCTTTAGCAGACGCGGCGGGGTGTCGCGCGCTTCATAGGACAGGCGGAACGTGCCCCAGTGGATCGCGATCGCTCGCGTCGCGCCCAGCCGGCGGAACAGCTCGACCGCCTCGACCGGACCGACATGGCTGCCGGTCGACATCTGCCCCGGCTGGAAGCGGAACGCACCGATCGGCAGCAGCGCGAGGCGGATCGGCCCGTAGCCGCGCGCTTCGTCCGCCCAGGCGTAATCGCCCGCGCCGGTGTCGCCGGCGAAGAACAAATTGCCGCCGCTCGGCAGCTTGACGACGAAGCTCGACCACAGCGCCCGGTTGCGATCGGTGAACCAGCGGCTCGACCAATGATGGTTGCGGGTGACAATCACTTCCGGCGCGCTGATCCGGGGATCGCGCGCGCACGCGTCGCTATCGTCGCAGCGCGGTACGATCTCAGTCCGCCCGCCCCAGTCAAGCGCCGCCGCGGGCACGCCCGCCTGGCGGATCACGCTGTCATTGCCCAGGCTGGTGACGATCTGCGGCCGGTCGCGATCCCACAGCCTTTTGAGCGTGGCGAGGTCCATGTGATCGTAGTGATTGTGGCTGACCACCACCAGGTCGATCGGCGGCAGGTCGTCGAAGCGGATGCCGGGTTCGGCCACCCGGCTCGGGCCGAAGCCGAAGGGGCCGGCGGTGTCCGACCAGATCGGATCGGTCAGGATGTTGAGGCCGGCGGTCTGGACCAGCACGGTCGCGTGTCCGACCCAGGTGACCAGCATCCGATCGCCCGCGACCCGGCGCGGCGGCTTGGCCGGCGTGACCGCGACGCGCGCGGGCCAGGGCGGCCGCCCGTCATTGCCGGTCGCCTGGGCGAACAGAAACGCCCCCCGGCTGCGCCGCGTCGGCGTGGATGCGGTGTCCTCGCCATCGGGATTGAAGAAGCGTTCGCCATCATAATGCCCGCTCTCGCGCCCGTCATAATAGCGCCGGTCGAGGAACGAGGGCACGATCGCGATGGCAAGCAACGCGAGGATGACGAGCCAGAGCAGGACGGCGAGAAGGTAGCGGAGGAGGGTCATAGATCCTCCCCATGCCTCGCATGGGGAGGGGGACCGTCCGCAGGACGGTGGAGGGGAATTGTGCAACGATCGAGCAGATGGACAACCACCGCGTCAGGGTCGCGCAAGACCTCCACCGCCGCCACTCGAATCGTCATGATGTCCTGTTCCTCAAGCCAAGCGTCCCGTCGTGCGTCGCGTTGCGGCCGATCGCCAAGTTCATGTGTCATGCCATCTATTTCGATCGCGATGCGGGCAGCGGGCGCGTAGAAATCGAGCACATAGGGCCCGATCGGATGCTGGCGACGAAACTTTACACCGCCCGGCCTTGTTCGAAGCCGCTGCCATAGCAGGACTTCGGGTAAGGTCATGTCGGTACGCAGCTTTCGGGCGCGGACAACGCTTGTTCGTGGTGCCGGCATCAAACCCCTCCACCAGCCTTTGGCTGGTCCCCCTCCCCGTCCACGACGGGGAGGATCTTGTCCTCACCCGACCAGCAACCCCTCCTTCGCGATCTTCTCCCGCCAAACCAGAGGGGCGAGCTGGTGGACATTGTTGCCTTCCGCATCCACCGCGACGGTGACCGGGAAGTCGCGCACCTCGAATTCGTAGATCGCTTCCATGCCGAGGTCGGCGAAGCCCACCACACGGCTCCCCTTGATGGCGCGCGCGACGAGATAGGCCGCGCCGCCGACCGCCATCAGATAGGCGCTCTTCGCCTCGGCAATCGCCTCGGTCGCGGCCGGGCCGCGCTCGGCCTTGCCGACCATGGCAAGCAGGCCCTGATCGAGCATCATGCGGGTGAACTTGTCCATGCGCGTCGCGGTGGTGGGCCCGGCGGGGCCGACCACTTCCTCGCCCACCGGGTCGACCGGGCCGACATAATAGATCACGCGGCCCCTGAACTCGACGGGCAGCTTCTCGCCGCGGTCGAGCATGTCCTTGATCCGCTTGTGCGCCGCGTCACGCCCGGTCAGCATCTTGCCGTTGAGCAGCAGCCGGTCGCCCTGCTTCCACCCCTGCACCACCTCCGGCGTCAGCGTGTCGAGATCGACGCGGATCGCCGCCTTGTCGGGTGTCCAGTTGACGTCGGGCCATTCGTCCAGCTTCGGTGCCTCCAGATAGGCGGGCCCCGATCCGTCGAGGGTGAAGTGCGCGTGACGGGTGGCGGCGCAATTGGGGATCATCGCCACCGGCTTCGACGCGGCGTGCGTCGGCCAGTCGGCGATCTTGACGTCGAGGATGGTGGACAAGCCCCCCAGCCCCTGCGCGCCGATGCCGAGCGCGTTGACCTTGTCGAAAATCTCGATGCGCAGCGCCTCGATGTCATTCTGCGCCCCGCGCGCCTTCAGCTGCGCCATGTCGATCGCGCCCATCAGCGACTCCTTGGCGAGCAGCATCGCCTTTTCCGCGGTGCCGCCGATGCCGATGCCCAGCATCCCCGGCGGGCACCAGCCGGCGCCCATCTGCGGCAGCATTTCGAGCACCCAGTCGACGATCGAATCGCTCGGGTTCATCATCTTGAACTTGGACTTGTTCTCGCTGCCGCCGCCCTTGGCCGCGACGTCGATGCTGACGGTCGCGCCCGGCACCATTTCGACGTGAAGGACCGACGGCGTGTTGTCGCGGGTGTTGCGGCGGGTGAAGGCGGGATCGGCGAGGATCGAGGCACGCAGCTTGTTCTCGGGGTGGAGATAGGCGCGGCGCACGCCTTCATCGATCACGTCCTGAAGCGAGCGCGTGCTGTCCAACCGACAATCCTGACCCCATTTGACGAAGACGGTGACGATGCCGGTGTCCTGACAGATCGGACGATGCCCCTCCGCGCACATGCGGCTGTTGGTCAGGATCTGGGCGATCGCGTCCTTGGCTGCCGGCGACTGTTCGGCGCGATAGGCGTCGCCCAGCGCGCGGATATAATCCATCGGGTGGTAGTAACTGATGAATTGCAGCGCGTCGGCGACGCTTTCGATGAGGTCGGATTCGCGGATGGTCACAGTCATGCGGCGGGTCCCGGCATTAGGAACGAAGGGCAGTGCGATGCCGCAGCCCTAATCGCCCCGCCGCCATCCTCCAACCCCCGCCTTGACCGATCGCCAGCCGATTAACCACGCCTGCAAGCCATTTCGCAATCGCCGCGCCGCTAGCGGGGACAGGTGAGTATCCTGAAGCGTTTTCGCGGTCGAACGGAGGACGAATTGCGCGCGGGCGGCATGGTCGTCAGCGCGGCCGACCGCGCGAACATCGCACTCCAGCTGGTGACGGGGTTCGAGGCACATGGCCTCGGCTGGTTCTGGCAGACCGACCGCCAGGGCAAGCTGACCTATCTGAGCGATACCGTCCGCCGGACGATCGAGGCGGCGACCGGCGAGCCGGTGATCGGCGCGACGCTCGTCAGCCTGTTCCAGATGGACGGCGACGATCCCGCGACCGAACGGACGCTGGCGTTTCACATGACGTCGCGCACCGTGTTCACCGATTATTCGGTGCGGCCGATCGCCAGCAGCGACCGGCGCTGGTCGATGTCGGGCCGCCCCTGCTTCGACGCGTTCGGCAAGTTCGAGGGCTTTGTCGGCAGCGGCAGCGACCTGACCCAGCGCCTGCACGCGGAGGAGGAGATCAAGCGGCTCGCGCTGTACGATGCGCTGACCGGCCTCGCCAATCGCCAGCGCATGCGCCTGGCGATCGACCAGACGCTGGCGCAGTCGATCCGGTCCTATCGCGCGACATCGCTGCTGCTGCTCGATCTCGATCGCTTCAAGGCGGTGAACGACACGCTGGGCCACCAGACGGGCGACGCGCTGCTGGTGCAGGTCGCGCAGCGGGTGACGCGCGCCGTCGGCGAAATGGGGCTGGTCGGCCGGCTCGGCGGCGACGAGTTCCAGGTCCTGCTGCCCGACGAGGGCAATCGCGAGGCGCTGGCCGACCTGGCCCGCACGATCATCGCGTCGCTGTCGCAACCCTATTTCATCTCGGGCTCGTCGATCAGCATCGGCTGTTCGATCGGGATCGCGGTCGCCCCCAATGACGGCGAGGATTCCGAAACGCTGACCCGCAGCGCCGACCTGGCGCTTTATGCCGCGAAGGCGGACGGGCGCGGGATGCACCATTTCTATCGCGAGGAAATGCTGTCCGACGCGCGGTCGCGGCGACAGATGGAGGACGACCTGCGCGTCGCGTTGGTCGAGAACCAGCTCTATCTGGTCTATCAGGCGATCGTCGCGACCAGCGACCACCGCATCATCGGCTATGAGGCCCTGCTGCGCTGGCGACACCCGACACGCGGCGACATCTCGCCCGTCGACTTCATTCCCGTCGCCGAGGAATCGGGGCTGATCGAAGCGATCGGCGAATGGGTGCTGCGCACGGCCACGCGCGAGGCCGCGACCTGGCCCGGCGAGGTTCGCGTCGCGGTCAACGTATCGCCGATCCAGTTCGTCGACGCGGCGTTTCCGGCCACCGTCACCAGTGCGCTGGCGGCATCGGGGATCGCGCCCGGCCGGCTCGAGCTCGAGATCACCGAAAGCGTCTTCCTGACCGACAGCGACACGTCCGACACCATGTTCCGCCGGCTGAAGGCGCTGGGGGTCCGGCTGTCGCTCGACGATTTCGGGACGGGCTATTCCTCGCTCGGCTATCTGCGCCATGCGCCCTTCGACAAGATCAAGATCGACAAGTCGTTCGTGCGAGGATCGGCGATGGCGGGAAACCGCAACCCGGCGATCATCAAGGCGATCGTGGCGCTGGCCGAGACGCTGGGGATGGAAACGACCGCGGAAGGCGTCGAGGTGCGCGACGAGATCGACGTGATCCGGGCGCTGGGGTGCGGCCAGATCCAGGGCCATGTCTATGGCCTGCCGCTGCGCCGTGACGAGGTGGCGCAACAGCTGCGGGAAAATGGGGGCGTCGCTGTCGCGGAAGGATTCCGGATCAGCCGGGCACCGCGGATGCGGATGCTGCGCTGGGCGCGGATGGAAATCGGCGGTCATGTCGGCGATGTCCGCATCCGCAACCTGTCGACATCGGGTGCGATGGTCGACGGCGTCGAGCTCGCCAAGGAAGCGGTCGGCACGCCGGTCAGCCTGGAGGTGATGACCGACGCGACCATGGCCGGCGAAATCCGCTGGGCGGACGAGGGACAGGCCGGCGTCGCCTTCGCCACGCCCTTCGACATGCGTCGCCTCAACGCCCAGACCAATCCGCCGCGCGGGCGCCGCACGGGCTGAGCCTGCGGCGACGCACAGGGGCTTGATCGAGGCCGCCGCGCTTCGTACCGCACGCGTCGTGAGCCCGCCCGAGCCCCTGCCCGCCACCGATATCGAGGCTGAAGCCGAGCTGGCGCGGCTGGCCGAGCAGATCGCCTATCACAACGCGCGCTATCACGGCGACGACGCACCCGAGATCAGCGATGCGGCGTTCGATGCGCTGGTCCGCCGCAATGCCGCGATCGAGGCGGCGTTTCCGCATCTGGTGCGCAGCGATTCGCCGTCGCTGAGCGTCGGTGCGGCCCCCGCCGAGCATCTCGCCAAGGTCGCGCACAGCCGCCCGATGCTCAGCCTCGACAACGGCTTTTCGGACGAGGATGTCGCCGATTTCGTCGCGCGCGTCCGCCGGTTTCTGGCGCTGCCCGACGACGCCCCGGTGCGGCTGACCGCCGAGCCCAAGATCGACGGCCTGTCCTGCGCGCTGCGCTATGAGCGCGGCGCGCTGGTGCGTGCGCTGACACGCGGCGATGGCCAGGTGGGTGAGGACGTGACCGCCAATGTCCGCACGATTGCGGATATTCCCGCGACGCTGGCCGGCGCCCCGGACGTGTTCGAGGTGCGCGGCGAAGTCTATATGGAGAAGGCCGCCTTTGCCGCGCTGAACCGGCAACTGGCTGCGGCGGCAGAGGCGACCGGCAAGCCGGCACGCCAGTTCGCCAATCCCCGCAATGCCGCCGCCGGATCGCTGCGCCAGAAGGACGCCGGCGTCACCGCATCGCGGCCGTTGCGCTTCCTGGCGCATGGCTGGGGCGAGGCGAGCCGGGTGCCGGGCGAAACCCAGGGCGAGGTGGTCGCCGCATTGCGCGGCTTTGGCTTCGGGGTCGCCGACGCCTTCGCCGTCACCGACGACATCGACGGCGCGCTTGCGGTCTATCGCGCGATCGAGCGCGCGCGCGCCGACCTGCCCTTCGACATCGACGGTGTGGTGTACAAGGTCGACCGGCTCGACTGGCAGGCGCGGCTTGGCTTCGTCGGACGCGCGCCGCGCTGGGCGCTGGCGCACAAATTCCCGGCCGAGCGCGCCGAAACGACGCTGCGCGCGATCGACATCCAGGTCGGCCGCACCGGCAAGCTGACCCCGGTCGCGCGGCTGGAACCGGTGACGGTCGGCGGCGTCGTCGTGACCAACGCGACGCTGCACAATGCCGACGAGATTGCCCGGCTGGGCGTGCGCCCCGGCGACCGCGTCGTCGTGCAGCGCGCGGGCGACGTCATTCCCCAGATCGTCGAGAACCTGACGCGCGAGGTCGCGCGGGCGGCATGGACCTTCCCCGCCGCCTGCCCCGAATGCGGGTCGGACGCGGTCGCCGAGGCGGGCGAAGTCGACATCCGCTGCACCGGCGGGCTCATCTGTCCCGCCCAGCGCGTCGAACGCCTGCGCCATTTCGTCAGCCGCGCCGCGATGGACATCGAGGGGATGGGCGGGGTCACTATCGAGACCTTCTTCCGCGACGGCCTGGTCCATTCGCCTGCCGACATCTTCCGCCTGCACGCACGGCGCGACGTGCTGCTGGGCCGCGAACGCTGGGCGGAGACGTCGGTCGACAATCTGCTCGCCGCGATCGAGGCGAAGCGCAGGCCCGATCCGGTGCGCTTCCTGTTCGGGCTGGGTATCCGCCATGTCGGCCAGGTCACTGCGCGCGACCTGCTGAAAGCCTTCGGGACGGTCGAGGCGGTCGCTGCCGTCGCCCGCGACTCCGATCGCCGCGGCGAGATCGAGGCGATCGATGGCATCGGCCCCAGCGTCGCGCAGGCGCTGAGCGACTTCTTCGCCGAGCCGCACAATGTCGCGGTGTGGGACGACCTGCTGACCCAGGTCCAGCCGAACGCGTTCGTCCACGTGGTCGCGCAGTCGGAGGTAACCGGCAAGACCGTCGTCTTCACCGGCACCCTCGAGACGCTGAGTCGCGACGAGGCCAAGGCCCAGGCCGAAGCGCTGGGCGCGCGGGTCAGCGGATCGGTGTCGGCAAAGACCGACCTGGTCGTCGCCGGTCCCGGCGCGGGATCGAAGCTCAAAAAAGCCGCCGAATTCGGGGTTCAGGTGATCGACGAAGCCGCCTGGGCCGCGATTGTCGCGGCGGCACGCGCCTGACGCCCGGCACGATACCGTCCGCGGGCGGTGATGCTATTTTGCAACGCAGCATGACCGACATTGCGGACTCGTCAAAGCTGTAACTCATCTGACACATTCCGCGCGCAGGGGCCGCGTTAACGGAATCAAAACCGGCCGGTTGAGCCGGTTCTTTCAAAAACCAAGGGGTTTTCGATGCGACATCATCTGCTTTTCGGCGCAGCTGCGGCTGCCCTGGTCGTTCCCGTAGCGGCCTATGCCCAGGATACCACGTCATCGATCCGCGGCCAGGTCGTGATCGAAGGCGCGCCCGCGGCCAATGCGGAGGTGACGATCACGCACCTGCCCTCGAACACGACCAGCACCGCGACGACCGACGAAGGCGGCAACTTCAATGCCTCCGGCCTTCGCGTCGGCGGTCCCTTCACCATCACCGCGCGGACGGCCGAGGGCCAGACGGGCGAAGTGTCCGACGTGTTCCTGACCGCGGGCCAGGTGTCGCGCGTGAACGTCGAGCTCGCGACCGCGGACATCGTCATCACCGGCTCGCGGATCGCGCGCGTGCAGAGCAACGGCCCGCTCACGACGCTGAACCGTGAGGACATTGACGGCATCGCGACCGTCAACCGCGACATTCGCGACATCGTTCGTCGCGATCCGTTCGCGACCATCGACCTGTCCAACTCGCGGACCATCGAAATCGCCGGCCAGAACGGCCGCCTCAACCGCTTCTCGGTCGACGGCGTGCAGTTTTCCGACGACTTCGGCCTGAACAATGGCGGTCTGCCCACCAGCCGCGGCCCGGTGCCGTTCGACGCGATCGAGCAGCTGTCGGTCAAGGTCGCGCCGTACGACATTTCCGAAGGCGACTTCCAGGGCGGCGCGATCAACGTCATCCTGCGTTCAGGCACCAACGAATTTTCGGGCTCGGGTTTCTTCACCTACACCGACCAGAGCCTGACCGGCTCGCGCAGCCGCGGCCGCGACATCGCGTTGGAGTTTGATTCGAAGCAATATGGCGGCCTGATCAGCGGTCCGATCATCAAGGACAAGCTGTTCTTCATGTTCGCCTATGAGCGGCTGGATGAGAAGGATCCGTTCGACGACGGCGTCGGCCCGGGGTTCGCGAACCAGGTTCCGGGCATCACGCTCGCCAATGTCGATCAGGTCTCATCGATCGCGCAGTCGGTCTACAATTACGACACCCAGGGCCTGATCCAGAACGCGGTCGAGAGCGACGAGAAGTTCGCCGGCAAGCTCGACTGGAACATCAGCAATGATCACCGCGCGTCGCTGACCTATATCCGCAACGTCGGCACGCAGCAGCTCCAGCAGAACGTCGTCCTGACCGCCCCCCAGGCGCTGGGCCTGCAGTCGAACGGCTATGAGCTGCGCGAAGAGGTCAATTCGGGCGTCTTCCAGCTCAATTCGACCTGGTCGGACAATTTCTCGACCGAGTTCCGCGCCAGCTATCGCGACTATAACCGTAACCAGGATCCGTTCGGCGGCCGCGACATCGGCCAGTTCGAAGTCTGCCTCGATCCGACGTCGGTCGGCTCGGCGACAGTTTGCAACGGCTCGCGTCTGTTCTTCGGTCCGGACATCAGCCGCCACGCCAACTCGCTGCGCCAGGAAAACCTGTCGCTCGATTTCACCGCCCGCGCGACGCTGGGCGATCACACCATCCGCGCGCTGTTCGGCTATACCGACATCTCGACCTTCAACCTGTTCCTGCAGCGCTCGCTGGGCGACATCTATTTCGACTCGATCGCGTCGTTCCAGGCGCGCCGTGCCGATCGCCTTCGCCTTGCCGGTGCGGTGCCGAGCCTCGATTCGGACGACGCCGCCGCGCGCTTCTCGACCCAGTCGTACACGATCGGGTTCCAGGACGACTGGCAGATCACGACCGATTTCCAGCTGACCTATGGTGCGCGCTACGACCTGTTCAACAATCCCGAGCGCCCGCAGCTGAACACCAACTTCACCGGCCGCCTCGGCTTTCCCAACAGCTTCACGTTCACCGGTCGCGGCGTGCTCCAGCCGCGTATCGGCTTCAACTGGCAGGCGACCGATCGCCTGATCATTCGCGGCGGCGCGGGCATCTTCGGCGGCGGCACGCCCGACGTGTTCCTGTCGAACAGCTTTTCCAACACGGGCCAGCTGACCAACCTGGTCGACATCACGCGCGCCAATTGCGCGGCTTCCGGCACCTGCGGCGCGCTGGATGGCGTGACCGGCACCAGCTACCCGGCGTCGCTGACCAACTTCCTGGTCAACAACACGGCGTCGCTCGCGCTGGCACCGGTCAATGCGATCGATCCGGACCTGGAACTGGCATCGCAGCTGCGCGCGACCCTGTCGGCCAGCTATGAAGCCGATCTCGGCCCGCTCGGTGACGGCTGGCTGTTCGGCGCCGACTTCCTCTACGGCAATATCGTCAATGCCTATCAGTGGACGGACCGGCGCTCGGTGCCGATCGGCACGCTTCCGGACGGCCGCACCCGCTATGGCCCGCTGAACGGCATCGCGACGACCAACCAGGACCTGGTGATGACCAATTCGACCGGCGGACGCTCGTTTATCGGCGTCGCGCGGGTCAGCAAGGCCTGGGATTTCGGCCTGACTGTCGATGCGAGCTACACCCGCTCCGACGTCACCGACGTCAATGCGATCACCTCGGCGACGGCGGGTTCGCTCTACAGCAACAACGCGTTCGTGGACCCGAACATCCCGGCGGAAGGCACCTCGATCTATCAGATCAAGGACCAGTACAAATTCTCGATCGATTACAACCACGCCTTCTTCGGCGACTACAAGACGCGCGTCAGCCTGTTCGGCGAATATCGCTCGGGTCGGCCGTACAGCCTGACCATGATCGATCGCGGCACCGGGCGTCTGCCGGTGTTCGGAACCGTCGGCAACGGTTCGCGCGTCCTGCTTTACGTGCCCCAGCTCAACGATCCCCGCGTCGTATTCGACTCGGCGGCGACCGAGACCGCGTTCAACAATCTGGTCGACCAGTTCGGCCTGAAGCGCGGCGCGGTGGTGCGCAAGAACAGCGAGCAGTCGCCCGACTTCTTCAAGGTCGACCTGCACGTCGGTCAGGAAATTCCGACCTTCATCGGAAAGAGCCGGATCGAGGTCTATGCGGACATCGAAAACGTCCTCAACCTGATCGACTCGGACTGGGGCTCGCTGCGCCAGGTGGCGTTCCCGCAGACCGCGGCTGCGGTCACCGTCGAGTGCGCGGCGCTCAGCGGCGGCAACTGCACCCAGTATCGCTACTCGCGCGTCGAGCAGCCGAACGTCCAGCTGGTGACGCGTCCGTCGCTGTATCAGATCCGTCTGGGCGCGCGTTTCCGCTTCTGACGCGCCGCAAGGCCGAACGAAACGACAGCCGCCGCCCCAGCAATGGGGCGGCGGTTTTCGCTGGTGCCGTGTCCTTTGGTGAGCGGGCGTGGGGCTCAGGCGGCCGCCGGGGCGCTCACCTTCGCGTACATGCTGTTGATCGGGCGCGCGAAGACGCGGCGCACCATCGGCTCGAAGAACGCGAGCGGCTCGCTCGCATAGTCGGGATCGAACGCGGCCTGGTCGTAGAGATGGCAGAACTCGGCACAGGCGTCGTAATGCGCGCTGCCGCGGAACCGCTCGCGCAGGTCGCGGTCCATGCCGAGGTGGTGGAAATAATAATAGCCCTGGAACGCGCCATGGTTCTGCGCAATCCAGTGCAACTCCTCCGACACGAAGGGCTTGAGGATCGCGGCGGCGATTTCGGGATGGTTGTAGCTGCCGAGCGTGTCGCCGATGTCGTGGAGCAGCGCCATCACGACGTAATCCTCGCCCCGCCCGTCGCGATGCGCACGGGTCGCGGTCTGCAGCGAATGAGTCAGCCGGTCGACCGGAAAGCCGCCATAGTCGCCGTCGAGCAGCCGGAGATGCGCGAGCACGCGGTCGGCGAGCCCGTCGGCAAAGTCGCGGAAATGCCCGGCAATGATCGCCCAGTCCTCAGCCGTCCCCTCGGTCATGGCCCGAAACTGCGCGCGCGCCTGATCGGCATGGGGATGATCGGTCATCCGGCTCGTCCTTTCCATCATCGTGTCGTGACGCCAGCCTATGCCGGTTTGCCGCAATCGTTAAGCCGGGATATGTGAGAGGGCACTGCGCCGACCCGAAAGACCGCACGCCCGCCCATGACCTCCGCCCTGCTCTCCCGGCCGTTTTTCGAGGACAAATCCCGCGCCTTCTGGATCCTGCAGGCGGCGGGCTGGAGCGGCTACCTCATCCTGCGCGCGGTTTCGCTGCTCGGCAACAACCCGTCGATCGAGCCGGCGGTGGCGGCGATCATCGAGGCGATCGTCGGCTATTGCCTGACGCTGCTCATGTCGGTGCTCTACGGCTATTCGCGCAAGCTGCCGCGGTTCCAGAGCATCGCGCTGACGATCGCGACGCTGGCGGCGGCGACCGTCCTCTATGCGTTCATCGACGCCTTCATCTTCTCGTTCATCCGCACCGGCACGCCGGAGATCACGCTGCGCTTCTTCCTCGGCGTGCTGTTCCTCACCTTCACCGTGCTGGCGGGGTGGTCGGCGCTGTATTTCGGGATCAACTTCTACCTGATCGTCGAACGGCAGATCGACCAGATGCAGCTGCTGGAAAGCCAGGCGTCGACCGCGCAGCTGGCGATGCTGCGCTATCAGCTCAACCCCCATTTTCTCTTCAACACGCTCAACTCGATCTCGACGCTGGTGCTGCTCAAGCAGACCGAGCGCGCCAATGCGATGCTCAGCCGGCTGTCCTCGTTCCTGCGCTACACGCTCGCCAACGAACCGACCGCACAGGTGACGCTGGCACAGGAAGTCGAGACGCTGAAACTCTATCTCGATATCGAGAAGATGCGCTTCGACGAGCGGCTGCGCACGAGCTTCGACATCGACGCGCGCACCGTGAAGGCGCGCCTGCCGTCGCTGCTGCTGCAACCGCTGGTCGAGAACGCGATCAAATATGCCGTGACGCCGCTGGAGGAGGGTGCGGATATCGCGGTCGCCGCACGGTTGAACGGAGACAGGGTGCAGATCATCGTGTCCGACACCGGTCCGGGCTTGAACGAACGCGCGCGTCGGCCAAGCCTGTCCACGGGCGTGGGTCTGGCCAATACGAGGGAGCGGTTGGCACAGGCGTTCGGTCCCGATCACCGTTTCGAAGCACGATCGAACCCGGGCGGCGGGTTCCGCGTTGAAATCGAGATACCGTTCCAGGTTGAAGAACCCAACCGCGAGGCAGCATGACCATCCGTACCATCCTAGTCGACGACGAACCCCTGGCGATCCAGGGACTGGAGCTCCGGCTGCAGGAGCATGAGGACGTCGAGATCATCGACAAATGCGTCAACGGTCGCGAGGCGATCCGCGCGATCAAGACCCACAAGCCCGATCTGGTGTTCCTCGACATCCAGATGCCGGGGTTCGACGGCTTTTCGGTCGTCCAGGGGCTGATGGAGGTCGAACCGCCGCTGTTCGTCTTCGTGACCGCCTATTCCGACCATGCCATCCGCGCGTTCGAGGCGCAGGCGGTCGACTATCTGCTCAAGCCGGTCGAGGAGGCGCGGCTTGCCGACACGCTGGACCGCGTGCGCCAGCGCCTGTCGGAAAAGCGCGGCCAGGCCGAGGTCGAGAAGCTCAAGGAAGTGCTGGCCGAGGTCGCGCCCGAAGCCGCCGAGGAATTTGCCGATGCGGGCACCGATCCGGTGACGTCCAGCCGGTTCGAGCGGCTGATCAACATCAAGGACCGCGGCCAGATTTTCCGCGTCGACGTCGACACGATCGAACGCATCGACGCGGCGGGCGATTACATGTGCATCTATACCGCCGACAACACGCTGATCCTGCGCGAAACGATGAAGGACCTGGAAAAGCGCCTCGATCCCCGTCGTTTCCAGCGCGTGCACCGGTCGACGATCGTCAATCTCGACCTGGTCAAGCAGGTCAAGCCGCACACCAACGGCGAATGTTTCCTGGTGCTCGATTCGGGCGCGCAGGTGAAGGTCAGCCGCTCCTATCGCGACGTCGTGGCGCGCTTCGTCCACTGATCGCGGACCGCTGGATGCGACCCGCCGATCATATGGCTGACCGGGGCGTTTCGGATGCGCCACGATCCGGGATCGCGGCGGCAACCGCGGCACATCGCGGATGACTGAGCTGTGGACGCGCACCGCGCTGGCCCGTGACCTGGCCGCGCTCGGGCTGGGTGCGAGCGACACGGTCGAGGTGCATGTCGGGCTGCGCGCCGTCGGGCCGATCCTGGGCGGGCCGGACACGCTGATCGGCGCGATCCGCGACACGATCGGCGATGGCGGCACGCTGCTGGTCGCCACCGACTGGAACGGAGACTATCAGGAGAGCCTGACGGCCGAGGACGGCAGCGTACCCGCGCAATGGCGGGATCATGTGCCCCCCTTCGATCCGCTCACGTCGCGGTCGATGCGCGAAAATGGCGCCTTCGCCGAATTCGTCCGGACGACTCCGGGCGCGAGGCGAAGCGGCAATCCGAATTGCAGCATGGCCGCGATCGGCGCGCGCGCTGCGTGGCTCACCGATGGGCAACCGCTCGACTATGGCTATGGCCCCGGGTCGCCGCTCGCCCGGCTGGTCGAGGCGCAGGGGCGCGCATTGTTGATCGGCGCACCGGGCCAATCGCTGACCCTTCTGCACCACGCCGAACATCTTGCCGACATTCCCGACAAGCGCACCTTCCGGGTCGAAATCCCGTTTCGCAACCCGGATGGCGGCACATCATGGCGGTGGTGCACCTATTTCGAGGACAGCGAGGCGATCGTCGAGGGCCTGTCCGACAGATATTTCGACGAGATCGTCGCCGACTATCTCGCCACCGGTTCCGGAAGCACGGGGCGGGTCGGCAGCGCAACGGCGATCTTGGTGGATGCAGCCGACATCACCGCCTTCGCGGTCGGCTGGATCGAGCGGGCCGCGGCTAGAGCGCGAACTTGATCCCGTGAAGGCTGAGCGGGGTGCCATCGTCGGCACAGACCGGCGCGGCGATCAGACGCATCCAGCGTGTCGTCCCGCCGGGGCGGAGCTCGACATCGATCGTAAAACCGCGGCGATGCTTGATCGCATAGTCGCGCAGGCGCTCCATCGCCGCGCGTGATTCGTCGGCATAGACCGACAGCGCGTGCGGACGGCTGGGCGCCACGTGGCGCGGTACGCCGAACAGGTCGTGCACGGCACCCGACCATGCGAGACGCCCGCTCGACAGATCGCATTCCCACAGCCCGACGCCATGCTCGGCGAGCGCCTGGCTCTGCGCGGCATTCGGATCGAGCGGCCAGCGCAGCACGGGTTCGAGCTGAACCGATCCGAGGTCGAACCGCCGGGTGCGATCGAACAGCGGCCAGCTGTGGTTCAGCGCGAGCGGCTCGACCGGCTTCATGCACGGGACGTCGGTCATGACGCCGAACATAGCCGGGGCTGCCTAAGAAAGCATGGACGCAGCCGCCGTGACCGCGTCGCGTGCGTCACGCCTCGCCCGCGTCCGCGTCCGCCGCATCGGCACCGACGCCGCTGTCCTGGAACCATGCCTCGACCGGGCCGCTCAGCTTGATCGTCAGCGGGTGGCCGTGCCGGTCGACCTTCTTGCCGACGGCGACGCGGATCCAGCCTTCGGAAATCGAATATTCCTCGACATCCTTGCGCTCGGTACCTTTGAAGCGGATGCCTATGCCGCGTTGCAGCAGGTCGCCGTCG
Source organism: Sphingomonas sp. CCH21-G11 (assembly GCF_001555965.1). Classification (GTDB taxonomy): domain Bacteria; phylum Pseudomonadota; class Alphaproteobacteria; order Sphingomonadales; family Sphingomonadaceae; genus Sphingomonas. The sequence goes on from NZ_LSHX01000024.1 coordinate 55,780, forward strand.
AAATACGGGCTGCGCGGATTGATCGACAGGCGGTCGGGGGGTGTATCGCTCATGGCGAGCGCCGTTACTCGACCGCGCCGATTTCCGCCAGATATTTGTGAATGGCGGACACCACGACCGACCCCTCGCCCACGCCCGAAGCGACCCGCTTGATCGATCCCGATCGCACGTCGCCGACCGCGAAAATGCCCGGGCGCGACGTTTCGAACAGCCGCGAATTGCGATCGGTCAGCACGAAGCCCTTTTCATCGAGTTCGAGGCACCCGTCGAGCCAGTGGGTGTTGGGCTCGGCACCGATCATCACGAACAGCGCGCCGACCGCCTGCCGATGCGTCGCGCCGCTGCGCCGGTCGGTCCAGGTCACCTCGCGCAGCTGGGCATCGCCGTGGAGTTCGCTGATTTCGGTGAACGGATGAAGCGTGATCTTGTCGGCTGCCTCGATCCGCTCGATCAGGTAGCGGGACATCGTCGACGCCAGCCCCTCCCCGCGCACCATGATGTGGACGTGCGCGACGGTCCGCGACAGGAAGATCGCGGCCTGCCCAGCCGAGTTGCCGCCGCCGACCACGACGACATGCGTGTCGGCGCATAGCGACGCCTCCATCGCGGTTGCGGCATAATGAATGCCGTTGCCCTCGAACCGCGCATAGTCGGGCAGGTCGAGCTTGCGATAGCGCGCGCCGGTCGCAACCACGATGGCTTCGGCGCAAAGTTGCTGGCCGTCCTCCAGCCGCAGGCGGAACGGACGTTCGCTGCAGTCGAGTTCGGCGACGGCGCGCGAGATAGCGAGTTGGGCACCGAATTTCTGGGCCTGTACCTGGGCGCGCCCCGCCAATGCCTGGCCGGAGATTCCGGTGGGAAAGCCGAGATAATTCTCGATCTTGCTGCTGGTGCCTGCCTGGCCGCCCGGCGCGACTGCCTCGACCACCACCGTCTCCAACCCCTCGGACGCCGCATAGACGGCCGCCGCCAATCCGGAGGGGCCCGCGCCGATGACGGCAAGATGGTGGACCCGGTTGCAATCGATCTGCACTGTCAGGCCCAGCGCATCGGCGAGCGCGGCGTTGGTCGGGTTGCGCAGCGGCGCCCCCTCGGCGATCACCACCGGCAGGTCCGCCTCGGTCAAGTTGAAGCAGGCGAGGAAGCCGGCCGCATCGGCGTCGCTTTCGGTGTCGATGGTCCGATGCGGATAGCCGTTGCGGGTCAGGAACGTCTCCAGCCGCACCATGTTCGAGAGGTGCGCCGGGCCGACCAGCGTCACGCCGCCTTGGGCATGCTTCATCAGCGCGACGCGGCGCAGGATGAAGGCCCGCATGATGATCTCGCCGATGTCGGGCTCGGCCGCGATCATGCGCCGGAAATCGGGCCGCTTGATGCGGACCACGCGCGTGTCGCCGATTGCGCGCCCGCTGACCAGGATCTTGCGGTCGTTGAACAGGTCGAGCTCGCCGGTGAACTGGTTGGCGCGATGACTGTGGACGATGCTGTCCGTCTCGCCGCTATGATCGATGATCTCGATCTCGCCCGACAGGATCAGGAAGAAATCGACGCTGCGCTGGCCGCGCTCGAAAATGAAGGTCCCGTCCTCGACCGTCTCGATCGTGCCGAATGACGCGACCCGCTCCGCCATGGCGTCGTCGAGCACCGGAAAGGTTTGCGCCGTGCGGGCATAGGGATCGGACGGGTCGAGCCCGGCACGTGGCGGCGAATCTGGCGGGCTGCTCATGCGTCATCCCATAACGCGCCCGGCACGATATTGCGACCGTGGCGCGCGCGTCGGCAACGCCACGGTCAGTTGTCAGCAATAGCGCACACGCACGCGCCGGCCGAGATAGGGATCATAGACGCGTCGAACCCTGCAATCGTCATAGTAGCGGCGCGGCGGACCCCAGTAACCGCGGCGCGGATAGACATAGCGCGGGCCATAAAAGCGGGGGCCCGGGCGATCGTAATAGTAATAATCGTCGTCATAATAGCGGTCGCGGTCGCTCGCGATCGCCGCGCCGATGGCGATACCGGCGATCCCTGCAATCGCCGCCGCGGCGGCGGCATCGTCACGGTCGCGATAATAGCGCCGGGCCTCCGCCGGCGCCGCGACGGCAAGCGTCGTCGCCGCCAATGCGGTGCCGAGGCCGAGCTTGGTCAAAAGCGCGTTCATCTCCACCTCCTCATGGCCAGGGATGGCATCGGCCACCCATTGCCGGCAGTATCATCGGGCAAAGCTGAACCCTGGCCGAACCCGTTGTTCAGAAACGACGAAAGGAGCGCGCGCCAATGGCCTATTGGCTGATGAAGTCCGAACCCGACACCTATGGCTGGGACGACCTGGTCCGTGACGGCGAAACCCGCTGGGACGGGGTGCGCAACAATGCCGCGCGGCTGCACCTGCGCGCGATGCAGCCGGGAGACCAGGCGTTCTTCTACCACTCCGGCGGGGACAAGGCGGTGGTCGGCATCATGGAGGTGAGCGGCGGGCCGCATCCGGACCCCGCCGACGCGGATTGGGTCGCGGTGATGGTGCGCCCGATCCGCCCGGTCACCCCGCCAGTCACGCTGGCACGGATGAAGGCGGCGGCGGGGTTGGCCGACATGGCGATGCTGCGCCAGTCGCGGCTTTCGGTGTCCCCCGTCACGCCCGCGCAATGGGCGCTGATCATGGCGCTCGACACCAGTGATACATCCAAAAGTGTTGTATAAACAGCAATTTACACCAAGCCCAGCTTGACGCGCGTCATGAACAGGCGGAGCATTCGTCCGGGTCCAACAAAAAATGGGGTCGCGTCACATGCAAGGTCAAACACTCCTCGTTGCGTCGATTATCGGATGCACCATGCTCGCCACGCCTGCGCTGGCGAAACGCGGCGAACCGATCGAAGACCAGTATATCTGCGTCTTCGACAAGTCGGTGGCCAAGTCGAATGTCGCGAAGGAAGCGAGCCGCGCCGTGAAGGCGCAGGGCGGCAAGCTGAAACATGTCTATTTCTCCGCGATGCAGGGCTTCACGGTGAACCTGCCCGCCCAGGCGGTGGAGCGGATGAAGGCGTTCGACCGCACGATCGCCTATTGCGAGCAGGACCGCGTCGTCACCATCCCGGAGGACGAGGCCCAGGCAACGGCGCAGCCCGGCGGCAGCACCATCCAAGCCACCCAGACCGTGCCGTGGGGCATCACGCGCGTCGGCGGCGGCGCGATCACCTCGGGCGCAACCGCATGGGTGCTCGATTCCGGCATCGACCTCGATCACCCCGACCTGAACGTCGACGTGACGCGCAGCGCCAGCTTCGTCGGCGATCCGTCGCCCAATGACGGGAACGGCCACGGTACCCATGTCGCGGGCACGATCGCGGCATGCAACAACGGCATTGGCGTGGTGGGTGTCGCGCCCTGCACCCGGGTGGTGGCGGTGCGTGTCCTCGACAGCAGCGGCCGGGGGTCCAATTCCGGCATCATCGCCGGCATCGACTATGTGGCTGCCAATGGCCGGCCCGGCGACATCGCCAATATGAGCCTGGGCGGCGGCGCGTCGAGTGCGCTCGACGCCGCGGTCATCAACGCGGCGTCGACGGGCGTGCGCTTCGTCCTCGCGGCGGGCAACTCGGCGGTCAACGCGGCGACGACCAGCCCCGCCCGCGCCAATGGGCCCAACGTCTTCACCGTATCGGCGTTCGACCGCAACGGCCGGTTCGCGACCTTCTCCAATTTCGGCAATCCGCCGATCGACGTGGCGGAGCCGGGGGTGTCGATCCCATCGACATATCTGAACGGCGGTTACGCCACGCTTTCGGGCACGTCGATGGCGGCACCGCATCTGTCCGGGCTGCTCCTGATCGGCTCGGTGCGCAACGGCGGCCGGGTCACCAACGATCCCGATGGCATCCCCGATATCATCGGGGTGCGCTGATCGCGCCGATGCCGATGACCGGTGACGCCCCTGTGCCCAGGGGTCCGAGCCGCGTCGAGGCGGTCGAACTGGTCTTTGTCTACAACGCGCCCGACGGCGTAATCGCGGCGCTGGGCGACATGATCCACAAGATCGTGTCGCCCAGCACCTATCCCTGCTCGCTATGCGCGGTGACCTATGGCGCGTTCACGATGCGCCCGGCCTGGCGCGCGTATCTGCGCACCCTGCCCTGTCCCGCCCGCTTCTATCACCGCGACGGCTTTCGTCGCGACTGGCCGGCGATCGACGCCGCATTGCCCGCCGTCTTCCTCAGGCGCGCCGGCACGCTCCGCCTGCTGCTCGACAGGGCGACGCTCGACGCGCAGCGCGATGTCGATCAGCTGATCGTGACCCTGAACGCGGCGCTCGCCCGCGCCTTCGCCTGAGCGCCGTCAGGCCGCCTTGGCGCGGCTGGCGCGCTTGCGCTCGTGCGGATCGAGGTGGAGCTTGCGCAGCCGGATCGACTTGGGCGTCACTTCGACCAGCTCGTCGTCGTCGATATAGGCGATCGCCTGTTCGAGCGTCATCTTCTTGGGCGGGGTCAGCCGGATCGCATCGTCCTTGCCGCCGCTCGCGCGGAAGTTGGTCAGCTGCTTCGCCTTCATCGGGTTGACCTCCAGGTCATCCGTCTTGGCGTTCTCGCCGATGATCATGCCCTCGTACAGCGCCTCGCCATGCCCGACGAACAGGATGCCGCGCTCTTCCAGGGGCCCTAGCGCATAGGCCTGGGCCTCGCCCGCGCCGTTGGAGATGAGCACGCCGTTCTTGCGGCCTTCGATATTGCCCTTGTGCGGCCCGTATTTCTCGAACAGCCGGTTCATGATGCCGGTGCCGCGCGTGTCGGACAGGAACTCGCCATGATAGCCGATCAGGCCGCGGCTGGGCGCGGAGAAGGTGATGCGGATCTTGCCGCCGCCCGACGGGCGCATGTCGGTCATCTCGGCCTTGCGCAGGTTCATCTTCTCGACGACCGTGCCCGAATATTCCTCGTCCACGTCGATGACGACGGTTTCATAGGGTTCGGTCCGGTTGCCGGCCTCGTCGGTGCCGAACAGCACGCGCGGGCGGCTGATGCCGAGCTCGAAGCCTTCGCGGCGCATCGTCTCGATCAGCACGCCGAGCTGGAGCTCGCCGCGCCCGGCGACTTCGAAGCTGTCGCGGTCGGCCGACTCGGTCACCTTGATCGCCACGTTGGATTCGGCCTCGCGAAACAGGCGGTCGCGGATCATGCGCGAGGTGACCTTGGTGCCCTCGCGCCCCGCCATCGGCGAATCGTTGACCGCGAAGCGCATCGACAGCGTCGGCGGATCGATCGGCTGCGCCTGCAGCGGTTCGGTGACGCTGGGGTCACAGATGGTGTTGGCGACCGTCGCGGTGGTCAGCCCGGCCAGGCTGATGATGTCGCCGGCCTGCGCCTCGTCGGTCGGCACGCGCTCCAGCCCGCGAAAGGTCATCAGCTTCGACGCGCGGCCGGTCTCGACCACGTTGCCGTCGGCATCGAGCGCGTGGATCGGCATGTTGGTCTTGATCGAGCCCGAAAAGACGAGGCCGGTCAGGATGCGGCCGAGGAAATTGTCGCGGTCGAGCAACGTCACCAGGAACTTGAACGGGCCGTCGGGGTCGGCCGACGGCGGCGGGACGTGATCGACGATCTTGTTGAACAGCGGCGCCAGCGTGCCCTCGCGCAGGCTCGGGTCCTCGTTGGCATAGCCGTTGCGGCCCGACGCGTAGAGCACCGGGAAATCGAGCTGCTCGTCGCTTGCCTCCAGGCTGACGAACAGGTCGAACACTTCGTCCAGCACTTCCTGGATCCGCTCGTCGGGACGGTCGACCTTGTTCACGACGACGATGGGCCTGAGCCCCAGCGCCAGCGCCTTGCCGGTCACGAACTTGGTCTGCGGCATCGCGCCTTCGGATGAATCGACCAGCAGGATGACGCCGTCGACCATGCTCAGGATGCGTTCCACCTCGCCGCCGAAATCGGCGTGGCCGGGGGTGTCGACGATGTTGATCCGCGTGCCCTGCCAATCGACCGAGGTGCACTTGGCCAGGATCGTGATCCCGCGTTCCTTTTCGAGGTCGTTCGAGTCCATCGCCCGCTCCTCGACCCGCTGATTGTCGCGGAAGGTGCCGGACTGGCGGAAAAGCTGGTCGACGAGCGTGGTCTTGCCATGATCGACGTGGGCGATGATCGCCACGTTGCGGAGATTCATTTCAGTTCCCGATGTGCGGAGGTGGTGCGTGCGCGCGCTTAGCGGATTTTGTGCGACAGCGAAAGGGGAGCGGTCGCACGTCATGGCGTATTAGTCTTGCAATACACTTGAAGCGCCACCAAATCCCGGTCAATGTCCACGCGACACAGGGTTTTGGAGGGACGAATGGCCACGCAGACCGCGACCGAGGAAGCGACATTGACGCTGACCCCGCCCGCCCCGGTGCCCACGGTCGCGCCGGAAAAGGCCGCGGGGCTGGTGCCGGTCGACGAAGCCAAGAAGTCCGAGCTGGAAACCCGCGTGGACAGCTTCATCGACGACCTGCTGGCCCAGGACGTCAACTCGCCCGAATTCGGCAAGCGCGTCGATGCGATCGCGGCGATGGGGCAAAAGGAAATCCGCGACGCCGCCGGCCAGTCCAACCGCTTCCTCGACCGCCCGGTCCGCGCCATGGACCAGGAAACCGGCGTCGGATCCGACCTCGCCGAGCTGCGCCGGACGATCGAAGACCTGGACCCCGGCCGCAAGGGCGACCTGACCGCGCCGCAGCGATTGTTCGGCATCATCCCGTTCGGCAACAAGCTGCGCAATTATTTCGACAGCTACAAATCCGCCCAGACGCACATCGCCTCGATCCTGAAATCGCTCCAGTCGGGCAAGGACGAGCTGCTGATGGACAATGCCGCGATCGACGTCGAGCGGCAGAATCTGTGGGCGGCAATGGGTCGCCTCGAGCAGATGATCCACATCTCCAAGACGATGGACCAGAAGCTGGAGGATCGCGCCAACGAACTGGATCACAGCGATCCAGCCAAGGCCAAGGCGGTCCGCGAAACGGCGCTCTTCTATGTCCGCCAGCGGACCCAGGACCTGCTGACCCAGATGGCGGTGACGGTGCAGGGCTATCTGGCGCTCGATCTGGTCAAGAAGAACAATGTCGAACTGGTCAAGGGCGTCGACCGCGCCAGCACGACGACGGTCGCGGCCCTGCGCACCGCCGTCACGGTCGCACAGGCGATGACCAACCAGAAGCTGGTGCTCGAACAGATCACCCAGCTCAACACCACCACCGCCAACATCATCGATTCGACCGGCAAGCTGCTGAAAAGCCAGACCGCGACGATCCATGAACAAGCCGCCGCATCGACCCTGCCGGTCGAAACGCTGCAGCGCGCGTTCCAGAACATCTATGACACGATGGACGCGATCGACACCTTCAAGCTGAAGGCGCTCGACAGCATGAAGACCACGGTCAACACGCTGTCGAACGAAGTCGAAAAGTCGAAGGGCTATATCGCCCGCGCCGAGGGCGCGGCGCAGAATTCGGGCAGCGGCGGCGAAACCTTCAAGCTCGAGGCGGTTTGATCCGGAGATGAACCCCGACATGACCGACGTCGACCGCCAGATTGCCCGATCGAGCGAGTATCTCGACCGTACCCGCGGCCGGTATCGCGACGCCCGCGGCCGCGCGCGGCGACGCCGCGAGGGCGAGATCCTGCGCCGGCTGGGCCGGATCGCGGCGGCCGATATCGCGATCCTGATCGCGGCCGTCGCGGTCGGCTGGTTCGTGCCGCTCGGGCTGGGCGGTGCGCTGGCGGTGATGGCGCTGCTGATCGCCGTGACTTTGTTCTTCGCGATCTTCCCGGTCGTCGTCCCGCCCTCGCCCGAGAAGCTGGCGCAGGTGCCGTTGAAGGCACTGCCGCTGCAGACCGAGCAATGGCTGGAGACCCAGCGGCTCGCCCTGCCCGCCCCTGCGGTGCCGCTGATCGATCAGATCGGGCTGAAGTTGGAAACGCTGGCCCCCCAGCTTGTCACGCTCGACGAGGCCACCCCGGCGGCAGCGGAGGTGCGCAAGCTGGTCGGCGAGCAGCTGCCCGAGCTGATCAAGGGCTATGCCCAGGTTCCGCAGCCGCTGCGCACCGTCGAACGCCACGGCCGCACCCCCAATGATCAGCTGGTCGAGGGGCTCAGGCTGATCGATACCGAGATCGCCCAGATGACCGCACAGCTCGCCGAAGGCCAGCTCGACCAGCTCGCGACGCGCGAACGCTATCTGCAGATCCGCTATCGCGGCGATGACGAGGTCGGCGGGTAAGGTTTTGCCGTCCAGGCTCCACGGGCACCGATCCGCCCGCAGCACAGCACTCCGCCATGCGCCGGCGCGTCCGGACCCTGGATCAAGTCGGGGGTGACGGGAAAGTCGTTGGAGCGCGCGTCAATCTAACGTCATCATGCTCTAGGTGACCAAGGACGCAGCGCATTATTCCCGCCGCCCGTCATGCCGGACTTGATCCGGCATCCATGCGCGACGCTCCTGACCCGCACACCGCCTGTGACGACCGACCGGTCTGACACTGGGATCACGCATCGCGTGACGGGGCGGTCGGGATTGCTCAGCCCGGAATGAAGCAGGGTTCGCCAGCAACCTTGAGCTTGGCGCAGATCTCGCCCGCCTGCGTGGCGCTGCCTGCGTTGACGCGCAGGCGATAGACGGTGCGCCCCTTCACCTCGGCCTGCTGCACCGACTTGCCGAGCGGCGCGAGATAGCCGAAGCGCGCCGACAGGGATTGCCACGCCGCGTTGGCGGTCGCCTCGCTGGGGAAGGAGCCGAGCTGGACGACCGACCCGCCGCCCGACATCGGCACGCTGCGCAGCGCCGGCGCCGGCAACGACTTGGGGGACAGGCTTCCGGCGGTCCGCGGCACCTCAGTCACGACACGCGCCGTCGGGGTGGCACCGGGGGTCGGGCCTGCCTTGGGCGCGGGGCGACCCGCGACCGGGGCTTCGGGGACCGCGCCCAGATTGACCGACCCATTGGCGGCATCGCCCGCGCTGGTTGCGAACACCGTGTCGCCGTCGCCGTCGACCTTCATGCCGCCCGGATCGTCGGGCTTGACCTTGTAATCGCCCTTTTCCGCCTGGATCAGCGCGCCGCCGCCGTCGGTGGTGCGCTGGCGCTGCAGCGCCATGCCGGCATAGACGATCGCGGCGACCAACGCGGCGATCGCGACGATGATCAGCGCCAGCCGCCAGACGGGCGCGCGCGGCGGCTCACCTTCCTCGACCGATTCGAGCCAGGGCAGTCTGTCCTCGGCCTCCTCGATCGTCTGGTCGGTCATCCACTCATCTCCTCGACCGCCTTCACCCCCATGATGGCAAGGCCGTTCTTGATGACTTGCCCGATCGCGTCGGCCAGGAAAAGCCGCGCGCACGTCATCACTGCGTCATTTTGGATCAGAAAGCGCCGATCGGGATCGTCGTTGCCGCGGTTCCACAGCGCATGGAACTCGGCCGCCAGATCGTAGAGATAGAAGGCGATCCGGTGGGGCTCGCGGGCCAGCGCCGCGCCTTCCACCACGCGCGGGAACTGCGCGGCGCGCTTCACCAGCCCGAGCTCGTCCGTATCAAGCCGGGACAGGTCGGCGTCACCGCACGCGATCCCCGCCTCCGCCGCACGCCGGTGCAGCGAATGGACGCGGGCGTGCGCGTACTGGACGTAGAAGACCGGATTGTCCTTCGACGCCTCGACCACCTTGGCGAAGTCGAAGTCCATCTGGGCGTCCGACTTGCGGGTCAGCATCGTGAAGCGCACCACGTCCTTGCCGACCTCGTTCACGACATCGGCCAGCGTGACGAAATTGCCGGCGCGCTTCGACATCTTGACCGGCTCGCCGCCGCGCAGCAGCCGGACCATCTGCACCAGCTTGACGTCGAAGCGCGTCTTGCCCTCGGTCAGCGCGGCGACGGCGGCCTGGATACGCTTGACCGTGCCGGCATGGTCCGCACCCCAGATGTCGATCAACTGATCCGCCGACTGGCTCTTCTGGAAATGATAGGCGAGGTCGGCACCGAAATAGGTCCACTGCCCGTTCGACTTGCGGATCGGCCGGTCCTGATCGTCGCCGAACCGGGTCGACCGGAACAGCGGCAGCTCGACCGGCTCCCAGTCCTCGGGCGTCTCGCCCTTGGGGGCTTCCAGGACACCGTCATAGACGAGGTCGCGTTCGCGCAACCATGCTTCCGCCGCTTCGGGCTTGCCGGCCGCCTGCACCTCGGCTTCCGACGCGAACAGGTCGTGATGGATACCGAGCAGCGCCAGGTCGGCACGGATCATCTCCAGCATCGCCGCGACCGCTTCCTTGCGGAACAGCGCCAGCCATTCGCGCTCGGGCCGGTCGACAAAGGCGGTGCCATGCTCGGCCGCCAGATGCGCGCCGACCGGCTTCAGATAGTCGCCGGGGTACAGCCCCTCGGGAATGGTGCCGATATCCTCGCCCAGCGCCTCGCGGTAGCGCAGATGCGCCGAGCGGGCGAGCACGTCGACCTGACCGCCCGCATCGTTGACATAATATTCCCGGATCACCCTGTGCCCGGCAAATTCGAGCAGGCTGGCGAGCGCGTCGCCGACCACCGCCCCCCGGCAATGCCCCATGTGCATCGGGCCGGTCGGGTTGGCGGAGACATATTCGATGTTGACCGTCGTGCCCGCACCCATCGTCGAGCGGCCATAGTCGCCGCCCGCCGCGTGGATCGCGGCCAGTTCGCCCCGCCAGGTATCGTCGGTCAGCGTCAGGTTGATGAAGCCGGGGCCGGCGATCGACACGCTCGCGACTTCGTCCAGCACCGCCAGCCGCGCGACGATCAGCTCGGCCAGCGCACGCGGATTGGTGCCGGCGGGCTTCGCCAGCACCATCGCGGCATTGGTCGCGAGATCGCCATGCGTGGCGTCGCGCGGCGGCTCGACCGTCACGTTGCGGCGGTCGAGCCCGGCGGGCAGCTGACCGGCGGCAACCAGGGCGTCGAGCGCCGCGTCAAGATGCGCGGCAAAGCGGGTATAGAGCGTCATCGGTGGTTCCATGTTCGGGAAGTGGGTCCGCTTACCGGATCGGCGCGCCGGGTTGAAGCCCGTTCGCGGTCGGAGCGGGGTTCAGGCGCGCGCGGCGGCCGCGCGCTCGCGTCGCAGGCGCAGCGACCCCATGACCCCGCTGCCGGCATAGACGAACAGCCCGGTCCAGATCAGCGCGAAGCACAGGATATAGTCGGCGGTCAGCGTTTCGCCCAGCAAGGTGACGGCCAGCACGAACTGGATCGTCGGGCCGATATACTGCAGCAGCCCGACCGTCGAATAGGGCAGCCGCTTGGTCGCGGCGGCGAACAGCAGCAGCGGCACCGCCGTGACGATGCCCGATCCGATCATCAGTGCGCTTTCACCCGCGTCCCGCCCGATCGCCAGCGCACCCGACTGGGCCAGCCAGATCAGATAGCCGAGCGCGATCGGCGCCAGGATCAGCGTTTCCACCAACAGGCCTTCCAGCGCATCGACCGGCGCAATCTTGCGCACCATGCCGTAGAAGCCGAACGCCAGTGCGAGCGTCAGGCTGATCCACAGTGCGGTGCCGGCACCGGCCGCCAGGATGGCGACGCCGGCCGTCGCCAGCACGACCGCAATCGTCTGCGCGCGGTTCAGCCGCTCGCCGAACGCGATCATGCCCAGCACGACATTGACCAGCGGATTGAGATAATAGCCCAGGCTGCTGGCCAGCACGTGCCCGTTCTGGACCGACCAGATATAGGTCAGCCAGTTGATCGAGATGAAGGCGGCGCTGAGCGTGAGCAGGCCCATCACGCGCGGATTGACGATCGCGGCGCGCAGCTGCCGCCAGCGCCGGGCAATTGCGACGACCATCAGCAGCGCGACGACCGAAAACAGGATGCGATGCGCGACGATCTCGCCCGGTCCCACTGCCTTGAGAAGCAGGAAATAAAGCGGCAGAAAGCCCCACAGCAGATAGGCCGAGATGGCCTGGACCAGGCCCGTGCGGCGGACCGCCGGCGCGGCGGGGTCGAGAGTCGGAACCTGGGCCATGGTGGCACCGCACCTATCGGACGGCCCGACGAGCGTCAAAGCAACTTGCGTTGCGCCGCAACAACAATAGCTGCGTCAGGCGCGGATCAGACCCTCTACCGGCCGGACACCGCGCGAATCCGGGAACATCGTCGCCAGCGAGCGGGCGGGGTCGATCGCAAAATGCGCGCTCACCGCCCCGGCAATCAGCGCGTCGAGCGCCAGTGTCGGGCGCAGGTCGCGCCCGTCGAGCAGTGCGGGCGCGCCAAGCCCCGGCCAATCGGTGATGACGCGGCCACCTTTCACCGCACCGCCGGCCAGCAAGGCAGCCGACGCGGTGCCATGGTCGGTGCCCTGGGTGCCGTTGAGCGCAACAGTGCGGCCGAACTCGGTCGCGACGAGGACCAGCGTGTTCGCCCAATGCGCCCCCAGCCCGTCTTTCAATGCGCCGATCATGGCGTCCAGCCCGCGCAGCTGCGCCGCCATCCGCCCGCGCTGCTGGGCATGCGTGTCCCAGCCGCCGGTTTCGATCATCGCGATCCGCGCGCCATTGTCGGCGGCGAGCAGCTTGGCGGCCAGCGCGCCGGTCGCGGCAGCGTTGCGGCCATTGTCCGCGGCCATGTCGCCGGTGATCGCCCGCGTGGCGGTCGCCTGTTCCCACAGGCCGTGCAGCTGCGCGTCATTGGCATAGAGCATCGCGACGCGCGCCAGCAGATCATCCGACGCATCGGGCAATTGCGACGGCGCATAGCTCGCGACTTCCGCCGGTCCGCGCAGCGCCATCGGCACGGTCGCGGCAATCGCGATCGCCTGGCGCTGGCCGTCGGGTAAGAGCGTCAGGAGCCGGTTCATCCAGCCGTCCTTGCGCGCATAGGCAGCGGTGCCGCCGGTTTCGAGGATGTTCTGGCCATCGAAATGCGACCGATCGCGATACGGCGAGGCGACCGCGTGCGCGACCAGTGCCTCGCCGCCCGTATAGAGCGCGTGCAGGCCGGACAGCGCCGGATGCAGCCGGAACATGCCGTCCAGCTTCGGCGCGCTCGCAAAATCCTCGGCCAGCACGCCGCGTGCGCTGGCGAAGGCCGGATCGCCGACCGGTGCGGCGATGTGCAGGCCATCCGCCGCCCCGCGCTGGATGATGAAGACGAAGCGGCGGTCGGTCGCCGCGGCGGCGAGCGCCATGCGCGGCGCAACGATCACCGCGCCGGCGGCCATGCCCCCGGCCAGCATCATGGAACGACGATCGATCATCACGCTATCTCCTCAGGAACTCGGGCGAAACCAGCAGCAACGCGATCGCCTGGGCGGGGCTTTCGGCGCGCGCGATGGCGCTTCCGGTCGACGCGCTCAGGCTGCCGGGAAACAGCGCGGCCGCGAGCGCGCGGGCATCGCCCTCGCCGCGCATCCGGGCGGCGAACGCCTGCGCGGCCTCCACCCGACGCATCAGCGCGTCCGGCCCCGCCCAGCTCGCCGCGACATCGTCGAACCCGGCCGGCGAGCCCGGTCGCCAGATCGGCTGGCCAAGCTGGTTCAGCAGGTTGGCGGTGGCGAGCGGATTGGCGGGTGCCCGCCGATCGCGCGCGCGGCGGCCACCGACCAGTCCCATGGCGTGCGGAACTTCGTCGCGCTTGGTACCCAGGGCTCGGGTGCTTCGACGAGCGCGCGGTAGACGCTCGGCAGGTCGCCGCCCGACTCCAGGAATGCCCGTTCCAGCCGCGCGACCAGAGCGGGCGGCGGATCGTCGGCGCAAAAGTGGCGGGCGAGCTTGGTGGCGATATGACGTGCGGTGCGCGGATGGGTGGCAAGGTCGCGCAGCACGGCTGCCGCCTGACCCTCTCCCCCCGCCGCATAGCGCCGGCCCAGGATGGTGCGGTCGCCCGGCTGATGGATGGTGTCAACGTACTGAAAACTTCCCGGCGGACCCGCTTGGCGGAGGAAGCGCGCCGCCGCCGCGCCGCGCGCCAGCCCTGCCACCGTCCAGCCGGTCAAAGCGCGGGCGAACTCGGTCACGTCCCGCTGGTCATAGCCGCCATCGACGCCGAGCGTATGCAGCTCGAGGATTTCGCGCGCCAGATTCTCGTTCAGCCCGACCGGACGATTGGCCCGCGCGCGGATCCGGCTGCCCAGCGGGCTGTCCGGCCCGATCGACTGGGCCTGGTCGAGATAAAGCAGCATCGCCGGATGCCGCTCAACCGCGTTCAGCATATCGGCGAACTTGCCCAGCACATGCGGACGGATCGCGTCGAATTCGAGCTGCCCGGCCAGCCCCACCACCACCTGCTTGTCGGCGGACACGGCAAAGTGATTGGCCCAGAAATGCACCAGCCGCTCGACAAAGGGCGTCTGGCTCTCAACCGCGACCGTCATGCGCGCGGTGGCGGCACCTGCGTAGAACTCGCGGCGCTGGCGCTGGCCGAATTGCTGGATCGCTCGCAGCGCGTTGGGGCGCTCGGCCAATGCCGCACCGGGCCGTGCGGGGTCCGGCATCATCGGCGCACCCGCTTCGCTGCCGCCCGCGCGCATCTCGCGGCGCAGCCCGCGCAGCTCGGCCAGATAATCGGCGATGTCGGTCGCGATTTCGGTGGTCGCGGGCAACGCCGCGATCGGCGCGGGACGCGGCGCATAACGGGCGAATTGCTCGATCAGCCACGCGCGCGGGCGCGCCGGCGCGGCCTGTCCCGCGGTGCCACCCAGCCCGAAACGGTTGAGTGCGACTGCTGCCTCGGTCACGTGCCGTTTCTCCATTCGCTGCCGATCGGGGGCAAGCTAAGGCACAGCTGTCGCAAAACTGTGTCAGCGCCGCGCCGGATTTGTCGCGGACCTTTGCGGCTCAGAACCCGTCGGGCAGATCGACCGGGCCGACCAGTTCGCGATAGCGCGCGACGGCGTAGCGATCGGTCATGCCGCTGATGAAATCGGCGATGTGGCGGCTGCGCTGCGGTTCCTCCGCCGGCAACCGATCGGCCCAGCCCGGCGCCATGCGTGCGGGGTTGGCATCATAGGCCGCGAACAGCCCGGCGATGATGCGCCGCGCCGCCGCTGCTGCGTCGAGCTGGGCCGGATGATGATAGAGATTGGCGTACATGAAGCGTTTGAGCTCGCGCTCGTCCTGGCGCATCGCGTCTGAAAATCCGGCGAGGCAGCCGCCCGCCGCGCGGACATCCTCGACGCCCGCCACGCCCGCGGCGGCGACGCGCGCCCTGGTTTCGGCGATCACGTCGTTGACCATCGCACCGATCTGGCTGCGGATCAGCTCGCCGACGAGCAGCGCGGACGGATAGTCGCGGAACTGCGCGCGGACCCGGTCCCAGCCGCGCGCGATGACCGGGACGGCCAGGATCTGGTCGAACCCCAGCAGCCCGGCGCGCAGGCCATCGTCGATGTCGTGATTGTCATAGGCGATGTCGTCAGCGATCGCGGCGACCTGCGCCTCCAGCGACGGCCAGTGGTCGAGATCAAGGGGAAACGCGGCGTCGGCTGCGCGCAGCGCCCATTGCGGATCGGCCACCGGCCCGTTGTGCTTGGCCAGCCCCTCCAGCGTCTCCCAGCTGAGGTTGAGCCCGCGCCAGCGCGGATAGGGGCTGTCGATATGCGTCAGCGCGCGCAGCGTCTGGCCGTTGTGATCGAACCCGCCATGCGCGGCCAGTGCCTCGCGCAGTGCATCCTCTCCGGCATGGCCGAACGGCGGGTGGCCGATGTCGTGCGCGAGGCAAAGGGCTTCGGTGAGGTCCTCGTTGAGGCCGAGCGCGCGGGCGATGGTCCGCCCGATCTGCGCCACTTCCAGGCTGTGGGTCAGCCGCACGCGGAAATGATCGCCATCGGGCGCCATGAACACCTGGGTCTTGTGGCGCAGGCGGCGGAAGCTGATCGAATGGATGATCCGATCGCGATCGCGCTGGAAATCGTCGCGCGGTCCGCGCTCGCCCCCCTTTTGTTCCGGGTGGAGCCGTCCTCTGCTGCGCGCCGGGTCCGATGCCCAGGGCGCGCATACGCTCATCGCGCGCGCAGGCGCTCGATCTTCTGCCCCGCCTCGCTTTGCCACGCAAAGGCCGACAGGCCGGATTTGCCCAACTGGTTCACGAATGCCTGCGCCTCGCTCGCGGTGCGGAACGGCCCCGCCAGCAACCGATTGGTCGCGCGCAGCGGCGTTGTCCAGCCCTGCTTGCCCTTGAACAGATCGGGCGCCGTTTTCGCCAGCTTCTCCCACACCTTGGGCAGGTCGCTCTTGTTCGCGCCGCCCGCAACCTGGACCCAATGACGCGCCGGTTCCAGCTTGGCGGGATCCGGCTTTGCCGGCGCGGGTTTGACCGGCGGGGTTCGGGGTCGCGCGATGGCGGGACGCGACGCGGCCGTGGGACCCGATGCCTTTGGGGCTGCGGGTGATGGATCAGCGACCGTCGTCGCGGTTGCCGCACCGTCGGTCAGGCGCTGGACGATCGCACCCAGAATTGCGCGGTTGTCCGCCGAAATGGCCGCCGCACCCGCAGCCGTCGCAGGCGGTGGCGGTGGCGGTGGCGGTGGCGCGGCGTCGCGCGCCGCCGGCACCGGTGCCGCAACCGCCGCAAGCGGGCGCGATGCGATCTCGACCGGTGCAAGCACAGCTGCGGGTGCAGGCGGCACATCCGTGGCGACCTGGGCCACGGCGACCTGCGCCGGCGCGGCAGCCGGCACGGAAGTCGCCTCATTCGGCGCAGGGGTGCCGACGCGCACGGTAAAGGGCGGGGCCACCCGCGCAGGCACGGGCGCACGCGCGACGGTCGCGCTGCCACGCCGCTGCAGCGTCCCCGCAATCGAGCCCTTGGCCGACGGCGCGGCGGCAGTCAGCGCCGAGGATGCCCGCGGCCGGGTGGGCAGCTCCGGCGCCGCCTCCTCGGGCACGGCACCCGCATCGCGCCGGGTGCGGCGCGGATCGACAGCGCGCGGCCGCCGGCTGCGCGCCTCCGCCACTTCGGTTCCGGTTTCGCGCGCGGCGCGTCGTGTATCGGCAGGCTCGATGCCGGGAATGGGCGGCGCCATCGCCGCATCGGCCAGCCGTGCCGGTGACGCGGTCAGCTCGCCGAAATGCACCGCGAACGCGCGCCCGCTCGCGTCGAGCGACGCCAGCCTGCCAAAGAAGGGTGACATGCTGGGGCCGAAACCGGGCAGCAACCCGGCGGCGATCCGCTCGGCCTGGGCAACGTCACCGTTGATGGCGAGCACGAACGCACGCGCCCGCCATGCGGCGCGATCGTTCTGGCGCAGCAGGGGATCGAGCAGGCGCGCGGATTCCGCCACGTCCCCGCTGATCCCCAGCGACAGCGCCAGGCGGCGCGTGACCTCCGGATCGGCGCGCTCGCGCAATGCCAGGCGATAATCGCGCTGCGCCAGCGCGGGATAGCCCAACAGGTCATAGGCGAGCCCGCGTTGCGCGGCCATGCGCGCCAACGGGTATCCCGCGCGCTCCGCCGCCTGGAACAGCCGCAGCGCCTCACCGGGTCGTTCGAGCGCGGTCAGCGCCGCCGCGCGTCCCGCGATCAGCCGCGCATTACCCGGTGCGATCGCATCGCCGCGGCTGAAGAAGCCGAGCGCCGCGGCCGGATCGCCGAGCAACACGCTCAATTCGCCGGCCTCCGCCAGCGCATCGAGATCGTCGGGATTGCGGGCGAGCACGCGCATCTGGTCGGCCAGCCGATCGGCATTGGGCGTCGCACGCGGGGCAAGCTGTGCAAGCGCGCCCGGTACCGATACCGGCGCAGCGACCAGCATGGCGAGCAACAGGATCGACAACCGGGGCGCTACGGGGAAGGTCATGGGCAGGAAACGGGACTGCCGCCCCACGCCTGAACCCGCGCTGACCATGCGCCGATCAGGACGAGGCCGGCGACCGGCCGCCCCGTCACCGCGACGGATGCGGCCGGCCGATCCGCTGGTGCCTATTGATTGTTCTGGCGGTGCAGGAAGCGCGGGATGTCGAGCGAGTCATTGCCCTCATCGCTGCTGCGCGCCGCACTGCGGCCGGCATTCGCCATCCGCTCGAACAGCGTGCCGCCCGATTTGCGCGGCGCTTCCGCCGATGCGGAGGGGAGCGGCGCCGCCGCTTCCTCGCCATCGGTCAGCCAGCGCCGGGTCGACATCGGGCGCGGTGCCGGGGTCCCGTCATCGACCTCGGTCTCGGAACCGAGCACGAGCTCGTCATCGGGAGTGTCCATCCCGGCGACCGCATCATCCTCGAACCGGATCGGCTCGGCCGTCGCATCGACGGTGGCCTCCGGCTCGTCGCCGGATGGCTCATCATTGGACATGACCGGCGCGGACAGTTCGAGCGGCTCGTCCTCGACTTCGGGCGTCTGGGCGACGGGCGCCGGCGCCTCCTCGGTCATCGGAACCAGCCCGGGGCGACGCTGGGTGGCGAAGGAGAAGACGCGCGTCGGCTCGACGACCGGCGCGACCGGCTGGCGCGCCTCCGCCTCGATGCCGGTGGCGACCACCGAGACGCGGATCTTGCCCTCGAGCTCCGGATTGAACGCCGAACCCCAGATGATGTTCGCATCCTCGTCGACCAGCTCGCGGATGTGGTTGGCGGCTTCGTCGACTTCGAGCAGGCGCATGTCCTCGCCGCCGGTGATCGAGACGATCACGCCCTTGGCACCGTTCAGCGACACGCCGTCGAGCAGCGGGTTGGCGATCGCCTTCTGCGCGGCTTCGATGGCGCGATTGTCGCCCTCGGCCTCGCCGGTGCCCATCATCGCCTTGCCCATTTCCTGCATCACCGAACGAACGTCGGCGAAGTCGAGGTTGATGAGGCCGGGCATGACCATCAGGTCGGTGATGCCGCGCACGCCCTGCTGCAGCACTTCGTCCGCCATCTCGAACGCCTGCTTGAAGGTCGTGTTGGCGTTGGCGATCAGGAACAGGTTCTGGTTGGGAATGACGATCAGCGTGTCGACGTACTTCTGAAGCTCTTCGATGCCGGCCTCGGCCGACTTGGAGCGGCGCTTGCCCTCAAAGGCAAAGGGCTTGGTCACAACACCGACGGTCAGAATGCCCATGTCGCGCGCGGCCTTGGCAATGACCGGCGCCGCTCCCGTGCCGGTGCCGCCGCCCATGCCGGCGGCGAGGAAGCACATATGGCTACCCTCCAGCGCCTTCTGGACCTGCTCGATCGTCTCCTCGGCGGCCGCGCGCCCGATTTCGGGCCGCGAACCTGCGCCCAGGCCCTGGGTGATCTTCGCGCCCAGCTGGATGCGCTGCTGCGCGACCGACTGCTTCAGCGCCTGCGCATCGGTGTTGGCGACCAGGAAATCGACGCCCTGCACGTCCGACCGGATCATGTTGGCGATCGCGTTGCCACCGGCACCGCCGACCCCGATCACCGAGATACGCGGGGTCAATTCACCGACATCGTCCATCAGAAACTCGATTCCCATTTCAATTCTCCCCGCGGCTTCCCCAGAGCGCGAAAATCCCAACTCGACCGTCGTTGTGCACCATCTAAACCAGCGACTCTAGCCCGAATGCGCGGCCCTGACGCATTTGTTTAATAATTTGTTCGGAACGCGGTAATCAGCCTTCCGATCAATGCCTTGGTGGTCGGGCGCGTCACCAGCTGCTGTGCCGGCTCGATCGCGCGCAGATCGATGGGGTCGGCCGCCGCGAACATCGCCAGACCCGCTAACGTCGCGAAGCCGGGGCCGCCATGCGCTTCGGGCAGGGCGGTCAATCCGCGCGGCCGTCCGACGCGGACCGCGCTGCCGAGCGCCTGCTGCGCATAATCGGCAATGCCCTTCAGTTCGGCGCCGCCGCCGGTCAGCACGATCTGGCGGCCGACCGGATCCTCGAACCCCAGCCGCTTTAGCTCCTTGCGGATTTCGACCATCAGCCGGTCGAGCCGCTGGCGGATCACCGCGATCAGCTGCGCGCGCGTGATCCGGGTGCCTTCGGCTTCGTCGTCCGACGCGATCGGCGCGACGTCGAGCATGTCGTGATTATCGCGCGGGCTGGCATTGGCTGAGCCGTAGAAGCATTTCAGGCGCTCGGCCTGGGCGCGGTTGGTGCCAAAGGCGGACGCGATGTCGTCCGTGATATCGGCGGCACCCAGCGGGATCGAGGCGAGCCCGGTCAGCACCCCGTGCGAGAAGACCGAGACGTTGGTGATGCCGGCACCGATTTCGACGAGCGCCACGCCGAGTTCGCGCTCCTCTTGGCTGATACAGGCAAGCCCAGTGGCAACGGGCGCCGCGACGATCGACTTCACGTTCAGATGTGCCGAGCGCACGCACAGGTCGAGGTTGCGGACCGGCGATCCCTCGGTGGCGACGACGTGGATCTCGACCCCCAGCCGGTCGGCGTGCAGCCCCAGCGGATCGGGCACACCGGTCAGCCCGTCGAGCGTGTAGCGCATCGGATGCGCGTGCAGCACCATGCGCTGGCCGGGGTCGACCGCGTTGCGCCCGGCCTTCAGCAGCGCGTCGATATCGCCCTGTTCGACCCGGTGCCCGCCCAGGTCGCTTTCCAGCCGCACGATGTCGGAAACCAGGTTGCCCGCCGAAAAGCTGACCCAGACATGTTCGATATTGGTGCCGGCAATGCGTTCGGCCTGTTCGACCGCCTCGCGCACCGCAGTCTCGGTCGCGCGCATGTCGGCGATATAGCCGCGCTTGACGCCGCGGCTCTCGCGCTGGCCGGTGCCGAGCACCAGCAGCTCGCCGCCATCCAGCTTCTGCGCGATCAGTGCCGAGATCTTGGACGATCCGATATCGAGCGCGGTGATCAGCCCGTCCGGTTGCGCCTTCGCCATTTACTCCACCCCTTGTCTACACGGACCGACGACGCGGCGCGCCGTCACAGCCCCTCCCCGTCGATCGTCTGCGCCAGATTGCCGCCCGACAGGCGCACGACCAGCTTCTTTGGATCACGCATGTCGAAGCGGCGATAGCCGCGACCGAGCAACCCCTGCGTCCCGTCGATCTCCGCGAACTTGATCAGCGCGGCGCGCGCAGACTCCTCACCTTCGGGCAGCACCAGTTCCTCGCCGCTTTCAAAGGTCAGGTTCCAGCGCCGGTCCCCGACCCACGTCGCGGCCTTGACCAGCGGCTTGAGCGCCGGCGTCGCGTCGATCAGTGCCTCATAGGCCGGGGCCTTGGCGTTGGCACCCTCGCCGATCACCAGAGGCAGCTCGGGCATCGCCGACGGCAGCACCGGTTCGAGCAGCACGCCCGCCATGTCGATCAGCATCAGCTGGCCGTCATGCTGCCACACCGCCGCCGGCTTGCGCTCGACGATCTCGATCACGATACGGTCGGGCAGGCGGCGCGACACGCGCGCTTCCTCGATCCAGCCATATTCGAGCAGCCGGTCGCGCACCTGGTTGAGATCGACGAGCGGCATCGCGCGCGATTGCTGGTCGAGCGCGGCCGCATAGACCGAATTGCGGTCCATCCGCTTCAAGCCGATGATGTCGATTTCCTTGACCCGGAATCCGGCCTCGCCGATCCCCTCGGCCATCGCCACGCCGATCGCGCCGGGAATGCCGGCCCAGCTCGCCGCGGCCAGCAACAGCGCGCACACGCCGCCGGTGATCGACCACGCCGCCAGCCGGCGCGCGGTGTGTTCGCCGCCGGGCAGCACCGCGACCGCGTGGTCGAGCACGCCGGCACGGCGCGGCCGCTTCGCCTGGGGCTTGCGCTTCAGCTGCTGGGTGCGCTTGGGGCTCGCGCGGCGCGTCGCGGTGCGGGTCATGCGGGCTCCATTTCGGGGTCGGCCATCGCCGCGTCGACGATGCGCTGAACCAGTTCGGGATAACTGATCCCCATATGTCGCGCCTGTTCGGGCACCAGGCTCAAGGGCGTCATGCCGGGCTGGGTGTTGACCTCGAGCAGGAACAGCCCCTCGACGCCGCGCTGGTCGTCCCAGCGGAAATCGGAACGCGACGCGCCGCGACAGCCGAGCCGCTTGTGCGCCTCGATCGCGATCGCGCGGCACGCCGCGGTGATCTCGTCGGGAATTTCGGCGGGAAAGACGTGCTCGGTCAGCCCGTCGGTATATTTGGCGTCATAATCGTAGAAGCCGCTCTTGGGCTTGAGCTCGGTCACCCCCAGCGCCGCGTCGCCCAGCACCGCGGTGGTCAGTTCGCGCCCGCGAATGAACGGCTCGGCAAGCAGTTCGTCGAATTCCTGCCACGGGCCGGCGGCGTCGCGGCTGATCGGATTGCCGAAATTGCCTTCATCGGTCACGATCGCGACGCCGACCGATGAGCCTTCATTGACGGGTTTGAGCACATAGGGCCGCGGCAGCGGGTCGCGCTCGTAAAGCTCAGCAGACTTGACGATGCGCCCACCCGGCATCGGGATGCCGAACGGCACCAGCGCCTGCTTGGTCAGCACCTTGTCGATCGCGATGACCGACGTGACCATGCCCGAATGGGTGTAGCGCAACCCCATCAGGTCGAGCATTCCCTGCACCGATCCGTCCTCGCCCGGCGTGCCGTGCAGCGCGTTGAAGACGAGATCGGGCCTTGCCTCGCTCAGGCGCAGCGCGACGTGGCGATCCATGTCGATGCGGGTGACGCGATGGCCCAGCTGCTCCAGCGCCTCGGCAATGCCTGCGCCCGACATCAGCGACACCTCACGCTCCGCCGACCAGCCGCCCATCAGGACGGCGATATGAAGGGGAGCGGTCACTTGATCCTCCCCGGTACGGGGAAGAGCTGAGCCCACGCGGTCACTTCGCCACCCCCACCCGCTGAATCTCCCATTCCAGCTCGACGCCCGACTGCGCTTTCACCCGCGCGCGCACTTCCTCGCCCAGCGCCTCGATGTCGGCGCTGGTGGCGGTGCCGCTGTTGATCAGGAAATTGGTGTGCTTCTCGCTCACTTGCGCGCCGCCGATGGTCAGGCCGCGACAGCCCGCCGCATCGACCAATGCCCAGGCCTTGTGCCCGTCAGGGTTCTTGAAGGTCGATCCGCCGGTCTTGCTGCGCAGTGGCTGCGACGCCTCACGCGCGGCGGCGATGCGGTCCATCTCTGCCTGGATCGCCGCCGGATCGCCGAGTTCGCCGCGAAAAGTGGCCCCGACCACCACCGCGCCATCGGGCAATTCGCTGTGGCGATAAGTGTAGCCAAGCGCGGCGCGATCGAGCGTGCGCCGCTCGCCGGAGCGCAGCACGATGTCGCACTCGACCAGGATGTCGGCGGTCTCGCGACCATAGGCGCCACCGTTCATCCGCACGAAGCCGCCGACCGTGCCGGGGATCGAGCGCAGGAACTCAAGTCCGGCAATCCCCGCGTCGCGCGCGGTGGACGACACCAGGATGCCCGACGCCCCGGCGCCGCAGCGCAGCGTCGTCGCATCCAGCCGCTCGACGGTGGCGAACGGCTTGCCCAGCCGGATCACGACGCCCGGCCAGCCGCCATCACGGATGATCAGGTTGGAACCGAGGCCAAGCGCCAGGACCGGGATGGCCGGATCGAGATCAGCCAGGAACCGCACGAGGTCATCGGCATCTGCGGGCTCATACAACCACCGCGCCGCCCCGCCCGATTTGAACCAGACGAGGGGTGCCAGCGGCGCCTGCGCGGTCAGCTTGCCGCGCACGGCGGATATACTCCCGCCCGCGGGAGGGGGTTGGGGTGTGGGAATTCGTCCGTCCGGATCAGGCCCTCCCCCGAACCCTCCCGCTCGCGGAAGGGGGGAAGGAGCCTCTGCCGCTTGTAAAGACTCACCGTTCGTTTCGAGCGAAGTCGAGAAACGCGGTCCGGGCGCACGTTTCTCGACTTCGCTCGAAACGAACGGGGTTTCTGGGGAAGAGGTGCGGATAGTCATCCCCGCGCCGCCTCAATCGCATGGGCCAGCCCGGCCGCCCACTTCGTAATGTCGCCCGCGCCCAGGCAGACGATCAGGTCACCCGGCTCGACCACGCGCGCCAGCTCCGCCGCGAGTGCATCGGCATCCGCGACCGCCGCGACCGCGTGGTGCCCGCGCCGCTGCACCGCCTCGACCAACGCTTCGGCGCTGACGCCCTCGACCGGCGCTTCGCCGGCGGCATAGACCGGCGTCACCAGCACGCGGTCGGCGTCGTTGAACGCCTGCGCGAACTCCTCCATCAGATTGCCGAGCCGCGAATAGCGGTGCGGCTGGCACACCGCGATCACGCGCGCGACTGCGCTTTCGCGCGCCGCGGACAGGACCGCGCGGATCTCGACCGGGTGGTGGCCGTAATCGTCGACCACCAGCGCCGGCGGTTGACCCGCGCCGAACGCCACTTCGCCCACTTTGGTGAAGCGCCGCTTGACGCCACCGAAATTGGCGAAGCCACGCTGGATCGTCGCATCGTCGACGCCCAGCTCCAGCGCGACGCCGACCGCCGCCAGCGCGTTCTGGACGTTGTGGCGGCCCGGCATCGGCAGGTCGATGCCCTCGATCGAGCGGGTGGTGCCGTCACGGTGGCGGATGATCGCTTCGAACCGGTTGCCGCCCGGATAAGGTGTGACGTTGACGCCGCGCACGTCCGATTGCGCGGAGAAGCCATAGGTGACGATGCGGCGGTCGCGCACCTTGGGGATGATCGCCTGCACCTCGGGATGGTCGAGGCACAGCAGCGCCGCGCCGTAAAAGGGCACGTTCTCGACAAACTCGACATAGGCGTCCTTCACCGCCTCGAACGAGCCGTAATGGTCGAGATGCTCGGGATCGATGTTGGTCACGACCGCGATCGTGCCATCGAGGCGCAGGAAGCTGCCGTCGCTCTCGTCCGCTTCGACCACCATCCAGTCGCTCGCGCCAAGTCGGGCGTTGCTGCCATAGCTGTTGATGATGCCGCCATTGATGACGGTCGGATCGACCCCGCCCGCATCCAGCAGCGCGGCGATCATGCTGGTCGTCGTCGTCTTGCCGTGCGTGCCCGCGACCGCGACGGTGGATTTGAGCCGCATCAGCTCCGCCAGCATCTCGGCGCGGCGCACCACCGGAATGCGGCGGTTGAGCGCGGCCTCCACTTCCGGATTGCCGCGCTGGATCGCGGTCGAGGTGACGACCACCGCGGCGTCGCCCAGATTGTCGGCATGGTGGCCGATCGTCACCGGGATGCCGCGGTCGCGCAGCCCCTGGACGACATAGCCCTCGGCCACGTCCGACCCCTGCACCTGATAGCCGAGATTCTTCATCACTTCGGCAATGCCCGACATGCCGATGCCGCCGATGCCGACGAAGTGGATCGTGCCGATGTCGGTCGCGACTCCCCTCATGCGTAGGCTTCCCGGCTGCGGTTGGCCGACGGCGCTGGCCCGATCGGGGCGAGCGGCGCATGGACGCGCTCGACCAGGTCGGCGAGGTCGCGGGTCGCATCGGGCCGCCCGACGCTGCGGGCGCGCGCCGCAGCATTCTCCAGCCCCTTGGGATCGAGGCCGAGGCGCTGCATCTGCTTGGCGAGCTCGCGCGCGGTGAACAGCCGTTGCGGAATGGTACGCGCGCCGCCGGCTTCGGTGATCTCGCGCGCATTCGCGGTCTGGTGATCGTCGGTGGCACTCGGCAGCGGCACCAGGATCGCCGGACGCCCGGCCGCGGTCAGCTCGGCGATCGTCGACGCACCCGCGCGCGCAATGACGATGTGTGCCCAGGCGAGCCGGTCGGGCAGGTCGGGCAGATAGGTCGCGACTTCGGCCGGGATCGCGTGCTCGGCATATTTGGCGCGCACCTTGTCGATATCCTCGATCCGCACCTGGTGCGTTACCTGCATCCGGCGGCGGAAATGGATGGGCAGCATCGCCAGCCCATCGGCGACGACTTCGCTCAGGATCGACGCGCCCTGGCTGCCGCCGGTCACCAGCACGCGGAAAATCCCTTCCTCGTCCAGGTGCGGAAAGGGGCGCATCCGCAGCGCCGCCACCGCTTCGCGCACCGGATTGCCGACCAGGCGCACCTTGTCGAGATGCGCGGGCTTCAGCCGCTCGGTGTCGGGATAGGACGTCGCGATCGCATCGACACGCCCGGCGACCAGCCGATTGACGCGGCCGAGCACGGCGTTCTGTTCGTGGATGACGGTCGGGATGCCGCGATTGAACGCGGCGAGCAATGCCGGGAAGGCCGGGTAGCCGCCGAAACCGACCACGGCGGAGGGTTCGACCTCGCGATAGAGGCGGATCGCCTGGGCGCGGCCCTTCA
Organism: Sphingomonas sp. CCH21-G11; assembly: GCF_001555965.1. Classification (GTDB taxonomy): domain Bacteria; phylum Pseudomonadota; class Alphaproteobacteria; order Sphingomonadales; family Sphingomonadaceae; genus Sphingomonas. Next base: position 81,914 of record NZ_LSHX01000024.1, read on the forward strand.
GCATCTGCGACGCCGCACGCGCATAGCCGATCGGACCGCCGCCCAGCCTTCCTGCGGGCAGGACATGCGTATCGATGCCGTCGAACAATCCGGGAAAGCGCACGCCGCGCGCGTCGCTGACCAGCGAAACGCGATGGCCGCGCCGGATCAGCTCGGCCGCGAGCGCGGCGGCGGGCACCATGTGTCCGCCCGTGCCGCCCGCCGCCATGATGTAATGCCGCTTGGTCGTCATCCTATCTGCCGCTCCAGCCCACCGAATAGGGGGAGCGCAACAGATACGGGTTGCGGCGCGTGAATGCGAGCAGCAAGCCCATGCCCGCCGACAGCGCGATCATCGACGATCCGCCATAGCTGATGAACGGCAGGGTCATGCCCTTGGACGGCGCAAGCCCCGTGTTCACCGCCATGTTGATGATCCCCTGGACGGTGAACTGCACCGCCAGGCCAGCCGCCGCCATCAGGCGGAAGGCGTCGGTTTCGTCCAGCAATCGGACAAACACCCGCACGATCAGCGCGAGGAACAGGAGCGCGATGACCGCGCAGGCGATCAGTCCGAACTCCTCGCCGATCACCGAGAAGATGTAGTCGGTATGCGCCTCCGGCAGGCGGAACTTGACGCGCCCGCCGCCCGGCCCCGTGCCGGTCAGCCCGCCCGCGGTCAGCGTCGCGTGCGCCATGTCGGATTGATAGGTGTCGGCGGCGAGCGTTTCCTGATCGGGGAACAGGAACGCGTCGATGCGCGCGCGCGCATTCCCGTAGAACAGATAGGCGGCGACCACCCCGGCCAGCCCGGCCGCGCCCAGCGCGGCGACGGCGCGCGGGGAAATGCCCGCGATCATCAGGAGCGCGAGCCAGATCGAGCAGAACAGGACGGTCTGGCCCAGGTCGGGCTGCATCATCAGCAGCGCGGCGATGACTGCGGTCAGCAGGCCGGTCAGGGGAATGACGGGCAGCTGCGGGTCGTGCGCGCGCAGCGACAGCATCCACGCGACCGTGATCGCAAAACACGGCTTGAGGAATTCGGACGGCTGAAACTGCGAGATGCCGACGCCGATCCAGCGCCGCGCGCCGTTCACCTCGTGCCCGATGAAGGGGACCGCAACGAGACAGAGCAGCAGCACCAGCGTGCCGACGATCGCCGCGCGCTTGGCGAACTGTACCGGCAGCATCGACGTCGCGATCAGGACGGGCAGCGAGATCGCCGCCCAGCCGAACTGCCGCCACAGATAATACATCGGCGGGAAACTGGTGTCGGCATCCGAATAGCGATGGGCCGAAGCCGGCGACCCGGCGGCAACCGCGACCAGCCCGAGCGCGATCATCAACAGGATGAGCAACAGGAGCAGCCGGTCGATTTCCCAGAACCACATGCCGATCGGCGACCGGGTGCCGCGCCCCAGCTCGCGCGCGACGCGGCCACGCAGTCCGCCCGGCCCGGTCTCACGCGCCGCGTCGGTCATTTCAGCCCCTCCACCAGCGTGCGGAAGGCGTCACCGCGGGCTTCATAATCGCGGAACTGGTCGAACGATGCGCAGGCCGGCGACAGCAGCACCGTCTCGCCCGGCCGGGCATTGGCGGCCGCGGCGGCGACCGCGCGGTCGAGCGTGTCGCAGCGTTCGACCGGCATTTCGCCCGCCAGCAGCTCGGCGAAGCGTGCCGCCGCGTCCCCGATCGTGTAGGCGCGCGCGACATGGCCGAAACCGGGCCGGCACGCCTCCAGGTCGTCGCTCTTGGCCTGGCCGCCGACGATCCAGTGGATGCGGTCATAGGCCTGAAGCGCTGGCGCGGCAGAATCGGGGTTGGTCGCCTTGCTGTCATTGACGAACTGAACGCCGCCGACCTCACTCACCCGTTCCATGCGGTGGGGCAAACCGCCGAAGGTCTCAAGCCCGCGCGTGATCGCCGCCTGCGGCACGCCCAGCGCCTCGCACGCGCTGATCGCGGCGAGCGCATTCTGGGCATTGTGCGGCCCCTGCAGCGCCGGCCAGCGTGACTGGTCCATGCACACGCCCGGCGCGATCTTCGTCAGCTGTTCGCCCCGCCCGCTCAGTGCCACCTGGCGCGCGATCGCCGCCGATGGTGCGTCGGCGATGCCGATGATCGCGGCGTGGCCAGGCGACTGCATCGCGAACAGCCGCGCCTTGGCGGCGGCATAGGCGTCGAAGTCCCGGTAACGATCGAGATGATCGGGGGTGATGTTGAGCAGCACCGCGACGTCGCAATCGAGGGTGCGAGTCAGGTCGATCTGATAGCTCGACAGTTCGAGCACATACACCCCGCCCTCGGGCAGCGCATCCTGCGCCAGGATCGGCAGGCCGATATTGCCGCCCATCCGTGCCGGCCAGCCCGCCGTCGCGACGATGTGGTGGATGAGCGCAGTCGTGGTCGATTTGCCGTTGGTGCCGGTGATGCCGACGACCCGGTGCGCCGGCAGCCCGGCACGGGCCTGCGCGAACAGTTCGATGTCGCCGATGATGGGGATGCCGAATTGCGCGGCATGGGCCGCGATCGGGTGCCGATTGAGCGGCACGCCCGGCGAGACGACAACCGCCGCATAGCCGGTCAGATCGACCGTCAGCGGATCGACGAGCGTCAGGTCCTCCCCGAGCTTGTCTCGGGGAGGGGGACCATCACGCAGCGATGGTGGAGGGGCAATTTCGGGGCCAGACCCCTCCACCACGCCCTGCGGGCGCGGTCCCCCTCCCCGAGCAAGCTCGGGGAGGATCTCATCGCGCCGCCCCTCATCCGCATCCCACGCCAGCACCTCCGCACCCGCCGCGAGCAGCGCGGCGACCGTCGCTGCGCCGGAGCGCGCCAGCCCCAGCACCGCATAGCGTTTGCCGCGCCAGGTGGACGCGACGATCACCTGAGCTTCAACGTGCTGAGGCCAGCCAGCGCCAGCACGATCGCGATGATCCAGAAGCGGATCACGACCGTCGGCTCGCTCCAGCCCAGTTGCTCGAAATGATGGTGGATCGGCGCCATCTTGAACACGCGCTTGCCGGTGCGCTTGTAGAAAAAGACCTGGATGATGACGCTCAGCGCCTCGACCACGAACAAGCCGCCGACGATGCCGAGCACGATTTCATGGTGCGCGACGACCGCGATCGTGCCGATCGCGCCGCCGAGCGCCAAGCTGCCGGTATCGCCCATGAACACCGCCGCCGGCGGCGCGTTGAACCACAGGAAGGCAAGCCCCGCGCCGACGATCGCGCCGCAGAAGATCGCCAGGTCACCCGCGCCGGGGACGTGCGGGATGCCGAGATATTCGGCAAAGCGCGCATTGCCCGCCAGATAGGCAAAGATCATGAACGCCACGCAGGCGATGATCACCGGCATCGTCGCCAGGCCGTCGAGCCCGTCGGTCAGGTTGACCGCGTTGCCGAACGCCACGATCGTGAAGGCGGCGAAGACGATGTAGAAATAGCCCAGGTCGATCGCGACGTTGGAAAAGAAGGGCACGTAAAGCTGGGTGCCGTTCAGCCGCGTGATGATGAAGGCGGCAAGACCCGCGATCGCGAACTCCGCGAGCAGCCGGACCCGGCCCGAGACGCCCGCGGTGCTCGCCTTGCGCACCTTGTCATAGTCGTCGAGGAAACCGATCGCGCCAAAGCCCAACGTCACGAAAAGGCACGCCCAGACATAGGGGTTGGACATGTCCATCCACAGCAGGATGGCCAGGCTCATCGCGGTCAGGATCATCAGCCCGCCCATGGTCGGGGTGCCGCGCTTCGACAGATGCGATTGCGGGCCGTCGGTGCGGATGGGCTGGCCCTTGCCCTGGCGCACGCGCAGCCAGCCGATGAAGCGCGGACCGATCACCAGCCCGATCAGCAGCGCGGTCGCCACCGCGCCGCCGGTGCGGAAGCTGAGATAGCGGATCAGGTTGAGCACGCCGGGAAAGCCCAGCATCTCGGCCAGCCAGTACAGCATTACGTCCTTGCCTTCAGCGCGGTGACCACCGCCGCCAGTCCGATTCCGTTGGATCCCTTGACGAGCACCGCATCGCCGGGTCGGACGAGCGCGACGGCCCGTTCGCGCGCGCTGGCGGCATCGACGACATGGACGAAATCGACGCGCCCCTCAAGCGCGGATGCGAGCGCGGCCATCTCGGGCCCGACGAGCAGCGCGAAATCGACGCCGGCGGCGACGATCGGCTCGGCCAGCGCGGCGTGATAGCCGGGACTGTCCGCGCCCAGTTCACGCATGTCCCCCAGGACGACGATGCGCCGCGCCGCCGCCTCTTCGCCCAGGACCGCCAGCGTCGCGCGCATCGAAGCCGGGTTGGCGTTGTAGCTTTCGTCGATCAGCAGCACGGGATCACCAGCGCCGAGGTCGATGCGGGTGCGCTCGCCCCGTCCGGCAAGGCCGCCCAGCTCGCCCAGCGCCAGCGCCGCCAGCCCAAGATCGCCGCCGACCGCATCGACCGCGGCAAGCACGCACAGCGCGTTCGACACCCAGTGCCCGCCCGGCTGTGCCAGCGTCAGGTTGACCTCATGCGCACCGACGCGCGCGCTCAGATAGGTGCCGCCCGAGCGGGTGCGCATCGATTCGAGCGCGCGAACGTCGGCACCCGCGCCGCTGCCGAAGCTGACGACCCGCCCGGCATGACGCTCGGCGGCGGCGCGCAACCGGGGATAATGCACGCTGTCGAACGGGACGATCGCGGTGCCGCCCGGCTCCAGCCCCTCGAAAATCTCCGCCTTGGCGTCGGCGATACCGCTTTCGTCCTTGAAGAATTCGATGTGCGCGGGCGCGATTGCGGTGATCAGCGCGCAGTGCGGGCGAACGATCCGGGTCAGCGCCGACAGTTCGCCGGCGTGGTTCATGCCCATTTCGAACACGCCGAAGCGCATCGCGCGCGGCATGCGCGCAAGGCTGAGCGGCACGCCGGTATGGTTGTTGTAGCTTTTGACCGACCGGTGCACCTCGCCCGGCGCGCTGCGATCGAGCGCGGCGAACAGCGCCTCCTTCGTGCCGGTCTTGCCGACCGATCCGGTGACGCCGATCACGCGCCCCGCCATGCGCGCGCGCGACGCCTGCGCCAACGCCTCCAGCGCCGCCATGGTGTCGGCGACGCGCACCTGCGGCCCGTCCCAGTCCGCGCCGACCAGTGCGCCCGCCGCGCCCTGCGCGCGCGACTGATCGAGGAAACGGTGCCCGTCGGTCGTCGCACCCCGGAGCGCGACGAACAGGTCGCCCGGCCCGACCTCACGCGAATCGAACGTGACGCCGGAAACGACAAAGTCGGCATTGGCCGTGCCGCCGGTGGCGGCTGCGATCTCGGCGGAGGTCCATAGCGGGGTCATGCGACAGCCCCACCATGACGACACGAGCTTGCACGACGACCGTTCGTTTCGAGCGAAGTCGAGAAACGTGATGCACACGCGCGGCGGCCGTTTCTCGACTTCGCTCGAAACGAACGGAGCGTTGCTGAGGCCAAATAGCTTCTCACCCCCATCACGCCGCGACCTCGCGCGCGACGGTGACGTCGTCGAACGGCAGCACCAGGTCCCTGACGATCTGGCCCTGCTCGTGCCCCTTGCCCGCCAGCAGCACGATGTCGTTGGGCCCCGCTTCGGCCACGGCGAGGGCGATCGCCTCGCGCCGGTCGGGCACTTCGGTCGCGTCGGGCGCGCCCTTCAGGATCGCGCGGCGGATCTCTGCCGGGTCCTCGCTGCGTGGATTGTCGTCGGTGACGATCACCCGGTCGGCGTGCGCAGCGGCGACCTGCCCCATCGGCTCGCGCTTGCCGGGATCGCGATCGCCGCCCGCGCCGAGCACGACGATCAGCCGCCCCTCCGTATGCGGTTTCAGCGCGGCGATGGCCGCCTCGATCGCATCGGGGGTATGGGCATAGTCGACATAGACGGGCGCACCCGCACGCGTGATGACCGCGCGCTCGAGCCGGCCGCGCACGGGCGACAGCCGCGCCAGATTGGCGAAGGTCGCCGTCGGCTCGCCCCCCGTTGCGATGACCAGCCCCGCCGCGATCAGCGCATTGGCGGCCTGGTAGCGGCCGATCAGCGGCAGTTTGACGCGATGCTGGGCGCCATCAAATTCGATGGTCAGCGCCTGGCCGAGCAGGCTGGGCTCGCGCGCGACCAAGCGGATCGCCTCGCCATGTTCGCCGACCGTCATCAGCCGGTTGCCGCGCATCCGCGCCAGATCGATCACCTGGTCGGCCCAGGGATCGTCGACCCAGACGACCGACGTCCCGTCGGGCTGGAGCACTTCGGCAAACAGCCGCATCTTGGCGGTGAAATAGGCCGCCATGTCGCCATGGTAATCGAGATGGTCGCGGCTGAGGTTGGTGAAGGCGGCGGCGTGAACCGGCAATCCTTCGGTACGATATTGCGAAAGACCGTGGCTCGACGCCTCAAAGGCAAGGTGCGTCACCCCCTCGCGCGCCAGCCCGGCGACGTTGGATAGGAAGGTGACGATGTCGGGCGTGGTCAGCCCGGTCGACAGCTGGTCCTGCGCCGTCGTGACGCCCAGCGTGCCGATCGACGCGGCATGATGCCCGGTCATCCGCCACAGCTGGCGGGTCATCTCGACGGTCGAGGTCTTGCCGTTGGTGCCGGTGACCGCCACAGCGGTTTCGGGAAACGGCGCGTAAAAATCGGCCGCCACGCGGGCGAAGCGAGCGCGCGGCGTGTCGTCGGCGATGTGGACCGCGCCGGTCACCACGGCTTCGGGACGCGCCACCACGGCGATCGCGCCGGCAGCGACGGCGGCGGGAATAAAGTCCTCGCCATTCACCTGCGTGCCCTGGAACGCGCCGAAGACATTGCCTGGCGCGACGCGGCGATGATCGATGGCGAAGCCGGTCACGGTCTGGGGTTCGTCGCGGCCGGTCAGCTGGCCCAGCCTCATTCGACCGCCGCCTTCGACGCATCGCCCGGCGCTTTCCACAGCAAGGGCGTCAGGTCGCTGACATCGATGTCGCGCCGCATGTCGGGATAGACGCCCAGCATCGGTCCCGAACGCTGGATGACGCGCGAGACGACGGGGGCGACCGTCCACGCCGCGGTGGTGAAGCCGAACGTGTCGGCGGTACCTTTTGGGGAATCGAGCATGGCGATCACCACATAGCGCGGCGCGTCCATCGGGAAAGCCGCCGCGAAGGTCGACACGTTCACCTTGCGCGAATATCCGCCCGCCCCGGCGCGCTCCGCGGTCCCGGTCTTGCCGCCGACGCGGTAGCCCGGGGCGTCGCCGCGCCGTCCAGTGCCCTCAAGCGCGATCAGCCGCAGAAGCTGGCGCATCCGGTCGCTCGTTGCCTGCGCGTACACCCGGCGTCCCTTCGGCGCCTTGCCCGGCGCGATCTTCATCAACGTGGTCGGGCGCCAGATGCCGCCATTGACCAATGTCGCATAGGCGTTGGCGAGATGCAGCGGCGTCACCGCGATGCCGTGGCCATAGCCACTGGTCATCACGGTGGTGCGCGCCCAGAAGCCCGGCCATTGCGGCTTGGCCTTCTCGATCTCGATATGCGGCGGCGTATCGAAGCCGAGCGCGCGGAACGATGCGGCCATCCGCTCCTGCCCCAGCGCGTCGGCAATGCGCGCGGTGACGATGTTGGACGAGTGGACCAGCGCCTCGGGCACGTTGAGATAGCGGTTCTGCGCATGGTCGTCGCGGATGCGGAACCGGCCGACCTGAAGCGGCGCGGTCGCGTCGTAGCGGGTCGCCATCGACGTCACGAGACCGGTTTCGATCGCCGTCGCCATCGTCAGCGGCTTGAAGGTCGAACCCAGTTCATAGACCCCCTGGGTGACTAGGTTGAGCTCGTTCTCGCGCCCGGAGACCGCGTTGGGATTGAAACTGGGCAGCGACACCATGGCGAGCACCTCGCCGCTGTCGACATCCAGGATCAGCCCGCCCGCCCCGATCGCGCTGAACTTCATCATCGCCTGCGACAGCTCGCTTTCGAATGCCGCCTGCACGCGTGAATCGATCGACAGCGCCACCGGCTCGCCGCGCGCCTGCGGATCGGTCAGCTGGCGCTGGAGCGCCTTTTCCATCCCCAGCATGCCCTTGCCGTCGATGTTGAGGTAGCCGAGCACGCTCGCCGCCAGCCCCGACTGCGGATACAACCGCTCGGGCTCGCGCGAAAAGGCGATGCCGGGTTCGCCGAGCGCGTTCACTTCGGCCACCAGCTGCGGCACGGCGCGGCGGCGCAGATACACGAAATTGGAACGCGAGTTGAGGATGCGCAGATACTCCGCCGCGCTGCGTTCGGGGAGCAGCGCGGCGAGCCCGCGCGCCAGTTCGGCCCGGTCGCCGATGACGTGGCCGGGCCGCACGCCGATCGTCCAGGCGTCGATCGTGCGCGCGAGCGGCGCGCCGTTGCGATCGACGATATCGGCGCGCAGCGGCGCGAGCGCGGCGGCGGCATCACGGCCGTCGCGCGGCTCGGCGAACAGCGCCAGCATCGCCAGACGCATGACGATCAGCAGCACCGCGGCGGTGAACACCAGCATCAGGATCATCAGGCGCATGTGCGCCACCGCGACCATCGGCGCCCGGCCGGTTTCGGCCCGGCGGTCGGTCATCGGTGGCGCGACGAGGACGATCACCTTGCGCGGCTTCCCTCGCCGGTGGACGCGATCAGTTCGTTGAAGCTCGTGTCGCGCAGCAGCTTGCGGTCGAGCATCGCGACCGCCTGCGCCCGCGCCGGACCTTTGGTCGCGGCGGGCGACGGCGCGGCCGGACGGCCGGCGGCGGCGAGCTGGACCTGGACGAGCCGGGCCTTCGCCTCGTCGCGCGCGGCGGCCTGGACCTCGATCGCCGGCATCGACGGAGGCGGCGCACGGCGCGCAGCCGGATCGACCTTGGCAACCGGGCCGGTCGCGACGTCGCGCGTGTCGATGATGCCCGACGGGACGATATAGCTGGCCAGCTGCGGCCGCTCGCTGCCCGCGAGATCGTTGAGCGCGCCGAGCGCAGCCTCACCGGGCACGAACTGGTTGGCGGCCGGCGCGGTCAGCGCCAGCACCTCGCCGTTCCAGCGTTCGAGCTGGGCCAGGTTGGCGCGCGTGTTGAACTCGGTCTCCAGCATCCGGATGTCCTTGCGCGCCTGGGCGATCGATCGATCGATCGCCTCCATTCTCGCCCGCTCCGCGGCGACCTGGGACGACACCATGTAGCAGGCCGGTGCCGCGATGACCGCGGACAGGAACCAGCCGAGTCCCCGCAAGCTATAGGCCGCCATCATGTCCTCCTGTGCCCTGGGTGGCCGTTGTCGTGGTGCGCCGCGCCGCGCGCAGCGTGGCCGACCGGGCGCGCGGGTTGCGTTCGATTTCCCGATCGCCGGCCCGCACCGCGCGCGCCGGCGCGGCAAATGTCGGCGCGTGCCGCGGCGCGGCGACGGGCCGGTGCCGCGATCCGGCCGGCTCGCTGCCGCTGCGTTCGCGCAGGAACCGCTTGACCATGCGGTCCTCCCCCGAATGAAAGGTGACGACCGCCAGCCGCCCGCCCGGCGCCAGCACCTGTTCGGCGGCGGCCAATCCCTCGGCCAGTTCGTCGAGCTCGCGGTTGATGTGGACCCGGATCGCCTGAAAGGTGCGGGTCGCCGGATCCTTCTTGTCGTGCGGGCGATGACCGAGCGCCCGGCGGACGACATCGGCAAGCTCGCCGGTGCGGGTCAGCGGGCGCGCGGCGACGATCGCGCGGGCGACCCGGCGCGCGCGGGGCTCGTCGCCATAGCGATCGAGCACGTCGGCGATTTCGGCTTCGTCGGCCTCGTTGACGAAATCGGCCGCGCTCTGCCCCGCCTGTGCCATGCGCATGTCGAGCGGTCCGTCGGCCTGGAACGAGAAGCCGCGATCGGCCTGGTCGAGCTGCATCGACGACACGCCGATGTCCATGACGACGCCGTCGACCGGCACCTTGCCCAGCCGCGCCAGCTCGCTCGCCATCGCGGAGAACGGTGCCTGGACCAAAGTCAGCCGACCGGCCATTTCAGCAACCAGCGCGGCACCGCCGTCGATCGCATCCGGATCACGGTCGAATGCGACCACCTCGGCCCCGCGATCGAGCATCGCGCGCGTGTACCCGCCGGCCCCGAACGTGGCGTCGACATGGCGCTCGCCGGGCGCGATCGCCAGCGCATCGAGCACTTCGGCGAGCAGCACGGGCACATGCGGCGGCGGCACGGGCGGCAGGGCGGCGGCGGCGGTCACAGCGCCCCCTTTTCCTCGAGCGCCCAGCGCACGAGTTCGCGGGTCTGATCCGCGATGCTGTCGTCGGCCAGCATGTGGTGCGGATTCCAGATGTTGAAGGTGTTGCCGCGGCCATGAAAGAACGCCCATTTCTCGATCCGGGCGATGCGGCGGAAAAAGGGCGGGATGACGAAGCGTCCCGCCGAATCATAGGCGGCGGCCTCCAGATCGCCGAACGCCGTGCCGGTCAGGTTGTAGTCGGCGACACCCCCCGAATCCTCGCGGCTCAGCTCGCGGGGGTCGAGCCGGCTGTGGAGGATGGCGGGCCATGCGGCGTCGAAGCCGGACAGGCACTGGTGCGATTCATGCCGCCCGACGAACAGGCTGCGGCTGGGCGAATTGGCCTCGAGCGCGGCGCGCAGGGTGGCGGGCACCGCGACACGACCCTTCGCATCGACCGCCTGCAATCCGTAGCTCAGATAAAGCTCGCGTTCCGCCACCACACCCTCACCCGGGCGCACGCATCCCACGCCGGAAACGCGCCTCCGCGTCCCCCGCCAACCGCTCGCTCACGGTCAGGAGCGTGCCCCCTTAGGCGATGGGAAATACCATAGATCAGTTGGAAAACAATGGGCAGAATTGGGTGAGAGTGGGATTTTGCCCATGAGACGGGGGAATCGCGCGGGGATATGCGGCGCAGCCGATGACGGCACGAGCCCGTGGCGCGCGGGACGGGTGACGGAGGGCAAGACAGCATGATGCGCACGCCGCCCGCGCGCGGACGACGGGACCGGCGCGGTCAGCGCGGCCTATTCGACGGGGACCGGACTCGCATCGGTATCGGGCAGGGGTGCCGCCTCGCTGGCGGGCGGTGCCTTGGTACTCGGCGCGACACCGAGCTCGGCAAGCGGCTCGTCCGTTTCCGCCCCCTCGGGCGTCTGCTCGGCAACCGGCGCGGCGATGTTGGCGACCACTTCCGCCTTGGGCGCACCGATCGCCGCCGATTGCGGCTCGTCACGCGCGGCGTTGTAGATGGCGCCGGCGGCCAGCAAGAGGATCAGAACGGACGCGAGCCCCGTCACGCCGACGCGCACCCGGTGGAGCGATTGTTTGGGTTCAACGGGCTGCGACTGCATAACTGTGTCTTTTGCGTAACAGCTTTGCCCGAGCCTGTCGACTCTTGCGGTCAACCGTCGGCAATTGCCCCGCCGGCAGGCCCCGCCAGACCCTTCGCGGCCAGCCAGTCCGCGTTGTAAAGCGTGGAGAGATAACGAAAACCGGTGTCGCACAGGATCGTCGCGACCCGGCTGCCGGGGCCCAGTTCGCGCGCGAGGCGGACCGCGCCCGCGACGTTGATGCCGGAGGACAGCCCCAGGCACAGCCCCTCTTCGGTCAGCAGCCGGCGTACCCATTCCAGCCCCTCGGCGTCGGAGATGCGATACTGGGTATCAATCGGCGCGCCCTCCAGATTGGCGGTGATCCGGCCCTGCCCGATGCCCTCCGCGACCGACGATCCCTCCGACTTGAGCTCGCCATGCGCGTAATATTCATACAGTGCCGCGCCATGCGGATCGCTGAGCGCGATGCGGACATTGGCGTCCTTCTCCTTCAGCCCCAGCCCGACGCCCGCGAGCGTGCCGCCGGTGCCGACCGCGCAGGTGAAGCCGTCGATCCGCCCCTCCATCTGTTCCCAGATCTCGACCGCCGTGCCGCAGATATGCGCGCGGCGATTGGCGATATTGTCGAACTGGTTGGCCCACACCGCATTGGGCGTTTCCTCCGCGATGCGGCGGCTGGTGTGGACGAAATGGCCGGGATTGGCATAGGGCGCGGCGGGGACGAGCACCAGTTCGGCGCCCAGCGCACGCAGCGTATCCATTTTCTCCCGGCTCTGCGTCTCCGGCATCACGATGATCGTGCGATAGCCCTTGGCATTGGCGACCAGCGCCAGCCCGATGCCGGTGTTGCCCGCCGTCCCCTCGACGATCGTGCCGCCGCGGCGGATCGCGCCCCGCGCCTCGGCATCCTCGACGATGTAGAGCGCGGCACGGTCCTTCACCGACGCGCCCGGATTGGCGAATTCGCATTTGGCGAAGATTTCCGCATCCGCGGCCGCGCTGGGGCCGGCCAGACGGACGAGCGGGGTGTTTCCGATCAGGGCGAGCGTGTTGGGCGTCACGGACATGCCCGATGTGATAGCCGCGCCGCCCGGCCGGGCCAAGCAATGCTCGCTTGGCGAGCGCGTAGCTGGGTTTCGCGATCGCGGTGACGACGCGGGGAACATCCGCACCCGGTGATGCGTAGGTCGGCCAGCCCCCCGAAGGAGAACCCGATCATGGCGATCACCGCCCTCGCGCTCAATTGCACGCTCAAGGCCGACCCGGCCGTCGATTCGTCGACCGACCGGATGATCGCGCTGCTCGAAAAGGCGCTGTCGGATGTCGACGTGACCCTGACCGAGACCGTCCGGGTCGCGGCTCACAACGTCCTGCCGGGCGTCACGTCGGACGAGGGCGACGGTGACGACTGGCCCGCCATCCGCGCCAAGATCCTGAAGGCGGATATCCTGATCCTGGGCGGTCCGATCTGGATGGGCCAGATCAGCAGCGTGGCCAAGCGCGTGCTCGAACGGATGGACGCGTTCATCTCCGAAACCGACGATGCCGGGCGGATGCCGAGCTATGGCAAGATTGCGGTCGCCGCGATCGTCGGCAACGAGGACGGCGCGCATTTCTCCTCAGCCCAGCTCTTTCAGGCGCTGAACGATGTCGGCTTTACCATCCCCGCCGTCGCCGCGTGCTACTGGGTGGGCGAAGCGATGGGTTCGACCGATTTCAAGGACTTGGCGGAAACGCCCGAAAAGGTCGCCAAGACGGCGAAGATGGTCGCGGGCAATGCCGCGCATCTCGCGCGATTGCTGGCCGATTCCCCTTATCCGGGCTGAACGCGAAGCCCCTCCCGCATCGCACGTCCCGGGGCTATGGTCGTCGCGATGTGGTGGGAGGGCTTGTCATTCGGCTGGCGCAGCGCGGTGCTCACCGTTGCGGTTGCCCAGCTGTTGATCCTGGCGATCGCGCTGGCCGGCACGTTCGAGAACCGCATCGCCAACCGCACGCTGGCCGCGCTGCTGGTCGTGCTCGCCGCCACCGTCACGCCGTGGCTGATCGGCTTTGCCGGGTTCTACGACAAGTGGCGCTGGCTGACCTTCGCCCCGTTCCAGATCACGCTGGCGGTGGCACCGCTGCTCTACTTCTATGTCCACGCGCTCGTATTCGCGCGCTGGCCCGATCGCGGCTGGCGGCATTTCATTCCTGCCGGGGCACAGTTCGCCTTCCTGTTCGGGAGCTTCCTGTTGCCGATCGCGGCCAAGGACCGTTGGGCGGACGCCTCGGGTGGCGTTTACGGCGTGGCGACCGACCTGGGCGTCGTGATCGGGCTGGGGCTTTACGGGCGCGCCGCCCTGCGGCTGCTGCGCGGTTATCGCGCGTTCCTGACCGAGGAGCGCAGCGACGATCATCGTTATGCCGGGCGATGGTTGAGCCGCGCGATCGGCGGGCTGCTCGTCCTGTTGGCGATATGGTCGGGCTATAATCTGTGGAACTGGGTTTCGCCGCTCGGATATCGCGGGCTGATGGGGCTGTACGTCGTGATCGCCGCGGTCGCGCTCTATCTCGGCATCGAGGGATGGCGGCATGCCGACCGCCCCTTTCCGCGCCTCGCGCCCCGGCCGGCGGCACCGGCAGCGCCCGCGCGCGACTGGCGCGCTGACGGCGAACGCTGGGCGGCGATCACGCGCGCGCAGGGGTGGCAGGCCGATCCTGATCTGAGCCTGGCGATGCTGGCGCGGCGGCTGGGAACGAACACCGGGCATCTCTCCCGCGCGCTGAACGATGGATTGGGCTGCAATTTCTCGACCTTCGTCAACAAGCTGCGCTGCGATGCGGTAACCGACGCCATTCGCGCCGGGCGTGCCGACGACCTGCTCGACCTCGCGTTCGAAGCGGGCTTCAGGTCAAAGGCGAGTTTCAATCGTGCCTTCCTCGCCCAGCACGGCATGGCACCGTCGGCCTATCGCCGTCTCCACGGCTCAAAACGCGAATAATCGCGCGGCGGCACGATTATGAGACGACCGCGCCGCACCGGGGGGGCAGAGCCTGCCCCGTTCGATGCGGAACAGGACGGGACGACGATGCGGCGACGGGAACTTCTGAACGGGTTGGCGACGACGGGCGCACTGATGCTCGGCGGACGGGGCGGGGCATCGGCGACCGCGCAAGGCAGCGTCGGCGACCTGAAGGGGGACATGGCCATCCTGCGCGGCGCGCTCGCCCTGCATCCGGGGCTTTACCGCTATTTGTCGCCGCGCGCGGCGGAGGCCGGCCTGACGACGCTGGAGGCCGAATATCTCGCCGCGCCCGACCTTGCGGCGCGCTACCTGGCGCTGTCGCGCTTTCTCGCGACCATCCGTTGCGGGCACAGCTATTGCAACTTCTTCAACCAGCGCCGCGTGATCGTCGACGCGCTGTTCGACCGGCCCACCCGCCTGCCCTTTGCCTTTCGCTGGATCGACGGCGACATGGTCGTCACCGCCGACCATAGCGGCACCGGGCGACTGGCGCGCGGCACCGTCATCACCCGGGTCAACGGCCTGCCGGCGCGCACGCTGCTGGCGACGCTGATGCCCTATGCCCGCGCCGATGGCGGCAATGACGGCAAGCGCCGCAGTCTGCTCGAGGTTCGCGGCGACGACAGCATCGAATATTTCGACGTGTTCCAGGGCCTGATCCTGCCCCCGCGCGACGGCGTGCACCATATCGAGGCACGGATGCCCGGCGGCAGCGTGCAGGCGCTGGACCTGCCCGCGATCGACCTGGCGGCGCGGCGCGGCTTCATGCCGCCCCCGCCCGGGCCCCAGGACGTGCAATGGGACTGGCAGATGCGCGACGACGGGGTGGCGGTGCTGACCATGCCGGGATGGGCGCTGTACAACAGCAAGTGGGACTGGCGCGGCTGGCTCGGCGACCGGCTTGCCAGCCTTGGGGATGCGAAGGGTCTGGTCGTCGACCTGCGCGATAATGAAGGCGGGCTGGACTGTGGCGACGACATCCTCGCGCGGCTGACGACGCGCGACCTGACCTTTCCCGGCGACGACCAGCGCATCCGGTTTCGGCGGACCCCGGCCGCGCTCGATCCCTATCTCGACACCTGGGACGACGGCTTCCGCACCCTGGGCGAGGGGGCGACGGCGCTCGGCGACGGCTGGTATCGCCGGCCGGCCGCCGACGAAATCCAGGCGATCCCCGCGATGACGCCGCGGATCACCGTTCCGGTGGCGGCGCTGATCGGCCCGGTCAACAGTTCGGCGACGTTCCAGTTCGCACGTCGCGCCCGCCAGACCGGCCTCGTCCGCCTGTTCGGCGGCGAAAGCGGCGGCAACCGGCGCGGCATCAACGGCGGCTGCTTCTTCTTCGTGCGCCTTCCCGGCAGCGGGATCGAGTTCGACCTGCCGCTGGTCGGCTATTTCCCCGAGCGGCCGCAGCCCGATGCAGGGATTCAGCCCGACGTGCAGGTGCAGGCGAACGCCGACGACATCGTGCACGGCCGCGACCCCACGCTGGCGGCGGCGCTGGAATGGGTGCGCCGTGCCTGATGTGCGTCAGGGTCTGATGTGCGTCAGGGGATGAGCAGGGTCGACCCGATGGTTTCGCCCGCCTGGAGCGCGCGGTGTGCCTCGGCCGCATCCTTCAGCGCATAACGCTGACCGATCTCCACCTCGATCGCGCCCTCCGCCACCAGCTCGAACACGCGCGCGATGCCGTCGGCGCGCTCGTCGGAGGCCTTGTAATAGTCGAACAGGGTCGGGCGGGTGACGAACAGCGACCCCTTGGCCGCCAGCGTGCCGAGCGCGACGCCGGTCACCGGGCCGCTGGCGTTGCCATAGCTGACGATCAGCCCGCGCCGCGCGACCGAGTCGAGCGAGGCCTGCCACGTCGCCGCCCCCACCCCGTCGAACACGACGGCACATCCCATGCCGACCGTGAATTCGCGCACGCGCTGGGCGATGTCGTGCTGTTTGTACTCGATGACATAGTCCGCGCCGGCATTGCGCGCGAGCTCCGCCTTTTCGGGTGAACCCGCCGTGCCGATCACGGTCGTGTCGAGATATTTGAGCCACTGCACCAGGATATGCCCGACCCCGCCCGCGGCGGCGTGGACCAGGACGATGTCGTCCTCCAGCAGCGCGCAGCAGCGTTCGGCCAGGCATTCGGCGGTCGCGCCCTTGAGCAGCACCGCGGCGGCCAGCTCGTCGCTGATCGCGTCGGGCAGGCGGAACAGCGTGTCGGCCGCGACATTGCGCTCGGTCGCATAAGCGCCCAGGCCGGGGCCGAAGGTCGCGACCCGCTCGCCCACCCGCCAGCCGGTCACGCCCTCGCCCACCGCCTCGATCACGCCGGCCGCTTCGCTGCCCAGTCCGCTGGGAAGTTCGAGCGGATAAAGGCCGGTGCGGTGATAGGTGTCGATGAAGTTGAGCCCGATCGCGGTATGGCGCATCCGCACCTCGCCCGGGCCCGGCGGCGGCAGGTCATGTTCGCGCCACTCGATCACCTCCGGCCCGCCCGTCCTGTGGATCACCGCGCTCAACGTCACTGCCTTCTCCCTGCTTGCATCGGGACGCCCCGGACTTCATCTAGGCGCCATACCCGGGATTTGAAAATCCCGATGGCCAGACCAGCGAGGATGCGATGCGCGAACTGCTTCACCACTATATCGACGGGGCCTGGGTCGAAAGCATCGGCGGCGTGCCGCACCATGTGATCAACCCGGCGACCGAAGCGCCGTGCACGACGATCACGCTCGGCACCAATGCCGATGTCGATCGCGCGGTCGCCGCCGCGCGCCGCGCCTTCTCCAGCTTCTCTCAGGCCAGCGTCGATGAGCGGGTTGCGCTGATCGAACGCATCCTGGTGGAATACAAGGCGCGCGCCGCCGACATGGCGGTGGCGATCAGCGAGGAGATGGGCTGCCCGATCGGCATGGCCAGGACCGCGCAGGTGGGATCGGGCATCGGCCATTTCATGGCGGCGATCCGCGCGCTGCGCGAATTCGAGTTCGAGGAGCGGATCGGCACCCATGCGGTCGTGCGCGAGCCGATCGGCGTCGTCGCAATGATCACGCCGTGGAACTGGCCGCTCAACCAGATCGTGTCGAAGGTCGCGCCCGCGCTCGCCGCCGGTTGCACGATGATCCTGAAGCCGTCCGAAGAATCGCCCGCCTGCGCCGCGATCTTCGCCGAAGTGCTCGACAAGGCGGGCGTACCGGCGGGCGTGTTCAACCTGGTGAATGGTGACGGCCCCGGCGTCGGCACCGCATTGTCGAAGCATCCCGGCATCGACATGGTGAGCTTCACCGGCTCGACCCGCGCCGGGATCATGGTCGCCAAGAACGCCGCCGATACGGTCAAGCGGGTGCACCAGGAACTGGGCGGCAAGTCGCCCAACCTGATCCTGCCCAGCGCCGACCTGCCCCGCGCGGTACAAGGCGGGCTGATGAGCGTGCTGATGAACTCGGGCCAAAGCTGCATCGCGCCGGCGCGGATGCTGGTCCAGCGCGACCAGCAGGACGCCGCGGTCGAACTCGCCGCACAGATCGTCGGCGCGACCGAGACCGGCGATCCGATGGTCGAGGGGCGGCACATCGGCCCGGTCGTCAACCAGGCGCAATATGAGAAGATCCAGCGGCTGATCCAGCAGGGCATCGATGAAGGCGCGCGGCTGGTGGTCGGCGGACCCGGCCGGCCGGAAGGGGGCAACCAGGGCTTCTACATCCGCCCCACGCTGTTCGCCGACGTGACCAACGACATGACGATCGCGCGCGAGGAAATCTTCGGCCCCGTCGTCACGATCATCCCCTATGACGATGTCGAACAGGGGATCGAGATCGCCAACGACACCAGCTACGGCCTGTCGGCGGTGGTGTTCGGCGAACCCGCGGAGGCACGCGCGGTGGCCGGGCGGCTGCAGGCGGGCATGGTCTATCTCAACGGCGGAGCGCCCGACCCGAACGTGCCGTTCGGCGGCTACAAGCAGTCGGGCAACGGCCGCGAGCATGGCAAGTACGGCCTGGCCGAGTTCATGGAAGTGAAGTCGGTGATGAACGCCTATGCGTGAGACGCTCTCCGTCCTTCGATACGCCATTTCGACAAGCTCAATGGCTACTCAGGATGAGCGGTTGGGAGCCTGACAGAGTTCCACACGTCGCCCCGGCGGAGGCCGGGGCCTCCCACCAATGTTGCGCGCCACTGGCCTGAGGCCCCGGCCTGCGCCGGGGCGACGTATGTTTGGTGTCCCCTCAATAATCCCGCGATACCCGCACGTTGACGCTCTGCCTGCCGATCGTCGAGATGGAGGAAAGCAGCGATAGCCAGCGCGTCACCTGGAACTCGGCGCGCGTGGCGGAATAGCCCTGGCCGTCGGTGATGATCTCCACATAGGTCCGCCGCGTCAGATATTTGCCCGCCGCGACCGACGTCGCCGCCCCGGTCTGGGGATCGGCGGGCAGGATGCGCAGCCGGTCTAGCCCGGTCGCGCGCCGTACCGCATTGATCGGATCGAGCCCGGCATTGTCGCTTTGCAGTGCCGCGACGGCGGCGGCGAGCTGAACGGCTTCGGGCGCCGACAGGTTGGTGATCGAGGTGCCGAACAACAGGCGCGAGAGCAGCTCGTCCTCGGGCAGCGCGGGGGTGCTGGTAAAGCCGATCTGGGGCTTGAGCGCATTGCCGCGCACCCGGATCTGTGCGTTCAGCCCCTGGGCGTTGGCGATGGCGGAAATGTCGAGCGCGGGGTTGACCGGGACGCTGCCGTCGAACTGGATGATCCCGCGATCGAGCTCGAACTGACGCCCCGAAAACTGGTAGTCCCCGCGGATGAGGTCGGCGCGGCCGGTGATCGCGGGATTGGTCGGCTGGCCCTGGATGCGGACATCCGCCGACCATTCGCTGTCGAGCCCCAGCCCGTTGACGGTCACCCCGCTGGCGGCGCGCGCGCGCAGGTCGAACTGCCAGGGACGCACCGGCGTCCGTTCGACATCCTCGCCAAAGGGCAGGTTGATCTCGCGCACATTCAGGCGCGGCAACGGGGTGGCCAGCGCCGCGCGCCCGAGGCGATAGCGCGCCGAATCGAGCCGGACATCGCCGCCGATCACCCCGCCCGACCCGTCCGAGCGAAAGGTGATCGTGCCGGTCGCCGTCGCCGCGATCTCGTCCCGGTCGATCAGCCGCGCGCGCGTCGCGTCGACGGTCAGGTCGATGCCAAAGCCGCGCACCGCGGCCAGATCGAAGCTGCCGCGCCCGGTCAGCGTGCCGCCGCGCCCGTCGCCGCCGGCGAAGCGGTCGATCACCAGGCGCGATCCGTTGAAGCGGCCCGCCGCCTTGATGTCGGTCACCGCGGTGCCGGTGACGCTGCTTTCGATCCGCGCATCCTCGGTGCGCAGCGAACCGCGAATGATGGGATCGGACAGCCGGCCGCTCACGTCCGCGCCGATCGCAACCGGCCCGGTCAGGTCGAACAGCTCGATCCGCGTCAGCCGCCACAAGGTATCGGCCGGGCCGTCATAGCGCAGCTGCGCGAACAGCGGCGCGTCGAGCAGGCGGCGTGCAAGCGTGCCGTCACCCAGCGGCGCGATACGCAGCTGCGCGCGCCCGACGGTGCGCCCGCCGCTCGCGACGATCGCGCGCAGCGCCGCACTGCCCGGCGTCAATGCCGCGGCAATAGCGACATCGACCGGCTGTGAGGAGAGCACGAGCCCCGACCGGCTGAGCCCGCGCACCTTCAGGTCCGCCCGGCCGCTCGGCGCGCCGCCGGGGCGGTGCACATAGCTGAGCGTGCCCGACGCCTCGCCGCCCAGCCCCAGCCCCGGATAGGCGAGGTCGAGCACCGCCATCGGCATCCGGCGCAGCATGGCGTCGATCGCATTTTCGCCCGCGCCGATCCGTCCCGACAGCCGTGCCTCGCCGCTTGCAAAGGCGAGCGTCGTCGGCGCGAGCCGCCAGCCATCCCCATCGCGGCGGATCACCGCCGGATCGGTCAGCGCGATGCGACGGCGATCGACCATGCCCTGCGCGCGCACGGTATAGAGATCGGGCGACAGATCGGCATCGACCTCGATGCGGAAATTGCGGTTGCGGCTGCCCGCCAGCGTCGCTTTCAGGGTGCCCACGCCCCCGGTCAGCTGCGCCGTCCCGCTCACGCTCGCGAGCGACAGTGCGCCCTGTTGAAGCGCGGCGGCGCGCCAGCGCGCGTCGAGGCGTGCGCCTGCGGGATCGAGCAGCAGGCTGAACCGGCCGTCACCGCGACCGATGGTGACGACATCGGCGAGCCGCGCATCGGCCGCGCGCACCTCGCCGCCGATCCGCTGCATGCCGTCCTCCGGCACGAGCCGCAGGTCGCCGCTCCAGCCGCCGCCGGCAAAGCCGATCGCGCCGTCGAAACCGCCCGGGACGATCGCAAGCCGTCCGCTCGCGCGCGTGCCGCTGACGTCGAGCCGCGCGATCTCGACCATCGCGGTCCCGCCGCGCGGCAGAAGGATCGCGCCGTTGCCGGTAAACGCGCCCAGGCGCGAGATCCCGCGCGCCTGGAACACATAGCCCTCGGGCGTGGGGTCGAGATCGGCGATCACGTCGCGCAGCCCCATCGCCTGATTGGGCCGGGCGAAGCGCAGGCGCAGCGTCGGACGCTCGATTCGGCCATCGAGCAGCAGCGTCACCGGGCCGTACTGAACCTGATTGCCGGTCGCCTCGATATGAAAGCTGCCGTCGCGACGACGATAGCCGTTGCCGGCGAGCGTCAGGCCGGGCGAAGTCAGCCGCAGGTTGCGCAGGTACAGGATGCCGTCGGGCCCGCGCTCCAGCCCGGTAACGACACCCGGCAGACCGCGCGTCAGCGACCGGAAGAACGCATTGTCGAGCCGCACTACGCGCGCCGTGCCCATGCCGACCAGCCGCGCGCGGCGCCGGTCGTTGGGCGCGGGCACGACGGTCAGCCGCGATTGGACCTCGACCACGCCAAGCCCGGGGATCAACAGGCGATTGATCGCGCCGTCGATACCGACCTCATACGCGCCGGTGCGCAGATCGAGGATCAGGTTGATCCGCCCGTCGATCTTGTCCGAGCGGAGACGCAGCCGGCTGCCGGTCACGCTGCGCGCGGTCACCTGCAATGGGCCCTCGACGTTCAGGTTGCGCAGGATGCCGCCGGTGACATTGCCGACGCCGGTCACACGCGCGGCGGTAAAGCGCAGGGGCACCGTCACCGGGGCGGGCGAGAAGCGCCCGCGCCCGCCCGCGCGCACGCGTTCGAACCCGGTGCGGTCGAAGGCGAGGCGTTCGGCGGTGATGCGGTAATCGAAACTCGCGGTGCGGAACGGGCCGTCGATCACCGTGCGCAGCTCGATGGCGCGTCCGGTCATGTTGGGAAACAGCGCCCGCGAGCGCAGCAGGGTGGCCGTCAGGCGGAGATTGCGGAATGCCGCCTGTCCGAGATCGACGATGCCGGTCGCGTCGAGGCGCAACGCACCGCTCCGCACCGAAAGCCGCCCGTCGAGGCGACGGCGCGCGAGTGTCGCGCCGGCGTCGATGCGCAGCGCCGGTGCGGTCAGCCGCTGCAGCTTGCCCTTCAGCAGGGGCGACGGGTTGGCGGTGCCGACCAGGCGATAGTCGCCGGCGCGGTTGGTCAGGCGCAGGTCGGCGAGCGAAAGGTCGCCGGCGCGGGCGATCGCGCGCCCCTGCCACCCCCGCCAGCGTCCGTCGCCGGCGATACGCAGCATCAGCGGGCGCGAGATGCCGGTCAGCCCCGCGAGCACGCCGCGCGCGCCGCCGCGCGCGGCGAGGTCGAGATCGAACCGGTCGCGGTCCGGCTCGGCATCGAGCATCAGCCGCACGACATCGCTCCCCGCGACGTCAAGGTCCAGGCGCACCAGCGCGCGACCCGAACGGATGTCCGCCCGCCCGGCCAGCCGGCCGGTCCGCTGAACCCCGCCGATCCGTAGGCCGAAGACCAATCGGTCGATCCGCAGCACCCCGATGCCGATGTCGAACCCGGGCAGGATCGGCCCCTGTCGCCCCGTCGCGCGCGGTTCCGGCAGGCGGACGAGCAGCGCCTGCGGCGCCACGAGCGAACGGATTTCGAGCCGGTTGCGCGTCCAGGCAAAGGGGTTCCAGTCGAGATCCGCCCGAGATACGCGCAGCACCAGCCCCTTGGGATCATAGATCCGCACGTCGATCAGGCGCGCGCGCCCATAGATCGAACCGTCGATCCGGCCGATCCGGTAGGTGATGCCGTTGCCCGGACGCAGGGCGGCGATGCGGTCGGCGATCAGCCGATGTCCCGGCGCGGTGTCGAGCAACAGGAGCGCCGCCGTGCCGATCGCCACGATCGCAAGCAACAGGCCCGCGATCAGCCGCCACCCGCGACGGCGTGGTCGGATCGCCGACCGGGCCGCCATGTCGTCGCCGGCCCCGACGTCATCGGTTCCCGCGCTCAAAATGCCTGTCCCAGCGAGACATAGACCGCGACCCGCGGATCGCCGGGTTGCGGGTTGATCGGCGTGCCGACGTCGACGCGGATCGGGCCGAAGCTCGAATAATATCGCGCGCCGACCCCCGCACCATATTGGAAGCGCGAGAAGCCGGGAAGTGCCGAGGTGTAGATGTTGCCACCGTCGAGAAACGGCACGATCCCGAAATTGCCGAACGCCTTGATCCGGCCCTCGAGCGCGAATTCGGTCAGGCTGCGGCCGCCGATCGGATCATTGTTGAGGTCGCGCGGACCGATATCCTGAAAGCCGTAGCCGCGCACCGATGCACCGCCGCCGGCATAGAAACGCCGGGACGGTGCGATCGCGTCGCGCGGCGCGCCCCCGATCGTTCCCAGTCGCACCCGGCCGGCCAGCACCACCGCGTCGCTCACCGGGTAATAGCCGCTCACGTCGAACTGGACGCGGGCATAGCCGAACGCCTTTCCGCTCAGTGAAAATTCGGGCGAGACGCGCGTACCGATGCGAAAGCCGCGGGTCGGGTTGAGCAGGTCGTCCGAGCCGTCATAGGTCAGCGTCGTCGGTGCGGCGGCGATGAAGAAGACGCGGCGGCGCGGCTCGCCGGTGGCGAGGATGACGTCGCGCTCGTCCGATGCCGCCAGCTCGGCACCGATCGACCAGGCCCAGGTCTTCTGGAAGAAGATGTTGGTCTGTCGTTCCAGCGAGGCCGACAGGAGCAGGGTGTCCGCCTCGAACGCATCGCGCTCGAGATGCGCGGCGACGAGCTGTGCGGTCAGGACGCGGTCGCGCCCGTGGAAATTGTTGCGGCGGAACACGACCGAGCCCAGCTGTTCCTGCGTGCCCGCCACCGCGCGCAGCGACAGCGCGCCTT
Source organism: Sphingomonas sp. CCH21-G11 (assembly GCF_001555965.1). Lineage (GTDB taxonomy): Bacteria > Pseudomonadota > Alphaproteobacteria > Sphingomonadales > Sphingomonadaceae > Sphingomonas. Next base: position 105,500 of record NZ_LSHX01000024.1, read on the forward strand.
CGGGGGGGAACAGGTTGCGGTGGGTCCAGCTGATTTCGGAGCGCGCGCCTTCGCCGGTGCCATAGCCGAGCTCGCCCGCGATGGTGCGCGGCGGCGCGCGCTCCAGCACGACCGACAGGTCGACCACGTCGGGTTGTTCGCCCGGCACCGGCGTGACCCGCACCGACGACACGAGCCCGGTCTGGACGATCGCGCGCTGCAGGTCGTCGACCGCGCGCACGTCATAAAGGTCGCCTGTATCGAAGCGTGCGATGTCGGCGATATGATCGGCATCGAAGACGCGGTTGGGCGGCGTGAGGATGCGGCCGAAGCGGCGCGCATTGCCCGTGGCGACGTCAAGCTCGACGCGCGCGGTGTTGGTCGCGTGATCGACGGTCAGGACCGGGTCGCCGATCCGTGCAAAGGGAAAACCCTGCTCCCCCGCCTCGGCGCGCAATCGCGCCTCTGCCGCCGCCACCTTGTCGGCATCGAGCGGATCTTCGGGATTAACCGAAAAGGCGCGGCGCAGCTCGGCTGCGCGCGGCCCCGCCTGGTCAATCCCGGCCAGGTCGACCTCGCTCACCCGGAACACCGGCCCGGGCATGGCGGTCAGTGTGACGGTGAGCCGGTCGCCGGCGCGTTCGACGCCCGTGTCGACGCGTGCCGCGTAGAAGCCCTTCGCGCGCAGCAGCTCGACGACCAGCTCGGCATCCTCGCGCGCGCGACGGTCGAGCTGTGCGCCATTGGCGGGGGCGTCTTGTCCCGCACGCAGCGTCGAGCTTTCCTCGAAACGCTGCAGGAACAGCGGATCGGCGATCCCGTCGAGCCCCGCGAGCTTGTAATCATAGCGGATGTCGCGGAACTGGCCCGCCGAAGCGTCAGCCTGGGCGTCTTCCGCGCCCGGCGTCAGATCGGGCCAATCGACGCCGAGTTCCGGCAGCGGCGCCATCGGCGAAGTCGGGTCCAGCCCCTCTGGCTCGGCATCGGCGGGCGGCGCGGATGTCTGCGCGCGCACGGATCCCACCGGAACGATGGTGGTGACGCCGGCGACGATCAGGCACAGAATGTTGGGCCACGCGCGCCACGACATGACGCGTCCTAGCCGCAAGCGGCGGCCGGGGACAATCGCTAACCGTGGGGCACCGTGCGCACCGCGACGGATCGATCAATGAACCGGGCCGATGACCCGTTCGTCCGCCATCAGATCGATCAGCCGACCGATCTGGCGCCAGCGGCAGAAATGCAGGTGATTGCCGATGTCACGGCTGCGATCCGCGCGCAGGGTGGCTTCCTCGAACGCACCGTCGCCGTAGAGCGCAATGAGTTCATTGGCGAGCGCGACCTCGCTCGCATCGGTGAGATAGGGGTAAGCACGCATCGTCGCGCGCCGCTACACGCTTCGTGCCACAATGTCGATCGCCGCGCGCATGGCGGATCACGATGGTAAAGGGCGCGAAATGGGCCGGTCATTTCGTCCCGCGACGGCACGCCGGCGTCCCGGGCGGAGACGCGCGGGACGCCCGCGGGGCATCAAAGACGGCGGCTCAGCCAGACCACCCGGCCGACCGGATCGACCAGCGCGGGATCGAGTTCGCGTGGCGGATAAGCGGGATTGTCGCTGGCGATCTCGACGCCCGATCGCGTGCGCCGGACCCGCTTGACCGCCAGCCCCTCGTCCAGCCGGACGACCATCAGCCGCGCCGTCCGCATCAGCCGGACATCCCCGCGATCGACGAGAATCTCGTCCCCGTCGGCGAGCGTCGGCAGCATCGAATCGCCATGCACCCGGATGACCGACGCCGCCCCCGCCCGGACGCCCAGCATCCGCAGGAACGCAGCATCGAAGCGCATGGACCCGGTCGCGCCCTCGCCATCCACGACCTCGCCGGGACCCGCCGATGCCGCGACATCGAGGCGCGGCACCGCCGCCAGTTCGGGCGCGGCACGCCCGCCGAGCACGGCGTCGGCGACACCCAGATAGCGCGAAAGCGTGCGACGATCCTCCTCCGCCAGCCGGCGCGGGCTGCCCCGCTGCACGAACTGCTGGAGATAGGCGGCATTACGTCCGATCAGCCGCGACAGCGCGGCGAGGCTTTCACCCCGTTCGGCGGCGAGGCGGGTGAGGGCCATACGCGGATCGGCTGCGTTCATATTGGCACCATACTCGTAGGAAATTTCCTAGACAAGTTGGAAATGGCAGAACAGGACAAGAACATTGAGCGAATCGACGAGGAAAGGCTTCGCAAGATGTTGCACAGGATCGAGCGGTATCTGACCCGCACCGCGACACCCCCGACCCGATTTGGCCGGCTGGTCGCCCGCGACCCGAGGCTGGTGCTCGACATGCGGCGCGGGCGCGAGCCCGGACCGGCGATGATCCGGCGGATCGAGGCCTTTCTGGCCGCGCAGGACGAAGGGGCACCGCAATGAGCCGGGGACCGGATATCGGCACGGCGCTGGCCCGCGCGATCCTGGCCAACGCGGAACGCAACGGGGTGCAGATCGAGCCCACCCGCCACGACTGGACGCGCTGGGCGAGCGCCACCTTCACCGGCGCGCGCCATGAGCTTGGCTTCACCGCCGCTGCGTCAGCGCGGCTCGACGGCTGGCTGGCCGGGCTGGCGGAAGCCGAACTGCCGATTCGCGAGCATCTGGTCGCCGACCTGCACGTCGCCGGGGCAAAGCGCGACGCGGAGAAGGTGATTTTCGACCTCGAGGCGCTGACCGTCGAGGATCGCTGACAATCAGTGCTGGGCGGCCATCCGGCGCAAGGACGCCAGCGTTGCCTCAAGATTGCCGCGATCGCGCGGCCGCGACGATGCCGGAGCGGTCGCGGGGCGATAGGGCGGCCGGCCGCGCCGGGCCACGCCCTGTTCCAGCCGGGCGAGTAGCGCGTGAATGGTCGCTTCGGTTTCCGGCGTCGTGATCGGCGGCTCGTCCCGATATTCGGGCGCGACCGGAGCGGGTGCAGGCGGCAGTTCAAAAGTCGCGATCCGGACGCGATCCGCTGACCGTTTGGCCGGTCGCGTTCCCTTCGCATAGGCGATCAGCGGCGTTTCGAGGTCGCTGGGAAGCGGCATTTCATCGTCGCCGAACGGGTTGGCGTCGTCGGGCAACGGTTCGAGCGGCATTTTCCGGGTGGCGATCACCGGCGCGCGCACCTCCAGAAATGGCGTCCCCAGGTCGCGCGTCGCCAACACCGGCTCGCGCGCGGGCGGATCGACTCGACCGAGCAGCTTGGGCGGCGTGGCAAGCAGTCCCGCCAGTCCCCGGTGCCGGGGACGCAGCAACGCCCAGCCGCGCACAAGCGCCCAGACGAGCCCGGCAGCGATCCATGCAGCTGCGAACATCAATGCCATGCGCGCCATCAGCCCGAGCGGCGGCGCCGCGGCGGGGACGAGCGCGGACAGTCCCGACATACCCACCATCGCCTCCACGCGCGCGGCCGGCACGCTGGCGACGCATGCCGCCGCGATCGTCGCGGCGCCAACGGCCATTATCGGGACAAAGGACTGATTCAACCTGGCTGGAACGGTAAACGCGACCATGACACACCCGTTTCGGCGGCTTCGACGAGCCCTTGATAGACCGGTTGATAACGCGAAATATTTGACGACCAGTTACGCTCGCCCTCGACGAACGCGCGCGCGCGGACGCGACGCGCATCCCAGCACGGCCGATCCGCCAGCAAATCGGCAAGCGCCGTTGCGATGGCCATCGGATCGTCCGGCGCGAACAGCGTCCCGGTGTCGCCGTCGCGAATCAGTTCGCGATGACCGCCGACATCGGACGCCGCCACCAGGCGGCACTGCGCCATCGCTTCGAGCGGCTTGAGCGGGGTCACCAGGTCGGTCAGCCGCATCCGCTTGCGCGGATAGGCCAGGATATCGATGACGCTGTAATAGCGGTCGACCTGATCATGCGGCACGCGACCGATGAAATGAATGTGCGCGGCCGCGGGCGACGCCGCCGCCTGGGCGCGCAGCTCGGCCTCCTGCGGGCCGCCGCCGACCAGGATCAGCCGCGCGCCGGGGCGGCGGGCGACCAGTGCGGGCATCGCCGCGATCAGATCGTCGAGCCCCTCATAGGGATAGAAGCTGCCGATGAAGCCGATCGTCTCCGCGCCCTCCAGACCCAGCTCGGCCATCAGCGCGGCATCGGGCGGCGGCGGCGCGCCGAACAGATGCAGGTCGACCCCGTTAGGCGAAACGATGATCTTGCGATCGTCCACGCCGCGCGCGACGAGGTCGCGCTTCAGCCCCTCGCAGATGACGGCCACGGCGTCGGCCCGACGCACCGCCCAGCCTTCGGCCCAGCGGGTCAGGCGATACCGCGCCGAGCCCTCACGCCCGGTGCCGTTGCCGACGGCTGCGTCCTCCCAGAACGCCCGGATTTCGTAGACGAGCGGCACGCGCAGCGTCCGTGCCGCGCGCAACGCGGCGAGCGCGTTCAGCACCGGCGAATGCGCATGCAGCACGTCCGCTCGCCACGCGCGCGCGACATCGACGATCCGGCGCGCAAAGCCGTCGATCTCCCGCCATTCGCCGAGCGGCGTCGGCGCGGGATTGGGCGCCGGCGTGCGGAAGAAGCGCAGGCCGTCGATCGTTTCCTCGCTGACCCGCATGTCGCCCTGGCGCGGCCCGGTAACGCCCGCCACATCCCAGCCGCGGCCCTGCGATGCCTTCAGGATCGCGCGGGTGCGGAAGGTATAGCCGCTGTGCAGCGGCAGGCTGTGGTCGAGCACGTGCAGGATGCGCATGGCCGGTTCCCTGCCATGCCAGTGTTTAACGCCGCGATAACTCGACCCGGCCTAAACGGGGCCATGATCGACAATTTCTCGCTCGCGGTCAGCCACGGCCTGATGTTGCTGGCGGCGTGGCTGCTGCTGCGCCGGCCGGACCTGGATCGCGAGGACGCGGGCGGACGCGGTGCCCGCGCGGCACCGGGCGGGTGGCGCCGGCGCGCGCGCCCGGAAGCCGGTCCGGAAACCGGCGCGGAAGTCCGCGATGCGTGACTATTTCTTCCTGCTGTTCCTGGCGTTGATCTTCGGCGCGGGGTTCCGGCGACCGTTCCTGTTCGTGCTCGCCTATGTCTATATCGACATCGTCGCGCCGCAGCGGCTGACCTATCTGTTGCTCAATTCGATCCCGATCTCGCTGATCGCGGCGGGGCTGGCGGTCGCGGCATGGGCGGCGTTCGACGACAAACGCGACACGCGTGTCGCCCCGCGCCAGCTGGTGATGGCGATGCTGCTCGCCTATTGCTGGTACACGACGCGCAACGCCGATTTCCCGATCGAGGCGGCCGACAAATGGGACTGGGTGTGGAAGGCGCTGGCCTTCGCCATCTTCCTGCCGCTGACCTTGCGCACCCGGTTGCGGATCGAGGCGCTGCTGCTGTTCATGGTCCTGTCGGCGTCGTCGATCGTCATCGTCGGCGGCATCAAGACCTTGGCGTCGGGCGGGGGCTATGGCGCGCTCAACCTGATGGTCGCCAACAATGCCGGGTTGTACGAGGGATCGACGATCTCGACCGTCGCGATCGCGATCGTGCCACTGGTGCTGTGGCTTGGTCGCTTCGGCACGATCATCCCCGCCGACCGGCGCACCCGCTGGTTCAGCTTTGCGCTGACCTTTGCCTGCCTGCTGATCCCGATCGGCACCTCGACCCGGACCGGCGTGCTGTGCATCGCGCTGCTCGCCGCGCTGATGCTGCGCGATGTACGTCGCCGCGCCGCCTATTTGGCGGGCGTCATGGTCCTGGGGCTGATCGCGGTGCCCTTCCTCCCCGCCGCCTTCACCCAGCGCGTCTCGACGATCGGCACCTATCAGGCCGACGCCAGCGCCTCGACCCGCATCGCGGTGTGGCAGTGGACGATCGACTATGCGCGCGAACACCCGCTGGGCGGCGGGTTCGAGGCCTATCGCCAGAACCGGATCCGCTATGACAAGGTGCGCGTCGAGGGCGAGGGCAACAACGTCGCGGTCGCCCGCGATCTGGAGGTCGACGCGGCGCGCGCCTATCACAGCGCCTATTTCGAGATGCTGGGCGAACAGGGCTACATCGGCCTGGCGCTGTGGCTGACGATCCAGCTGGGCGGGCTGTGGCGCATGGAGGTGCTGCGCCGGCGCTATCGCGATGCCCCGGCCGGACAGGCCTGGATCGCCCCGCTCGCCACCGCGCTCCAGCACGGCCAGCTCATCTACCTGCTCGGCGCGTCGTTCGTCGGCATCGCGTTCCAGCCCTTCATGCTGATGCTGGTCGGCGCGCAGATAGGCCTCGACACCTATCTGGGCCGCATCCGGCGCGCGGCGGGATTTCGTCCGATGATCCAGCGCCGCACCGCCGCCGCGACATGACCGGGCGCGTCGACCTGCGCGCGCTGACCAGTGCGCGCGGTATCGCCGCCTGGCTGGTGGTGCTCTATCACCTGCGCCTGTCGATCGCCGGCCTGCCACCCACGATCGTCGCGTGGCTGGCCAAGGGCTATCTGGCGGTCGATTTCTTCTTCCTGCTCTCCGGCTTCGTGATCTGGCTGAGCTGGCACGAGCGCTTCCATGCACGCGGCTGGCGTGTCGCCGGGGAGTTCGTTCAGCGCCGCGTCGCGCGGATCTGGCCACTGCACCTGTTCATGCTCGGCTTTGCGGTGATGCTGGCGGCGTTGCTCGCGCTGACGGGTCGCGCATTGCCCGGCGAATTCGTCGTCGCCGAACTGCCGCTGCATGTCGTGCTGGTGCATAATTGGGGCTTCACCGCCGATCTTGGCTGGAATGTGCCTTCCTGGTCGATCAGCACCGAGGCGGCCGCCTATCTGCTGTTCGTACCGCTCTGCCTTTTGGTGGACTGGCGACGGTGGCCAAGCTGGCTGCTGTTCGGCGTGATCGTCCTGCTCGGCATATGCCTGTGGCGCTTTTTCGCGGCGCTGGGGCATCCGACCCTGGGCCAGGACATCGCACACACCGGACTGGTGCGCTGCCTCGTCGAGTTCGTGATCGGCACCCTCGTCGGCGCGCTTTGGCACCGCTGGCACGCCGCGTCGCGACATGTGCTCTGGCCGGCGATCATGCTGGGTTTCGCCGCGGTGATCGCGCTGCCCGAGCCGCTCGGCGTGCCGCTCGGCTTCGCCGCGCTCTTGCTGGCGCTCGCGCTGAGCGCCGGTGGTGCGGGTCATCCCCTGGAGGGCCGGGTACTGCATTTTCTCGGTGAGATCAGCTACGCGACCTATCTCGGCCACGCCCTGATCTGGATCGCGTTCAAGCTCGCGCTGGTCCGCGATGCGAGCCATGTCCCGCCCGTGCAGATCGGCCTCTACCTCGTCCTGCTGCTCGCCGGGTCGATCCTGCTTTATCGCTGCGTCGAGCTGCCCGCGCAGCGCGCGATCAACCGCGTGAGATGGCGCCGGCAGCAGCGACAGGGCAGCGCAACCGTGCCCTGAGCGCCGCCGCCGGCGGATTGCGCGCGGTCAGGCCGGCTCCGCGCTCACCTTGGCCAGCATCTCGATGATGGCGCGATTGAACGCGGGAATGTCGTCGGGCTTCCGGCTGGTGATCAGCTGGCCGTCCACCACCACTTCCGCGTCGACGACATTTGCGCCGGCATTGGCGAGATCGGTACGCAGCGACGGCCAGCTCGTCACGCGACGCCCCTCGACCACATCGGCCTCGACCAGCAGCCAGGGCGCATGGCAGATCGCGGCCACCGGCTTTTCATCCTGGAAGAATGCCTCGACGATTTCGACCGCGCGATCTTCCATCCGCAGCCGGTCGGGGTTGGCGACGCCGCCGGGCAGGACGAGTGCGTCGTAATCGTCGATGTCGACCTGATCGAAGGTCAGGTCGGGGGTGATTTCGCGCGCGGGCGTGTCATCGTTCACGACCCCCTTGATCGGGTCGGTATCGATCGAGGCCAGCGTGACGCGGGCACCGGCATCGAGCAGCGCCTGGCGCGGGTCGAACAGTTCGGATTGCTCGAAGCCATTGGTGGCGAGCATCAAGACATGGACATGGGACAAGTCGGTCATCGTTCATTCTCCTGTGCACTGAAAGGTCGGTCAGTGTCTGCAATGCGAACCCGCCACCGCGCCGCAGTGTTCCGGAACGAACGACGTGGTGGGACATTATTCCGACCGGTGGCCAACGAACCTGACATCTCCGTAGCGATCGATCGGCTCGTTTTCGTCGACGACGGCGCGCCGGGCATCACTCGGCGCCTGGTCCGCGGCAAATGGGGCTATTGGGACGCGCGGGGCGCGCGCATCACCGACCGTGATGAAATCGACCGGCTGAACGCGGTCGCACTGCCGCCCGCCTATCAGCGCGCATGGTTCTGCCCCGATCCGCGCGGTCATATCCAGGCCACCGGCTTCGATGAAAAGGGCCGCAAGCAGTATCGCTATCACCCCGATTTCCGCGCGGCGCAGGAGGCCGCCAAGTTCGACCGCTGCGCAAGTTTCGGCGAGCGGCTGCCCCGCCTGCGCGCGCGGGTCGAAGCGGATTTGAACGGCCGGGCGCTGAGCCGCGAACGCGCCATCGCCGCGGTCGTCCGGCTGCTCGATCTGGGCCGGGTGCGCATCGGCAACGAAGGCTATGCGCGCACCAACAAGAGTTACGGCGCGACGACACTGCGCAAGCGCCACGCCGCACTCAAAGGCCATACGCTACGGCTTCAATATCGGGCAAAGTCGGGGCGGCTGTGCGTGGTGACGCTGACCGACCGATCGCTCAGCCGGTTCGTCAAGCGGGTTCAGGACCTGCCCGGCCAGCATCTGTTCCGCTGGATCGACGCGGCGGGCGAGGCGCGCCCGGTTACGTCGAGCGACGTCAACGACTATATCCGTGCGGCGATGGGCGAAGCGTTCAGCGCCAAGCATTTCCGCACCTGGGGGGCGAGCGTCATCGCTTTTCACGCGCTGGTTCAGGCTGGCGGACGGCTGCCGCTCAAGGCACTGCTGGAGCCGGTCGTCGCTGCGCTGGGCAACACACCGGCGGTGGCGCGCAAATCCTATGTCCACCCCCGGCTGATCGACGCGTGTCGCGGCGTTGCGCCGCTGCCCGAGCCGCTGCTTCGCCTGCCGCGCCAAACGCGCTATCTGGAGCGGGCGGAACGTGGCCTGATCGCGCTGTTGAGGGCCGACGATCCGCAGCTTTCCGCCAAGGCTGCCTGAAAGACCGATAACGCATGACCCAGACGAACGCGGCCACCGCCGCGACGACTTCCACCCCCATCAATCCCGAACGGCTACGCACCAGCGCCGAGCGCCTCGTGGTCGACAGTGTCACCTGGCTCGAATCCCACTGGCTCCAGATCCTGATCGCGGTCGGCATCGCTTCGCTGATCGTCGTGGCGCTATTGGTCGTTCGCGGCTGGGCGCGACGCTATTGCGAGCGCGACCAGAAGATGCTCGGCTGGGGCAAGGTGCTGGGACGCGTCGTGTCGCGGACCGGGCGCTTCTTCATCGTCATGGTCGCCGCAAAGATCGTCTCGGGCTATGCCTATGCCCCCGACGCGGTCGCGCGCACGATCGATTTCCTGTTCACCGTCGCCGCGGTGTTCCAGGCGGCGATCTGGGCACGCGAGCTGATCCTTGGCGTGATCGAGCGCAGGACGGAGAGCGAGACCTACACGCACGAATCGCTGGCCAGCGCGATCGGGATCATCCGGCTGCTGGTGACGGTGGCGCTGTTCGCGATCGCGCTGATCGTCGTGCTCGACAATCTGGGGGTCAACGTGACCGGCCTCGTCGCGGGTCTGGGTGTCGGCGGCATCGCGATCGGCCTTGCCGCGCAGGGCATCTTCGCCGACCTGTTCGCGGCGCTGTCGATCATCTTCGACAAGCCGTTCCGGCGCGGCGATGCGGTCACGCTGGACACCACGAGCGGCTCGATCGAGGCGATCGGCCTGAAATCGACCCGCATCCGCGCACTGACCGGCGAGGAAGTGGTGATCGCCAACAAGAACCTGCTCGACAAGCAGATCGGCAACAACACGCTGCGCACCCATCGCCGCCAGAAATGGACGCTTGGCCTGATCTACCAGACCCCGGCGGATCGCTGTGCGGCCGTTCCCGGCCTGCTGCGCGAAGTTGTCGAGGCGGAGGGTGGGGTGTTCGTGCGTGCCGGCTTTGTCGGGTTCGGCGCATCGAGCCTCGACTTCGAGCTTGAGTTCGATACACCCGGCGCAGACTTCGACAGTTTCTATGCCGCGCGCTCGGCGATCGGGCTGGCCATCCTGCGCCGGTTCAACGACGAAGGGCTCGACTTCGCCTATCCCACGCAGACGACCTTCACCGCGGCGCCCGACGGGACGATGGTGCTCCCCTATGCGAGCGTTCAGCCGGTCAAGGACATCAGCGCCGAGGGCGCGTGATCTTCACCCGGCGTTTACCATAGCGCGCCTAGACCCTGCCCACGGATCGGCGGGCGGGGCAGCATGGACGACGCGGAACTTCGGCGCTGCCGCCAGGCGACATTGCTGAGCGCGATCGTGGCGCTGGCGGTAATGATCGCCGCGCCGATACTGACCGGCTTTCGCGTCGACCTGCTGTCCTTCCGGGCGCCAATGATCCTGGCCGCGGTCCTCGCGCTCTTTCTCCCCTATAGCCGCTGGCGCGGCATGGCGCGGCTTTGCACCGCACTCGAATGCGGCGCGCTGACGCTGATCATGGGGCTGCCGGTGGTGGTCCTTTCCTTCGCCGCGATGCGGCTGGCCTTTCCGCTGGCGGACGCGACGCTGATCGCGGCGGATCGCGCCATCGGCTTCGACTGGGTGGCGACGGTCATCGCGGTCGACAGACTGCCGATGCTCGCGCGGCTGTTGACCTATGCCTATTCCTCCTTCGGCTTCCAGCTGCTGTTCCTGCCGATGCTGCTCGCGCTGCTGGGGCATCGCGCGCGCGCCTATCGCTTCGTGCTCGGCTATGTCCTGCTATGTGCGATCGCGACCGCGATCGGCACCTTCTTTCCCGCACTCGGGGCCTATGAAGGCCATGGATTCGATCCGCGCCGGCTGCAGCATGTCGACAGCTGGTTCGGCTTTTTCTTCCTGGAGACCTTCCACGCGTTGCGCAGCGCCCCCGATTTCGTGCTGTCCGCCGACAACACCGCCGGCATCGTCACCTTCCCCTCGATCCACGCCGGCATCGCGGCGTTGTGCGCGTGGGCGGCGTGGGACTCACGGCTGCTGCGGGCTCCGCTGCTCGTGCTCAACCTGCTGATGGCGTTCTCCGCGCTGACGAACGGGGCCCATTATCTGGTCGACGTGCTGGCCGGCCTTGCGGTCGCGGTGGTGACGATCGCGGCGGTCAAGCGGCTGACCACCGTCCGCGCGGGCGGACAGGCCGCACCCGCCATGGCCGTCCCCCGTCCGGCCTGACGCGGCTCAGCCGCCCTCGTCGAGGCTGAGCAGCGACGCATTGCCGCCCGCGCTGGTCGTGTCGACCGACACCGCACGCTCGGCACAGAAACGCGGCAGGTAATTGGGGCCGCCCGCCTTTGGCCCGGTGCCCGACAGCCCCTCGCCCCCGAACGGCTGGACACCGACCACCGCCCCGATCATCGACCGGTTGATATAGAGGTTGCCGACTTCCGCGCGCGCCTCCGCAATCTCGGCCGACCGCGCGATGCGGCTGTGCAGGCCCATGGTCAGGCCGAAGCCCTTGGCGTTGACCCGATCGATCGTGCGGGTCAGCTCGCCCGCCGGCCAGGTGGCGACATGCAGCAGCGGCCCGAACCACTCGGCGGTCAGATCCTCGATCGCGTGCAGCCGGATCAGCGTCGGCGGCACGAAATGCCCTTCGCCGGGCACCGGCACGGTCTTCAGCCACTCACGCTTGCGTTGCTCACGATAGGCCATCAGCCGGTCATAGGCCGCCCGGTCGATGACCGGGCCGACATCGGTGCGCGGATCACCCGGATCGCCGACCACCAGAAGCTCCATCGCGCCGCGCAGCATCTCGATAATCGGCTCGGCCACTTCCTCTTGAAGAACGAGGAGGCGCAGCGCCGAACAACGCTGACCCGCGGAGCGGAAGGCCGAGGTGATGACGTCCTGAACCACCTGTTCGGGCAGCGCGGTCGAATCGACGATCATCGCATTGATGCCGCCGGTCTCCGCGATCAGCGGCACGATCGGCCGGTCATCATCGGCGAGCAGGCTGCGCGCGATGCGCTTGGCGGTGGCGGTCGACCCAGTGAAGGCGACCCCAGCCACACGATGGTCGGCGACCAGCGCTGCGCCGGCCTCCGCCCCGCCGGGCAACAGCACCAGCGCATCGCGCGGCACGCCGGCCTGGTGCGCCAGCTCGACCGCACGCGCGGCGATGCGCGGCGTCTGCGGTGCGGGTTTGGCGACGACCGTGTTGCCCGCGACCAGCGCGGCGGTGTTCTGGCCGGTGAAGATGGCCAGGGGGAAGTTCCACGGCGCGATCGTCGCCCACACCCCGCGCCCCTCCATGCGCAGCACGTTGCGCTCGCCCGTCGGCCCGGGGAGCGTCAGCGGGGCGAGGCGACGGCGCGCCTGCAGGGCATAATAGCGGCAGAAATCGGCCGCCTCGCGAATCTCGCCCAGCGCGTCGGGGATCGTCTTGAACGCTTCATGGACGCACAGCGCCATGAGTTCGGTGCGGTTTGCCTCGATCAGATCGGCATAGCGTTCGAGGATCGCGGCGCGGGTGTCCAGCGGGGTGGCGGACCAGGCGGGGAAAGCAGTGTCGGCGCGCCCAATTGCGCTTCCGACCCCGTTCGTTTCGAGCGAAGTCGAGAAACCTGCGCCGGTGGGGGAACGTGTCTCGACTTCGCTCGACACGGACGGAGTGGAGGATGACTGCGCTAGCCCCTCCCGTTGAGCTTCGCTCGCCTGCGGCTCAGGGGAGGCGTTGGGGTGGGAACCATCCACCCCGCGCGGTGCTTGCGGCACGGCCCTACCCCCATCCCCTCCCCTCAAGGTCAGGGGCTTAGCGGCAATCTCGCTCGCCACCTTCGCCAGCACGTCGCGCTCGGCCAGGTCCACGCCTTCGCTGTTGCGCCAATCGCCATACAGGTCGCGCGGCAAGGGAATGCTCGGGTGCCGCGATCCACCCACCGCAGCGACCTTCTCGACCGGATCGGCGAGCAGTTCCGTGTCGCTCAGCCCCGCATCCGCGAGCTGGTGGACGAAGCTCGAGTTCGCGCCATTTTCCAGCAGCCGCCGGACGAGATAGGCGAGCAGGTCGCGGTGCCCGCCGACCGGCGCATAGATGCGGCATTTATAGCCATGCTCGCGCACCAGCCGCTCATACAGGCCCTCGCCCATGCCGTGCAGCCGCTGAAACTCGAAATCGCGCGCATTGCCCGCCCATTCGATGATCGTGGCGACCGTCAGCGCATTGTGGCTCGCGAACGCGGGCGCGATGTTCGGCGCGTCAAGCATGTCGCGCGCGCAGGCGAGGTAGGAGACGTCGGTCGCCGCCTTGCGCGTGAACAGCGGATAGTCGCTCAAGCCTTCGACCTGGGTCTTCTTGATCTCGCTGTCCCAATAGGCACCCTTGACCAGCCGCACGTTCATCACCCGGCCCAGCCCGTTGGCCCAGTCGATCACCGCTCGTGCGCGCTTGCCATAGGCCTGGACCGCCATGCCATAACCGTCCCAGCCCTTCAGCTCGGGACGGCGCGCAACATGGCCGATGATCTCCAGGCTCATCGCCAGGCGCTCGCTCTCCTCGGCATCGACGGTCAGCGCGATGCCCTGCGCCGCACTTTCCGACGCCAGCTGCGCCAGCATGTCGGCGAGTTCGGGGACGCAGCGATCCCAGTTGGCAACCTCGTAGCGCGGGTGAAGCGCCGACAGCTTGACCGACACCGAATGCCCGGCGCGCGGGTCGCCGCCGACCGCGCGGATCGCGCGGAAATAGGATTCGAAATAGCGTTCGGCGTCTGCCTTCGTCCGTGCCGCCTCACCCAGCATGTCGAAGCTGGCGGTGAAGCCGGCATGTTCGGGCTTCTTCATGCGGCGCATCGCCTCGTCGATGGTGCGGCCCATCACGAAGACCTCGCCCATCATTTTCATCGCGGCACCGACCGCCTGGCGGACGAACGGCTCGCCCGCGCGACTGAGCAGGCGCTTCAACGGCCCCGCCTCGCCCTCGCCCACCAGCGCGCGGCCGACGACCAGACCCCAGGTGGCGGAATTGACCAGCGCGCTGTTCGACTTGCCCGCATGCGCGCGCCAGTCTGCGTCGCCCAGCTTGTCGGCGATCAGCAGGTCGGCGGTTTCGGGGTCGGGCACGCGCAGGAACGCCTCCGCCAGGCTGAGCAGCGCGACGCCCTCGGACGAATTGAGGCGATATTCCTGCAGGAACTGGTTCACCCAGCCGCGATTCTGCGCCGCGCGCAGATCAGCGATCAGCCCGCCGGCGTGATCGATCACCCGCTCACGCGAATCATGCGTCAGCCGCGCGCGGTCGATCAGCGGTTTTAGAACGTCGGGTTCGCTCGCCCGATGCAGCTGTGCCATGGAATTGCGGGTGGATGACGGTACGACTTCCGACATTTTCCTGTTTCCGGTTGGGCGGGCTTGCGGGACTGGCCCCTGACCGCCTATTTGCGTTCGCGAGCGCTATGGAACGAAAGCGCCGCGAGGGGAATGCCGTGGAGACGATCACGATCGAGCAGCTTGGCGCGCGGATCGGCAGCCTGCGGGTTTCCGACTGGATCACCGTCGACCAGGCGATGATCGACAAGTTCGCGGACGCGACCGGCGATCACCAGTTCATCCATGTCGACTCCGTCCGCGCCGCGCAGACGCCGTTCGGCGGCACGATCGCGCATGGTTTCCTGACGCTTTCGCTGCTGTCGCAGATGAGCCAGACGACCGACCAGCCGGCGATCGCCGGCGTGCGGATGGGCGTCAACTATGGCAGCGACAAGGTGCGATTCCTGTCGCCCGTCCGATCGGGCAAGCGCGTGCGCGGCCATTTCAAGCTCGTTTCTCTGGAAGAAAAGCGCCCCGGACAATGGCAGCAGATGAATGAAGTGACGGTCGAGATCGAAGGCGAAGACAAGCCCGCGCTGATCGCCGAATGGATCAGCCAGATTTTCGTATGACGGAGCGCCCCGCATGAGCCGCGTCGAACCGCTGCAACGCCCGTACCCGCCGGAGTTCGACGCGCGGATGAAGGTGCTCATGCGCGGCGCCGAGCCGCTGGTCCTGTTCACGACGCTCGCAAAGCATGCGCGGGCGTGGGAGAAGTTCGGCGGCGGCTCGCTGCTCGACCGCAATTCCCCGTTGTCGATGCGCGCGCGTGAGATCGTGATCGACCGGACGACCGCACGCTGTGGATGCGAATATGAGTGGGGCGTGCATATCGCCGGTTTCGCCGCGCATGTGGGCCTGACGCCGGAACAGATTTTCGCGACGGTCCATGGCGGCGCCACCGATCCCGCGTGGCCGGCGGACGAGCAGGTGTTGATCGCCACCGTGGATGCGCTGCTGGACCACAAAAAGCTCACCGATGCCGAATGGGAGGCGGCGCGCGCGGTATTCGACGAAGCACAAGTGATCGAAATCATCCAGCTTGTTGGCTTTTATCATGGCGTGGCGCTGATCTGCGGTGCGCTCGACCTTCCCCTCGAGGCGACTGCCGTTCGCTTCCCCGCTGCCTAAGGAGAATCACCATGCGTTCAGCCGTCATCGTTTCCACTGCCCGCACCCCGATCGGGCGCGCCTATCGTGGCGGGTTCAACAATCTGCCCGCCCCCACGCTCGCCAGCCATTCGATCAAGGCGGCGGTGGAACGCGCCGGCATCGATCCCGGCGAGGTGAAGGACGTCGTGTTCGGCGCGGCGCTGCAACAGGGCACGCAGGCCGGCAATATCGCCCGTAACGCCGCGCTGCGATCGGGCCTGCCGATCTCGGTCGCGGGCATGTCGCTCGATCGCCAATGCGCTTCGGGCCTGATGGCGATCGCCACCGCCGCCAAGCAGATCATCGTGGACAACATGGACATCACCATCGGCGGCGGCGTCGAATCGATCAGCCTGGTCCAGACGCCGCAGATGCGCGTCCAGCCCGATCCCGAGCTGCTGGCGATGCACAACGACATCTACATGCCGATGCTGCAGACCGCCGAAATCGTCGCCAAGCGGTACGGCATCAGCCGCGAGCGCCAGGACGAATATGCGCTCCAGTCGCAGCAGCGTACCGCCGCCGCCCAGGCAGCGGGCAAGTTCGATGACGAGATTGTCCCGGTCACCGCGACGATGGCGATGACCAACAAGGAAACCAAGGAGGTCACCCACCACGAAGTCACGGTGACCAAGGACGAGGGCAATCGTCCCGAAACCACGCTCGCCGGCCTCAACGGCCTGCAGCCGGTGATGGGACCCGACGCGTTCATCACCGCCGGCAATGCCAGCCAGCTGTCCGACGGCAGCTCGGCCGCCGTGCTGATGGAGGAAAAGCTCGCCGAACAGCGCGGCCTGACCCCGCTGGGGCGCTATGTCGGCATGGCGGTGGCGGGCACCAAGCCCGACGAGATGGGTATCGGCCCGGTCTATGCGATCCCGGCGCTGCTCGAACGCTTCAACCTCAAGATGGACGATATCGGCCTGTGGGAGCTGAACGAGGCGTTCGCGGTTCAGGTGCTCTATTGCCAGGACAAGCTGGGCATTCCGAACGACCTGCTCAACGTCGATGGCGGGGCGATCTCGATCGGCCACCCCTATGGCATGTCGGGCGCCCGGATGACCGGTCACGCACTGATCGAGGGCAAGCGCCGCGGCGCCAAATATGTCGTCGTGACGATGTGCGTCGGCGGCGGCATGGGCGCGGCGGGGCTTTTCGAGGTGCTGTAACGCCACCGGCATCGCCGGTCGCTGTCCGGCACCGCACGATCTGACACGATTCAACGGAACCCCGATCGTCCATGCGGTCGGGGTTCTTCGTTTCAGGCGTGCCGTTGGGATACGCCGCGCGCTTTGATCGTTGCCCTCCTGTCCCCCAACGACAGGAGCATGACGATGGACCAGATGCAGAATGGCGATGCCGCCGCCGTCCGAGAGCGGATGTGGAAGAAGATGGCGTCGAGCCCGTTCGTGATGATCAAGCTGATGGCGAGCGAGGATCATGCCGAGCCGATGACTGCGCAGCTCGATCCGGACGCCGACAGCGCTTTCTGGTTCTACACCCGCCACGACAACCGCATCGCGCCCGGTGGCCCGGCGATGGCGCAGTTCGTCGCGAAGGACCATACGATCTTCGCGTGCATTCACGGCACGCTGACCCAGGAAACCGACCCGGCGGTGATCGACAAATACTGGTCGAACATGGTCGAGGCGTGGTTCGACGGCGGTCGCCAGGACCCGGCGCTGCGCATGATGCGCTTTGACCTGATCGACGCCGAAATCTGGGAAGGCGATGAATCGCTGGCCGGCAAGTTCAAGATGCTGACGGGCATGAAGATCAAGCCGAGCGAAGCGGGTCGTCACGTCGAAACCGCGCTTTGAGATGGCGTGGCCGGGGCCATGCGTCCCGGCCGCTTGACCCCGGCGAGCGCGCGCGCAATGCGTCGGCCATGGGGCCGAGCTTTGCATATCGCATCCGGGTCGAGGCGCACGCGGTGTGGCTGGCCGCGCGCGATCCGCGCACGCCGATAGCAGCGAAGCTGGTCGGCCTGCTGATCGCTGCCTATGCCCTCTCGCCGATCGACCTGATACCCGATTTCATTCCGGTGCTCGGCCTGCTCGACGAGGCGGTGATCATCCCGCTGGGCGTCTGGCTGTTCGAGCGCATGATTCCGCGCGCGCAGCTCGCCGAGCATCGCGCGGAGGCCGAACGCGCGTCGACACGACCCGTCAGCCGCGCGGGGATTGCGATCGTACTTGGGATATGGGCGCTGGCAATTGCGGCCGGCTATGCGTTCGTGCGCACGCGCTACGACTAGATCCCGCCCGCGCCTGTCCGCGAAGCGTCGTCAGCCTGCGTGCGCGGCCATCCACTTTTCGACGATCGGGGCAATCCGGGTCCGCCACTTCGATCCGTTGAAAATGCCGTAATGCCCGACATTGGGGGCCATGTGATAGTGCTTGAGCGCGGCGGGCAGTGACGTCGCAAGCGACAATGCCGCCTTGGTCTGGCCCAGCCCCGAAATGTCATCGCGCTCACCCTCGATCGCGAGCAGCGCGATGTCGCGAATGGCGCCCGGATCGACCCGTTTGCCGCGATGAAGCATCTCGCCCTTCGGCAGCGCGTGCTCCTGAAACACCACGCGCACCGTCTGGAGATAGAATTCCGCGGTCATGTCGCAGACCGCCCGGTATTCGTCGTAGAACGCCATCGTCGCCTCGGCATTCTCGTCGTCGCCCTCGACCAGATGCTTGAACATCTCCCAATGGCTGATCAGATGGTTGCCCAGGTTCATCGTCATGAAGCCGGCGAGCTGAAGGAAGCCCGGATAGACCCGCCGCCCCGCGCCCGGATAGGTCATCGGCACGGTCGCGATCACATTCTGCTCGAACCACGCGTGCGGACGCTCGGTCGCCAGCGTGTTGACGGCGGTCGGCGCTTCGCGCGTGTCGATCGGCCCGCCCATCAGGGTGACGGTGCGCGGGCGGTGGGGATGATCCTCCGCCGCCATGATCGCGGTCGCGGCATAGCAGGGCACCGACGGCTGGCACACTGCCAGCATGTGCGCGCGCGGATCGCCTTCGGCCCCGATCACGCTCAGGAATTCGATGACATAGTCGATATAGTCGTCGAGGTCGAAGCTGCCGTCGGCCAGCGACACCAGCTTGGCATCGCGCCAGTCGGTGATGTAGACGTCGGCGACCGGCAGCATCCGCTCGACCGTACCGCGCAGCAGCGTGGCATAATGCCCCGACATCGGCGCGACGATCAGCAATTTCGGACCCCCGGTCACGCCTTCGCGCACGAACCGCTTGAGCTGGCCGAACGGTTTTTGGAGGACGATTTCCTCGTGCACTGCGACGCTGCAGCCGTCGACGACCGTGTGACTCAGGCCAAAGGGCGGCTTGCCGCGCGGCGCGGAAGCATGCGCGAACACCTCGAGCGCGGAGGCGAGCACCGGGCCACCGCCGAAATAAGCGAAGGGATTGGCGGGGTTGTGCAACCAACCGGCGCTGAAATTGGCGAGTGCGCTTGCGCCGGCCAGCATCGAGCGTTGCAGTTCATAACCTTCGTACAGCATCAGATTTCCAATTCCCCACGTCGCATCTGCCCCATGCGCACGATCCCGACCGCTATAGAGCAAAGGCATTAACCCGCAATGATCGTCTTTGCCCCGAATGATTTGGCGTTTTAATGCGCGCACGGTGTTTCCCGCCGCCGCCAATGACGCTAGGCGGGAAGGCACCATGGCAGATCAAGTTCCGCCCCCCGCCGCGCGCGCCGTCGATCCCGACGCCGGTGTCCAGCTTCCCACCGCGTCGGCGAACGGTCCGGAAGGCGCCAATGGCGACCCCGCCGCGGCAGCCGGCCGACGGATCAGCAACCTTCGGATCGTGTGGGGCTATACCCTGCGCTATCCGGTACAACTGACATTGGCGATCGTCGCGCTGTTGATTGCGGCGGGCGCGACATTGTGGGTGCCGCGCACCTTTCAGCAGGTCGTCGACAACGGGTTCGCCGCCGGTTCCGACCCGGCGAGCATCGCGCCCTATTTCCAGGGGCTGTTGATGGTCGTCGTCGTGCTCGCCTGCGCGACTGCGATGCGGTTCTATTTCGTGTCGTGGCTGGGCGAGAAGACGGTGGCCGACATGCGCGCCGCGGTACACCGCAACCTGCTGCGCATGCCGCCGGGCTGGTTCGAGGAGAACCGCCCGTCGGAAATCGCGTCGCGCCTGACCGCCGACACCGCGATCGTCGAACAGGTCGTCGGCACGACGGTGTCGGTGGCGCTGCGCAACCTGTTGGTGGGCGTGGGCGGGGTCATCTATCTCTTCACGCTCGCACCCAAGCTCGCGCTCTACCTGATCGTCGGCATTCCGGTGATCGTCCTGCCGATCGTCTGGCTGGGCGGCCGCGTGCGCAAATTCTCGCGCTCAAGCCAGGACCGGGTTGCCGACATCGGTGCGATGGCAGCCGAAACGCTGGGCGCGATGAAAATCGTCCAGGCCTTTGGCCAGGAAGGGCGCGAGGCCGACCGCTTCGAAGGCGCGGTCAGTCGCGGTTTCGCCGCCGCGCAGCAGCGTTTCGCGACGCGCGCGATCATGACGGCGCTGGTCATCGCGATCCTGTTCAGCGCGGTCACGCTGATCATGTGGGACGCGGTGTCCGATGTCGCGGCCGGCCGGGTCAGCGGCGGCGCGATCACCGCATTCGTGATCACCGCGGGCCTGGTCACCGGGTCGTTCGGCGCGTTGACGGAGGTCTATGGCGATCTGTTGCGCGCATCGGGTGCGGCGGGGCGGCTGGCGGAACTGCTGGCGCAGGAGCCCGAGATCAGGGCACCGGCCAACCCGATTCCGCTGCCGCGACCGCCCGCCGGCGCCGTCACCTTCGACCGGGTGAGCTTTCGCTATCCCACCCGCCGCGAAGTGCTGGCACTCGACCAGTTCAGCCTGAACATC
The DNA here is from genome assembly GCF_001555965.1 of Sphingomonas sp. CCH21-G11. Taxonomy (GTDB): domain Bacteria; phylum Pseudomonadota; class Alphaproteobacteria; order Sphingomonadales; family Sphingomonadaceae; genus Sphingomonas. The sequence continues at coordinate 126,037 of NZ_LSHX01000024.1, forward strand.
GCCGCGGGCGAGACGGTGGCGGTGGTCGGCCCGTCGGGTGCGGGCAAGTCGACGCTGTTCCAGCTGATCCAGCGCTTCTACGATCCCGAGGGCGGCGAGATCCGCATCGACGGCGTGCCGATCCACCTGGCCGACCCGGCCGAGGTGCGCGGCCGCATCGCGATGGTGCCTCAGGACACGGTGATCTTTGCCGCATCGGCACGCGACAATCTGCGCTACGGCCGGTGGGACGCGAGCGACGAGGAGCTGTGGACCGCCGCCGCCGCCGCCAATGCCGAGCAGTTCCTGAAGGCGCTGCCGGGCGGGCTCGACACCTTTCTGGGCGAGGGCGGCGCGCGGTTGTCCGGCGGCCAGCGCCAGCGCATCGCGATCGCGCGCGCGCTGTTGCGCGACGCGCCCGTGCTGCTGCTCGACGAGGCGACGTCGGCACTCGATGCGGAGAGCGAGCGGCTGGTCCAGGATGCGCTCGAGCGGCTGATGACCGGGCGCACGACGCTGGTCATCGCGCACCGGCTGGCGACGGTGCGCGCCGCCCAGCGAATCGTGGTGATGAACGAGGGACGCATCGTCGAGACCGGCAGCCATGCCGAGCTGATCGCCGCAGGCGGCCTTTATGCGCGGCTGGCGGCGCTGCAATTCAACGAAGCCGCCTGAGGAGAGGGAAATGGCCGAGTTCGATATCATCGTCTATGGCGCGACCGGGTTCACCGGGCGGCTGGTCGCCGAATATCTGGCGCGCGAATATGGCGACGGGTCGCTGCGCTGGGCGATGGCGGGCCGCTCGCTGACCAAGCTGCAGGAAGTCCGCGACGAAATCGGCGCGCCCGCCGATATCCCGATGCTCACCGCCAATGCCGACGACCCCGCGTCGCTGGCACAGATGGTTGCGCGCGCGACCGTGCTGCTCACCACCGTCGGCCCCTATCAGCTCTATGGCAACGATCTGGTCGCGGCGTGCGCGGCCGCGGGCACGGCCTATGTCGACCTGTGCGGCGAACCCGCGTGGATGCGCCACATGATCGACCGCCATGCGGCGACGGCGCAAACGAGCGGCGCGCGCATTGTGTTCTCCTGCGGCTTCGATTCGATCCCGTTCGACCTGGGCGTCTACACGCTTCAGGAGGCCGCGCGCGACAAGTTCGGTGCGCCCGCCCCACGCGTCAAATGCCGCATCCGCACGATGAAGGGCACGTTTTCGGGCGGCACCTTTGCCAGCGCCAAGGCGACGATGGTCGCGGCCGCGAAAGACCCGTCGATCTTCAAGCTGCTGATCGATCCGTTCGCGCTGACCCCGGGTTTCGAAGGGCCGTCGCAGCCTAAGGGGCTGTTGCCCGAATATGATGCGGCGGTCGGCGGCTGGGTCGCGCCGTTCGTCATGGCGCCGATCAACACCAAGAATGTTCACCGCACCAATGCGCTGCTCGGCCACCCGTACGGCACCGATTTCGTCTATGACGAAATGGTCATCGCCGGGCTGGGCGAGATGGGCAAGGCCGCGGCCGAGGCGCTGGCGAAGCTAAATCCGATGGCCGGCGACAAGGGACCGAAGCCCGGCGAAGGCCCGTCGAAGGAAGAGCGCGACAGCGGCCATTACGACCTGCTGTTCATCGGCGAGATGCCCGACGGCGCGCGTGTCGAGGCCGTCGTCACCGGTGACCGCGACCCCGGCTATGGTTCGACCAGCAAGATGATCGCCGAAAGTGCGATCTGCCTGGTTCGCGACGTGCCGGCCGAGGGCAAGGGCGGCATCTGGACCCCAGGCGGACTGATGGCCGAACCGCTGCGTGAGCGGCTGCGCGCGCATGCCGGGCTGACGTTCGTCGCGGGGTGAGGCCGTGACGGCACGTTTGCGTGCGCGCGTCTCACGTAAGCCGTTCGTATCGAGCGCAGTCGAGATGCGCCGCACCGCATGGGCAGACGCTTCTCGACTTCGCTCGAAGCGAACGGAAGTCAGGCGAGAGGTAGGCGAGAGCATTTTCAAGTCAGGTGGAATCACCTGGCGACGCGGAAAATGAGGAAAATAAAAGACAAAAGAGCGTGATCCGCTTCAACCAAAGTGGATCACGCAATGGAGCCTGATGACGTTGGAGTCACTCGCTCTCCAATGACTTCCTCGTCACCCCGGCCTTGTGCCGGGGTCTACCGGGCCGCGCAGTTCCGGCGGTTGTGACCTGTGGCACCGTGGCCCCCGGCACAAGGCCGGGGTGACGGAAGTTTATTCCGAGCAAGGTCATCATGCCCTGATGTGGGCGCGAATACCCCGCTCACACCCGATAATAATCGCGGTACCAGGCGACGAACCGCTCGATCCCCTCGCCCAGCATGACCCTGGGGCGATAGCCGGTCAGCGCGTTCAGCCGGCTGACATCGGCATAGGTGGCGGTCACGTCGCCCGCCTGCATCGGCCGCATCACCTTGATCGCTTCGCGTCCGAGCGCATGTTCGAGCGTCGCGATCATGTCCATCAGCCCGACGGGATGGCTGTCGCCGATGTTGAGCACGCGATGCCCGCCCGCGGCCGGCGGGCGATCGAGCGCACCGACGATCCCGTCGACGATATCGTCGACATAGGTGAAGTCGCGCGCCATCCGTCCTTCGCCGAACACCTCGATCGGCTCGCCCGCCAGAATGCGGCGCGTGAACGAGAAATAGGCCATGTCCGGCCGGCCCCACGGGCCATAAACGGTAAAGAAGCGCAGCCCCGTCTGGGGAAAACCGTAAAGCGCGGCATAGGCCTGGCTCATCAGTTCGCCCGCCCGCTTGGTCGCGGCGTAGAGCGATACCGGATCGACCGCCGCGTCCGTTTCGCTGAACCCGTGACCCTCGAGCGGGCGATCGCCATAGACCGAGCTGGACGACGCGTAGACCAGGTGGACGAAGCCCGGCGCATGCCGACACGCCTCGAGGATGGCGAGATGGCCGGCAAGGTTGGATCGTTGATAGGCGAACGGATTGTCGATGCTGTAGCGCACCCCCGCCTGCGCGGCGAGATGGACGACCCGGACGACGCCATGGTCGCCGACCAGAGCCGCGATCGCCTCCGCCTCGGCAATGTCGAGCCGATGAAACGCGAACCCCTCGCGCGCCGTCAGATTGGCCAACCGCGCCGCCTTCAGCGCCGGGTCGTAATAGTCGTTGAGGATATCGACGCCGATCACGCGCTCGCCGCGATCGAGCAGCCGGTGCGCGACCGCATGGCCGATGAATCCGGCCGCGCCCGTCACCAGGACGGGACCCGCCTGGTCGGTCACCGACCGACCGCGTGATAGGTGAAGCCCGCCTCCTCGACCATCGCGCGCGGATAGATGTTGCGCAGGTCGACCAGGATCGGCTGGCTCAGCAGCGACTTGACGCGGCTGAGGTCGAGCGCGCGGAAGGCATCCCATTCGGTCACGATCGCGAGCGCGTCGGCACCGTCGATGGCCTCATAGGCGTTGGCGCAATAGACGACGTCGTCCAGAACCGCGCGCGCCTGTTCCATCCCCTCGGGATCATAGGCGCGGATCGTCGCGCCCGCGTCCTGCAGCGTCTGGATCACCGCGATTGCCGGGCTGTCGCGCATGTCGTCGGTGTTGGGCTTGAACGTCAGCCCGAGAATGGCGACGGTCTTGCCCCGGACATCGCCGTTCATCGCGGCGATCACCTTGCGCCCCATCGCGCGCTTGCGGTTGTCGTTGACCATGACCACCGCCTCGACGATGCGCTGCGGGGCATCGTAATCCTGGCTGGTCTTGAGCAGCGCCAGCGTATCCTTGGGGAAGCAGGATCCGCCATAGCCTGGCCCGGCGTGGAGAAATTTGCCGCCGATGCGGTTGTCGAGCCCGATGCCGCGGGCGACCTCCTGAACGTCGGCGCCGACCTTTTCACACAGATCGGCGATTTCGTTGATGAAGGTGATCTTGGTCGCGAGAAACGCGTTGCCGGCATATTTGGTCAGCTCCGCACCGCGCCGCGACATTTCGATGATCGGCGCGCGGTTGAGGCTGAGCGGGCGGTAGATGTCGCGCATCACCTGCATCCCGCGTTCGTCATGCCCGCCAATGACGATGCGGTCGGGCCGCTTGAAATCGTCGATCGCCGCGCCTTCCCGCAGAAATTCGGGGTTGGACACGACCGCGAACTCGGCGTCGGGGTTGGCTTCGCGGATGATTCGTTCGACCTCATCCCCGGTGCCGACCGGCACGGTCGATTTGGTGACGATGACGGTGAAGCCGGTGATCGCGCGCGCGATTTCCGCCGCGGCGGCGTGGACATAGCTCAGGTCGGCATGACCGTCCCCGCGCCGTGACGGGGTGCCGACCGCGATGAACACTGCGTCCGCGCCGGCAACGCCTTCGGCGAGGTCGGTCGTGAAGTGCAGCCGGTCGCCGGCGACGTTGCTGGCGACGAGCGCGTCGAGCCCGGGTTCGTAGATCGGCATCCTGCCCTGATGCAGCGCGGCGATCTTGCTCTCGTCCTTGTCGACGCAAACGACGTCGTGACCGAAGTCCGAAAAGCAGGCCCCCGATACCAGCCCGACATAGCCGGTCCCGATCATTGCAATCCGCATTCTCAGAGCTCCCTTGTGCCGCGAAGTCCGCCCAGCTTTTGCTGCACAGCAGCAACGCGCCGCACCCCTGCGAAATATTGATCGCAATTACAACCCGGATCGTCCGACGCCGCGGGCATACTCGTCGGATGACAAGGCCGGTTGGTCGTGTCGGCCCGCCGATCGTCGCTGCCGACTGCGCTCGCCGCCGCGATGCTTCACCCTTTCTCAAGACTTGCCACCCTATGGCGAGGGCCGCTGTTGGAGTAATGAGCATGTTGACCAGCGCCGCCCAGAACGTCGCGCCGTCCGACGGCCGCCGCGCCGACGATCGCCAGCCCGTCGATCGTCCGTCGACGTTTCGCGATCAGCACGGCGCACCGCAGAATGTGATGGTCGAGGATCTTTCCAGGCTCGGGTGCAAGATTGCCGGCGAGTTCGCGGTCCAGCCGAACAGCCAGGTCACGATCGGATTGCCCGGCGTTGGTGTCGCACAGGCCAGGGTCGTACGGATCGTGCCCGGCGCAATCGGGGTCGAGTTTCTCCATCCCCTGTCGCCGACCGACCTCGACACTGCCTTCCGGCAGTCCCCCGTCCACGCGCTCCAGGCCCAGATCATGGTCGCCAATGCGGGCGACGTGCATGTTCACGAAGACCGTTGGCCCGGCGTCGCGCGGATCGGCGTCATTGCCGGTGGTTCGGTGCTGCTGTGGGGCGCGATCATCGCGACCGTCCGCGGGCTGTTCTGAACCCGACGACCCGGCCGATCAGTCGTTGATTCGCTGGCGGACCGAGGCGGCGGGTTCCCATACCGTATAGGTCTGGCGCATCAGCAGCGATTGCACGACCCCGCGCGCCACGCCGGCAAGGCTGGCGATGCTGCTCCACGCGAATTCCGCGATGCGGACACGCACCAGATTTCCGATCAGCAACACAAGCGCAAGGCCGATCAGCCCGGCCGCGACCGCCATCAGGCTGGTATAGATCGCCAGCGCCGCCGCGAAGCAGAGGACGGCACCCAGCAGGAAGAACGGCATCAGCCATTTGATCAGGCGGTGCGAAAGATAGCCGTACACCAGCACCGGATGCATTTGGCGGAGCGCCGGCCACAGCGCGCGGTGCACGTTCATCCCCTGGCACGCAATCCGTGCCTTGCGCCGATGTTCCTCGACCGACGCAGTCGCGCTGCGTTCGGTGATCGTCACCTGGGGCACGCGCGTCACGCGCTTGCCGTCGATGAGGACCTTGAGCGAGACAAAGAGGTCGTCGATCAGGTTGGGCGGGGGCAGGTGATAATTTTCCCGCCGGATGACGAACATCGCGCCGTCGACCCCGATCAGGCCATAGGCTTCGTCCTCCAGGCGCTTGATCCACTCCTCGAGCTGCCAGTAGCGCGCGCCGAGCGCGCTCGTCGCGGTCTCCCCTTCGTTGCTGTAGACCAGCCGCGCGGTGACGCAGCCGACCGTCGGGTCGCGGAGCGGCTCGACAAGGTCGATGAGCGCCGAAACGGGGGCACGGACATTGGCGTCGGTGAACATGACGAGTTCGCTGTCGCTCGCCGCCAGCAGTGCCCCCATCCCCGCTGTCTTGCCCGAACGCGTGGCGGACGCGATCAGGTTCACGCGATCGGCAAAAGGCGCGAGCAGCTCGACCGTGTCGTCGGTGCAGCCATCCGCATACACATGGATCGTCGCTGGGCCATAGGCCTCGGCCTGTTCGATCAGGCGCCGCACCTTTTCGACGACCACGTCCTGCTCGTTGTACACCGACATGCAGATGGCGACCGACGGCCGCGTGGCGGCCGGTTGTCGCGGCGCGGCACGCCGCGATCGAGGGCGGAGGACCAGGAGCGACAGCGGATAGGTCACGAAGGGGTGGAGCGCGAAGCCGAGCAGCACGACCCCGAGTGCGATCAAGCTCATCAAGGCCGGTTTCGCCTTTCGCTGATCGCGCGGGACGCCGTCGATCCGGCCGAAGCACGGACCGTTGCCGATACGACATTCCGGCCCGCCCTGCCGCCGCTCATCGTCATGCTACTCACTAACCTGATCAGGCGACAACGCCTTACCCCCAAGACGATCGATTTGCCATCGACCCTACCACAAATTTACGCACGCTTTGTCCGGATGGATGCATCGCTTTAGACCAAAACGGAGCTTTACCCGGACACCATCCCAAATCGAGAAGCAAGTGGCGACGTGTAGCGCGTGACTTGCCGCACGGCGCGGGCGATAGACGGATCATGCGCTCGATTCGGGACAGTTGAAATGCGACGTTCGCGCATGGTGCGTGCTCGCATTCCAACGCATGACCGCGGTGACGGTGCGAACAACGTGCGCCGGCCGGGTGCGGACGTGCTGACCGGCGCGGCGTTGATCGTCGCCCTGTTCCTCCAGCTCACGGCCCTCGGGGCCAATACCGAGATGCTCGGGCTCCAGGCGGCGACGGCCAACATGATCGTCGCGCTGGTTGCGCTGATCTGGCTCAAACCCCCGCCGGGCTGGTGGCAACCGGCATCGGCGGTCATCGTGCCGGCAATCGCCGCCTTCGCCTGGGCGGCGATCGCCAGCGTCGCCAACCAGGGTGTCGGCGGGCTGTCGCTCGGCGTCCGGCCGGCACTGGTCGGGCTGGTGCTGCTCGCGGGCGCGATGGGTGCCGCGACGACCGGGTTGATCGTGGGCGGATGCAGCCGCTCGCTCGACCCGCTCTGCCGCGCGTTCCTGGTTGTCGGCGCGGCGTGGATGGTGCTGTCGCTGGGGCTGCACCTGACGGAACCCGGACATGTTTGGGGCGTCGACAAAGGCCTGCAAGCCGGTCGATTTTCGGCAACGCTGCTCAATCCGAACGCCGCGGGAAGCGTGCTCGCCGCGATCGGCATCCTCGCCGCCGGTCGCCTGATCGCCAACATCCAGCATGCGGCCGAGCGATATTGGATCGACCCGCCCTTGCCGGCGCTGGCGTTCAACGGTGCCGCTTTGCTGCTCGCTGCGCTACTGACGGCGATGACGCAGTCGCGCGCCGCCGCAGCGATGCTGGCCGTCGGCGTCGCGATCCTGATCGTGCGCAAGCTCGGCGCGCGCACCCACCGTCTGCGCTGGCCGCTGATGGGCACCGTCGCAGCTCTTGTCGCCATCATGTTCGCGGCCCTGATCGTCACGGGACCATCGTTCGCGAAAATCGCGATGACCGGCGACGACCTGAGGCTCCGGGTCGAGGCGATCCGTCACTTCGGTGCCCTGACCGCCGGCTCGCCATGGTTCGGCTATGGCTATGGTGCGTTCGACGCGCTCAACGCCGCGCATCTCGACCCGGTCACCGCGCGCCTGTTCTGGAATTTCGGTGCCGCGCACTCATCGCCGATCAGCGCCGCGATTCAATATGGCTGGCCATTTGTCGGCTTGCTGACCGTCAGCATCGCGACCGCCGCGACCATGGTCACCCGCACGTGGCGGCACCGTCCGCCCGGCGGCGCCGCCGTCGGGATGCTGCTTGCCAGCGGCGGGATCATCGCATGTTCGCTGATCGACATTGCGCTCGACGTACCCGCGGTCGCGGCCCTGGCGGCAGCTATGGCCGGGCTGGCGATCGGCCAGTCGATGCGTCATCCCGCACCGCGAGCCCCGCGCCACCCCGTCCTGGTGCCCTCAGCGCCACGAGGATGAAGGGCGGCGTGCCCGCCAGCGCGGCCTGCGTCGCCATGCGCCGTTCATAGCCCAGTTCCTGATACCACAAAGCTTCGTCGACGAGCGCGGCGCGGCAGGGCTTCGACAGCATCGGCCATGCGTGCGCGCCGAACCACAGCCGCCATTCCGCCTGCGCGCGCAGGAATGGGGCGTGGCGATAGCTTTGGCAAAGGTCGGACACGGCTTCGCGCCGCCGGTCCGACAGCGCCGCAAAGTAGGCGGCCAGCACCCACAAATCGGCACGGCGAGGCGCGTCGCGCAACAAGATCCGGACCGAGGCGCGACCAGTCGCCAGCGCCTGCGCACGCGCCCGCGGCTCCCCCGCCTTTGCGGCGAGCGCCGCATACCCGGTCGCGCAAGCGAGCATGATCTCGGCCGGTTGTGCCCCCCCGCATCCCGCCAGCGCGGCGGCTGCCCGGCGGCGGTCGTCGGGCACCGCCGCCACCGCTGCCATGCCGCTGGCTTCGCGAAAGCGATCGAGCTCGACCTGCCGCATGACGGCGAAGGCCGCGACGCCCAGGCACAGGAGCAGGATGCCGATCATCGCATAGCGCAGGAAAATCGCAGCCCGAGACGCAGACATGGTCGCGGCACCCGCTTCGTCGGGCACGCTCAATGGCGACGCTCCCCTCACCGATGCGTCTCCCCCGGTCGCATCACGACGGCGCGCGCCGCGCCCTCGCATCAGTCATCGCGATATTCGCGATACCGGTGGTAGTAATAGGATGGATCGCGCTTGCCCAGCCGGCGGCGCCCGACCGACGCCATCGACAGCACCGCGCCCATCACGTCGCTCCCGTCCTGACGCAGCAGGCCCAATGCCGCGCGGGCGGCGTGAACGGCGGTCTGCTCCGCCTTGATCACGAAGATCGAGGTGTCGGCGAGCGCGGCGACGATCCGCGAATCCGCGACCGCCAACGTGGGCGCATTATCCAGGATGACGAAGCGGTATCGCGTGCGGAGCTCGTCGATCAACTTGCGCATCGCGGCACCGCTGAACAGATCCACCGTCCCCGAAGGCGCGGTGCGCATCGGCAGGATGTGCATGCCGGTACGGTCGTCCTGAATGATCTCGTCGGCGGCGCGCGCTTCGCCGCGCAACACTGCGCCGACCCCGCCATGGCCACCCTCGACGCCGATGCCCTTCAGCCCGCCGCGCCGTTCGTCGCAATCGACCAGGATGACGCTGTCCCCGCTGATCGCCATGATGCGGCCGAGCCCGACCGACGTCGTGGTCTTGCCCTCGCCGGGCAGCGACGACAGCACCGCGATGACGCGCGGCTCGCGCGCGTCGAGCATCAGCGAGTTGCGGATCGCGCGCATCGCTTCGGCAAAGCTCGACATCGGATTGTCGACCACATAGCCGACCGCGTCGGGGGCCCCGCGCAAGGCGCGCCGGTTCAGATAGGGCACCGAGGTGATGAACGGGATGCGCAGATGATATTCGATATCGTCCGCCGTGCGAATCACCGACGTCATGAACTCGACGACAAGCGCCGCCGCCAGGCCGAGGATGATCCCCATGATCGCACCCAGGACCGCGAACAACGGCTTGTTCGGTACGCTGGGTTCCAGGGGCGGAACGGCCTGTTCGATGATGACGGCGGAGGATTCGCGATTTCGCTGCTCTTCGCCGGTGCGCTGCGCGGTCAGCGACAGCTGTTCATACAGTGCCTGCTTCGCCTTTGCCTCGCGCTCCAGCGACTCCGCGGTCACGCTCGCGCGATTGTCCGCCGCCTGCTGGCCGCGCAGTTGGGCAAGCTGGTTGCGCAGGCTCGCCGCGCTCGCCTCGGCCGAACGCGCTGTCGATTCGAGTCCGGCGACGATGCGACGCGCTTCCTCGCGCAGCGACTGGTCGATCGAGGTCAATTGCTGGGTTACCCGGATCGATTCCGGATGGCGATCGCCGTAGCGGGCGTCGATCTCGGCCTTTTCGCGCAATGCCTCGGCGCGTTGACGCTGGAGGTCGGCGATGACGTTCGAACTGAGCACGCTCGACACCGCGCCGATCGCGCCGCGATCCGTCTGTTCGCGCGCGGCCGCAAGATTGGCACGCGCCGCCGCCGCCTGCGCTTCGGCCTGCGCGAGCTGAGTCGACAAGGGCGCGATCTGCTGATCGGTGACCGTGCCGGCCAACCCGCCCTCGACTATGCCGGAGCGGCCACGATAGCTGGCGATCTGGGCTTCGAGCTGACGGAGCTCGCTCGCCAGCGTGTTGAGCCGATCGTCCAGGAAACGCGATTGCTGTGCGGCCGCCCCGGTCCGCCGGCGCACGCTGGTGTCGATATACTGCTGCATCAGCTCGTTGGTGACCGCCGCCGCCAGTTCCGGGTCGGACAGCCGGGTGGTCACGTTGACGATGTAGTTCGTGTCCTCGCGCGACACGTCGACGCGGTTGCGCAGGCTGGTGATCGCTTCCTCGACGACGGCTTCGGGTCCGCGCGCATAGGTGGCGCGATCGACGAAATCCTCGTTGTTGGCCAGGTTGAGGTTGCGCACCACCTGCTCGGCGACGCCGCGCGAGCGAATGATCTGGACTTCGGTGTCCAGCCGCGACTGGTCGGCCTGGGGCGAATTGCTGCGCTGTTCGTTCTCGCCGGTGATCAACCGCTCGGTCGGGTCGATCCGCATCCGCCCGGTGGCGTCGAACTGCGGCGTGACGAAGAAGGTTCCGGCAATCGCGGCCGCCAGCACGACGACGGTGATCCCGGCGATCAGCAGCCAGCGGCGGACCAGAATGTCGAAAAGCTGCCGAATTCCCAGGCTTGCGCCATCCGTTCCCGAATCCACCATTTCACCCGATTCGGCAAATGTCGCATCGATTCGATTCATACGTCCTTCATCCCTCAATACGCCGGGGGGCCTGCTGCCGATCAATAATGCACCGTGGCCGAAACAACGCCGCGATACTCGTTAAACCGCTGTCCGATCGCCGTGCCGGTGCTGTCGCGGTCGAGATAGGACACGCTTGCGCCCAGGCTGAGCTTGCGGTTGACGAGATAGCGCCCGCCCGCGCTCGCCTCGAGCAGATTGTCGGTGCGGTCGAGCGCGACGAAATCGTTGATCTGGTAATTCACCTGCCCGAACAGCAGGGCGTTGCGCAGCAGCTCATGGTCCGCGCGCAGCCGGAAGGTGTTGGCAAAGAAGCCGCTGGATTGCGCCACGATCGAATCCTGCACCGTCCGATTGGCCACGGCGGTGATCGTGGTGAGCGGGGACAGGAAATATTCCAGCCGGACGTCATAGGCGAAGCCGGAGAAATCCCTGAACCGCGGGGAATCGAACGACCGCTCGATATAGCCGAAGCCGACCGTCGCGCGCACCAGCGCCGCCAGGTCGAACGTGGTCCCCGCCAGCACTTCGAAACTGTCGCCGTCACGATTGTCGGCAAAGCCGATGATCGGCCGCTGATACGACGTCGTGCCATAGGAGGCCTGGACGAAGGCGGCTGCATCGGGATTGAAGGCGTATTCGACGCGACCGCTGCCACGATAGACATTCCGGTCCCGGAAGTCCTGATCGATGATCGTGTTGCGCGCGCCCTCGACATCCTTGAAGTCGAAACTGGTCGCGTCCGCCGCGACAGTGAACCGGAACCGGTTCGCCTGATACACGCCGCGGGCAAGCGCGGTGGCGGTCACATATTCGATCGGTCGTACCGAGTCGGCGGGGAAGGTACCCGAAAACTGCGCCTCATATCCGCGGCGGACCCGGAACGAGGTGACGGCGTTGCTGTCCCCCCCCAGATCGTAACGCGCATCGGCGTTCAGGAAGAGATTTTCCTCATCCCGTGCCGACCGCTCGGTAAAGAAACGAAAGGCACCGCCCGCGTTGACCGTGATCGCGTGGCGGTTCCAGTTGCTTTCGACGCGCACGGTCGGGTCGATCGCGAAGAACACGCTGCTCTGCCGATCGACGGTCGCCCCGTCGATATTGTCGGACACCCCGATGCCCGTGGTCAGCGACGGATAGAGGGTCAGCGTACTGACCGGCAGGCCGATCGGCTGATATTCGGGGCGTGCCCGATCGAGCACGCCCTCGTTGCGGCCGCGATTGACCTGAAAGGGGATGTTCGTGCCCAGGAACGGACCGAAAATCTCGTTCTCCGTTCGCGCCTGCGACTGGGCAAGCGCGCTGTTCCCCGACACGATGGCGACGAGCGCCGCGCCGGCCGACAGCAGATATTTGGTGTTCGCGCTCACGGCTTCCTCATAAATTCTGGGACAGAGCATCGACGGACGCACGCGCCGCCACTCAATCGCGATAATCGCTGCCGCCGCCAACGCTGAACGACGGAATGGGCGCGAGCCCCGACGAACCGGTTGCCGTCGCCCCGGTCCCCACGCTGCACCCGCGAAGAACCGAGTAGAGATCACGCAGCGCCGCACTGGCCGCAGGCACCTGGACGCGGCCGCGCGCGTCGAGCAACGCCCCCAGGACGAGGTCGCACTGGTCGCGCCGCGCATCGACCACCTGCGCAAAGCGCGCCTCGAACACGCGCGCAGGCGTGTCGACCGGCAGCGACCGCGCAAGCACCAGGATTTCCTCGACCAGTTCCTGCCTTGCGTCGCCGGCGGCCTGCTCGCCCGCCTGCACGGGCAGCGCGGCGAAGGTCAGGAAAGCGGCTGCGACGCCCGCAGACCGTAAGCCGAATCGTGAAGTGCGTGCGCTGAACATCCCAAGCCCCCTGTGTTGATCGCCCGCAGGCGGGCGCCGTCGTTCACTTCCTGCACGCCGGGACCACCGCGAAGCGGCGGCGGTCCGTTACTAGAAATAGCGTTCGCCCACCCGGATCGTGTCGCCCGGGCCGACCATCAGCGTCGAGGTCAGCGGAACCACCTCTTCATTGTCCTGGCCCGCGCGCTTGATGAACACCCGCTTGCGATCGGCGCGATAGGTGAAGCCCTGCGCCGTGGCGATGGCCTGAAGCACCGTGATGCGGTCCGTAAACGGATATTCGCCCGCCCGATTGACTTCGCCCAGGATGTAGAAGGGCCGGTAAGTGAGCACTTCGACCGACACATTCGGATCGCGCAGATACCCCTCGCTCAGCCGCGCCTCGATCGTCTTGTCGAGATCGGCGACCGACACGCCACGCGCATTGACGACGCCGATCAGCGGCAACGCGAGCGTCCCGGCCTGATCGACGACGAACTCGCCGCTCAGCGTCGGTTCGTTGAATACGGTGATCCGCACCTTGTCCGCCGGCCGCAGGACATATTCGGACGGACGCACCTCGGGCTGCGCGGCGACGTCCGCGCTACCGGGGGCGTATGCCTGCTGCGCTGCACAACCCGTGAGTGCAAGCGCGAACACGGCAATCCATCTCAATACACTCACAGCATGATCCCGGAACTCGTGAAACCGGGCAGGCTATGCTGCAGAACGCAAATTTGTGCAAGTCAGGCGCGTCGGGGCTGTGTCACGATGAACCAAGTCAGCGGATCATTCAGCGATTGTCGTGCGAGCCAGACATAGCCGGTTTTCGACCACAGACGGACCCAGTCGCTGCGGTTGTCGAGCACCATGTCGCCCTTGTGCGTGCGCACAACGAGGACGGCGTGAAGACCGACGCTGGGGATGTAGGCGGTCGCAAAGAACATCTGGTCGGCGCGCACCCCTGCACGCAGCAGCTGGTTGCGCTTGTCGATCGCAAAATCCTCGCAATCGCCGATCCCGCCGCCCTCGTTCAGCGCCGACTGCCACCGCTCGCCGACGTCCGCTCGCGCCACGACGCGTCGATTGACCTGGCGATTGATCCGGCGCACCAGCCGCATCTGATCCGCATCGATGGGGGCGGATCCAGTGTCTGCGGACAGCGCCGTACGGCAGCGCGCCGGCGCACGCGCGCACATTTCGGCATAGCCCGTCGGCGCGGCGACCGCGTCGCCGCTCGCCATGTAACCGCGTTCTGCGGCATGTGCGACGCTGCCCGCAAACACTGCTGCCAGCGCCGTCGCCACTCGGATCGTCACGCGCATACCAGTCTCCACCGCAAGGGTGATGACGGGCTAACAGTGCGAATTTAGCGTCGAGTTGGAGGATGTGGTTAAGGCGCAATCAAGCTTCGATGTCGCGCCCGAGCCATTTTCCGGAAACTTGACAGGAACTTGGACAAGACGGGGGGCGAGTGTGTCGGACAAAATGCGGGGTCGTGCCAGATGACCGACGTTTTTGCTCGCAGGTGCAGCAATAAATCCCTATCCTCGTTGGCGGTGCGCACGCCTGCGTGGATCTCGATGGCGGCCGTGCAGCCGCTGACGAAAATTTGGACAATGTTCGACGGGGTTCGGGAATGACGGTTTTTGCGCTGACTGCCTTCGCCGCGCTGTTGCTGTTCCTCTATCCCTACATTTTCTACCCGCTGACCCTCTATCTCTTCGCGGAGCGGCCGGTGCGGCGCATGGACTCGACCCAGCCGCTCTCGGCGACCCTGGTGTTCGCAGCGTATAACGAGGAGCGCGCGCTTCCCGCGAAAATCGCCAATCTGCGTGAGATCAAGCAGCGCCACCCCCAGATCGAGATCATCGCCTATTGCGACCTGAGCACCGACCGCACGCGCGAGCTCATCGAGGAAGCGAGCGACATCATCTCGCTGATCGCGGCGGAAAAGCGGACTGGAAAGGCGGTCGGCATGGCGCGGATGGCCGCCGTCGCGCGCGGCGACATCTGCATCTTCACCGATGCGAACGTGATCCTCGAGCCCGATGCGATCCCGGCGCTGGCGACCTATTTCGCCGATCCCGAAGTCGGCGGCGTCGCCGGCACGCTCCATTACACCAACGAGGATGCCAGCGCGACGGCAAGGGTCGGCGGCCTCTACTGGCGGCTGGAAGAGTGGCTGAAGCGGCTCGAATCCCGCTGCGGATCGCTGATGGGCGCGGACGGATCGATCTTCGCGACCCGTCGCAACCTGTATCCCGAAGTGCCGCCCCACCTGTTGGACGACATGACGGTGTCGATGGCAGTGCCGTTGAACGGCAAGCGGCTGGTGCAGGCCGCGGATGTCATCGCCTATGAGCGGAACGCGACGTCGTCGTCGGACGAATTCCGCCGCAAGCGCCGGATCGCCTGCCGCGCCTTCAACACCCACCGCTATTTGTGGCCGATGATCAGCGCGCGGTTCGGCGTTGCCGACGTCTACAAATATGTCGCGCACAAGCTGTTGCGCTGGTTCGGCCTGTTGTGGCTGACGATCTTCGTTACGTTCGGCGGCCTGGCGCTGGCGCTGGCGGGCCAATGGGCGCTGATCGGCCTGTTTGCGCTGCTGGGCGGGATCGCCATCGCGCTCGGCGAAGTGAAGCTGCAGCCGTTCGTCACGCTGACCGAAGTGCTGAAGTCGATCGTCGCGACCTTTTACGGGATCGTCGATTCTCTGCGCGGCCTGACGTACCAGACCTGGGCGCCGGCCAAGTCGCGGGACTGACCGGCGACCATTTGCACGGGTGCCGTCCGGCCGGCCGCTAGCGCGGCTGCGCCTTGAGATGATCGGCGAGGCGCAGCGCCAGTGCGATCAGGGTCAGTGTCGGGTTCGCGAAGCCCGACGTGCTGAACGCCGCCGCCCCGGCGATGTAGACTCCGCGCGTCTCGAACAGCTCGCAATTCGCGTCGCACACGCCCGTTTGCGGCGTTTCCGCCATGCGTGCGGTGCCGATGTGATGGCCGCCGATGGGCACCAGTCGCGCCGCCGCCGCCGCATAGTCGCGATCGGAGAAGTTGAGCCTGGCGGTATGGCTGTCCGCGAACGCGGCGGCCATTACCCTCAGCCCCGCCGCGAGCCGGCGATGGTCGCCCTCGGTCGTGCGCCAGTCGATCCGGATGCGGCGCATCCCGTTGTCGTCGCGCGCATCGCCGAGCGTGATCCGGCTGTCGGGATTCGGCTCCTGCTCCGCGTTGAGGTCGACCGGATAGACTTCGCGCGGATCGCGCAGAACCACCGACGGCAGCTTGCGTTTCGACAGGATGCGCTTGCGCGTCCACATCTGGGAAAACATCATCAGCTTGGGCGCACCGAGCACCATGTTGCGCGCGTGCGCGGCCCAGAAGCCGAGGCGTGAGCCGCTGAGCCCCATCGCTTCCTGATATTCGAGCGCAGTCAGCTTTCGCGCATATTCGGGGACGATGTAGTTCTTGACCAGATACATCGCCGACAGGACCGGATGGCGATGCCCCGGATCGACGATGTTGGGATGCGCAGGCCGCAACACGATACCGGCGAGCTGGTGCTGCCGCTGCGCATCGGGGGACAGCCAGATGTAGCGACGGCAGTAGATGCCCTCGGGCGACTGCTGATAGTCCAGCCGGACCGAGCGGGTGGGCTTGGTAAAGGCGATCGTACCGAACTCGCCCTCGATATGACCCTGATAGAAGCGGCCGACCAGATCGTGTTCATTGCCGAGCCCCTTTGGCCGGTCCTGATCCGAAGCAAGCAGCAGGCGCGGAATTTCCAGGCCGCCCGTCGCCAGGATGACGCACGGTGCCATGACGTCGATCCGACGGTCCCCGCCGGCATGGACGCGCACGCCCGCCGCGGTCGCGCCGACATCGCGGGTCAGGATCCGTTCGACCGGCGCGTGCAGGAACAGCCGGATATGCGGGTCGCGTTCCAGCATCGCGCGATATTCGACGCCGAAATGCGTCGGGTGGCTGAACCGCTCGATTCGATCGAGTACGACATCGGGCGAGTCGACCCCGCCGACCATTGGTGCAGGTTCGCCCGGCAACGCCGCGCCGGCATCGAAGATTGCCGGGCCCGAATGCGTGTATTCGGTCGCGCGCGGATAATATTTCGCGACATCGTCATAGCCTATCGGCCATTTGGCATAGGGCATCCACGGCCGCGTCTCGAAATCGATCGGATCGAACGGGATGCACCGCCCGCCCCACACCGAAGTCGAGCCGCCCAGCACGCGCCGCCGGAACATGTGCACCGGCCCATGCGTGTCCGGCGCGATCGCTTCGGCATGATAGAAGGCCTGGCTCAGCGGATCGAACTTGTCGCCGCCCGCTTCCAGAACGATGACGTCGCGTCCGGCCCTGGCGAGTTCAAGCGCGAGAACGATGCCCGCCGCCCCCGCGCCGACGATGGCGACGTCGCATTCGATGCTGTCGGGCAGCCCGGCGCTACGAATATCGGTAATCAAGACGTGTCGCCTCCCGGATGTGATTCAGGCGAGCGCGGCGATCGCCGCCAGATGCTTTGGTGATGTCGTGCCGACCAGCGCCGTCGTGACGAGCGGCTCGGCGATGGCATGGCGCACCGCATCGAGCGGCGCGACGTCGGGCTGAAGCCGGATCACCTCGCGCGCCATCACCTGTATCCCCCGATCGCGGATCGCGGCGCCTTCGGCCGTGTCGCGGATGGCGGCCACGACATCCCATGGCAGCTGAAGCAGCGACAGGCCCGGCAGGGTCAATGCGGCCCGCAGGCATGCGATATCGTCGCACGACACGCCGAAATGCGCGACCTTGCCCTCCGCCTTGAGCGCGGCGAGCGCCGATCCGAGCGCCGCGTCGCCCGCGACCGATGCCGGCGGACTGTGCAGCAAGAACCCGTCGACCTGTTCGATGCCCAAGCGGCGCAGCGAGCCGTGCAGGCTCTCGCGGATCGCCGCGGGGCTCCAGTCCATGCGCAATTCGCCCTCGCGTCGCGCGGTCACCGCGCCGGTGCCGGCGGTCGCTCCGGTCGACCCGCGCCGCATCGCCAGAAGCGGACGCAGCACCGGCTTCAACGGGCGGAGCAATTTCATGCGCGGCGAGAAGCCCCGCCCTGCCTTGGTCACGACGAACGCGCGCGCGCGGCGTCCGCGGATCGCCTTGCCGATCTGCTGCTCGCTGTCACCCTGGCCATAGATGTTCGACGTGTCGAGCACCGTCACGCCAAGCTCGAGCGCATGGGCGATCAGCGCACGGCTTTCAGCCAGGGTCTGCGGATTGTTGAACGATCCGACCCGCGCGCAACCCAGCCCGATCTGCGACGGTGTCCGGATATCGCGTTCGACGGGCATGATCGGGCTCCTGGTCACCGCGTTCCTATTGCGCTGCAGCAAGAGCGAGCGCAAGCCTCTATCCGCCGTGGTTGGCCGCGGGTCTTGCACGCGTGCTCGCGCTCGCGGCACCGCGCGGCGCGCGCCGTGCCGGTGCGACCGATGCCCATGCGCGCGCGACGACGAACATCATCACCAGCGGCATGACGAGGCCCGTCGCCAGCGCGAGATTTTCGGAGAAGCCGATCACCGCATAGCTCCACAGAAAGCTCGCCCCCGCCGAGGTGCCGAGATCGCGCGTGCGCGCCGCTTCGATGGTCAGGCGCACGGCCCCCCCGATGACGAGCAGCACATAGAAGACGAAGCCGATGATGCCGATTTCGGCCAGCACCGCCAGATACGCCTGATGCGCCGAGGTTGCCGCAGTGATGTAGCGTTCGTGCTGGCGATAGCCGATGCCGAGCAGCGGATCGTTGGCGAACAGCGCCCACGCCTCGCTCCACGCGAGCGCGCGGCCGGTCGCCCCGGATCCGATGCCGCGGCGCGGATCGTTGAGCTTGAGGAGGATATCCGCGAACTGGTCCGCGACCAGCGGGACGAGCAGTACCAGCCCGACCATGGCAACCAGATACCATCCGCGCCGGCGCTCGGGCGCGCGTGCAAAGGCGATCAGGACCATCACCCCGACAGCGACGATGCTGGCGACCATCGCGCCGCGCGCCGACGCGAGCACCATCGTCAGCACCGCCACGGCGATAATCGCGACGCGCAGCCACATCTGGCGCACCGCCGCGCTGCACGCCACCGCGATGATCGCCACCATGCCCCAATAGGTCGGCCCCGCCCGCGACGCGAGCCGGCCCCAGCTATATTCATTGAACGCGACCGCCATGACGAGGCACGCCGCGCAGCTGAGCGCGACGGTCGCCATGAAGCTGTTGAAGCCGATAGTGCGGCCATGCGGGAGCGCGGCGAAGAGTGCGCCCGCCAGCAGCGTGAGCATCAGGATCAGCGCATAGGCGATGGCGCGCGGGTCGGGGTTGGCCAGCAGGCTTGCGATCACCGCGGCCGCCAGCCCGAAGGCGAGCAGGGCGAATGGCGCGAGACGCCGGGCCTCAAGCTGTCGACGGGCCATGAACGCCGCCAGTGCCGGCGGGACGATCAGCAGCAGGTTGATCGCGAAATGAAGGACGGACACCAGCACCGGCACTTCATGCGTCGACGCTTCCGAACCCGGATTTACCGCGACGAACGACGGCCGGAACAGAAGATCGACGAGAACGAAGAGGCCGAGCAGCAGGCCGAGGGCTATGCCGGCCCCGCGCGCGACGCTTTGCCGCGGATCGATGGCGACACGGCGGCGCACGTCAACCCGCCTTCCCGGCATCGCGACCTGCGGTTGCCGGCACCATGCCCTGTCGCGCCCGGCGTCCGGCGATCTGCGCGCCCAGCCGGATCATCGGCCGTTCGAGGGCGATGTGCAGGATCGCAGCCAACGCCAGCGAGGCCGGAACGACGATCGCCGCAAGGGTCAGCGCGGCCAGCGCGGTATCGGCGCTGATCGTGTCCCGCAGCAGGAACAACGTGACCTGGAGCACCGGCCAATGCGCCAGATAGATGCCGTAGGAGCGCGCGCCGACCCAGCGCGCCGCCGCCGATCCGAACATCGCCGACCAGATGCGCGCCGCCGCGCGATCGACGGCGGTGGTCCGCTCGACCGCACCACGGCCAGCCAGAAATGCATAGAAGGCGACCCACAGCCCGATAGCCGCGAGTGCCGGCACCGCCGCGGCCAAGGCTACGCCGACGAGGGCGGCGGCAACCGGCGAAAAGCGGATCCGGACGGCGCGCTCGAACAACAGCCGGCTGGCGATCCCGGCGAGGAAGAGATGCGCGGCGGCCGAGAAGACGCTCATCAGGCGGTAGTCGCCCAACAGGCCCACCTGCTCGACGACGACCGCGCCCAACAGCAGCGCGACCATGATCGCCGCGCGACGCCGGTCGGCCAGCCAGCCGATCACCACCGGCGCGATCAGATAGAATTGCCATTCGAGGCTGAGGCTCCACGCCGGGCCGAGCATGACCGCCGAGGAATAGGGCAGCACCGAATCGGGCACGATCCCCTGGAACAGCAGCAGGTGGAGGAGGAGATGGACCGGGAACGCATCCTGCTGGCTCTGATAGGTGGCGACCAGCGTGTCGCGATAGGCGAAGCCGGGGTCATCGGCCCATGGCACCGCCATCACCGCCTGCGCGCCGAGTGCGGTCGTCGCTATCCCCGGCAGCACCAATGCCAGATAAAGCGGAAACAGCCGAAAGGCGCGCCGGACCAGATAGCCCGAATAGGGTTCGCGCCGCATCGCGAGCAGATGGGTTACGACGAACCCGCTGACGATGATGAACAGCTCGACCGCCAGATGCGCGACGCCACCGCTGGACGCGAGCAGGGCAAAGCGGGCGTTGAGCCCGGTATACTGGACGACGTGCCAGCCGACGACCGCAAAGGCCAGCCACGCGCGCAACCCTTCGATTTCGTCGAAACGGACGGCGCGCGGCAACCCTGCTGCATCACTGGCCACCAGGCCCCTCCCCCGCGTGCATCACCGCGCCGCTCCGGCGTCGCGCAGCGCATAGGCACGAACCCAATCGATCTTCATCCGCGCCGGAAACCGGGTGCGGGCATCGGGCGCGCCGGGCCAGTCGCCGCCGATCGCCAGATTGAGCAGCATATAGGCGGGGCGATGAAAATCGGTGTTGGCGGTGCGGCGCACCTCGCGCGAATCGACGTACCAGACGATCTGTGTCGGGGTGACGAGCACGCCGTAATCGTGCGGCTGATCAACAGGCGCGGTGTCGATACGCGCCCCGTCGGCAACCTTCTTGCCCCCGACATCGCGGTGGACCGTCGCATAGATTTCGTTGTTCTTGCCGATATTCTCGAAGATATCGAGCTCCTGCTGGCCATCGGCGACCGGCCAGCCCCGTTCGACGCGCGGTTCAGGAAGCAGCCAGAATGCCGACCACAGACCCTGGCCGACCGGCATGGTCACGCGGGCCTCGAAATAGCCGTAACGCTGGCGGAACGAACGCTCGGTGGTGATCAGGCCGGACAGATAGGGCAGCGCATGGGTGCGCGGGTCTGACCGATGCGGATTGGGACGTCCGGCGATGGTCAGACTGCCCCTGCTCCATTCGAACGCGCCAAGATTGTCGTAGGGATCGCCATAATATTGCAGCTCGCGATTGGGACGCAGCGTGCGGCTTTCCCAGCCCTTGGGCGAAGCGCTGTCCTGGATGCTGAAGAAGAAGTTGGTTTTCCACCGTCCCGCCGGCCGCCGCACCGGATGATAGAAATCGGGCGGCGTGTCGAAGGTCTCCTCGAACCGCAGGACAAGCTGACTGCGGTCGAGCATGGGGCCGGGCGCGCCGGAAGCGCCGCTGTCGCTCAGGAACAGCCCGGCAACCGCGAGCGCGATGCGCCCCTTCATGCCGATTGTGCCATCACGTCGGCCCTTTCCTCTTCCAGCCCGAGGACCCTACGCCATTTGCGCGCGAACACATCCGGTGCATGGACGTGCTGCACATAATCAAAGCCGAACCGCGCGGCGACGGCGAAGCGATCGCGAAACGCCTCCGGGTTCCGGATGATCGCGATCAGTTCGTCCTCGCCGTCGCAGACCAGCGGATAATCCCCGATCGGCATCGCCTCGAACGTGATCGCATTGCCAATCACCGGCGCGCCATGGGCAAAGGCCTCGAGCACCTTGGTCTTGATGCCGCCGCGCAGCAGCGACGGCGTCAGCAGCACGCTGCGCCCGTCATAGGCATCGGCGATGTCGTCGATATAGCCCAGCGCACGCACCCCGTCGGGCAGCGGGGTGGTCCGCTGGCGCCGGCCGATCAGCACCAGTTCGACCGGTGGCCGCTCGCGCGCCCACAGATCGGTCAGATAGTCGATGGTCAACCGGTTCTGGGTGAGCGTGTCCGTACCGGCAAAGATGAACCGGACCGGACCGGGTTCAAGCGTCGGGTTTCGGCCGGTCGGCGTCACCATCGGCAGGATGCTGACGCGCGTTGCCGGCCCGTCGCCGCGCATTTCGGTCAGGTCTTCCGACGAAACAAGCACGACCGCGTCGGCCAGATGCGTGATCGCCGCCTCGACCCCCGGCAGGGTCCGCTCCTCATAGCGCAGGATCATCCGCCCGACCCCGCCGGTCAGCCAGCGCACGAAGGTCGGCGGCAGTGCCGCGGTCAGATAGCCGGCGGAAAGAGGAAAGCGGCCCTCGCGCAACAGCCGGACACGCCGCGACATCAGGTCGTCCAGGTCGACGACGATCCGCTTGTCGGGATAAACTTTCCGCAGCCGGCGCAGCAGCGCGAAGGTACGCACGCCATCCAGATAGATGGTCGTGGCCTCCGGATCGATCGCCGCGATCGCGCGCCGGACGGCGCCGGGACTGGCATAAAGCACGCACTGCAGCGGCAGGACAGGGTGGCGGAACAGGCTGCAGAACCACGCCCACGCAATCCCAAGCATCGCGGTCGCGCTGCCGATCGCGGGGGGCAACAGATGTTCGCGCACGTCGGCGACCTCGCGCACGGCGGCACGCACGGCGATCGCCACGCGCAGCCGGCCCGCCATTGCCTGGCCGTCGATCGGGCGGGTCCAGATCATCTGGACGATCGGGCGGGCGCGCGCGGCGCGGCTCATCGTTTCACCCTCGCGGCGATCCTTGCCAGCGGCCCCAGAAACTGCGCCGCATAGTCACCCATCGCATTGTAGCGCGTGGCGTGGCGATACAGCATCTCGCGCCGCGGAAGCGTCATCTCGGCAAAGTCCGCCGCCCGCCCCAGACTGAAAAAACCCCCGTCCCCCCGAAGCGCCAGATTCGCCTCGACCGGCGCGAGTTCGAGCGGATAGCCCGCGATCGGGCGACGACAGGGTCGCGACGAAACGAGGTGCAGGTCGGGGTCGATCGCCTCCGCCCCGGTGCGGCCCCACAGGTCGATCCGCACCGCCAGCCCCGCGAGTGCCGGATCGAGCCGCGCCGCAGCCGCCGGCGCAAGCTCGTACGACGCATCATAACATGCAACCGCGCCATCGAGCGCGTGAAGGCGCCAGGCCCGGTCGCCGACGGCGAGCATCGCGTGAAGCCCGCGACCCGTCGCAAAGGCAAGCGGACTTGTTGGCGCGATCAGATACTGGCCGGAAGCCGTCAGATAGTCGGACCAATCCTCCCCCGTCACGCCGCCGTCGCGCGCACGAGCGGCCTGTGACGGGGTCACCAGAAGCGCGACCTGACGCCCCGACCGAAGGTAGAGCGTGTCAGCGCCGTCGGGAACGGGCGTGAACGGCACGCGGTCCGCCGACCGCCAGCGCGGAAGCCCCAGCGTCGCCCCCGCCACGCCCGGCGCGTCGGCAATCGCCAGCACGGCGTCGAGATAGGAAGACAGATGAAGCGCGAACACCGCGTCGGGCGCGTGCAGCAGCACCGGCGTGGTGCTGCCCGCGACTTCATCGAGCGCGCGGTGCCAGTCCCCGGCCGCCACCGCACGTCGCGGGCATTGACCGCGCGTCATGATCTTCAGTTCACTCCCCAATTGCGGCCTGCCGGCGCGCGCGCGCCAGTTTGCGGATCAGAATTTCGGTCTGAACCGGCTTCAACATCTGAAACATCATTGCGTTGCCTGGCCGTCCGACCTGGGTCGCGCGGGCGAGCGCCCAGCGGCGTCCCAAGGACATGGCGGAAAAGTGATCGCGCGGCGCCAGGGTGAAGAAACTGCCGGGCACACCCGCGATGATCGATGCCACCGCCGGCGCATCGGAAACGAGCCCGAAGCGCAGCCTCCCCCGCCGGGCGGGCCGCGACGACAACAGGTCGGGACGCGTCAGCGCCGCCGCAGGTTTGACCCCATAGAGATCGACGTCGAAATCCGCGTCCGCCAGCGCCGGCTGCAGCGCGCGCAGCGTATCGGGTTCGGGCTCGTAGAAGATGTCGTAGCGTGCCAGCGACTGGTCGAGCGCGGGCAGCCGCCAGTCGCGCGCGCCCACGTCCATCGCGGTCTGATAGATGCTGACCGCACGCTTGGTGTTGGTGCCGGGGCGCGCACGGTTGGTCGTCAGCGACGCGCGCGGGTACACGAAGTAGCGGCCGGTCATGGCCAGATACTTCATGTAGAAGCGCTTCCAGCTATTGTCCCGCCACGCCTCGAGCTGGCGCGGGACGCCGTCGGTGACGCGGATCGGATCGCGCCCGTACCGGGCATACCATTGCCGGAAGAGTCGCCATTGCGACGCGGTCCACGCCTGGCCCCAGGATGCGGCGACCTGCATGAAATAGACGTCGCTGCCGTCGTCGATCGGCTCGAAGTCCATGTTGTTGAACTCGTTGATCCGGTAATGATAAAGCGAGATGCCCGCGATCCGGTCGTCCGCGCCGAACCGGTCGATCGCGCGCTCGACATAGGCGTACAGGTGCGGCGCGGCGAGCAGGTCGTCCTCAAGCACAATGACCGCGCCATATTCCTCGCTCAGATCGCCGCAACTCAGGATATGATTACGTAAACCAAGCCGCTGCGGATGCCGGATGACCCGTTTCGGACCATGCGGCCATTCAAAAGCGTCGGCGACCTCACCGGGTCGGGGATCGCCCGACAGGTCCAGGCTGATGACCAGCGGAACGCCGTCGGGATAGGTGCCCGCGCGCAACGCGGTCAGCAGGCCGGCAAGCGCATCCGGGCGATCATAGCCGACAATGACAAGGGCGGGGGTCGCGCCGCTCAACCTGCACCTGTTTCAAACATGATCACCGCCATAATGCCCCCCCGCAGTCGCGAATATAGGCGACGGCGCGCGGCGACAGCGGATTTCGCCGTGGCCGGTCGGAACGGGCCAGCCATCGGACGAACCGTGCGATCGCCGTGCCGATACTCACCTGTCCCTTCACGCGGTAGGCGATGTAGGGCGTGAACAGAAGATAGTTGGCCAGGATGTGCGGGAACGGCATGTGCAGCCAGGACATGATGTACTTGTTGACCAGCCGGTCGGTCTGCACCGCGCGCGTCGGCCGCCGCCCGGACGGATGTTCAAGCTCCTCGACCACCACGGCGGGCGAATAGCGGATGGTCCAGCCGGCATTGATCAGCCGGTAGGAAAGCTCGATTTCCTCCAGCCCATAGAAGAACTGGTCCGAAAACCCGCCCACCGCCCGGATTGCGGCGGTGCGAAAACCGACACAACCGCCGACGAATCGAAAGGTCATGAATTCGCGATCCAGGTCGACGTCCTTGCGGGTGTGCGGGATCAGGTCGACCCGGCGCGTATCCGCGCCGCGGACATGCTTGGCGATCGTGACCGCGCCAAGCCGGGGATCGGCGTCGAACAGGGCGCCAAACACCGCCAGCGGATCACTGCTTTCCACCAGAACATCATCGTCGAGCACGATGACGATGTCACCTTGTGCCGCAGCGATGCCGATGTTCCGCGCTGACACACCCTTGTTCACGCCGTCCCAGAAATACCGGGTCGCCGCGAAACCTTCGAGCAGCCGTTCACGGTCGGCGCGATCCGGGTTGTTGTCGACCAGCAGGACTTCGTAATCGGCCCGCGCCGCCACCTTTTCGCGGAGTCGCGCCAGCGTCTCCGCGAGCACCGGGTCGCGCGCGAAGGTCAGGATAACGATTGAAAAACGCGGAGTCATCGACAATGACCGGCCTCTGCCTGCTCACTGCGCGCGAGCCCTAGCTTGTTGCAACTGCGAACGCAATTGTGCCACCCCGGCGCATCAGAGGCCGGGATAGAGGGATTCTGCCGACCGCCATGCCAGCCGCCGACCGCACGATCCGCAACCTCCAGGCATTGCGCGCGGTCGCCGCGTTCATGGTCGTGCTGTATCATGCGCGCCTGCTCACCCCGTTCGGTCAGCGGGTGTCGTTCGATTTCGGCAATGCAGGCGTCGACATCTTCTTCCTGATCAGCGGCTTCATCATCGCGCACGTGACGCGTGGCGATGCACCCGAAAGCGGTTTCGTCTTTCTGCTGAAGCGGGCGATCCGCGTCATCCCGCTCTACTGGCTGCTGACGCTCGCGCTGTTCGCGGCTGCCCAGGTGGCGCCGCAGCTGGCCGGCAGTGGCGGCAAGCCGGGCGTCGTCGAGCTGGCGAAATCGCTGCTGTTCGTCCCCTATGTCGATGCGAGCGGCGAGCGGCACCCCATCTTGTTCATGGGCTGGACGCTCAACTACGAAATCTTCTTCTACCTGCTCGGCGGCGCAGCGTTGATGTTGCGGCGCGAAATCGCCCGGATCGCCGCGATCAGCGCGGTGTTGGGGGCGCTCGTTCTTGCCGGCTTCGTCCTGCGTCCGGAAGGCGCGATCCTCGCGACCTATACCGACCTGCTGATGATCGAATTCGCCATCGGCATGTGGCTGAACCTGGCCTTTCGCCGCACGCCGATGCGCGCGAGCGGGCGCGGTTACCGACTGGCCAGCATGGCCCTGTGCATCGCCGGCATGGCGCTGTTGATCGCGGGCGATTATTTCTGGCCCGGGCTGGTCCGCGAAGTGAAGTGGGGGGTGCCCGCGATGATGATCGTCGGCGGCGCGCTGGCGCTCGAACATGGCGGCGCGACCGCGCGTTCGCGCGCGCTGATGCTGATGGGCGAGGCGAGCTACGCGGTTTATCTGACACACGCCTTCGTCATCAAGGCGGTCAGTATCGCACTGGGCCTGGCCGGCCTCGCAACGATGTCGTGGGGGCCGTCGGTATTGATCCTGCTCGGCGTCTACGCGCTCGTCGCGGCGGTGGGGATCGCGGTCCACCTGGCAATCGAAAAGCCGTTGACGCAGGGGCTGCGCGCACGCGCGCTCCGCGACCCTCCCGCGCCCGCGTCGCGCGCACGCACCGAAGCAGCGGGAAGCTAAGCGCACCGACGGACGCCCGCAACCGCGAGCTAGGTGCGCGCGATCGGTTCGAACTCGAAGCGGATTTCCATGTGGTCGCCCTGTGGGCGGCAGCGAAGCTCGTGCGCGTCTTCCACCACATTGTAGCGGCGCGACCATTGGCCGGGCACGATTTCGAGCGTGCCGCCGATGACGGTCATCCGCACGCGATGTGCGGTGCCGACCAGTTCGACACCATCGGCACCGTGCGCACCGATCCGCCAGGCGTCGGGGACCAGCAGCCGCGTCATCCGTTCGCCCGCGCCGCGATCCCAGCGGTCGCGCAGCGACAGCCCGTCCGGAGTCAGCACGACCTCGCGCGCGACACCGATTCCGGCAAATTCCAGCGCGCCCGATGCCGATTGCATCGCGCCGTCGGTGGCGAGCAGCCGCGCCGCCGCGCGCCGGCCGACCTTGAACGAGCCGAGATATTCGACCGGCTTTTCGCCGACGATCATCGGGCCATTGTGCCGATCCCAGGCGCGCAACCGGTCGCGCTCCGCCCCGGCGGAATAGCGGTAGGTTCCGGGGTCGACGATCAACCGCTCGCTGCCCAGGCTGACCTCGACGCTCAGGAAATCGGCGTGACCATGCCCCGGATTGCTGTCGATGCCGATCGGCCCGGCATCGAACAGGACGACAGCCGCGCCGGAGGCCAGCCGGACATAACCGGCATCGCGCATCGCATGAAAAGCGGGCGGCGCGATGGCGGGCACGACCACCGGCGCGGGCGGCACCTCGTCGAACCAGCCATCGTTCATCATCGACGGATGGCCGTCGCCCAGGCACAACGCGGCGAAGGCGGTTTCGACCGCGGCGAGCCGGTCCGCAAGCAGCGCGCGCTGGGCCGGCGTCCACAGATCGACAGCGGACAGCACCCGCAGACTCTGGACGCACAATCCCTGATACATCGGACAGCGCTCTCGCTGGACGCCGTCATCACCAAAGGAATCCCGCACGATCGCATCGAACTGGCCGCGCAATGCGCGTGCGACCCCGTCGGGCATCTGGCCCGCCGCCAGCGCATAGAGCGCCAGCGCCGACAGGTTGCGCTCAAGATGATTGCAGCCGAGCTCGGTCTCGAGGTTGCGCAGCAGATAGGCGACCTGCACGCGCAGAAACCGCTCGACCACCTGCCATGCCGGGGTGCCGACCAGTGCGCGGGGCAGCCGGATCAACGTCGCGGCCAGCGCCAGCGTGCGCTGCGACACGGCATAGGGGTGCCACAATTCGCCGAAGTCCGCGCGGCTTTCGAAGCGTGCGGCTGCATCAAAGCCCGTGACGAGTTCGGCGGCGAATGCCAGCCCCTCGGCCGGCTGGGCGTCGGCGACCGCGCAGACATAGCCCATGAACGCCAGGTTGGACCGCCACAGTTGATGGTTTCCCTCATCCATCGCGATCCGCCAGTCGATCGCCCCGACCCCGCCGAAATCATGCGTGCGATTGAGGAAAGTGAATCGCCCGGCCAGGCACTGCGGCACATTCTTCGCGTGCTTGGCACCGAAAAAGGTCGCGACCGTCGCAGCGGCCGCCCGCGCCGCCGGCGACGGTGCAGCGGCGATCGCGGGCAGTGCCGCCGCCTCGCGCGCCAGAACCGCCCGATAGGCCGTCGCGCGTCGCGGAACCCACCGGTCGCGCACGCGCCGGCGCAAATGCCCGAGCAGCATGTGTGGCGGTACGTACGCGATGGCGCGTGCCGCAATGGTAAGGCGGTCGAATCGCGAGCGGTTCATGGTCAAGGTCGCGGCGTCGCCGTCGTGTGCGAGGCGAGCAGCGTGATGTCGCCACCGATTTCCGCGTTTACCAAGGGGCGATGCGTCAGGATCGCGCCGCCACCCGGCTCGCCCGGAAACCGCCGACCGTAATATTCGTACCACGCGACCATCTGGCCAAAAAATGCCCCGCGCGGGTCGACAAAGGGCAGCTGCTTCGCGCCCGACAGCGACGCCATGCGCGACGGATCGCCGATGCTTCCGGTCGCAAAGCGCACCAGCCGCCGCAACGCACCGCCATGATCGCGATACAGATCGACGCGATCGATCAACGCCAGTTCTGCGGTCATCACCAGCGGGGTCGCCGCGTAGAGATGATAGTGGCGAGCGCGTTCGCCGCGTGCCAGTTCGAGCGGCAGCGCGCCCTCTGCATTGACCTGTGCCAGCCCGATCCGCGCCGACGCCAGCGCCCAGTCGCGCAGGCCGCGATCCTGCGTCACCCGCCCGACCGCCATGGCCGCGAGTCCGGCCCAGTAGCGGTGATTGTTGCGCGCGGTCGTGTTGGTCAGTCCGTCGTGATGGCGGCGCAGATCGTCAGCCATCCGCGCGAACCAGGCGAGGATGCGCGGACGCGGATCGTCCCCCGCGATCTCCAGCCGGGCCACCTGCGCATAGGCGAGCGCCCAGCCCGACAGATTGACCGCGCGCACGAACTGCGCGTCATGGGTCAGCATTCGCTGCATGGCGTCGGCGCGCGCCCATTGGTCGAGCCAGCGCAGCACGCACGCGCCCGATGCCGTGTCGCGCCCCTGGCTGCGGACGTAGCGGTTGGCATAGGTCGCAGTGCGACGGGTCAGATCGACCAGCGGGGCAATCTGCGCGCGCCGGATCGCCTCGCGTGCGTCGTCCACCTTGGAAAAGGTCGCGTCGCCCGTCTGGTAACTGGTCTGATTGGCCAGCGCGATCAGGGGTTCTGGCGCGGCGGCGCATGCGACATGGTGTGCGAGAATGCGGCCGGCCGGTGATGGCGCGACGGCCGCTTCTGCGGTAGGTGCGGCCAATACGGCCGACAGCCCCGCTACGACCATGCGGGTACTCAGATGCAACGCCATACTCCCGTTCCCCTCGCTGGAGACCCAATGCCCGGCCTCATTAGCCAAGGAGATCGCCCGGGTCACGACCGATCTTGTGCAAGTGCGAAAGGATGTGGGATAAACCCGATGGACGCCGGTCAATGCCGTACGGGCGCTTCACTGCCCGAAGGGACCGGTCCGGAATGATGACGGAAGTGACGAAATGATCGTTTCGACTGCTGGTCCAGGAGCACCGCGTCCGGCGCGGCCGTCGACGGCGCTCGTGTTGCACGGCGGATCGGCACGGCGCGGCGAGGGCGCGGGAACGGCGGCACAGCGCGCGACGCTCTATGCGTTCGCCGCGATGCTCTTCACGCTCATCGTCCTGCAGAAATTCGGGGTTCCGGCCGCCGGCACGGTTGCGAGCTTCAGCCTGATCGGCTTTTCGCTGTCGCATCTCTATCTGGTCTTCCGGGGGGTATTGAAGCTCAATCCGGTCCGCCTGATCCTGTATTCGCTGTTTCTGGTGAGCGCGATCGTCAGCCAGTTCTTCGCGACGCTGCCGCCGTCGTTCCCCAGCCTGTTGCTGGTCGCGCTGATCTATTTCATTTGCTGTTTCGAGATTCAGTGCAGCAGGGAAACCTATCTAAAATGCCTCTCGATGTTCCAGAACGCGATCGTCGGGGTATGCGGCCTGACGCTGCTCCAGCACGCCATCCAGATCGTATGGTCGGCGGATTACTGGATCAATCTGGACGAGCTTATTCCGCCATCCTTTCGATACGTGCAGTTCGTCTATCTTCAGCCGCTTGAATGGGGTTCGAGGTTCTACAAGCCCAACGCCTATTTCTTTCTGGAAGTGTCGATCCTCTCGCAATTCGTCGGGATGGCGCTGCTTATCGAGGTAATCTGGTTCCAGCGGCTGTGGCGCCTGGCGCTGTACAGCGTGGTCATGCTGTCGGCATTTGCCGGCACCGGGCTGTTGCTCGTCCTGTCGGCGATGCCGCTGGTCCTGCTCCGCACGTCGCCGCGGGTCGCGGGCCTGCTGGCGGCGGCACTGCTGATCCTGCCCCCGGCGGTCTTTCTGTCGGGCTGGTACGAGGCGGTCCAGCATCGCATCACCGAACTGAACCGACCGAATACCAGCGGCAACCAGCGGTTCGTCGCCCCCGTCATCGAAATGCGCGAATTCTACAAGCGACCGGAAGCGATCTATTCGGGGAAGGGTGCGGGCAACATCCTTCAGAACCCGGACATCGTGTGGTGGTCGCTCGCCAAGGTCAGCGTCGAATATGGCCTGATCTCGACGGTGCTGTTCCACATCTTCCTGATCCACATGCTGTTCTCGCGAACGCCGACGCGACGGCTTGCGCTCGGGTTGCTGGTGTCGTTCGTGTTCCTCAACGGGTCGTTGGCGGTGCCGGTCAACGGCTTCATCTGTTACCTGCTCGCCGGGCTGCTGCGCCCCGACCTTTCGATCCGGCGCCTCAATCCGGGCGGCCTGTGGGCCACCGCATTCGACCCTAGACGCTACGACCAGGACGGCGTGGCGCGCGGGTCGATTCCGCAGCGCAGCGCAACCGGCTAGCGCGGGGCGCGGGGTTCCGTTTCATCGGAACGGGTCGGCGCTCGCCCGCTTCGCGGTGAACGGTGTCGGGTTCAGGTCGGGAAGCCCGCGCGGTGCGGCCCGAGCGGCTGCCATCCCCCCGGCGATCCGCTATTGCCCGCGAGATGGCAGCCGAACATCGCGCGGTTGCCCAGGCGCGTTCGCCTGAACAGGGTTGAGAGGTCGGCGTAGATGACCCAGTCCAAACCGAAGCAATTCGTGTCGGTCCAGTATCTCCGCGCACTGGCGGCGATCATCGTCATCCTGCACCACGCGCGGAACCCCCGGCCGTGGCTGTTCAACCCGGTGCCCGACCTGGGCATCGGCCAGGCGGGCGTGGACATCTTCTTCATCATCAGCGGGTTCATCATGTATGAATCGGCGCGCGGCGAGGCACCGGCGGAATTCGTACGGCGACGGATCGTCCGCGTGGTGCCGCTCTACTGGATCGCGACCCTCCTGACGTTGCTGGTCGCGGCGGGCTCCCCGCTGACCTGGGACGGAAGGATCCTCGGCGATCTCGTCCAGTCGCTGCTGTTCATCCCGCATTACAATCTGGAGCATCCCGATCGGATCTGGCCGGTGCTGATCCCCGGCTGGACGCTCAATTTCGAGATGTTCTTCTATCTGCTGTTCGCGATCGCGATCGCGACCCGCCGGCTGCTCGTCTCGATCAGCGCGACGCTTTGCGCGCTTGTCGCGGCCGGGCTCGCATTCCGGTTCGAGAACCCCATCCTGCTGACCTATACCGATCCGCTGATCGCCGAGTTTTTGATGGGGATCCTGTTGGCGCGCTATCGCGAAAAGCTGGCGCATCCGCCGGCGATGCTGCTGTTGCCGGTCGGGATCGCGGCACTGGCGGCAAGCGCCGCCGTGATGGGCCCGCGCGTCCTGTCCTGGGGACTGCCTGCATTCGCAATCGTGGCGGGCGCGCTGGCGGTCGAGGCCAATCACCGGCTGCCGCGCGTGCCGCTGCTGTCACATCTGGGCGACGCGAGCTATTCGATCTACCTGTTTCAGATCATCGTGGTCGCTGGAATGGGACGCGTGCTCCGGCTGTTGCCGCTTACCGGTCCGGTGCAGTTCGCGGCGATGGTCCTCGGCAGCCTGGGTGGCGCAATCGTGATCGGGCTGATCGCGCACCATGCGATCGAGCGCCCGCTCCACCGCGTGCTCAATCGTCGACGCAGGCGCCCCGCGCCGGAAAGCGCCCCGCCGCACGTTGCACCAGTCAGCCTGACCGCGCGTTGATCGTCGCAAACAGGTCGACGATCACGCGGCCGCGATCGCGCCAGTCGAAGGCACCGTCGCATGCCGCGAAGGCGCTTTCCTGAAACGCATTCAGGCGCGGCAGGTCATCGACAAGCGCCACCGCCAGTCGCGCGAGTTCGGGGAGCGTCGGCGCTTCGGCGAAGTCGCGATCGGCCGCCAGCGGCAGGCCGTCGATCGCGCCGTCAAGTCCCGCCAGCGGCACGCGCGCGAAGACGAGATCGAGCAGGCGGAGCTTGACTCCGCGCCCGACGAAATCGGGGATGACGCCCAGCCGGCAGGTCTGGAGATGCGCCACGAGATCGTCGACATAGCCGCGGATCGTGACTTCGGGAAAACGCTGCGCGATATCGTCGCGCAGGCCCGCGTCGAGCGCGCCGATGACTTCCATCTCGACCCCGGCCGCCGCGATGATCGCCGCCGATTCCGCCAGCCACCGCAGCAGCACCTGTTGCTTCTGCTGAGATCCGCGCCCGCCCAGCAACGCGATGCGGCGCGGGACCGATGCGTCGATGACACGCGCGGCGACGCGCGGCCCGGCATAGCCGGGCGTGGTCGTGACGAAGCGCTTGTCGGGTGCCTGACGGGCATAGAGCGCGGCTTCGGAAGGGTTGATGACACTGATCGCGTCGCTTGCCGCCACCACGCGCTGTTCCCAACGGGCGACTTTCGCACCGTCGACGCGCAGCGCCGCCTGACGCAGCGCCCCGCCGCCATAGGCGCGGTACTTCTCGGCACGCGCCTCCGCCTCGAACTCGTGCGACAGATAGAGCACCGGCAGCCTGCGACCCGCGCGGCGCTGCCCATCGATCGCGGCGAGCGCGTGCGCACTGCCGAGATGATCGAGCACGACCCCGTCCCACGCTTCGCGCAGCAGCCGATCGAGCGTGGCCCGATAGGCCGGCGTCGCGCCGCGCCACACGATGTTCGGCATGGCCGAAGCGAGCGATCGCGCCGACGCCGCGCGAGCGCGCGGTACGATGCGCCAGTGCACGCCGTGCGCGTCGAACGATCCCGGCTCGACGGCACCGTTGCTCGCCGCGAGCACCGTCACATCGGCGGCCTGACCCAGCGATTCGATGACGCCGGCCGAATAGACCATGTCGCCGCCGGTCGCGGGCAGATAGGGATAAGTGCGGGTGAGATAGAGCAGACGCGGCTTTCGTGTGCCGGAAGCGTCGGTGGAACCGGGACCCATCATGCGCGATCCTCCGATGAAGCGGCGTCGCCCGTCTGCGTCCGCCAACGCCCGGCAGCAATGCGTTCGGCGACGCGCAGGTTGGCAAGGTTCAGCGCATGGGTCGCGAGCAGCGCGACGCACGCACCGATCAGGCCCCATGGCTGGGCCAGCGCCAGGCTGGCGATGGCGACGACGGCGGCGATGATCCGCGTGACGAGCAGGGTCCGGCTTGCGCGCAGCACGATCAACAGCGTCTCCGAAGGCTGGTTCATGCAGATCAGGAAAAAGACGAGCGCCAGCCCGCGCACCGCATTCGCCTGTCCGACATAGCGGTCGCCGAAGGCGAGCGTCAGCAGCGGCTCCGCAAACAGGATCAGCGCGCCGAGATAGGTGCCGGTGATCAGTGCGAGCAATTTGCGGGTCTGGCCAATCGAGCGGAACAGGCCGGGCAAACCCTCGCTCGCCAGCGCGCGCGCCGCGCGCGGCTTGTCGAGCGAGTCGACCGCGGTGACCATGCTGATCGCCGGGTTGGTCAGCGTCCGCGCCGCGGTGAATGCCGCGGCCGCACCCGCACCGCCGAAAATGCCGACGAAGACGACCACCGAACTGTTGTAGACGGCGTAAGGGATGTTGGTCATCGCCTGCCAGAAGGCGAAGCTGCGGTTCGCCCACCAGAGCCTGAAGCCCGCCGCGACATCGAATCGGCCGGGGGGTGCTGCCCACGTCGCGGTCGCCGCGCCGCCGATCCCCGCGACCACCCAGGCCATCGCCCCGAGCAGCGGCGTCGCCCCGCCGCGCGATGCCAGCACCGCGGCGGCGACGCCCAGGTTGAGGAGGAGGTAGACGGTGGACGCCAGCGCCGCGGTCGCGGGCAGCCGACGCTGATAGAGCACCCGCCGG
This sequence comes from Sphingomonas sp. CCH21-G11, assembly GCF_001555965.1. Taxonomy (GTDB): domain Bacteria; phylum Pseudomonadota; class Alphaproteobacteria; order Sphingomonadales; family Sphingomonadaceae; genus Sphingomonas. The sequence continues at coordinate 160,912 of NZ_LSHX01000024.1, forward strand.
CCGAATTCGAACAACAGCAGCGGCGGGCTGACGAGAACGGTCAGCGCAATCCCCTGAACCAGCCAGGGGCTGTCCCCCGCAACCTGTGCGGTCGCCGCCGCGATGACCGCGAGAATCGCCGCGATGACGACCAGTGACAGCAGGTTGAACCACCACCAGCGGCCCTCGACCGCAACGGCATCGTCGGTGCCCGACGCGTCGAGGATGAAGGGCAGCACGATCGCGGTCCGGTGCATGCCGAGGACGAAATAGTGGACGCCCAGCATCGTGCCGATCGCGGCGAAATCGTCGGGGACGAGTGCGCGCGCGAGCAGGATGTTGACCGCGACATTGGCGACACCCTGAATCCCCTGCTCGGCGAAGGACGCCAGGCGATTCTGCATCGCAGCAATCTTCCCACCGCCGGGAAAGCGCCGCAGGTTCCGATTAATCCACTCGTCAAAGCCCTGCATTGCGTCTCCACATGCGGGACGCGACGGTTCGCGCGCCCCCTAAGCGCGTGGCGGCGTTAGCAGGTGCACCATTGTATCGACAAGCACGGATGGTCCCGGCTCACCGCACCGGACGGATCAGGCCACCGTCATGCCGACCGACGTCAGTGCCGCTTCCGCCGCATTCGGCGTGATCGCGCCGAAGGACCACTCGCCCGGCTGGACGGGCACGCCGGCGACGTCGACGACCTCGCGGCCCCCACCATGATGGATGGTGAGCTGCGTCCCGCTGACCGTCGCATAAGCCCCCGACCCGTAGCCTTCGAGCCGGATGCGATCCCCGCGCGCGAAGTCCATGATCCGATCGCCGTTCGCTTCGCCCGCGCGAAACACGAAAACGTCGTTGCCCGTGCCGCCGTAGAGCATGTCCGCGCCGCGGCCGCCGTTGAGGACATCGTCGCCGCCCTCGCCACGCAGCACGTTGTTGCCGCGATTGCCGATCAGGATATTGGCGAGCGCATTGCCCCGCGCGCTCGTCGGTGCGCTGCCGTTGAGCACCAGATTCTCGAGCGCCGACCCCAGCGTGTAATCGACCGCGCTGACGACCGTATCCGTCCCGCCCTTGCCCGCATTGATCCATTCGACCACGGTATCGCCCGCGTGATTGACCACGAACACGTCGTTGCCGTCACCGCCGGACATGGTATCCGCGCCCGACCCGCCGTCGAGCAGATCATTGCCCCAGCCGCCGTCGAGATAGTCGTCGCCGCCAAAGCCGCGCAGCGTGTCGTTCCCGGCATTGCCAAAAAGCCGGTTGGCCGCATCATTGCCGCCAAGCACGTTGTCGAGGCTGTTGCCATGACCGTCGATGGCCGACGCGCCGTCGAGCTTCAGGTTCTCAAGTCCGGCGCCCAGGGTGTAGGACACCGTGCTCTTGACCAGGTCGACCCCGCCCAGGTCGGGGCTGACCACGTCGCCGGCGTGATCGACGGCGAAAACATCATCGCCCGTCGTCGCAAGCATGAAGTCGGCCCGCGGCCCCCGGCTGGCCTCGACGGCATCCGACGCGGGTGCCGGCCCCACGGTGACGGGGCCGGCATAGGATTGGGCACCGAAAACGTCCTGAAAAACCTTGGCCGCGTCCGGATAGCTGCCGTCGGTGAGGCTGCCGCTGAACGCGAGGTCGGAGTTCCAATAGTTCTGGTACAGAAAGCCATGGTCCTTGAACCATTGCGCCGCCAGCGCGATGAACGGCCCGGCAGTGTCGCTATTAACGCCCCATTCCGACGCGGCGGTCGGCTTGCCATGCGCGCGGGCGAAATCCTGTTGCCACTGCAGGCCGAACGGCTGGCTGACGAAGTAATTCCAGGCTTCGACCGGGTCCTTTGGATCCCACCGGATGTCATAGTAAAAGTCGAAGCCGATCACGTCGACATAGTCGTCGCCCGGATAGAAGCGCTCGGTATTGACCCCGGTGTTGATATTGGGTGCCCATTCGAACACGAACTTGTCAGAAACCGAGCGGAAGGCGTCGACGAAGTTGCGAAACGCGCCGACATACTGATCTTCCTGACCGATCGCCGACCACGGGTTCCAGCCCGTCGTGTTCATCTCCCATCCGACGCGGATGTAAATCTGGGCGTCCCCGGCGGATTTTTCGACGAACTGGCGCGCGAGCGCGACATATTTGTCGTCATAGGCACCCGCCGCGGCCTGGGCGAGCGACGCCCCCCACGGGATCAGGCCGATCGACCACATCTTATCGGCCGCGACGTTCGCGACCTGATCGGCGATCCATGCCGGCGAGCTCAGCCAGTCGTCCCAGCTGGCGACGCCGCCGTGCAGCTGGATCGCGTCGAGTTTGCGGCCGAGAAACTGTTCGGCCACGGCGACATCGGCCGAATTGTTGTTGATGTAGACCGAGGTTCGCGGGCCCGTATCGATCACGGTCGCAACGTTATCGACCAGTGGTTTCGAGACGACATCGACCGGTGCCTTGATCAGCGTCGAGAGGTCCGGTGCGGCGACAGGGGTCGCGGCGGCATCGACCAGCGACCAGTCGGAGGACTTGAGCGGCGCACCATCGACGGTGATCCGGTCCTCGCCGCCGGCATGGCGCACGGTCAGGACGTTGCCGCTGACGCTGACCGTGGCTCCACGGCCATAGCCTTCGAGACTCAGGCGGTCGCCCGCCGCGAAATCGGTCACCCGATCCCCATTCGCCTCACCGGGCCGGAAGACGAAGATGTCGTTGCCGGCACCGCCCGCCAGTCGGTCGACGCCCGCGCCGCCGTCGAGCCGGTCATTGCCGTCACCACCGGACAAGGTGTCGTTGCCCGCACCACCCAACAGGGCATCATCGCCGGCCAGGCCGTTCAGGACATTCGCCCCATCATTGCCGCGCATGGCGTTGTCGAGCGCGTTGCCCGTCCCCGACAGCGACGCCGTGCCCGTCAGCACCAGATTTTCGACGTTGTTGCCCAGCGTGTAGGTCACCGAGCTGATCACCGTGTCGATCCCGGACGCCGCGGCACTGCTTTCAACCACCACGTCCGCGCGATCATCGACCACATAGACGTCGTTGCCGTCACCCCCGGTGAGCGTGTCCTGCCCCGTCCCGCCGTCGAGCGTATCGTCGCCCGCGTCGCCGTTCAGGACGTCATTTCCTTCCGCTCCCTGAAGCTGGTCGTTGCCGCCGCCACCGGACAGGCGGTTGGCACCCAGGCCGCCGACGATGACGTTCGCTGCGGCATTGCCGGTGCCGTTGATCGCGCCGGTACCGGCCAGCGTCAGATTTTCGACATGTGCGCCGAGCGTGTAGCTGATCGTGCTGAGGACGGTGTCATTGCCTTCCCCCGCGCCCTCGATCACCTGGTCCCAGCTGTTGTCGACGACGTAGACGTCATCGCCGCCGCCGCCGCTCATCACGTCGGCGCCCCAGCCGCCGCTGAGATAGTCGCGGCCGGCCCCACCGACGAGGGTGTCGTTGCCGCTGCCGGCAAGCAGGATCGCGGCGTGCGGCGAAACTAGGCGATCGGCGCCGTCGGTGCCGTCGACGACGCGGTCCACGCCGAAGCTGCGCGCCAGTTCACCGACGCTGTCGAAACCCGCCCCGACCGCACCGATCGAGCTGCGAACCGCATCGCCGTTCCCGAAGGACAAGCCGCCCGTGACGTCGGCGGTCGCAAAGCTGACCCGGCCACCGGTCAGGCTGGTCCGGACCAGCGCATCACCCTGATGGACCATCGTCGCATAATCGGTGCCGCGCGATGCGGCCTGGGTGTCGAGCGTCACGTCACGCAGGGTCGTCGAGAACCGGGTGTCGCTGCCCCCGCCAAGCCAGAGCAGGACCGGATAGGCGTTGGGGCCGGCCGCATAGCCCAGATGCACATTGTCCAGCGTGACCCGGCTCGGGATCTGGCCCGACGTGCCGCCCAGAAATATGCCCTGATAGTTGGTGGTCCCGACGAAATCCGAAATCGTCAGGGCACCGATCCCGCCATAGGCCTGGAAGATGTCGCCATGAACGCCCGCATGCGTACCCGATACGTCGAGGACCATCGACCGTTCGATGGTCACGTCCGGACGGAACGGGCCGCCATCAACCGCAATGCCGTCGCGCGCCGACGCATCGCCCAGGTCGATCCGGGTACCGATCACATTGACCGAATTTGAGACGGTCTTGAACAGCAGTGTGGCGGAAGAACTTTCAGCGACGGGTTGAAAGTTCGCACCGATCAGCCGAACATCATATCCACCCTCGACATGCAACCGCTCCAGCGTACGACCATCATCCTGAAAGAATGTCACATCATGCGATGAACTGAACCGAAAATAGGTTTTCGATTCAACAGCAGAAAGCTCGACGATCTGAGCTACACTACTATGGATTTTGGTCGCAGCTTGAATGTTGACTGCCTGCAAGGCAGCCATGGATGTCGCGATTGCCATGAAAAACTCCCCAGCGAGCACAACCCCTGCTCACTGGCCCGGTCATTGCCCCGTGCCCGTTAAATTGCGTGTAAATGCAATGGTGAACGGCCCATAAACCTGCAGTAGATCGACAATTATCCAAGTCATTGCACAAACGCCGGGCGGTGTTTTTTTCGCGTCGTCATGCGTCGCCTCGGCACGCTGTCCTACAGCGCGTCAAATGGATATGGAACATATCATGAACAATGAGGAGATGTCGGATGAATGCACCACCCCCGCTTCGGGTCGAGGCGCCCGCCGGGTACATCACGGCGCAGCTTGCTGCGTTTGCGAACATTGACGGCGACGGCGTTCATGTGAGCGGCACAAATCCCCTGCCCGTCGCGGGCAGGACCAGTGCAGCCACGTCGACGCCGCTGACCGGATCGGCGAGCGCGAGCGGCACGACGCCGTCGTTCGACCCGGAGCTGGGCCGCCCGATCTGGGTCACGCTGACCGGCACCTGGACCGGCACGGTGCGGGTGGTGCGATCGACCGATGGTGGCGCGACCTGGTCGCCATTGACGGTCGCCGGCGGCAGCTGGGGCCAGTTCACCGCCAATTGCAACGAGCCGGTGACTGAGGAAGGGGACGCGGCAGCGACCTATGCGCTGTCGATGACGCTGTCGTCCGGCACCGTCAGCTATCGGGTGGCACAATGAGCCTCGACGTCGTGGCGCGCGGCCTGGCCGTAGCCCGCACCCGGGGGGTGCCGTCGATCCCGGAGAGCGCCCCCTGGCTGTTTGCGGCGTCGGGGCTGGAGGCGAACCAGCATCTGTCGATCTACACGACCAATTCGTCCCACGAATACGGCGCGTCGATCAAGAACGCCTGGTCGCCCGACTACCCCGTCACCGGATATCGCTTCTATTTCAGCAACTGGGTGCTGAGGGGCAACGCCGGATCGTTGACCCAGGAGGTCGACGGCAACCAGCCGGTCGTGATCGAGGGAGCGGCGATCATCACGGGCGGGGTGCGACGGCAATTGAGCTTTTCGGGTCAGCCCGGAACCACCCTGGCACCCGGTGCGGGGGTCTGGAGCGATCCCATCGACCTGCTCGTGCCGCCGCGATCGCGCATCGGCATCGTCACCGCGTGGCGCGCCGTGGTGGGATCGGCTGCGATGATCGGCAGCTTTTTCCCCGTCACCGCCAATGGCGATGCGTGGTCGGTCGCCAGCACGTCGCGCGCATCATTCCTGACGGGCGGCACCATCCCCAACAATGCGCCGTCGGACCTTTATGCCTATGGCCCGAACGCCGCCGTAGCGCAGGGCGGCGACGGGCGCGACGTAGTGCTGGTGCTGGGCGACAGCATCGCGTTCGGCACGGGCGAAGCGAGCAACACTGCCGATGCGCGCAACAATCGCGGCTGGGTCGCGCGCTGGCTGGACAGCACCGAAGGCGGCGCGCGGCGCATCGCCTATGGCAAGCTGGCCGCGCCATCGGCCGCATGTCGCCAGAACACGCTGGCGTCGCATTTCACGCGGCGCGGCGAGATGATGGCGGCGCTGCCCAACCTGCCCTTCACGCGCATCATCAACCAGATGGGTCTGAACGATGCGACCGGATCGCTCAACACCTGGCGCGACCGCATCACGGTGAGCAACAACCTGGCCAAGGCGATCTGGCCGGTGCCGCTGCTGCAGCTGGGCTTCACGCCCTACACGACGACGGACACGAGCCAGTTCACCACCGCCGCCGGGCAGGCGTTCGTCACGTCGCATGACTGGCCGAGCGGGTTCACCCAGCAGGTGCAGAACGCGCTGGCGGGCCTGCCCGCCGGGGTCGATGCGTTCGAGTTCATCGGGCACCTGTTCGACGGGCGCGAGACGCTGGGCGCGGCGGCGGAAGGCAAGTGGCGCGCGGATTTCTCGACCATCAACACGACGCTGCAGGCGGCGACGCTGGCGGGTGCCACGTCGATCACGGTGCGCGGGCCGATCCCGGTCGGCGCGGCGATCGCCATCAACGCGGGCCAGGCCGGCGCAGCGGTGACGACGGTCACCGCGGTGAGCGGGGTCGGCAACGTCACCTGCACCGTGTTCCCGGCGATCACCGGGGCGATGGCATCGGGCGTGCCAGTGCGCGGCGTGGCGGTGAATGACGGGCTGCACCCGTCGAGCGAGCTGGCGGCATGGGTCGCGGCACGCGCGGCGGTGCGCAAGGCAGGTTTGTTCGGGCGGGATTAAGCGCGCGCGGCAAAGACGCCCATGTTACATCCGCGCAACGCCTTCGGGGCGGTGGGACGCAAGGGACCACCGCCCCTTGGTTGCCAGTAACACGCCGGAATGGCGGAAGCTTATCCCGCGTTCGGGAGCACCGCGAGCAGCGCGCTGCCGATCAGCAGCCAAAGCATCAGCGACAGGGGCAACGCCACCGCCATGGCGCGAGCGAGATTTCCACTCACTCTGTAGCTCGCGTGTGCACGCACGGACTCTCTCCTGAGAAAAGTCATTACGATTATGTGTCAAATATAGACGGTCCGCGCACAATTGATAGTCCCAACTGCGCCATAAATAGGTCACAGTCGGGACGGAGCCCGCCCTGTCGGCGGGCACATGGTCTAATGTCGGAAAGCGGCGTCGTCGCCGCAGGCGATCAGTAGCTGCCGCGGCTCATGACAACAGCGGGGATCGTCTTCGCGATGATCGCGACATTGAACGAAAAGGAAAAGCGGCGGGCATAGACGACGTCGCATGCCACGCGGCGGCGATAGGTGGTGTCGTTGCGCCCGCTGACCTGCCAAAGCCCCGTCAGGCCGGGGCGAACCGCCGCATAGTGCGCGAAATAGCGGCCATAGCGCTCGCGCTCGGCCGCGATGATCGGCCGCGGCCCGACGATGCTCATCTCGCCACGGATCACGTTCCAGAGCTGGGGCAGTTCGTCGATGCTCGTCTTGCGGATGAAGCTCCCGACCTTGGTGATCCGCGGGTCGTTGCGCAGCTTGCAGTCGCGCATCCACTCTTCACGGGCGACCGGATCGGTTTCCAGAATGTGGCGGAGACGCTCCTGCGAGTCGGTCACCATGCTGCGAAACTTGAGACAGCCGAACTCGCGGCCATCGCGGCCAAGCCGACGATGCGCGAAAATCACCGGCCCGCGATCGGACAGGTAGATCGCCAGCATGACCAGGAGCAGCAACGGTGCCAGGAAGATCAAGGCCGCCATCGCCAGCGTGATGTCCGCCGCCCGGACGAGGGCGGAGGTAAGACCTGCGGCCGATTCGGAACCGGTCGACTTTCCAGACGCTCGATTGGCTGATTGGGTGGCCGAAATCGCTACGTCCATGAAAGCTCCCTTTCTTTATGACGCGCCTGGCTCACGGTCGCGTTGAGTCATTCAAGTTAATCGAGCGTTACTTAAGGGTTTTGCGCGTGCAACACAATCGCTGCAATGCAACATAATTCCGAAGCCGTGCCGGCCGAGCCTTGAGATGCCGGGCAACGGAAATTGACGCGTTCGGAAGGTCGATCCCCTTTTGAAGTTCCCTAGCGTGCGAGTCAGGGCAGGAAATGACGCAATTGCGAAGGCGCCGCAACCGCGGCAGACAGGATTTGTCGGTTGAACGGCCTGATAATGCGACGGCCCGACGGACGCGCTTGTCCCGTTCAAGGACAAGGTGCCTGCGACCCCGTACAGGCGTAGCGAGAACGGCCGAATAAGTGGTAGAGGCACGCGCGACCGTCACCGATGGCTTGAGCGGCAGGTGCCTGCTATCGACCCGACCTTGCCAAATGGCGACACGAGGCTGACTTACCACCCGATGTTTTACGCACTCCTCACCCTCGCCATCCTGGGATCACAGACCGGCGCTGCGGCAGTCGGCAGCCCGGCCGTGACGCAAGCCGCGCCTGCACCCGCGCCTGCAACGCCGTCTGGTGCACCGCAAAATTTGCCGCGCCCCCAGACGTCCGATTCGCCGCAGAGTTCGGGGTTCCTGTCCGCCGGCCAGTTGGTCGACCGATGCCGCGAGCCGGCGCAGACCAGCGCATCCTATTGCTTTGCCTATATCGCTGCAGTGCACGACATGGCGCGGGCGTACGAAGTGTGGCTGGAGCAGCGTGAATTCTGCATCCCGCCCGCGACGACGCAGGCGGAATTGCGCAACATCTTTCTCGCCTATGCGGCACGAAACGAACAGATCCGCGCTGGTCAGGCGGCTTCGGCGATCCTCGTCGCGCTGAAGACCGCCTATCCATGCGTGCCCGTCACGCCATCACCGCCGGTCGTCGCGCAACCGGCACCGGCATCGCGATGACGATCGTGCAGCCCGGAATCGACCTTGCCCCCCACGATGGCGGGCGCGACGCAGCCGCGATCCGGTCGCCGCGCCCCTTGCCCGCGATCGACATCGCGGCGCATCGTCGCCGGCGGAACCGGCGCAACCTCATTCTGGCCGTTGCGCTCGCCGCCCTGCTCATTTTCGCGGCGGCCGATGTCTATTTCGTCATGCGCGCGCTGGAATCATCGGCCCTGCCCAGGCAGCGACCCGGTACCGTGATCGACGTGCCGCCGATCGCGCCCGTGGCGCCGCCGTCCGATCCCGCCGCGCTACGCAAGCTGACGGTCGAGGAAGCGTTGGACGAGAATGCCCGCATCCCGTTCGCCAAGGGCCCGAACCCGTCCGCCCCAGCGCTCGTCGTCGCGTCGGGCAGCCCGGATTGGGACCGGTCGGTCGGATGCCTGACCGCGGCGATCTATTACGAGGCGGGGAACGAGCCGCTGGGCGGGCAGCAGGCGGTCGCGCAGGTCGTGCTGAACCGGGTGCGGCACCCAACCTATCCCTCGACCGTCTGCGGCGTCGTCTATGAGGGCGCGAATCGTCCGACCGGTTGCCAGTTCACCTTCACCTGTGACGGATCGACCGCGCGGGCGCCGGATCCGCGCCGATGGGAACAGGCGCGCTTCGTTGCCGAATCGGCGCTGCGTGGCCAGGTCTACGCCCCGGTCGGTCTGGCGACGCATTATCATGCCGATTATGTCGTGCCCTATTGGGCGTCATCGCTCGCCAAGACGATCCGCATCGGTCGGCACATCTTCTATCGCTGGAACGGCTTTTGGGGCACTCCGACGGCCTTTACCCAGCGTTATGCGGGCGGCGAACCGATGATCGGCGTCATGCCCGACAGCGCGATGTCCGCGGCCGCGCCCGTTGAGACCCCGGAAACGCCGACGGTGGCGACGATCGCGGACCGGCCGATCCTGGCCTATCGCGACGCCGCATCGCGCGCGGCCGGGCCGGTCGACGCTGCGGCGGTGGCGACGGACGGCCCCGCCCCCGGCGCAGCGGGAACGAGCGCTGCCGCTGCCGCCGCGCCCGGGCCACCCGCGGTGCGCAAGCCTGCGGGCCGGCGCTTCGTCATCGGCATGAATGAGGCCGCACGCGACGAACGCGCGGACCGTACGGCGGAGTCCACCGCGCCGGCACCCTGACCCGGACGCACCCGGAGCGGCGCGCAATCGTCAGGCGGCGACGCGGGCAGCGACCAGCGGCTGCCACCAGTCCTCGTGGCCGAGATACCAGGCGAGGGTTTCGGCAAAGCCCTGCGCAAAGTCGCGCGCGGGGGCATATCCGAGTTCCGACCTGATCTTGGTTTCGTCGATCGCATAGCGGCGGTCATGGCCCTTGCGATCCTCGACATACCGCTTGAGCTCGGCGGTTGCGCGACCCTGGGCGGCGGGGGCGCCGGGAAAGCGCCGCGCGAGCGACGGATCCGCCGCGAACGCCGCGTCGATGCCGCGACAGATTTCCTCGACGACCGTCAGATTGGGCAGTTCCTGGCCGCCACCGACATTGTAGGTCTCGCCGATCCGGCCGTGCTTCAGGATCAGCTCGATCCCGCGACAATGATCCTCGACGTGCAGCCAGTCGCGCACGTTCATCCCGTCGCCATAGATCGGCAGCGCGCGGCCGGCGAGCGCATTGAGCGTGAATAGCGGAATGAGCTTTTCGGGAAACTGGAACGGGCCGTAATTGTTCGAACAGTTGCTGGTCGTCGTCTCCAGCCCGTAGGTGTGGTGATAGGCGCGGACCAAATGGTCGCTGCCCGCCTTCGACGCCGAATAGGGCGAGTTGGGCGCATAGGGCGTCGTTTCGCTGAACGCCGCGTCGTCGGGCCCGAGCGAGCCATAGACCTCATCGGTGGAGACGTGATGGAAGCGGTGCGGTCTCCCGGTGCCGGTGTCGAGCCAAGCCGCCTTGGCCGCCTTGAGCAGGCTATGCGTCCCCACGACATTGGTGGTGACGAACGCATCCGGGCCGCTGATCGAGCGGTCGACATGGCTTTCGGCGGCAAAATGCACGATCGTGTCGATGGCATGATCGGCGATCAGGCGACCGACCAGTTCGGTGTCGCAGATGTCGCCCCGGACCAGCTCGACCCCGTCGAGCCCGGCGATGTTCGCGGGATTGCCGGCATAAGTCAGCGCATCGAGCACCACGATCGTGTCCGCCGGCGACACCCGCCGCCAGTGGTGGACGAAGTTCGCCCCGATGAAACCGGCGCCCCCCGTCACGATCAGATTGGCCATTGTTCGGATCCTTTACTGCCGTCCTGCAATCGAAACCGCTGCTTTACGGACGGCGACGCCGGGAAACAATGCGCTTCGACGGCGGTGCGCAAGCGCGGCCTCAGTCGAATGCGGCGATGTCGGCAAAGCGCTGCCCGGCGCGGTCCTTGGCCGAAATCTGCGGCGCGATATCGCCCAGCGGCCAGTCGATCGCGATGTCCGGATCGTCCCAGGCGAGCGAATGCTCGTGCGCGGCATCGTAATAGCCGGTGCATTTGTAGAGGAAGTCGGTGTCGTCGGCGAGGCTGAGAAAGCCGTGCGCAAAGCCCGGCGGGACCCAGAACATGCGCTTGTTCGCCGCCGACAGCTCGACGCCGACCCAGCGGCCATAGGTGGGCGAGCTGCGCCGCAGATCGACCGCCACGTCCCACACGCAACCGTTGACGACACGAACCAGCTTGCCCTGCGGATTGGGGTTCTGAAAGTGCAGGCCGCGCAGCACGCCGCGCGCCGATCGGCTGTGATTGTCCTGCACGAAGTCGAGATCGAGACCGAGTTCGGCAAAGCTGCGCGCGTTCCAGCTTTCCATGAAGAAGCCGCGATCGTCGCCGAACACCTTCGGCTCGAGGATCACCAGCCCCTCGATCTCGGTGTCGATCCGCTTCATGCGCGCGCGGCCTTGCCCTGCAACAGGCCCATCAGATATTCGCCATAGCCGCTCTTGCGCAGCGGCGCGGCGACCCGCTCGAGCTGGGCATCGTCGATGAAGCCCTGGCGCCAGGCGATCTCCTCCGGACAGCAGATTTTCAGGCCCTGGCGCTCTTCGGTGATCCGCACATAGAGCGCGGCGTCGATCAACGATGCATGCGTCCCCGTGTCGAGCCACGCATAGCCGCGCCCCATGATCTCGACCGCCAGCTTGCCCGCATCGAGATACAGCCGGTTGAGGTCGGTGATCTCCAGCTCGCCGCGTGGCGATGGCTTCAGGTCACGGGCTAGCGCGACCGCGTCGCCGTCGTAGAAATAAAGGCCGGTGACCGCATAGTTCGACTTGGGAACCGCGGGCTTTTCCTCGATCGTCTCGGCTCGGCCATCGGCGTCGAAGGACACGACGCCATAGGCGCGTGCGTCGCTGACATAATAGCCGAACACGGTCGCCCCGTCGGTACGTGCCTGCGCCCGCGCCAGCAGTTCGCTGAAACCATGGCCGTAAAAGATGTTGTCGCCCAGCACGAGCGCGGAGGGTGCGTCGCCGACGAAATCGGCGCCGATATGATAGGCCTGGGCCAGCCCCGCGGGTTCGGGCTGCACCGCATAGTCGATCGCCATGCCCAGATCCGCGCCGTCGCCCAGCACGGCGCGGAACGCCGCCTGATCCTGGGGCGTGGTGATGACCAGCACCTCGCGGATCCCCGCCAGCATCAGCGTCGACAGCGGATAATAGATCATCGGCTTGTCGTAGACCGGCATCAGCTGCTTCGAGACGCCGCGGGTCAGGGGATAGAGGCGCGTGCCCGAACCCCCGGCGAGTATGATCCCCTTGCGCACCTTCATCCTTCCCGTTCGATCGCGCCCGATCAGCCCGGGCCGCGCGCAGTCGCCATCGCCTCTACGCAGTCGGGTGGCGCAGGGCAATGCGGCCGCGCTGGCCCCGCCGACATCGCCGGTTGATCTGGCGCGCCGCGAATGCCAAGCCGCCGCCGGTACGGGAAAGGGCGACTATGGACGGCGCATCGACGGCCACGCGCGAGATTCTGGTGACAGGCGGGTCGGGGCAGGTCGGCACCGAACTGCAACGCCTGGCCATGCCGCCGGGGTGGCGGATCGTCGCCCCGCCGCGCGGCGAACTCGACCTGGCCGATCCGCGATCGATCGCTGCCGCGGTGCGGGCGCGCCCGTGGGCGGCAATCATCAACGCGGGGGCCTATACCGCGGTCGATCAGGCCGAAAGCGATGTCGTCGCCGCGTGGCAGGTGAACGCGATGGCCCCCGCAGCGCTCGCCGCCGCCGCAACTGAGGCCGGGGGCATCCCGATCGTTCACGTCTCGACCGATTATGTCTTTCCCGGCGATCGCGCCGGCGCATGGGAGGTCGACGATCCGGTCGCGCCGCTCGGCGTTTATGGCGCGTCGAAGCTGGCGGGCGAGCTGGCGATCGGGACGGCGCAACCGCGCCATGCGATCGTGCGCACCGCCTGGGTGGTCAGCGCGCACGGCCGCAATTTCGTCAAGACCATGTTGCGGCTCGCCGCCGACCGCGACGTGCTGCGCGTCGTCGCCGACCAGCACGGTTCGCTGACCGCGGCCGCCGACCTCGCCGCCGCGCTCGCCGCTGTCGCCATCCGGATGGCGCAGGATGACGGCGCACCGACCGGCATCTTTCATTTCGCCAATCAGGGGCCGACCACGTGGCATGGGGTCGCCGAAGCGGTGCTGAAGGAATCGGCCGCGCGCGGCGGACCGTCGGCACAGGTACTGCCGATTTCCAGCGCGGAGTATCCCACGCCCGCGCGACGGCCCGCCAATTCGCTGTTGTCGACCGCGCGGATCACGCGGGACTACGGCATCGCGCCCCGCCCGTGGCAAGTTGCGCTGAACGAAATCCTCGACGAATTGCTGGCAGCACCTGGGCCTGCCACGGCGTGAGTTTCGACCGTCCGCGCGATTTCCATCGTCACCCCGGCACTACGCCGGGGTGACAGGAACGAACCGTGGCGCGTTCTGAACCAGCCGCTCAGTGCTGGTACGCCTTGGGCAGCGCGCCTTCCTTGGGATCGAGATAGCGGTCGCGCAGGCGCAACTGGCGGTTGCCCAGCGGCTGTTCGACCCCGTCGATGAAAACCGCGGTCGGCGTCGCGCCGATTTCCAGCGGATCGGCGTCCCAGATCACGACATCGCCGCGCCGCCCCGGGCGCAGCGAGCCCAATTCGCCGCCCATGCCCATGATCTCCGCGGGCTTCGAACTGATCGTCGCGAACGCCTGGCCCCAGTCGAGCCCGGTCGCACCGGGGACGCGGGTCAGCGCGACGAGGTTGCCGGCGAACTGCTTCACATGCCGTGCCTGGCGCGCTTCATTGTCGTCGACATTGCCGATGGCGACCGTGACCCCTGCCGCGACCATCCGCCCGACATTGGACTGGGTCGCGCCCAGCTGGTCGAAATCGGCGGGCAGATCGGCGAGCGCGTTGGCGATCACCGGCACGCCGGCAGCCGCGATCTCGCGCGCGACCATCCAGCCTTCGACCGCACCGACCAGCACGATGTCGAGCGCGGGCATCTCGCGCTTCAGGCCGAGCACGACCTGAATGTCGAGCGCGCGATCGACCTTGATCAGCAGCTTCTGCTGGCCGTTCACCACCGGCACGAGCGCGGCGGCGTCGGCGCGGGTCAGCAGCGCGTCCTTGCCGCGATCGTTGAAGCTCGCGGGATTGCGCGCATAGTCGCGCGCCTCGAACAACGCGTTCCGGAACATCGCGATCGCCGCCGGGCGGCTGCCGCCCGCGGTACGCGCGCCCGCCACGCCATATTCCATGAACTGGAACAGCCTGGCGCGCGTGATCGGGCTGGTGTCGTTGCCCAGATCGATCATCGCGCCCTGTCCGCCAAAGATCGACGCCCCGGTGTCGGGCACGATCACCGCGCGGGTAATGCCTTCGCTGCGGTTGAGCGTGATCGCCTGCCCGCGCCAGTTGACCGCCGGGGCGATGTCCAGACTGGCGTTGAACACTGAATCGGCGGCGGCGCTGTCGTCGGTTTCGCGCACGCCGTCGACATCGACCAGCCCGACCCGCGAAAAGCCCGCGACGATGCCCGGCGATACCCACCGGCCACCTGCGTCGATGACCCGCATCCCTGCCGGCGCGGCGACACCGGCACCCGCCGCGACGACCCGGCCGTCGCGGATCACGACGGTGCCGCCTTCAACCGGGGCGGAGCCGTCGCCGACGACCAGTTTGGCGTTGGTGATCGCGACCGTCTGTGCGGCCGCGGGGAACGCAGCAAAGGCCAGCGCACTGCCGGCCAAGCGCATGAGGGTGGTTCGCATCGTCACTTCACATCCCCCTCGCCCGGCTGGCCCAGCTCGAAATCGGAAACCGGCCGCATCTTCGGATTGTTCGCGTCGAACATCAGCGCACCGTCGATCCACACCCGCTCAGGGCGCGTGTAGACGCTGAACGGATCGCCGTTCCACAGCACGATGTCCGCCATCTTGCCGGGCTTCAGGCTGCCGGTCATCTGCTCGACGCCCAGCGCGCGGGCGGCGTTGATGCCGACCCAGGTCCAGGCGCGCTCCTTGCTGATCGGGATGCCGGCGCGTTCGGCGGACTTCACCACCTTGGCGATTTCCTGGTTCAGACGCTGAATGCCGTTCGCGTCGTCCGAATGGATCATCGCGCACGCGCCCTCCTTGTCGAGGATCGCCAGATTCTCGCCGATCGCATCGTAGGACTCCATCTTGAAGCCCCACCAGTCGGCCCAGACCGCCGAGCAGGCGTCGTTTTCCTTCAGCAGGTCGGCGATCTTGTAGCTTTCGACCGCGTGGTGGAACGCGCGGACCTTGTAGCCGAACTCCTTCGCCATATCCATGACGATGGCCATCTCGTCGGCGCGGTAGCAGTGGTTGTGGACGAGGATTTCGCCGTCGAGCACCCCGCGCAGCGTATCCATCTGAATGTCGCGGCCGGGCGCGTCGCCGCCCTCCTCCTCATATTTATCCCATTTGCGGTCATATTCCTGCGCCTTGGCCCAGGTCTGGCGGTCGACCGCGACATTGCCCATGCGGGTGGAGGGGATGCGGCCCTTGGCGCCATAGACGCGCTTCGGATTCTCGCCGCACGCCATCTTCAGGCCATAGGGCGCGCCGGGAAACTTCATCCCCTGCATCGTGCGGGCATAGACGTTCTTGAGCGTGACCGAGCGCCCGCCGAACAGATTGGCAGATCCGGGCAGGATCTGGAGCGTCGTCACCCCGCCATTGGCGAGCGCGCGCGAAAAACCCGGGTCCTGCGGCCAGACGCTGTGTTCGGCCCAGACCTCCGCCGTCACCGGACCGGTCGCCTCGTTGCCGTCGGAATGCGCCTGCACCGCCGGGGTCGGATAGTCGCCCAGATGGCTGTGCACATCGATGATGCCCGGCGTTACCCATTTGCCCCGGCCGTCGATGACCGTTGCGCCCTCCGGCGCGGCGATCTGCTGGCCCAGCGCGACCACCTTGCCGTCGCGGAACAGGACCGCGCCATTGTCGATCCGCGCGCCCTCGCCATCCAGGATGGTCACGTTAGTGATCAGGGTCGGCACGCCGGGATAGACGCGATAGGTCGACGGAAACGGATTGTGGTCGAACCCCTTGCCTTTTCCGGGTGCGGGCTTCGACGATTTGGGTGCGGCCGATGCCGACTTCGCTTCCCCGCCCTGCGCGGCGCACGCGGCGAGCATGGTCGCCCCCGCCAGCAGCATGATGTTGCGTTTCACCGCTTTTCGCCTCCCCCTTCAAACACCGTTGCCTGGCAGGATCGCGACGGTCGCGCGCTGCCACACGGCCCCGATAGGTAGGATCGAAACGCGGCTCGTGTAAATCGACAACTTGCCGCGCGCGGCCGTCGGCAGGGCCCACCCGCACGCGCTGACCACCACGCTCCGAGGCGAAAGCCCCAATCTGGCGCAAGAACCGTGCAGCCGGGCCGGTGATTTCACTTGCAGCCAGACCCGTAACGAGCGACAATGATAATTGACATCGAATATGTCCAAAAATTTGGACAGTCATCGCCGAAAATCGGATGTGGCGATGGGTTCGCGTTTCGATCCGACAGTCGGATCGCGAAAGCAGGATGCGGTCAATGCAGACGGACGGACATGATTGCGCCGACACGCTCGCCGCCGGGTGCGCATGAGGATGCGCGACTCTACCGCATCCGCCGTGTTCGACATCGGCATGACCGCTTTCGATCGTGCGCGCCACGTCGAACCGCTCAACACCAAGATCGTCCGGCATCACAACGGGGTCAGCGTGCTGCTCGACGACGGCAGCGCCCAGCAGGCGAGCCAGGATCTGGAGGCACGCGCCAATGAGATGGTGGCGCTGCTGATCTGGCGCACGAGCATCAGCCTCGACGCCGCGGTGGCCGATGAAGCGTTGCGCGGCGCGCGCGGCCCCGGCGCGTTTGCCATCATTCCGGCCAGCAACCCGTCATGGTGGGCGCTGCGCGACCAGGCGACCGACGACAACCTGCATATCCAGCTCGAACGCTCGCTGATCGCCGAAATCTGCCTGCGCGACGGCATGGAGCATGTGCCGAGCTTTGACAGCATGATCGGCTTTGCCCATCCGCTGATCGCCCAGCTCGGCGAATATGCGATCGAGCTGCTCGACCGCGAACAGCCGCCTTCGCGGCTCGCCTGGGATGCACTGATCACCGTGCTCGTGCTGGCGCTGGCGCGCATCGCCAACGAGCGCGGCGAGCCCATGCCGCGCACCATCGTGCGCAAGGGCGGGCTGGCCGGCTGGCAGATCCGGCGCACCACCGAATATATCCATGAGCGGCTGAACGAGACGATCGCGCTCAACGAACTCGCGGCGATCGCCGGCCTGTCGCCCTTTCATTTCGCGCGTGCGTTCAAGCAGTCGGTGGGCGATCCGCCGCACCGCTACCAGATCCGGCGGAGGCTGGAAAAAGCCTGCGAGATGCTGGTGGAAACCGACCTGCCGGTCATCGAGATTGCGACGGCGGTCGGCTACGAGACGCCACAGACGCTGTCGCGGCTGTTCCGGCGCGAATTCGGCATCTCGCCCAGCTTTTATCGCCGCGAATCGTCGCGCTGAGCGCGTTTGCGGTCTGGCTCAGCCGGACTGAAACGGTGCGGCGCAAAATCGGGTGACATCCCATCGATCCGCGCATTCTTGAGACGCTGGCCGGGAATGAAGGCTTTCACAAAGGCGATTACGTATTTGACAAACCCAAGCCAATTGGTTAGGACGGCCGGCAAGGAG
>NZ_LSHX01000025.1 GCF_001555965.1 Sphingomonas sp. CCH21-G11
GCCTGACGCCGGCGATGACGCTGATCGACGTCGACGGCGAGGCCGCTCCTGCCGAGCTGGCGATCATCGGCGCGCGCGCCGCCGCCGAAGCCATCGTCCGGCTCGACCTCGCGGGATCGATCGGCATCGATTTGCCGACGACGCCCGACCGGTCCGCGCGGCTGGCCGCGGCGGCAGCGATCGACGCGGCAATCCCCCAGCCGTTCGAGCGGACCGCGGTCAACGGTTTCGGCTTCATCCAGATTGTGCGGCGCAGGTCGCGACTCTCGCTGCCCGAGCTGGCGGCGAGCGATCCGGTCGGATGGCATGCGCGCGCCGCGTTGCGGATCGCCGAGCATACGCCCGGCGCGGGGCAACGCACGCTGACCGCGCACCCCGATCTGGTCGCGCGGCTGGCGGCGCATCCCGACTGGCTGGCGGCGCTGGAACGGCGGATCGGTGCGGCCGTGATCTTGCAGGGCGACGCGCGCCGCGCCATATCCGCCGCGCATGTCCAGGCGCGCCACCCCTGAAAGCTGCCCGCGATGCGGCAAACCGGTTTCCGTCGATTTCCGGCCGTTTTGCGGGCGCGGATGCAAGGATCGCGACCTGCTCGCCTGGCTGGACGAGGGCTATCGCCTGCCCGGTGCGCGCATCGATCCGGATGATGCGGCAAATGCAAATGTCGGGCTGGACAGCGACGCCGACGCTGACTAAGAGGCCGCTCTTTCCCGGCTGCTGCCGGTGATGCCCAGGTAGCTCAGTTGGTAGAGCATGCGACTGAAAATCGCAGTGTCGGCGGTTCGATCCCGTCCCTGGGCACCATTTCCCCACTGAACGCCGTTTCCTGCTGAACGGCTTTTTCCGGTTGAACGACGTCGCCGCCCGCCGACGCCGACCGCGTCCGTCCGCGCCCATCCGCGCCCATCCGCGTCGCCTAAGCCGCTTTCCTTCGGAACAACCGGGGACGGCGACGGGTTAGGTTCGGGACGGGCCAGAACGGAGCAGCATATGTCGACCAACCGAAGCATCTTTCCCTGGGCGGCATTGGGCGCGGGGGCCGTTGCCGGCGCGGCATTGCTGCTGCAGCGCGACAGCGCGCGACCCGGATCGGGCGGGCAAGGCGATTCCCCGCCGGGCCGTACGGCGCGGCGGCGGTGGTTCGGCGATTATGCGGTGACGGGCAAGACCGTCACGATCGCCAAGCCGGGCCGCGCCGAGCTGTATCGCTTCTGGCGCGACTTCACCAACCTGCCGGCATTCATGGAAAATCTGGAAGCGGTCGAGATGCTCGGCGAGGGCCGCTCGCGCTGGCACATTCGCGGTCCGCTGGGCACCGTGACGGTCGAGAGCGAGATTGTCGCGGCGCGCGAGGGCGAACTGATCGCGTGGCGATCGGTCGCGGGGTCGGAAATCGACACCGAGGGTCGCGTGGCATTTCGCGACGCGCCGGGCGACCGTGGTACACAAGTCGAGCTGGTCGTCGCGTACAAGCCGCCGATGGGCAGCGCCGGCAGGGCCGTCGCGACACTCCTGCAGCGCGAACCCGAAATCCAGGCGCGACGCGACCTGAGGCGTTTCAAGATGCTGATGGAAACCGGCGAGATCGCGACGTCGACCCGTCAACTGAAGCTGGAGGAGACCGCCTGATGCGCGCGCTTTGCTATCACGGCACCCATGACGTCCGCGTCGATACCGTGCCCGACCCCGACATCGTCAATCCGCGCGACGCGATCATCAAGGTGACGTCGACCGCGATCTGCGGCTCCGACCTGCATCTTTATGACGGCGTCATCCCCGCGGTGATGCCGGGCGACGTGCTGGGCCACGAATTCATGGGCGAGGTCGTCGAAACGGGGCCGGGATCGACATTGGTCAAGGGCCAGCGGGTGGTCGTCCCCTTCACCATCGCGTGCGGCAGCTGTTTCTTCTGCGGGCAACAGCAATACAGCGCCTGCGACAATTCCAACCCCGTGGACAAGCGCGAGATGTCCGAAACGCTGTACGGCACGCCAATGAGCGGGCTGTTCGGCTATTCGCACCTGACCGGCGGCTATTCGGGCGGTCAGGCCGAATTCGTGCGCGTGCCGTTCAGCGATGTCGGGCCGATCGTGATCGACGACGACACGCTGGAGGACGAACAGGTGCTGTTCCTGTCCGACATCCTGCCGACGGGTTGGATGGCGGCCGAAAACGCCGCGATCGAGGGTGGCGATACGGTCGCGATCTGGGGCGCCGGGCCGGTCGGGTTGTTCGCGGCACAGAGCGCGGTGCTGATGGGCGCGGCGCGGGTGATCGTGATCGACCATTATCCCCATCGCCTCGAACTCGCGCGGCAGATCGGCGCGGACACGATCAACTTCCGCGAGACCAACGTCCGCGAGGCGCTGATGGAAATGACCGGCGGCATCGGCCCCGATGCGGTGATCGATGCGGTCGGCATGGAAGCGCACGGCTTTGCGATCGACAACATGATCGACGTCGCCAAGCAGACGATCGGCATCGGCGCGGATCGGGCGGCGGCGCTCAAACAGGCGATCCTCGCATGCCGCAAGGGCGGACGGGTGTCGGTTCCCGGCGTCTATGGCGGGATGACGGACAAATTTCCGATCGGCGCGCTGATGGAAAAGGGCCTGACGCTGCGCACCGGCCAGACCCATGTGCAGAAATACAGCCGCATGCTGCTCGACATGATCATGGCGGGCAAGATCGACACGACGTTCCTGATCTCGCACCGCTTGCCGCTCGAACAGGCGGCCGAGGGCTATCGCAACTTCAAGTCGAAGCAGGACGACTATACCAAGGTCGTGCTGAAACCCGGCATCGCATAGGGCCGATCGCCGGTCAGCCTGCGCTTCGGCCGGGAATGGGCTGGCGGGTCAGCAAGGGGGCGCGCATTCGGGCTTGCACAAGACGACACGCCGTGGAAGCGGGACGCCGAACCGATTGGATCAACAAGGGCAAGGACGGCAATGCCGCAAAGCGTTTCGCGAACGGGATCCCAGGCGACATTCAGCGCGAGTTTCGGAACACTCGCCGGGGTCTGCGCGGCGCTCCTCTTCTTCCTGATCACCGGCGCGCTTTCTTACACCAATGTCCGCGAGCTTCGTGCCGATACCGCGCGCGTTGTGCACACGCACAAGGTGATGACCGAATTCGGCAACTTGTTGTCAGCCGTGCAGGACGCGGAGACCGGACAGCGCGGGTTCCTGCTCACCGGTGACGAACGTTACCTCGATCCATATCGCGCGGCGATCGCGCGGGTCGCTTCCAGCGTTGAAAGGATCGACCTGCTGACGCGGGACAATGCGCAGCAGCAGGCAAGCCTGCGCGCGCTGACCCCGCGCGTCGCGGCAAAGCTCGCGGAGCTGCGCGAGACCATCAACTTGCGACGCGTGCGTGGACCCGAAGCCGCGCTTTCGCTCGTCAGCACCGATCGCGGCAAGGTCGAAATGGACGCGATCCGCGCGCAACTGGCCCGGATGCGCGCCGACGAGCAACGCCTGCGCGAGAGCCGGCTGGCCCAGATGGACGCCGGTTTCTGGACCTTGACGCTCAGCGGGTTGCTGACCACGCTGCTCGGCATCGGCCTCACCTTGACGGTGGGCCTGCTCGTCCACCGTGCCGAACGCACGCGCCAGCGCCTGGCGTGGCTGCAGGCGGGCGAGGTCGGGCTGAGCCAGGCGATGCTGGGTGACCGCAGCGTGGCCGAACTGGGTGACAGCATCCTCGATTTCCTGACCAGCTATCTCGGCGCGCAGGCGAGCGCGCTGTTCAAGGGCGAGGACGGCGTGTTCCAGCGCACCGCGATGCTGGGCGTCGCCGGCGACGCCCCGGTGCCCCAGCTGTTCAGGGAGCGCGAGGGACTGCTGGGTCGCGTGGCCGCCGAAGGGCGGCCGACCGTCATCTCCGACGTGCCCGACGGCTATCTGAAGCTGGGTTCGGCCCTGGGCCATGATCGGCCACGCCATCTCGTCATCGCGCCGTTCAGCGCCGACGGGGTCGTCAACGCCGTGGTCGAGTTCGGTTTCCTGCACCCCGTCGAGGACCGCACCCTGGAGCTTCTGGCGCGCGTCGAGCCGACCGCCGGCGTGGCGCTGCGATCGGCGCGCTACCGGACCGAATTGCGGAACCTGCTGGAGGAAACCCAGCGCCAGTCGGAAGAGCTTCAGGTCCAGAGCGAGGAATTGCGGGTTTCCAACGAAGAGCTGGAGGAACAGGGTCGCGCGCTCAAGGAAACCGCGGTGCGGCTCGAACAGCAGCAGGTCGAGCTCGAACAGACCAATTCGCAGCTGGAGGAACAGGCGCAGCTGCTGGAAACCCAGCGCGACGACCTCGCCCGGTCGAGCGCAGCGATCGAGGCCAAGGCGCGCGAGCTGGAGCAGGCCAGCCAATACAAATCCGATTTCCTGGCCAATATGAGCCATGAGCTGCGCACCCCGCTCAACTCGCTGCTGATCCTGTCGCGGCTGCTCGGCGACAATCCCGACGGCAACCTGACCGATGAACAGGCGAAATACGCGCGCACGATCGAAGCGTCGGGCAACGACCTGCTCAACCTGATCAATGACATCCTCGATCTGTCGAAGATCGAGGCGGGGCATATCGAGATGCGCGCGGAACCGGTCGCGACCCGAAGGCTGGTCGCCGACCTGCGGCAGACATTCGACCCGGTCGCGAACGACCGCGCGATCGATTTCGTGGTCGAGGTCGCCGACGACATGCCGGCATCGATCGTCACCGATCGCCAGCGGCTGGAACAGGTGCTCAAGAACCTGTTGTCCAACGCGTTCAAGTTCACCGAACAGGGCAGCGTCACGCTCCGGCTCGCCCCGGTCGCCGACGGCCGCATCGCGTTTACCGTCGTCGACACCGGCATCGGCATCTCGGCCGATCAGCAACAGGCGATTTTCGAAGCGTTCCGCCAGGCCGACGGGTCGATCAACCGGCGCTATGGCGGCACGGGCCTGGGCCTGTCGATCTCGCGCGAGCTGGCGCGGCTGCTCGGCGGGACGATTTCGGTGGTCAGCACGCCCGGCCAGGGCAGCAGCTTCACCGTCACCGTGCCCACCGACTATGCACCCGTGGACACCC
>NZ_LSHX01000026.1 GCF_001555965.1 Sphingomonas sp. CCH21-G11
GCTTGGCGGCGGGCGCGGCGGCATCCTCGCCCTCGCCAGCCAGCAGCGCGATGACTGTGCCGACCTTCACCCCGTCGGTCCCCTCGGCGACCAGGATCTGCGTGATCGTGCCCTCGTCGACCGCCTCGAACTCCATCGTCGCCTTGTCGGTCTCGATCTCCGCCATCAGGTCGCCGGCGCCCACCGTATCGCCTTCCTTGACCAGCCAGCGGGCCAGCGTGCCCTCCTCCATGGTCGGGGACAGAGCGGGCATCTTGATTTCGATCGGCATCGGCGCGGGTTCCGTTGCGTGGTCCTGGGGAGCGCCTTCCTTTGCCGGGCCGGGACGCCCGGTCAACCCCATCACCTTGCGCATACGTCTTCGACTCGCCACGTTCGGCGCGGCGGGATCGCAATTCCGGGGGGAGGAACACAATATGCGCACCTATCTGGTGGTGGTCGACGAGAGCCCGGAGTCCGAAGTCGCGCTGCGCTTCGCCGCCCGACGCGCGGTCAAGACCGGCGGCAATGTCGAGATCCTGGCGCTGATTCCCAAGGCGGAGTTCGTCCACTGGGGCGGCGTGATGGCGACGATCGAGGACGAGGCGCGCCAGCGCGCCGAGGCACTGGTCGCGGGTGCCGCGGGCACCTTGCTGGAGGAATCGGGGATCAAGCCGACGATCACGGTGCGCGAAGGCGACGGACCAAAGGTCGTGCGCGAGGCGATCGAGGTCAATCCGGAGATCGCCGCCCTCGTCCTCGGCGCGGCGGCGAGCGGCGCGCCCGGCCCGCTGGTCGCGCATTTTTCCGGCGCCGACGCGGGCAAGCTGCCCGTGCCGATCATGATCATCCCCGGCAGCCTGGAGGTCGAGGCGATCGACCGGCTGAGCTAGCCGGCGTTCCGCCGGTCAGGCGGCGCGTAAGGTCGCCGGCCGGCCGATGTCGTTCGCGGAATGGCGCGGCGCGGGCCCCGGTCGATCGCCGTCCGCCCCGCCCCCCGGTCGCTTGATCCGCGTCCGCGTGCGGCGCTGGCGCGCACGCGAGCGGCGGACCGACCGTGCGCGTCGCGCGCTGCGCACGACCGCGGCGATCCCGCGCATCCGGGCCAGCCCGGCCAGCAATGCGGTGGCCATCATCGCGTCGTAATAGGCCGCCGTTTGCCAAGCGATCAGCATCAACGCATCGGCCGAACCGAAGATGAGCATGAGCTCGCCGCCGACCGGCAGCAGCATCACCAGTGCGACCATGAACAGCAACTGCTGGCGCGACAGTGCCGACAGCCGCCGCGCGGGCGCCGCCACCAGTGTCCGGTGCAGCCACCGCGCGATCGGCGTCTCTGGCCAAAGGCGCAGGATCATCATCACGAAAACGGTCGTCGCAAACAGCATGGCAGCCCCCTCCCGGCTCGAAAGTGGCGTGCGCATCCCCGCCGTGCAAGCTGGCGCGCAACGAGGGGATTGAGCCGGGCGCCGATCGCGTCCACGATCGCACGATGCGCCACCTGATCCTGCTCGCTCCGCTCCTCCTCCCCCTCCCCGCCATCGCCCGCGACGCGCCCGATCCCGCGCGGATGAAGGCCGATGTCGAAAAGCTGGTCAGCTTCGGCACCCGCCACACGCTGTCCAGCCCCGATGATCCCAAGCGCGGCATCGGCGCGGCGCGCAAATGGGCAGCGGACGAATTGAACCGGATCAGCGCGAAGTGCGGCGGCTGCATCACCGTCGCCAACATCGCGCGCACCTTTACCGGGCCGCGCGCGCCCAATGGCGTCAACGTCGTCAATGTGCTGGGCTTTCAGGCCGGACGCGACCCCAACCGCGTCATCATCGTCCAGGGCCATATCGACAGCCGGGTCAGCGACGTGATGGACTTCACCAGCGATTCGCCCGGCGCCAATGACGATGCCTCCGGCGTCGCGGTGGTGCTGGAAGCCGCGCGCATCCTGTCGAAGGAAAAGTTCGACGCGACGATCATCTATGCCGCCTTGTCCGGCGAGGAACAGGGGCTGTGGGGCGGCACGCTGCTGGCCGAAACCGCCAGGGAGCGCGGCTGGGTGGTCAGCGCGGTGCTCAACAACGACATTGTCGGCAACACCGTCGGCATCAATGGCGCGCGCGTCGCCGACCGGGTGCGCGTGTTTTCCGAAGGCATCCGCGCGTCGGAGACGATCGAGCAGCAGATCGCGCGGCGCGGCAATGGCGGCGAGGATGACGGCCCGTCGCGCGCATTGGCCAAGGCGATCGACGGCGTCGCGGCGGCGATGCCGGGCGCGCTCGACGTGTTCGTCGATCGGCGGCCCGACCGCTTCGGGCGCGGCGGCGACCATGAGCCGTTCCTGCGGCTCGGCTATCCGGCGGTGCGTTTTTCGGTCGGCATCGAGAATTACGACCAGCAGCACCAGGATCTGCGCACCGAAGCCGGTCGCGAATATGGCGACACCGTCGACAAGATGGATTTTCCCTATCTAGCCAGGGTCGCGGCGATCAACGTGGCCACGATCGCCCGGCTGGCCAGCGCCCCCGCCGCGCCCGACGGCGTGTCCGTGGGCGGCGCGGTCTCCTCCGACACGACGGTCAAGTGGCAAGCCGTGCCGGGTGCGACGGGCTACCGCGTCCATTGGCGGCGCAACGATGCGCAGGATTGGACCGACCATCGCGACGTGCCCGCATCTGCCACCGAATGGGTGCTCAAGGACGTGATCGTCGACGACCACTTCATCGGCGTGTCGTCGCTGGCTGCCGACGGCGCGGAGAGCATCGTCACCTTCGCCGGGCGGGCTGCGGCGCGGTAATCCAAAACCGCCGTCACTCGGGCCGCGTGTCGGGGTCCGCTGCGCCATTCAGCTCGCGCCGCGCCAGGTGCGGCCTTCGCGGTGCCGTTGGCGCGCACCCGTGCGGCGGGCAAAAGCCTGTGCCCATGTCGCGGCGGGGCCCGGCATGCGGCCGGGGCAACGGCCCCTGGGGCTTCGTGCGCAGCGGATATTGCCGGGCCGGCTGATCAGCCGCCGCAGGTCACCGTCGTCTCGAAGGTTGCCGGGAAGTACCAGCCGCGCGCGACATAGGCGGGGCGGACCTCAACCGTGCGCGTGGTGCAGCCATTGCCCGTGACCTGGACCTGTGGCGGCACCGACGGCGGCAGGTCGATCTCGTCAGACCGCCAGTCGCGATAGCCCGCGCGGTCGTCATCGCCCCAGGGCGGATAGTCGGCGTCGTCATCGCGCGGCGCCCGACCGCGATCCTCCGCCCGGTCGATCGCAAGGCCAGCCACTGCCCCGACGCCCGCACCGATCAGCGCCCCGCCCAGCCGGTCGCCGCGACCGGCGATCAGCCCACCGGCGACCGCACCGGCCCCCGCCCCTATGGCCGCGCCACCGATGCCGCGATCGGCGCGCACGGGCGCTGCCGCCGGCCGCGGGTAGCCGCGCGGGGGTGCGACCGGCCCCGGCCGGGGCGGCGGGGCTTCCGCCAGCACGGTCGCAGGCGCCGCCACCGCTGCCGGGCGGGCGGGCGGCGGCGCATAGGTCGCACCGGGCGCGGCCGGCGCGCGTGCGACGACGGGCGCTGATGCGGGTGCAGGTGCAGGTGCAATGGCGCGCATCGGTGCAGCGGGCGCGAACAGCGCGACCGGCGCGGCCTTCATCGCGGCAGGATTGTTCCAGTCGATGCCGGTGCGCGCGTCGATCACCCGGCCATCGTCGCCGACCAGCACCGCGTCGTCATAATAGCGCAGCCAGCGCCGCCCCGTCTCGGCGGCGGGCAGTCGGTACCGGGCCGGATCGCGCACCTCGAACCCCGGTTCGATCCAGTAGCGCGGCAGTTCGACACCGGCTTCGGGCGCGCGATAGGCCGCCCAGCCGCCCGGCGCATAGCTGCCCGCATACCAGCGCCCGTCGACGCTGCCGCCCCAGCCCGTCTCGGGTGCCGCCTGTCCCGCGTGAACGGGCATGGCGGTCAGGCTCGCCAGGATGAGGGCGGTCACGGTCGATCGGCGCATCTTGGTCAACTCCCGGGTGGTCGCGCGCAACCTAACAGCCGGGTCACCGGGTGGGAAACCGGCGCAATGGTTAAGCCTGTCCCGCTTCGGATCAGTCCGCGATGCGCGCGGCCAGGATCGCCATCAACGCCTCGCAACCCGCAGCATCCTCCGCATCGAAGCGCGCCACCTTGGGACTGTCGAGGTCGAGCACCCCGATCAGCCGGCCGTCATGGACGATCGGCACGACCAGTTCGGACGCGCTGGCCGCGTCGCAGGCGATATGGCCGGGAAAGGCGTGGACGTCGTCGACCAGCTGCGTGGCGCGGGTCTGCGCCGCGGTGCCGCACACGCCACTGCCGAACGCGATGCGGATGCACGCCGGCTTGCCCTGAAACGGCCCGAGCAACAGTTCGTCGCCGACGTTGCGATAGAAACCCGCCCAGTTGAGGTCGGGCAGATACTGCCAGATCAGCGCGGCGGCGTTCGCCATGTTGGCGATCGCATCCGGCTCCTCCGCGGTCAGCGCATCGAGCGCGCCCGCCAGTTCACGATACAGCTCGGCCTTGCTGCCGGCGGCGATGTCGAAATCGTACATGGGCGGGGATGTAGGGGCTTTGTAGCGTGGGCGCTACTGGCAAGGCGTCCACAACTAAGGCCCACACAATTGGTCCACCGGATGAGCTGATCACAGCCCATCGTAAGCCGCTTTTTGAACGGCTTCGAGTGCGGCGGGCATAGTAACCATCCCCAATTGTCCCTGAGCTATCACTTGTCGCACCGGTGGTTGGATTCGCGGCCTTTCTAATCCAATGCAAGCTTTAGCGGGTGGGAGCGGGGGTGCTGCTCCCCGCACGATTGCAGCAATGTCGAGCGGTTGGCTGCGCTCGTCCTCTCTCGCGAGGCCACGGCGATCCCAAGTAAAAAGCATGAGCAGCGGTGCGTTGCGGTCTATATTCTTCCACGGTACGAGGCATGGGTCGCCCACGGTTAACCGCTGTTTTACTGGACCGTCATATGCAGCAATGATGGGAGCAGCCTCGCCGGCCCCTACTATCATTATCCTTTTGCGATCTATCCAGTTGGCGCTCTGTACATAATTCAATGCGAATTTGAGTTGTCGCTCAATTGCTTGCTGCAACGATATTGCGTCCCGAGACATGCACGCTTCAAGTGAAGTCTTCGCAGTTATTAGATTCCGGTTCTCATCAATGGATAGAACGACTACGTTCAAGGGTACATTTTTGCCTCGAACTGCAAAAGCGCAACCGGGAAGAACGATGATTGCAGGGATCTTGCCCAAAGATTTAATGCGGTGATGGAACGATGGAAGATCAGCCGGCACCTGATAATTGCCGTTTGACGTTGAAACCATGGCGCTCACCTCAAGCGGTGTCGGTGATCTGGCGTTAAACTTGCGGTCGAGCGCGATGTCGCTCTGTAAAGCTTGATATTGCTTGCTTTGCTCTAAATTTCGGAGAAACGCCGTCCCCGACCATGCAAAAGCGACTAAGCCTAGCAGCCAGATACAGCCGCGCTTCAATCGAGCCATGGTCGCCCTCTTTGTTGACAACCCCTACGCAGGATTGCTTACCAGACCCGTCAGGCGCGCGAACACGTGCAAGCTCCATTGAGGTGCAGGAGTCACAGTGCAAGGTTCTGGCTTAACGCGAATCACGTTTATCCGCATCTTCGGCCCAAAAGCGGACCGTCTCTCGCTCACGCAGTCGGACGCGGAGCAATTGTATCGAACGCGCCCGTTCAACGTCTGACACTTAATCCCCGAACCCCGTCCGGCGATAGAGCAGCGTGATCGCGACGCGGCGGTTGCGGGGGTCGGCGGGGTTTTCCTTCACCATCGGTTCGCGGTCGGCGACGCCTTCGATGCGTTCGAACTGGTCCTCGCGGATGCCGCCCTGCGCCAGGCGACGGCGCGTCGCCTCCGCGCGGCCGCTCGACAGCATCCAGTTGTTCATCGCCGCCGGGTTGCCATAGCCCAGGCTGTCGGTGTGGCCGCGGATCATGATGGGATTGTCCATCCCCTCGATGCTTTCGGCGACCATGCCGATCAGCGTGCTGGCGTCCGGCACCAGCGCGGTCGTCCCCAGCGCGAACATCGAATAATTGGCGTCGTCGATCAGGTCGATGCGCATGCCGTCGCGGGTACGCACGAAGCGGACATATTTGGCGATCTTCGCAATGCGCGCGTTCGACTTCATCGTCGCTTCGAGCTTGGAACGCATCTTGGCGAAATTCTCGCGATCCTCCGCCGCCATCGCCTGGCTTGCCTTCAGGCTGCCCTTGTCGCCGGTGCCGACTTCCTTGCCGCCGGTCGCGCCCGCGGGGATCGTCAGCGACCGCGTCCCGGTCTGCTGCGCCTTGTGCGGATAGCTGTCGACGTCGGTGATCGATTCGCCGCCGAAAATGCCGTTGGAGCCGGCGCTGTTCTGCTTGAGCTGGACCAGCGTCGGCGCGAAATAGTCGGCGATGCCCTTGCGCTGCTTCTCGCTGGTCGCGCCGAGCAGCCACATCAGCAGGAAGAACGCCATCATCGCGGTGACGAAGTCGGCATAGGCGACCTTCCACGCGCCGCCGTGATGGCCGCCATGCCCCTCGATATAGATTTTCTTGACGATGACCTTGGGCGGCTGATTGGTCCCGTGGGGTGCGCGCGCGGCCATTATTCTACGCCTCCCGGCGCGACGCGGTACCGGCCCACTCCCCCACCCGGCCACCCACAAGAGTAGCCTGGCTGGGTGGCCGGGTGGGGGAGTGGGCCGGTACCGCGCATCGGCGTGAGCCGATCAGTCATCACTTCCCCCGCAGACCGTCGAACACCTCGGCAAAGCCGGGCTGGTTCTGATGAGCGATTCCCGAGCGTGCGGCTTCGATCACCAGCGGCTGGGGATGGCCGTGCAGCGAGGCGATGATGATCTGCTTGACGACGTGATAGATCGCGGCATCGGCGTCGATTACCTGCTGCAGCCGGGTGGCGAGCGGGCCGACGATGCCATAGGCGAGCAGCACGCCCAGAAAGGTGCCGACGAGGGCCGAACCGATCATCCCGCCCAGGATCGACGGCGGCTTGTCGATCGATCCCATCGTCTTGACCACGCCCAGCACCGCGGCGACGATGCCGAGCGCGGGCAGCGCGTCGGCCAGGCCCTGCAGCGTGCCCTGCGGACCCTGGACCTCGTGGTGGTGGGTCTTGATCGCGTTGTCCATCACCTCCTCGACCGCGTGCACGTCGAGCGTGCCCGACGAGACGACGACGAGGCGCAGCGTATCGGCGATCAGGTTGACCAGCGTGTGATCGGCCATCAGGCGCGGATATTCGGCGAAGATCGCGGAGGATTTGGGATCCTCGACATGCGGCTCGAGCGCGATCGGCCCTTCGGTGCGCAGCATCTTCATCAGCTTGGAAACGAGGAAGATGGTGTCGAGATAGTCCTGCTTCTTGTATTTCGGGCCCTTCAGCACCTTCATGACGCCGCCGCCGATCGCCTTCAGCTCCTTGCCGGAATTGCCGATGATCAGCGCGCCGACCGCGGCACCGCCGATGATCAGCATCTCGTGCGGCAGCGCGTGCATGACGGGGCCCAGCGCGCCGCCGGTGATCGCGAATCCGCCGAACACCATCGCCAGCAGGACAACCAGGCCAATCAGCGGAAACATCGGCGCATCACACCCTTAAAAAACTGCCACCGATCCGGAATGGAATCGGCGGGCCATGGCCCTTCATGCCCGACACCCGTCGAGAAATGGTTACCGCGCGCGGCGTCAGCTCAGATAGTTGAACAGCGACAGGTCGCTCAGCCGCGCAAAGCTCGACTGGGTCGCCTGGAGAATGGTCAGCGTCTTCTGCAGCTCGGTGATCGCCGCGCTGACGTCGGTATCCTCGAGCGCGGAGCGCAATTCCTCGCGCACCAGCCCGTTGGCCTCGACCTGATCGCGTTCGAGATCGAGTCGATAGGCGCGCGCGCCGACCATCGATCGCGCCGCCGACACCTGGTCGAGCGCCGAATTGACTTCGCTCAACGCGGTCGCGCTGGGTGCCTGGACATCCGCGCCCGATCGCAGCGCGGCGCTGTAGGTCGCGATCATCGCGAAAATGTCGATCACGCCCGGCTGGCCCGCGCCGCCGAAGATGCGGCCGCCGTCCTCGGTGGTCTGGATCGCGACGCCATCGGCGACGGGCACCGTCCCCGCCTCACCCGATCCGGCATAGGTGATGCTGCCGTCGGGCTGGGTTTCGAACGCGACATCGCCGGACGCGCCGCCGAACAGGGGCTGGCCGCGTACGTCGGTCGCGTTTGCGAGGCGCAGCAGGTCCTCGCGAATCGCGTCGAGCGCGGTGGCGATGCCGACCCGGTCGTCGGCGGACAGCGTGTCGTTCGCTGCCTGGATGATGAGTTCGTTGACACGCTGAAGCTGGGTCTCGGTGCCTGCCAGCGCGGTATCGGCCTGGCTCAGCACGCCCTGCGCAAGGCTGATGTTGCTCGAATAGGCGACGTCGTCGGCGACCAGCGCGCGAAGCCCGCTCAGCCGCTGATAGGCGGCGGCGTCGTCCGATGCGGTCTGCAGCTTTTTCCCCGTCGCAATCTGCGTCTGCAGCCGGTTGGCATCGACGTTGAGCGTCGAGATGTCGCGCAACGACTGGCGGAAATATTGCGAGGTGGTGACGCGCATCATCGGCTTATCCGATATCGAAGATGGTCTGGAGGGTTTCGCGCGCGACCTGGATCACCCGGCTCGACGCCTGATAGGCCTGCTGGAAACGCAGCAGGTCGACGGCTTCCTCATCCAGATTGACGCCGGTCACCGAATCGCGCTGCGTCACCGCCTGGTCGCGGATCACGGTCTGCGCCGCGCTCACCGACTTGCGCGCTTCCAGCGCGGAGGCGTTGCCCAGGATCAGGCTGTTGACCCGCCCCTCGATCTGGCTCGAATCGCGCAGCGCGGCGATCGCCTGAAGATTGCGGTTGTCACGCGCGCCGCCGCCCGGCTGCGCCGCCGCGACCCCCGACGGATCGGTCAGCAGCACCGATACCTCGCCCGCGCCGCCAGGGCCGATCGCGAACATCGGTGCGCCCGGATTGCCGTCGAGCCCCTCGCCGGCTGCCTGTACCGCGTTGACGTCGTTCACGAATTGCGTGGCAAGCGCGTCCAGCCCCGTCCGCGCCTCGTCGATGCGAATCGCGCCTTCGGCGACGCCTGCCAGGATGCCGCCGGTCGGCGTCACGATCGATGCGGTCGCATTGCGATACAGCGTGAATGCGGTCGCGCCGCCGCTGCGTTCGTAACGCAGCTGGCCGGCATTGTCGTCTTCCACCAGGATCGGGCCGGTCGCGCCGTTCAGCCGCACGCTGGCGCGGCCATATTCGTCGATCGCGACGTCGATGTCGGTCTGTTCCGCCAGGTTTTCGAGCAGGCGGTCGCGCTGGTCGAGCAGCGCGGCATGCCCGGACGTGCCCGGCGACACGCGCGCCAGCCCGGAATTGACCTGGGCCAGCGAACTGGCGGTGCCGTTCAGGTCGCGCGTCGATTGCGCCGCGGTCGCGTCCAGCTCGATCGCGGCGGTCGCGAGCGCGCGATCGGTCGCGACGAAACCGCCCGCAATGCCGCTCGCGCTGTCGAGAAACACGACGCGCGCCGCCTGCGATGCGGGGTCGGCAGCCAGATTCTCCGATGCACCGAAAAAGCGGGTCAGGCTGTCGCCCAGCCGGTTGCCGGTCAACGCGCGCTCGATCGAATCGAGCCACACGATGCCCGACTGCGTCTTGGCAAGGTCGGTGGTGGCGCTGCGGACCTCGCTGGCGCGGAACTCGTCCGCGGCGCGGGTGATGCCGGTCGCCGCGACGCCGAGCCCGTTGACCAGCCGCCCGCCGAGCAGGCTCGATCCGGGTGCCGAAATCTCGGTCAGGTTGGTGGTGCGCCGCGAATAGCCGGACACGCCGGCATTGGCGACATTCTCCGACGATGTGGTCAGCGCGGTCTGATAGGCACGCAGCCCCGACGCGCCGATTGCGAGCAGATCGGTCATCGCGTCACCTGCGGGTCATCGCTTGTCCCGGGCACCGCCGGCGCCGCCGGCGCGGGATCGGCCGCAACCGGGTGGCTGCGCGACAGGAACTCGGTCATCGCCTTGCCGATGCCCAGCGGCGTGGATGCCGCCATCGACTTGGCGAGCTGCTGGTCCTGCATGTCGCGGAACTGGTCGAGTGCCTGGCTTTCAAAGAGCCCTTCGGACAGCCGCGCCTTGCGCATCGCGCCGAGCATCATGTTGACGAAGATCGCCTCGAACTGCTGGCCGGCCTGATCCAGATTCTCAGCCGTCGCCAACCGGCGCGTGTCGATCGACCGGCCGGCAGTTGCGGGAGAAACGGGGGCGACCGGCTGGGTCACAGGACGATCAGCTCCGCCTTGAGCGCGCCGGCTTCCTTCAACGCTTCCAGGATCGCGACCAGGTCGGCGGGCGACGCACCGATGGCGTTCACCGCCTTCACGATGTCCGCCAGCTTCGGGCCGGGCTCCAGCAAGAACATCGGGCGCTTTTCCTCTTCGATGCCGACCGCGCTCTGCTGCTCGACCGCGGTCTGGCCACGGCTGAGCGGTGCGGGTTGGCTGATCCTCTGCGATTCCTCGATACGGACAGTAAGTTTACCATGCGTTACCGCGGACGGCGCGACGCGGACCGCCGAATTGATGACGACGGTGCCGCTGCGCGCATTGACGATCACGCGCGCGGCCGCCTCGGCCGGGTCGACGGTCAGGTTCTCGATCTCGCTCATCAGCGCCGCGCGGACGTCCGCGCCCGGCGGCGGGGCCAGCGTCACCGACACCGCATCGAGCGCGCGCGCGGTGCCCGGGCCGAAGCGGCTGTTGACCGCGCTGGCGACGCGCTGGGCGGTGGTGAAGTCAGCACGCGCCAGGTTGAAGGTCAGCGTCGGCGAGCTGTCGAAGCCGGTATCGACCGAACGCTCGACCGTCGCCCCGTCGGGGATGCGCCCGGTCGACGGGACATTGACGACGATCTGCGATCCATCCTTGCCCTCGGCACCCAGGCCACCGACCGCCAGATTGCCCTGCGCCATCGCATAGATCTGGCCATCGGCACCGATCAGCGGGCTGAGCACCAGCGCGCCGCCGCGCAGGCTCTTGGCCTTGCCCAGCGCCGACACGGTGATGTCGATCTTCTGCCCTGGCTTGGCGAACGCCGGCAGTTCGGCGGTGATCATCACCACGGCCGAGTTCTTGAGCGCCGGATTGACCTGGGGCGGCAATTGCAGCCCGAAGCGCGACGCGATACCCTTCATCGACTGGACGGTATATTCCAGATTGTCGTCGCCCGTGCCCGGCAGGCCGACGACGATGCCGTAACCCGTCAGCTGGTTGGTACGGATATTCTGGAACTTGCCCAGATCCTTGACGCGCTCCGCATTCGCCGGCGTGGCGAGCAGCAGGGCGGCAAAGAGGGTAAGAAGAAAGCGCATGTGAATGCTCCGCCTCAGAACGGGCTGATGACTTGGAAGAACCGGCTCAGCCAGCCCTGGCGGGCGGCGCGGGCGACGTCGCCCCGGCCGGTATAGGCAATGCGGGCGTCGGCGACGCGGGTCGACGCGACGCGGTTGTTCACGTCGATGTCGGCGCGGCGCACGATCCCCTTGATCTGGACGAACTCGTCGCCGCGATTGAGCGTCACGCGCTTCTGGCCCTGCACCACCAGCGTGCCGTTGGGCAGCACCTCCGCGACGGTGACGCTGATCTCGCCGGACAAGGCGTTGGACTGGTCCGCACTGCCCGCGCCGGTGAAGCCGCGATTGCCCGACAGCCGCGCGGCATCCGGGTTGAACGAGAACGGGCCGGACGCCGGCGGGGTCAGGCCGAAGCCGCCCTCGCTGTCCAACTGCGTGCCGGCGGACTTCGATGCCTGCATCCGCTCCACCAGAATGATGGTCAGCGGATCGCCGATGCGAAAGGCGCGCGCGCCCTCGTGCAGCCCGGCATAGCCGTCGGCGACCTGAAAGATCGAGCCGTTCGCCGGGGGCGGCGCGGGCGGCGTTGCCGGCGCGATCGTTGCGGAGAAATCCTCCGGCGGCTGCTTCTTCCCAAACAGGCGCGCGTCGGCGGACCCCGGCGCCAGGATCAGCGCGAGCGCGGGGACGAGCGCGAGGCCCAGCCGGGCGGAGCCGCGACGATCAGACATTCTGGTTGACATATTGCAGCATCTCGTCGGTGGCCGAGATCATCTTGGAATTGACCTCATAGGCGCGTTGCGTCTCGATCATGTCGACGAGTTCCTCGACGACGTTGACGTTCGATCCCTCGAGCATCCCCTGGCGCACCTGGCCGCGACCATCGAGGCCGGCGATGCCGAGATTGGCGGGGCCGCTCGATGCGGTCTCGATCAGGTAATTGTCGCCGGTCGCCTGCAGGCCCGCGGCATTGGGAAAGGTCGCGACCTGGATCTGGCCGATCTGCTGCGCCTCCGCCTGGCCGGGAACGACCGCCGACACGGTGCCGTCGCTGCCGACGGTGATGCTGGTGGTGCCTTCGGGAACCGTGATCCCGGGCGTCACCTGATAGCCTTCGCTGGTGACGAGCAGCCCCTGGGGCGAACGGGCGAAATTGCCCGCGCGCGTGTAGCCGAGCTGCCCGCCGGGCAGCTGCACCTGGAAATAGCCGTCGCCGTCGAGCGCGAGGTCGAGCGAATTGCCCGTGGTCTGCAACGAACCCTGGGTGTTGATCCGCGCGGTCCCCTGAACCCGGACGCCGGTGCCCAGATTTAGGCCGACGGCATACTGGGTTTCCTGCGTGCTCGCCGAACCGGCGGCGGTCACGACCTGATAGGCGAGCGTTTCGAACGCCGCGCGGTCGCGCTTGAAGCCGGTCGTGTTGACGTTGGCCAGGTTGTTGGAGATCACGCGCATCCGCATGTCCTGGGCATCCAGGCCGGTGCGGGCGATGTGCATTGCGGCGTTGCTCATAACGTTATTCCTTCATCAACCCTGCACACGCATCAGCGACGCGGCGCTTTCGTCCATCTGCTTGGCTTCTTTCAGCAAATTCGCCTGAACCTCATAGGCGCGCTGGTTCTCGATCATGTCGACCAGCGCCTGGGTGAGGTTGACGTTCGACTGTTCGAGCGCGCCCACGCGCACCTTGGCGTCGAGATCGACCGGCAGCACCCCGCCGCCGCGGACATGCAGCTGGTTGTCCAGCCCCTTGACGGTGCGGCTGCCCTGATCGCTGACCAGCTTCAGCCGGTCGATGATCTGCGGCGCGGAACCGGGCTCGGCACCCACCGGCATGATCGACACCGTGCCGTCCTCCGCCACCGCGATCGACTGATAGGGCGGCAGCGTGATCGGGCCGTTATTGCCGATCATCGGCCGCCCTTCGCCATTCTCGAGCAGCCCCGACGCGCCGACCTTCAGGTCGCCGCGCCGCGTATAGGCCTCCGTGCCGTCGGCTGCCTGCACCGCGAACCAGTTGTCGGTCGCGATCGCCACGTCGAGCGGCTGGCCGGTCTCGACGATGGTCCCGGCGCGCCGGTCCATGTCGACGACTTCCTCGGCGTTGGGCTGGCGGGTTTCGAACTGCTGGCCCTTGAGCACCAGCCGCTCGAACGACACCCGGTCGGAGCGATAGCCGACGGTCGAGGCGTTCGCGATGTTGTTCGCGATCGACGCCTGTGCCGACATCTTGCTCTTGAGACCCGACAGGGCCGTGTAGACCAGACCGTCCATATGCGTGCTCCGTCAGCCTTTCCGCGACGCGATCAGATGTTGAAGATCGTCTGCGAGATCTCGTTCGACGTCTCGAGCGCCTTGGAATTCGCCTGGAAATTGCGCTGCGCCGCGATCAGCGACACGAGCTCCTCGGTGATGTCGACGTTCGAGCCCTCGATGATGTTCGACATCAGGTTGCCCGCGCCGTCGCGTCCCGCCTCGCCCGCGATCGCCTCGCCCGACAGGCCCGTCGATGCCCAGTAGCTGTCGCCCAGCTGGCGCAGGCCGGCGGGATTGGCGAAATTGATGATCGCCACCTTGCCGAGCGCCTGGGTATCGCCGTTGGAAAAGGCCGCGGTCACGATGCCCTCGCTGTCGACCGACACCGATTCGAGCTTGCCGACCGCCACGCCGTCCTGCAGCCGGCTGTTGACCGTGAAAGGCGACGCTTCCTGCGTCGAGCCGGTCAGATCGAACGACACGGTCTGCTCGCCGGCGCTGCCCGCGGGCGTGAACGGCGGAAAGGCCGTCGGCGTCGTCGGCGACACCAGCGCGCCGGTCCCGTCAAATGTCGCCGCAATCGGCGCTGTACCGAGCTGCTGGTCGCCGACAAAGTTGTAGATCGACCAGTCGCTGTTGGGGTTGCCAGCGGTCGGCGCGGTTTCGCGAACGAAATAGGTGGTCAGCGTGCGCGGATTGCCGGTCACGTCATAGATGGTGGTCTGCGTCGCCTGATTATAGGTCGACGGATCGAAGCGGTCGAACGTGCCCGACGGGATCGACGATCCGGCGTTCAGCGTCACCGACAAGCCGACATTGCTCGTCGCAACCGGCGTGCCGCTGGTCGCGGGCAGGCGCAGGCTGATCGTCGAATCGAGCCCCGAGGCGACCACCGCGCCGCTGCCATCGACCGGATAGACCTGAAGATTGGCACCCTTGCCGTCGACGACATAGCGGTCCTTGTCGACCAGGAAGGCACCGTTGCGGGTGAAGTTGACCTTCTCGCCGTCGGGATCGGGCTTCATCGCGAAGAAGCCGTCGCCGGAGATGGCGAGGTTGAGCGCACCGGTCTGCTGGACCAGATTGCCCTGGGTGAACTGCTGGCGGATCGCCTTGGTGACCACGCCCGATCCGACCTGGGCGGTGGGGCTCAGCGACACGCTCGACGAGATCACGTCGGCGAACTCGACGCGGCTCTTCTTGAAGCCGTTGGTCTGCACGTTCGCCAGATTGTGCGAAATGACCGACATGTCCTTTTGCGAAGCCTGCAGGCCGCTCAGCGAAGTGAAGAAAGACATTGGATTCTCCTGTTCCTAAAGGGCGGCTCAGCCGATCGAGCGGACCGCAGAGGCGGGGACCTGGCCGAGGCCGGGCAGATTGAGGATGGCTTCGCCATTGCTGACCGAAACCGAGTTGACGGGTGCCCACACCAAAGGCTGGGCCGCGACCGGGCCGTTGGTGCCGAGTGCGGTGACCTGGATCGAGAACGGCCCCGCGCCGGCATCCTCGCCGGCGGCATCCTTGCCGTCCCATTCATAGCTGGCGGTGCCGGCGGGCTGGGCGCCCAGGTCGATCGTCTTGAGCAACCGGCCATCGGCATCGGCGATCGACACCATGACGCTGCCGGCGGCTTCGGGCAGTTCGACCGCGCCCTGCAGCCCGCCAGTCGTGCGGCCGAAGGCGACGTCGCCGGCGGTCAGCACGTTGCGGCCGACCCATTGCAGCGCGTCGGTCGTGCTGGTCCCGCCCAGCTTCGCGGCGAGCGACTTCAGCGTCGAGTTCATCTCGCTGATGCCGGCCAGGCTGGAGAACTGCGCCATCTGTGCGACCATCTGGCTGTTGTCGACCGGCTCGAACGGGTCCTGGTTGTTGAGCTGCGCCGTCATCAGCCGCAGGAAATCGGACTGGTCGAGCGTCGCATTGGCGTTCGCGGACGCGGCAACCTGCGGCGAGCTGTCGCCGCTTCGGTTGATCCCCAGTCGCGAAAGCGTCGAGTCAAAGGTGTTGGCGATGGTCATGATCAACCTCCCATCCGCAGGGTTTCGGTGATCAGCGTCTTGGCCGTCGCCATCACTTCGACATTGTTCTGATAGGTGCGGGCGGCTTCCATCATGTCGACCAGCTCGCGGGTCTCGTCGACCGCGCTTTCATAGACATAGCCGTCCTTGTCGGCGAGCGGATTGCCCGGATCGTGGCGCTTCACCGGCTCCTCGCCCGCGGTCACGACGCGCGCGACATCGACGGTGGCCATGGTCGAGGCCGCGTCGAAATGGGTGCGGAACACGGGCTTGAGCGAACGATAGGCTGCGTCGGGCGTGCTCGCGACCGCGCCGGCATTGGCGAGGTTGGACGCGGTGGTATTCATCCGCACCAGCTGCGCCGACATCGCGCGGCCGGCGACCTGGAACAGGTTCATCGGAGCCTCAGGCATCTTCATTCACCCTTCAGCGCGCGCGTGATGGTCGAGATGCGACCGTTCAGGAACGCGAGCGTCGATTGATAGGCGATCGCATTTTCGGCGAACGCGGTCTGTTCGGTGGTCAGCTCAACAGTGTTGCCGTCCAGCCGCGGCTGGAGCGGCTTGCGATACAAGGTCGCGCCGCGGATCGCGCGATCGGGGGACCCCCCCGGGCCCTCGATCGCCGACATCGCCGCGCGAAAGTCGATGTCCTTCGCCTTGTAACCGGGCGTGGAGGCGTTCGCGATGTTCGACGCGAGCACGCTCAGGCGCTGCGAACGGACGGCCAGCGCCGCGCCGTGCACTCCAAAAAGCGTATCCTGTGGCATCGTCATTCGTCTCCAAGGACTATTCCGGTTCCCGCTCAGCAAATGGCGTGCCAATTGCCCCGATGCCGCCTCGACTGGGCGTTTCGGTGGTCCGGCAGCGGTCGGGCGGCAAGATTTTGCCGGGTGCGGCAGCCGATTGCCGGTCGCCGGTCGCGATGCGGCAATGCGCGGGGTTCCCCGGCGGCTTCGGTCGAATTGGCGCGGGACTTGCTGATATGAACGCCATGACTCCACCCGTCGCACCCCTGACCGGCGAAATCGCAGGCCTGGCCCCGGCAATGGCGCCGTTTCTCGATCCGACCGCGCTGGCGATCGTGGTCGGCGGGACGCTCATCGCCCTGCTGCTGCGCGCGCCGCTCGGCGATCTGGTCCGCGCCGTGCGCGCGCTCGGCACGCTCGCCCGCCGGTCGTTCGATGCCGAGGGCTGCCTGACACAGATCGACGCGCTCGCCCGCATTTCCGCGCGCCATGGGATCGTCCCGCTCGACCGGGCGGTGATCGCCGACCCCGATGTCGCCGACGCCATCGCGGCAATCGTCGACGGCATCGCCCCCGACATGCTCGAGCGCCGCCTGGCCGAGCGCATCGCCGCGCGTGACGAACGCCATGCGGCGGCGATCGGCGTTTGGACCGCCGCCGCCGACCTCGCGCCGGCGATGGGCATGGTCGGCACGCTGATCGGCCTGGTGCGGATGTTCAGCGCGATGAGCGATCCGATGGCGATCGGCGGATCGATGGCGATCGCGCTGCTCGCCACGCTCTATGGCGCGATCATCGCCTTTCTCGTCGCCAGCCCGATCGCCGGGCGCCTTCGCGCGCGCGCGCGTGCGGAATCAATTGGCCGGGCCCGGCTGGTGCCGCCGCTGGTCGAACTCGCCGGCCGCGAACAACCGCGCCGCGTCACCATCGCGACCGAGGCGGCATGACCGACGCCTTCGCCCCGACCGAGGCGGCGCGCCCCTTGTGGCTGACCACGCTCGCCGACCTGTCGCTGCTGCTGCTCGGCTTCTTCGTCCTGCTCCAGTCGATGCAGGCGGCGGACCGCGCGCGGCTCGCTGCAGGACTGCGCGCGGGGTTCGGCATCGATACGCCCGCCGCGGCCGCACCGATGACGCCGGCCGGCGCGCCGATGCCGGTCGATTATGCGCGCGTGGGCGGCTTCGCCCCCGCCAGTGCGATCGTACCGGACACCATCGCGACCTATGCGCAATGGGCCGCGACCGTCGGCAGCGACCGGCGACTGACGCTGACCGTCACCGGGTCGGTCGACGGATCGCCCCGCGATGTCGACCCGGCGACCGGCAGCGCCGCGATCCTGGCCGCCGACCGCGCCCGCGCGGTCGCGCGCGCGCTCATCCTGTCGGGTCAGGTCGCCCCCGCCCAGCTTCGCGTCGCGATCGCACCGCCGTCCGAGCATGCCCGTGCGGTCCACCTCGCCATCGGCTTCGCGGGCAACCCTGCCCCCGCCGCTTCCACTACCGCCGCCGATCCGGTCGGCCGCGCCCTTCCCTGATGGAGCCCATCATGCCGCTTGCCCCGCTGACCTGGCTGCTGATCGCCGCCGCACCCGCCACGCCCGCCTTTCAGGACACCCGCCTGATCGACGCGGCCGTCGTCCAGTTCACCGGCAAGCCGGTGGGCGAGGAAGGCGGCGCGCGCGCCCCGGTCGATGCACGCCTCAAGCTCGCCGCCTGCCCGATGCCGCAATTCGAGTGGCGCAACGCCGCGCACGATGCGGTGGTCGTCCATTGCATGGCGCCGGCCTGGCGAATCTTCGTGCCGGTGGTGCGCGCCACCCCGGTCGCGCCGCCCCCTGCGGCGGCGGCGACACCCGCGGTCGCCACGCGGCCGGAGCGTGTCGCGCCGGTCATCAAGCGTGGCGACCCGATCGTCGTCGAGGCGGTCGCGGTCGGCTTTTCGATCACGCGCGAGGGGATCGCGGCGAGCGACGCCGCGCCCGGCGCGCGGCTGCTGGTCAAGGTCGATCCGGCCAAGCCGCCCATCCAGGCGATCGCGATCGAAAGCGGCCGCGCGACATTGCCCGGCTGGGCTCAATAATTTTTTCTAAAGGTTTTCGCCAACCGGTCGTTTGGTCTGAATGTCGGCAGATTCATAAGGACGCAGACATGGTGGACCCAATCGGCTTCAGGCCCATATCGGCGACGGACGCCCGAAATGCGCCCGTTGCACCGGTCACCCCGGTGCAGCCGGTCGAGCCGGTGGCCAAGGCGGATCCGACCGCCGCCGAACTGAACGCCAGCGAGACCGCGCGCGCACTCGCCGCGGCACCGCCGGTGGATGTCGACCGGGTTCATCGCATTCGGTCGGCCGTCCAGGACGGAACCTTCCCCATCCTTCCCGCAACGATCGCCGACCGGCTGATCGCGCTGCGCCTGCAATGGAGTCCCCATGACCAGTCGGCGTGACGCCCTGATCCAGGTGATCGAATGCCTGCACGCCGAAATCGCGGCGCTGAAGGCCAACGATGTCGCCGCGCTGGAGCGCGCGACGCAGGCAAAGCTGGTCGCGATCGAGACGGTCGCCGCCAACGACAACATGCCCGCGCAGGACCATGAGCTGCGCCTGCTGGCTGCGGAGGCGAACCGGCTCAACGAAACCGCGCGCATCTACGTCAACCTGATGGCGGCAAATGTCCGCCGCCGCCTGCAAGTTCTTGCCGGCCACGACGGCACGGCATATCGCGCCGCCGGCGCTGTCGCCTTCGGCTGAGCCGCCGCGCGGGCGCGAACACACCGGCTGCGCGCCGGCTTTGCAACATTGGCATGGTCCTTGCTAAGCTGTTCCCGACGGAATAGCCAGAGCAAGGATCGATGAGCGTCACCCCGGTCGGTTCCCCCAACCCCATCCAGAACGCGATCGCCAGCGCCGCCCGGCGCACCGGCGTCGACTTCGCCTATCTGATCGGCCAGGCGCAGGTCGAAAGCGGCATGCGCGCCGACGCGCGCGCCGCCACGTCGAGCGCGACGGGGCTGTATCAGTTCATCGACCAGAGCTGGCTGGGCGTGATGAAGCGCCACGGCGGCGAGCATGGCCTGGGCTGGGCGGCGGACAGCATCCGCCAGACGCCGGGCGGACGCTATGTCGTCGACGATCCCGCCACCCGCCGCGCCATTCTCGACCTGCGCAAGAACCCGCAGGTCGCGTCACTGATGGCGGCGGAGCACGCCGCCGACAACAAGGCCGTGCTCGAAGGCACGCTGGGGCGCGGCGCCAGTGGCACCGACCTCTACATGGCACATTTCCTGGGTATCGGCGGGGCCAAGTCGTTCCTGTCGGCGATGCAGGACAATCCCGACCGCAGCGCCGCGTCGATGTTCCCGGCGGCTGCGCGCGCCAACCGCAGCATCTTCTTCGAAGGCAATGGCCAGCCGCGTTCGCTGGCCGACATCTATTCGCGCTTCGCCGCCAAGCTGGATCGCGGGGCCGCCGCCGCGGGCGCGACGGGCCTCGCCTCGGGGGGCATCGCGCCGCCGTCGATGCCGCAGCTCGAACCCGGCGTCGAGGTCATCATGGGCAACGCCGCCGCCGGCGGCAGCGAGGATCTCTGGCTCCAGACCACGCTCGCCAACCTGAACGTCGTCGGCGGCCAGCGCGGCGCGCCGGTCGCGACCGCGCAGCTCGGCACGCAGCTCGGCCAGCCCGGCTACCGTCCGCTGCCCGAAACCGCGCGGCTCGCCTATATGATGCTCGCGCAGCTGGGCGCGTGACGCGATGATCGCTGCACTCAAGGCACCCCAGGGGGTTTTTCCGGCATTGCGCAGCACCGCGCTGCCGCTCGCCATCC
Organism: Sphingomonas sp. CCH21-G11; assembly: GCF_001555965.1. GTDB lineage: Bacteria > Pseudomonadota > Alphaproteobacteria > Sphingomonadales > Sphingomonadaceae > Sphingomonas. The sequence goes on from NZ_LSHX01000026.1 coordinate 20,275, forward strand.
TGCTGCTCGTCATGCTCATGGTCGTGCCGATCCCGGCCATGCTGCTCGACGCCTTCTTCATCCTGAACATCATGATCAGCCTGGCGGTGTTGATGGTGGCGCTGAATGCGCAGAAGCCGCTCGACTTCTCCGCCTTTCCCACCGTGCTGCTGTTCGCCACGCTGTTCCGCCTGGGCCTCAACGTCGCGTCGACGCGCGTCGTGCTGGTCCACGGCCATGAAGGCGAAGCCGCCGCCGGTCACGTGATCGAGGCGTTCGGTACCTTCCTGATCGGCGGCGACTATGTCGTCGGCCTGTTCGTCTTCGCGATCCTGATCATCATCAACATGATCGTCGTGACCAAGGGCGCGGGCCGCGTGTCCGAAGTGTCGGCGCGCTTCACGCTCGACGCCTTGCCCGGCAAGCAGATGGCGATCGACGCCGACCTCAACGCCGGCCTGATCACGCCCGACGAAGCGCGCCAGCGCCGCTTCGACGTGTCGACCGAAGCCGACTTCTACGGCGCGATGGACGGTTCGTCGAAATTCGTGAAGGGCGACGCGGTCGCCGGCCTGCTCATCCTGGCCATCAACATCGTCGGCGGCCTGATCCTGGGCACGCTCAGCCACGGCCTGAGCGTGGGTGACGCCGCGCAGACCTATATCCTGCTCGCGATCGGCGACGCGCTCGTCGCGCAGATCCCGGCGCTGATGCTGTCGATCGCGGCCGCCGCCATCGTCACCCGCGTCGCGTCCAGCATGGACCTCGCCGGCCAGATCGGCAGCCAGTTCGGCAGCCACAAGACCTGGATCCCCGTCGCCGCGATCCTCGCGCTGCTCGGCATCGTGCCGGGCATGCCCAGCATGATCATCCTGCCGGCGGCCGCCGCGGCGGGTTTCGCGGCATGGCGGATGCGCGAGGATCGCGGCGACGGGGATCCAGGTCTTGTGGC
>NZ_LSHX01000027.1 GCF_001555965.1 Sphingomonas sp. CCH21-G11
GGGCGCTGCAGCTTGGGGTTGCGCGCGTCCTTCGATACGCGCCCCTTCGACTGCCTGCCAAGGCAGGCGCTCAGGACAGGCTTCGCCAAGCTAAGTCGCTATTCAGGATGAGCGGGTGTGGGGTCAGATTGAAGCCAAAAAAGGACCGCTCATCCTGAGTAGCCGCTGAGCGAAGTCGAAGCGGCGTATCGAAGGACGCGCGCACCCCCAGCCCCGATCACCCCCGCGCCGCGTTCGCCGCGCTGATGACCGCGCGCACGCTGGCGGTGGCGACATCCTCGTCGATGCCGACGCCCCAGTGGGTGCGGCCGTCGCCATCGATGCACTCGACATAGGCGGCGGCGCGCACGTCCGATCCCTTGCCGATCGCGTGCTCGCTATAGTCGGCCACGTCCAGCTCGATCCCGCACGCCTCGCGCAGCGCCGCGACGACGCTGGAAATCAGGCCGTTGCCGCGCCCGCTGACCGACCGGCGCTCGCCCGCCACGACGATGCATCCGGCAAAGATGCGGTCGCCATCGGGTGCGCGGGTTTCCTCATAAGCTTCCAGCGTGATCGGCTGTGCGCCGTCCAGCCGATAGGCGCGCTCGAACGCGCCCCAGATGTCGTCGGCATTGAGCTCGCGGCTGGTCGCATCCGCCAGCGCCTGAACATGGCGGCTGAAATCGGCCTGGAGCCGCTTGGGCAGCTTCAGCCCCTTGTCCTGTTCCAGCACCCAGGCGACGCCGCCCTTGCCCGATTGCGAATTGACGCGGATCACCGCCTCGTAACTGCGGCCGAGATCGGCGGGATCGATCGGCAGATAGGGCACGTCCCAGACCTGGTCGTTGCGCGCCGCCTGCGCGGCAAACCCCTTCTTGATCGCGTCCTGGTGGCTGCCCGAAAAAGCGGTGAACACAAGTTCGCCGGCATAGGGGTGGCGCGGATGGACGGGCAGCTGGTTGCAATATTCGACCGTGCCGATCACCGCGTCGATGTCGGAGAAATCCAGGCCCGGGTCGATCCCTTGGGTGTACATGTTGAGCGCCAGCGTCACGAGGTCGCAATTGCCGGTGCGCTCGCCATTGCCGAACAGGCAGCCCTCGACCCGGTCAGCCCCCGCCATCAAACCCAGCTCCGCCGCCGCGATGCCGGTGCCGCGGTCATTATGCGGGTGCAGGCTCAGCACCACGCACTCCCGATTACGGATGTGGCGGCCGAACCATTCGATCTGGTCGGCATAGATATTAGGCGTCGCGCATTCGACGGTGGCGGGCAGGTTGAGGATCAGCGGATGATCGGGCGTCGGGCGCAGCACCTCCATCACCGCCTCGCACACCTCCAGGCTGAAATCGAGTTCGGCGGTGGAGAAGGTTTCGGGCGAATATTCGAAATGCCAATCGGTATCGGGCTGGGCGGCGGCGCAATCGCGCAGGATCTTTGCTCCCGTCACCGCGATCTCGCGCACTTCATCGCGGCTCATCCCGAACACGATCCGCCGCCACGCCGGGCTGACCGCGTTATAGAGGTGGACGATCGCGCGCCCGGCCCCGCGCAGGCTTTCGAAGCTGGTCTCGATCAGGTCGCGGCGCGACTGCGTCAGCACCTGCACCGTCACGTCGTCGGGAATGCGCCCGTCGCGGACCAGGCCGGAGATGAAGTCGAACTCGGTCGCGCCGGCCGAAGGGAACCCGACCTCGATCTCCTTGATGCCGATGCGGACGAGCAGGTCGAAGAAGCGGGTCTTCTTCTCCGCATCCATCGGGTCGATCAGCGCCTGGTTGCCGTCGCGCATGTCGGTCGACAGCCAGCGCGGCGGCGCGGTGATGGTGCGCGAAGGCCATTGCCGGTCGGGCAGGTCGACCTGTGGGAAGGGGCGATATTTGACGGACGGGTCGCGGAGCATGGTCGGCGGCTCTTTTCGCTGGCGTTGGGTTCGGTCGGCGGCGTTTCACCCTCAAGGGGGACGCGCAACCGCGCTACCCCCTCAAGGGCAGGTAAGCAGCAGGGCGAACAGCTTCGGCGCAACGATCATGCGCGGGTGATGGCGCAGGCGACGGATGATGTCCAGTGGAGAGTGGGGCGTAAGTCTGAAATGGCCGTCATGCCAGCGCAGGCTGGCATCTCGTGCCGCAGGTCGCGCGTGGGTGGCTTGAGGCCCCAGCTTTCGCTGGGGCGACGTCGAAACGGCCTCGGTTGCCGGGTGGGGCCTGTCCGCGCGATCTCCGCCCGCCAGGCCCCTGCCACCTCACTGCTTTTCGAACGCGACGCTGATGTCCAGTTCGACCTCATCGCCGACCAGGGGAATGCCATAGCTGACGCCAAAGTCGGAACGCTTGATCGTCGTCTCGGCCTCGAAGCCGACGGTTTCCTTCTTGTTGTAGGGGTTGGTGCCCGCGCCGACGAACTCGGCCTCCAGCGTCACCGGCTTGGTCACGCCGTTGAGCGTCAGATTGCCGGTGATCTCGGCCTCCATGCCGTTCACCTTGACCGCGGTGGAGACGAAGCGGGCAGGGGCCGGGCTGGGGCCGAAGAAGTCGGGCTTGCCGCCGTCCTTGCCCGCGCGCAGCAGATGCTCGGTCAGCCCCTTGCTGGCCGTGGTGACGCCCGCGACGGGGATCGTCACATCGACCTTGGCTGCCGCCGGGTTCTTGGGATCGAGCACCAGCGTTCCGGCGACATCGCCAAAAATGCCGTAATAATCGTTGAAGCCGAAGTGGTTGACCTCAAAGCCGATCAGCGAATGCGACGGGTCGGTCGCATAGGTGCCGCCGGTGATGCGGCTGGCATCCTGTGCGCCGGGCGCCTGGGGCGTGGACTGGCCAACCAGCGGCGTGGCGACGGCAAGGGCGATGACGGCAGTCAGGATCGGACGCATGGAGGTTTCCCCGTTTGGTGAAAGACGTAAGGGAAATAGGGGCTGGTGGGGAAGATGTGAACCGTGCGGTGTGGAAACCGACCGTTTCGGGGTAGTTGGACTGAGGCATGTCTGACCGATCGGTGCGACGTCCCCGTCGTGAAATCAATCAAAAACCTGTGTCTCGCGCGCCATGTTTAACTATAGATTCAATGTAATATGGTGGCCACGCGATTCCCAAGTGGACCTCTGTTCCGATAGGATTAAATAGTCGACCGGTGTACATACCGAAGAAAAAAGAGCGTCCATTATTACCGTGATAACCAAATACATGTCGATCACGATCCCAGGGATATGATCTTTTGATTATCGGAGCTCCCGACATGCCGGGGCGTGAAGCTGTATCAATCAACCAATAGGGCCGGATCGACCGATCAATCAGCCATTCAGAAGCTAGGCTTCCCCTCTTCCAAATCGGAAGTTTTGACTCATCAATGCCGAGGGGGAAGCCTAGGATATATACGTCTTGCCCAACGGCAATTCCATCCCATTCACTCGGTAGCTTATTTATGGGATAAGCGGTTGCATCGATTGGACATTCGATTGGCAAAACAGCAATGTCGACATCTGAGCCTTTTTCCGCGTCAACAAGCCATAGAGGCTCTCCTGATTCATCTCGTATGGGAATGGTCCAAGCCGCTTTCCGACCGATTGGCGGCTTTGTCAGATTCCACCAAACTGTAATGAAGTTAGGCTCTGCTAACGTAGGAGAGATATGCTTCTTATCTTCAAAATTGCGACCAGACAGGCAATGCCAAGCAGTTATCAAAAAAAGTTGGTCTTCTTCTTCAAAAAAGAACGCCGTTCCCGTCGAAAGAAGTTGCTCATTGAACTTCATTTCAATGGGAACCGAAGATAGGGAATACCAGTCAAATTTTGTTGGCTGATTGAGGTCCATATTTCCGCTCCAAAAAAGTGCGCGATAGGTAATCGCTGAGCAATGGACAGCTGTGTTAGTTCCGCTCGCGGTCCACCAGCTTGTTCGCGCCGATCCACGGCATCATCGCGCGCAGTTCGCTGCCGACCTTCTCGATCGGGTGGGCGGCGGCGGCCTTGCGGGCGGCCTTCAGCTCCGGCTGGCCGGCGCGGTTGTCGAGGACGAAGTTCTTGACGAAGCGCCCCGACTGGATGTCGGCGAGCACGCGCTTCATCTCGGCCTTGGTCTCCGGCGTGATGATCCGCGGGCCGGTGGTGATGTCGCCATATTCGGCGGTGTTGCTGATCGAATAGCGCATGTTGGCGATGCCGCCTTCATAGAGCAGGTCGACGATCAGCTTGGTTTCATGGAGGCACTCGAAATAGGCCATTTCGGGCGCATATCCCGCCTCGACCAGCGTTTCGAACCCGGCCTGGATCAGGTGGGTGATGCCGCCGCACAGCACCGCCTGTTCGCCGAAAAGGTCGGTTTCGCACTCTTCCTTGAAATTGGTTTCGATGATGCCCGAACGCCCGCCGCCGACGCCGCTGGCATAGGCAAGCGCCACATCATGCGCGTTGCCGCTTGCGTCCTGGTGGATCGCGATCAGGCAGGGGACGCCGCCGCCGCGGACATATTCGCTGCGCACCGTGTGGCCGGGGCCCTTGGGCGCGATCATGATGACGTCGATGTCGGCGGGCGGCTCGATCAGCCCGAAATGGACGTTGAGGCCGTGGGCGAACGCGATCGCGCTGCCCGGCTTCATCCGTCCCTTGATGTCGTTCTCATAGATCGCGGCCTGATGCTCGTCGGGGGCGAGGATCATCAGGATGTCGGCCCAGGCGGCAGCATCGGCGGTCGACATGACCTTGAACCCTGCATCGGTTGCCTTGCGCGCGGTCGCCGAGCCTTCGCGAAGGGCGACCGCGACATTTGCCACGCCCGAATCGCGCAGATTCTGGGCATGGGCATGGCCCTGGCTGCCATAGCCGACGATCGCGATGTTCTTGCCCGTGATCAGGTTCAGGTCGGCGTCACGATCATAATAGACACGCATGGTAGGTCTGCTCCCTGTGGCACGTCCCTCGACTTCGCTCGGGACGAACGGTGATGGTATTGAGACTTCGTTCGTTTCGAGCGAAGTCGAGAAACGTGAGATGGCTGCGACGGATCGGGCTCAGGCGGCTTCGTTCCCCCGCGAAATCGCGACGATGCCGGTGCGGGCGATCTCGATCAGGCCGACTTCGCGCATCAACTCGACGAACTTGTCGATCTTTTCGGTGCCGCCGGTCACTTCGAACACGAAGCTGGAGATGGTCGCGTCGACCACGCGGGCGCGGTACACTTCGGCCAGCCTCAGCGCCTCGATCCGCATGTCGCCGGTCCCACGCACTTTCACGAGCGCCAGCTCGCGCTCGACATGCGGGCCCATCACGGTCAGGTCGCTGACCTTGTGCACCGGCACCAGCCGCTCGAGCTGGGCGACGATCTGTTCGAGCACCGACGCGCTGGCCGAGGTGACGATGGTGATGCGGCTGACCGAATCATCGTCGCTGATCTCGCTGACCGTCAGGCTTTCGATGTTGTAGCCGCGCGCGGTGAACATGCCGGCGATCCGCGCCAGGATGCCGGGCTCGTTGTCGACGAGGACGGCGAGGGTGTGCCGCTCGCGCAGTTCTTCCTTGATGTGCATGTTATTCTCCAGCTCCTCCCCGAGCTTGCTCGGGGAGGTGGCGGCGCGAAGCGCTGACGGAGGGGCGTCGGCGCAGCCGGCGAGCTGCGCTCGCGGCCCCTCCACCGCTCTGCGAGCGGTCCCCCTCCCCGAGCAAGCTCGGGGAGGACCTGTCCATCCAATCCATCATCACACCAGCGCCTTGGCTTCGTCGTCCATTTCGCCCGAGACTTGGGCGGCACCCAGCAGCATGTCGGTGTGCGCCGCGCCGCTGGGAATCATCGGGAAGCAGTTGGCGAGCTTCGCCACCCGGCAATCGACGATCACCGGCCCGTCATGCGCGAGCATGTCGGCGATCCCCGCATCGAGCTGGTCGCGCTGCTCGATCAGGATGCCCTTCCAGCCATAAGCCTCGCCCAGCTTCACGAAATCGGGCAGGCTGTCCGAATAGCTCTCGGCATAGCGCGACTGATAGGTCAGCTCCTGCCACTGGCGCACCATCCCCATATATTCGTTGTTGAGGATGAAGATCTTGACCGGCAGGCGATATTGCGTCGCCGTCGCCAGTTCCTGGATGTTCATCTGGATCGACGCTTCGCCGGCAATGTCGATGACCAGCGCATTCGGGTTGCCCAGCTGCGCGCCGATCGCGGCGGGCAGGCCATAGCCCATGGTGCCCAGGCCGCCGCTGGTCAGCCATTTGTTGGGCTGTTCGAAATGGAAATGCTGTGCCGCCCACATCTGGTGCTGGCCGACTTCGGTAGTGATGATCGGGTCGCGGTGGCGGGTCGCTTCCCACAGCGCCCGGATCGCGCGCTGCGGCATGATATCGGTCCCGCGCTCATCGAATTCCAGGCAGCGTTTGGCGCGCCAGCCGTCGATCCGCGCCCACCATTCGGCCAGATCGGGCTTGGGCAACTGCCGCGTTTTCCAGATGCGGACCATGTCCTCCAGCGCGTGGCCGACATCGGCGACGACGGCCAGGTCGACGCGCACCACCTTGTTGATCGACGAGCGGTCGATATCGATGTGGATCTTGCGGCTGTGCGGGCTGAACGCATCCAGCCGCCCGGTAACGCGATCGTCGAAGCGGCTGCCGAGCGCGACGATCAGGTCAGCCTTGTTCATCGCCATATTGGCTTCATAGGTGCCGTGCATCCCCAGCATCCCCAGCCATTGCGGCGAGGAAGCGGGGAGGGCACCCAGCCCCATCAGCGTGGAGGTGACCGGCGCGCCGGTGATCCGGGCGAGCTCGCGCAGCAGTTGCGAGGCACCGGGCCCCGAATTGATGATGCCGCCGCCGGTGTAGAGGATCGGGCGCTCGGCCGCCGCGATCATCTCCACCGCCGCCTCGATCGCGGCGCGGTCCGCCTTCACCTGCGGGCGATAGGTCTTGTGCTGGATCGGTCCGGGCTTGGCATAGCGCGCGGTCGCGACCTGAACATCCTTGGGGATGTCGACCACCACCGGGCCGGGACGGCCCGAGGTCGCGATGTGGAACGCTTCATGGATCACGTCGCCCAGCCGCGCCGGATCCTTCACCAGGTAATTATGCTTGGTGCAGTGGCGCGTGATGCCCACCGTGTCGGCCTCCTGAAATGCATCGGTGCCGATCAGCGTCGTCGGGACCTGTCCCGTGATGACGACCATCGGGATCGAATCCATCAGCGCGTCGGTGATGCCGGTGACCGCATTGGTGGCGCCGGGGCCGGAGGTGACCAGCACGACGCCGGGCTTGCCGGTCGACCGCGCATAGCCCTCCGCGGCATGGGTCGCGGCCTGTTCGTGACGGACCAGGATGTGGCGGATCCGCTTCTGCTTGAACAGCGCATCGTAGATCGGGAGCACCGCGCCGCCGGGATAGCCGAACACGACCTCCACACCGAGGTCGCACAACGCCTCGATCAGGATGTCGGCTCCGCTCTTCTCCGCCACGTCGGGTCTCCAATAACCGGGCAAAACCGCCTTGCCGGCGCGTTTAGCACAAAAGTGAGCGGCGCTGCTAACCGCATTAAAAATGCGCGTCAACCGTTAAATTTGTAATCTTCTTTCAAATTCGATCTGCGATGTTGTCGGATCCGCGTGCGAGATGCGCGGCCATTCAGGCGGCGGCTGGTGGCGGAACCAGGTGTATTGGCGCTTGGCATATTGGCGGGTCGCGGCCTGCGCGCGGGCGAGTGCGGTCGCGCGGTCGATGCGCCCCGCCAGCCATTCCGCGATTTCGGTCACCCCGATCGCGCGGCGCACCGGCGCGCTCGCGGCGACGTCGGGACGGGCGATCAGCGCGCGCACTTCGTCGACCGCGCCACCGTCGAACATCGCCGCCAGCCGCCGGTCGCAGCGTTCGGCGAGCCAGGCGCGCTCGGGCAGCAATATCGACGCGACGATCGCCACGCGTCCGCCGATGCCGCCCACCCGGTCCGCCTGCCATGCACGCAGCGGCCGTCCGGTCGCACGTACCACCTCCAGCGCGCGGGCGACGCGGGTCGTGTCGGTCGCGCGCAGCAGTGCCGCGCCCGCCGGGTCGAGCCGTGCCAGTTCGGCATGCGCCGCCGCGACGGGCAGCGCGCGGACCTCGGCGCGCAGCTCGGGCGGAATGTCGGGCACCGGCGCAATGCCGTCGATCAGGGTGCGTAGATACATGCCCGTTCCGCCGACCAGGATCGGCAACGACCCGGCGGCGATCGCCGCGTCGATCGCGGCGGCGGCTTCCGCGGCCCATTGCGCCGCCGAATAGGGCTGCGCACCGTCGACATGCCCGAACAGCCGGTGCAGGGCCTGTGCCTCCTCCGCGACGGTGGGGCGCGCCGACAGGACGCGCAGGTTGCGATAGACCTGGGCGGAATCGGCGTTGATGATCGTGCCGCCGGTGCATTTCGCCAGTTCGAGCGCAAGCGCGGACTTGCCGCTGGCCGTCGGCCCTGCAATGAGCGCGACTTTAGGGGGTTCAAGGGAAGGTGCGATGTTCATCGCGACCGTGATAGCAGCGGCCGGCGTTCATGCGGGCGATATTTCGGAACTGCGCGACCGGCTGCACGACGCCGGCTGCGGGCCGGTCGACTGGGGCTGGATCGACGACGGGATCGCCGCCGACATCGCGTTCGGGCTGGCCCCCGATGCGGCACGCGTCGCGCTGGAGGGCGCGATCGCGCGGTCGGACATCGTCGTTCAGCCCGCGCATGGCCGGCGCAAGCACTTGCTGGTCGCCGATATGGATTCGACGATGATCACCGTCGAATGCATCGACGAGCTGGCCGACTATGCGGGGCTGAAGGCGGAGATTTCCGCCGTTACCGAGCGCGCGATGCGCGGCGAACTCGATTTCGAGGCCGCGCTCGATTCACGCGTCGCGCTGCTCGCCGGGCTTGAGGAGGGGACGATCGACGAATGCCTCGCCGACCGGGTGGAGGTCATGCCCGGCGCGGTCGAACTGGTGCGCACGATGCGCGGCTGGGGCGCGGTGACGGTGCTGGTCTCCGGCGGCTTTACGCGGTTTGCCGAGCCGGTCGGGGCGACGATCGGCTTCGACCGCGTGATCGCCAACCGGCTAGAGATTGCGGACGCAAAGCTGACGGGCCGGGTGCTTCGCCCGATCGTCGATGCGCGCGTGAAGGAACAGGTGCTGCTCGACACCGCCGCCGCCGAACGGCTCGATCGCCCGGCCACGCTTGCGGTCGGCGACGGGGCGAACGACCTGCCGATGCTGCGCGCGGCGGGGCTGGGGATCGCCTATCACGCCAAGCCGGTGGTCGCCGCCGAAGCGGATGCGCGGATCGGTCACCACGACCTGACCGCCTTGCTCTACGCGCAGGGCGTGCCCCGCGCGCAATGGGTGGAATGAAGCGGGTTCAGGGCCTGACGGGCAGGCAGGGGGTGCCGGTCGCCTTCACCGCTGTGCACGCCGCCCCGGCCTCGCTCGCCCCGGCGAACGGGCCGACCTGAAGCCGGGTCACGCCGCCCGATGCGACATAGCTGGGCGTTCGGCCGGCAAATGGCGCGACCTGCCCCGACAGCCGGCCCCATAGCGCGCGCGCGTTGGCGGCGTCCTTGAACGCGCCGAGCTGGACCCGCCACGCGCCCTGCGCCGATAGCGGCGCGGCCGATGCTGTGGTCGCGGGGACCTTTCCCGGTGGCTTTGGCGCGGCCGCCAGTCCGATCGCCGGCGTACCTATCGCGCGTGCCTTGCGCGGCCCGCGGCCGGGCAAAGTCGCGGCGAGCTTGAGCGCGCGCTGGCGCTCCTGCACCGACAGATACAGGTCCATCTGATCCAGCGTCGTCGCGGCCTGTGGCAGGTTGGTGTCGCCCGCGCGCAGCACCAGGGCATAGGCGCGGACCCAGTCCTTCGCCACGCCCTCGCCGTTGAAATACATGGTGCCCAGCACGAATTGCGCGCGCGGCTCGCCCCGGCTGGCGGCGCGGTCGAGCCAGGTCACCGCGTCGGCGAAGCGGTCGCGCTGATGCAGCGCCAGGCCGTACATCTCCTCGGCCTTCTGATGCCCCTGCAGCGCGGCGCGGCGATAATAGTCCTCCGCCTGGTTCAGGTCCGCGGGCACGCCGCGGCCGAGCTTATACGCCTGGGCCAGATTGAACTGCGCGTCCGCGTCGCCGGCGTCGGCCAGGGGGCGCCACGCCTGGACGGCTGCGGAATAATCGCCACGCTCCCACGCATCGACGCCCGCCTTGACGGCCTCGGGACCGCCTGCCTGGGCGCGTCCGGCGACCGGCACCATGGCCGATATGACCAGCGCCGTCGCCAGCATCGCCGTCCGCCCGTGCTTCATCGCTGCCGCTCCCGTGCCGTCGCGCATCCTTTATTCCGGATAAACCGGCATTGGCAAAGAATTGGTAAGCGGCATGCAAACGCCATTAACGGCTTTTTATCATCCCGCATGGCAAGCGAGCATCTGGATAGCCAATATCAGGGGTTCCGATGCGAGTTTTGGCGATGGCGTCGCAAAAGGGGGGATCGGGCAAGACCACCCTTTCCGGGCATCTAGCCGTTCAGGCCCAGCTGGCCGGGGCGGGGCCCGTCGTTCTGATCGACATCGATCCGCAGGGTTCGCTGTCCGATTGGTGGAACGAGCGCGAGACCGAATTTCCGGCCTTTGCCCAGACCACGGTCGCGCGGCTGGCCGCCGACCTCGAGGTGCTGCGCCAGCAGGGCTTTCGCCTGGCGGTGATCGACACGCCGCCCGCCATCACCATGGCGATCCAGAGCGTGATCCAGGTCGCCGAACTCATCGTCATCCCGACGCGTCCCAGCCCGCACGACCTGCGCGCCGTCGGCGCGACCGTCGATCTGTGCGAGCGTGCGGGCAAGCCGCTGATCTTCGTGGTCAACGCCGCCACGCCCAAGGCCAAGATCACCTCGGAAGCCGCCGTCGCGCTGTCGCAGCACGGTACCGTCGCCCCGGTCACCATTCATCACCGCACCGATTTCGCCGCGTCGATGATCGACGGGCGCACCGTCATGGAAATCGACCCCAATGGCCGGTCGTCGCAGGAAGTGATCGCGCTGTGGAGCTACATCTCCGACCGGCTCGAAAAGAATTTCCGCCGTACCGTGTTCGCCGCGCCCGTCGCGCATGGCGCGGGCTTCGGCAATGTCCGTCAGGCCGCCGGCTTCGGCCGGCGCGTGGTCAGCTAAAGGGTCAGGATGATGTTCGGTAGTTCCAAACCCGCTGCTTCGCTGTCCTCCGGGCTGCTCGCCCGCAAGGGCCAGGCGCGCCCGGCCATGCGTCCCCAGGGCTTTGTCGGCTTTCCTGCCAACGGCACGCTCGAAGATCTGGGCTGGAACGACATGGGCGGCGAACCCGCCCCGGTCGCGCAGCCCTTTGCCCCCGACATGCTGCCGCCGGTCGATCCGGAAGCCGCACCGCTGCCCCAGGTGCTGCGCCAGCGCGCGTCGCTGAAGGCCGAATTCGACGCCGCCGCAGCCGATGAAGCCGGCGAGGACGACGTCGTTGCCGACACCGCATTCGCGTCGCTCGACCGCGCGCTCGCGCCCCGCCCGGTGCCGGTGGAAATGCCCGCCGAAGTTGCCGCGGTGCCGACGCCGGAATTGCGGCCGGTCTCGCTCAACACCGCCGCGCGCATCAAGCGCGAGACGGTGACCAAGCAGGCGAAGGCGGCGTTCACGCTGCGCCTCGATGCCGAACGGCACCTGCGCCTGCGGCTCGCCTCCGCCGTGCGCGGCGCGTCGGCGCAGAAGCTGGTGACCGAGGCGCTGGACCAATTCCTGGCGGCGCTGCCCGAAGTGGACGCGCTGCTCGACCAACTGCCCACCGGCAAGGATCGCAAATCGAGGGGGAAGGCATGAAGTCCCGTACGCTGTTCTCCAGTGCCCTGACGGCGCTGGTCCTGGTTGCGCCGGTCGGGGTGATGACCGGCATCGGCGTCATCGCCCAGGCGAGCGACCAGAGTGCCGAGGCCCGGATGAAGATGGCCGCCGTCGCGGTGGAAAAGGCCGAAAAGGCGCTGGCCAAGGGCCGGACCGACCTGGCCATCCGCCATGCGGAAAGCGCGGTCGCCTATGTGCCGACCAACCCGGCCTATCGCATGCTGCTCGGCCAGTCCTATCTGTCGGGCGGGCGCTTTGCCTCGGCGGCGCAGACCTTCAACGACGTGGTCCAGCTTGATCCCGCCAACGGGCGCGCCGCGCTGCACCTCGCGCTTGCGCAGACCGCGCTCGGCGATTGGGTCGCGGCGCGGTCGACGCTGGAAACGCACGCGACGCTGATCTCGCCGACCGACCGGGGCCTCGCGCTCGCGCTCGCCGGCGATCCCGGCACCGCCATCGCCATTCTGGGCGAAGCCGCGCGCGCGCCCGACGCCGATGCGAAGGTGCGCCAGAATCTCGCGCTGTCGCTGGCGCTCGCCGGCCGCTGGGCCGAAGCCCGCGCGGTCGCGGCGTTCGATGTGCTGCCCGGCGAACTCGACAAGCGCATGCTCGAATGGGCCAGCTTCGCGCGTCCCCAGACTGCGGCGGACCAGGTCGCGACGCTGCTCGGCGTGACCCCGGCGGCGGACCAGGGCCAGCCGGTCCAGCTTGCGCTGGTGACGAGCGGACCCGCACTGGCCGTCACCATGCCGGCCGACGAAGTCGCTGCCGAAGCGCCGGCGCCGGTCGATGCCGCGCCCGTCGACATCGCACCGGTCGCGGTTGCGGTCGCGCCAGTTGCGGAGCCTGCGCCGGTCGAAACCGGCACTGCGGCTGCGGTCTCGGACCAGCCCGCAATCGTCTTCGCGCCGCGTCAGGAGGTCGTCCAGACGATCAAGCCCGTCGCCGCTGTCCGCCCCGCGCGCGTCGCTGCTCCGGCCAAGCCGGTGCTGTCGGTCGGCGCGATGGCCGCCAAGCCGGCCGCGCCGCGCAGCTTCGCCTCGGGCACTTTCTATGTTCAGCTCGGCGCGTTCGACAACGCCGCGGTCGCGCAGGATGCGTGGCGGCGGATGAACCGGCGCCACGCCGCGCTGGGCAAGCTGACCCCGCATGAACATCAGGTCGAACTGAACGGCACCAGCTTCTATCGCCTGTCGGTCGGCGGCTTCACGCGCGGCGATGCCGACGCGCTGTGCCGGACGATCCGGGCGCGGGGCGACCGCTGCTTCGTGCGCGGCACCACCGGCGAAAAGGCGGCGAGCTGGCACAAGGGCTTCGCGCTCGCCAGGCGGGGATGACACTGTCGGCGGGCCGGTCAGCCGCCGGCTCGTCCCGACCTTGCGTGCCGGGTTTTCGCTAGCCGCGCGCGTCGAACGCGCCGCCCTTCATCACCTTGAGCACGCGACCCTGGACGGGCAGGCCGTCGAAGGGCGTGTTGCCTGCCTTGGCGACCATCTGGTCGGCGTCGATCAACCACGGCGCGTCCGGATCGACCAGAATGAGGTCTGCGGGCTGGCCGGGGGCGAGCGTGCCGGTGTCGAGCCCCAGGATGCGCGCGGGATTGCGCGCCAGCAGCGCGAACAGCCGCTCCATCGTGATCACGCCGTCGCGCACGAAGCCCAGGCCCAGCGCGAGTAGCGTTTCGGCCCCCGCCGCACCTTCGGCCGAATCCGCGAATGGCAGCCGCTTCTGCTCCGGCCCGCGCGGGTCGTGGCCCGATGTCAGCACGTCGATCGTCCCGTCGGCCAGCGCGGCAATCGCCGCCTGCCGGTCGCTCTCGTCGCGCAGCGGCGGCGACAGATGCGTGAAGGTGCGGAAATCGCTCATCGCGATGTCGGACAGCAGCAGGTGCGCGGGCGTGATGCCACAGGTGACCGCGATGCCGCGCGCCCGTGCCGCGCGGATCAGATCGAGCCCGCGCGCGGTCGTCACCTGGCGGAAATGGATGCGCGCCCCGGTTTCCTCCGCCAGCATCAGGTCGCGGGCGATCGCCAGCGCCTCGGCGATCGCGGGCGCGGCGGGCAGGCCCAGACGGGTCGCCGTCTCGCCCGCCGTCGCCACGGCTGCACCGGCCAGCCCGCCATCCTCGGCATGCGCGATCACGGTCAGCCCGACATCGCGGGCATAGCCGAGCACGCGGCGCATGACGCCCGCATCCGCGATCCAGCGCCGCCCGGTCGCGACCGCGCGCGCGCCCGCATCCGCATTGATCGCCATTTCGGCGAGGTCGGTGCCGTTCAGTCCACGCGTCGCCGCCGCGATCGGGTGAACCCAGATCTCCGGCTTGCCCATCGCCGCGCCGCGCTGGATGATGCCGGGATCGTCGAGCACCGGCGACTGGTCGGGCATCAAGCCGACGCGCACGATTCCGCCCGCACGGAACGCCGCCTTGTCGATCGCGAACACGCCCAGATCGACGATCGCGGGCGCGAGCAGCTTGCCCCGGCAGTCGATGGTTTCGGCTTCAGCCTTTCCAGCCTCAAAAGAGCCGTTGGTTTCGAGCGAAGTCGAGAAACCTGAGCCGGGCATACGTTTCTCGACTTCCGCCTCCGGCGGAAGTTTATCCTGAGCGCCCGCCCTGCGGGCAGTCGAAGGGCTCGAAACGAACGGGGTCTTCAGGATCATGTCTTCCTGGACTACCAGCTCACCCGCGTGCACCCCGCCGTCGGGACAAACCAGTGTGGCATTCGTAAAGCGAACCGCGCTCATGCCCAGCCCTCCACGCCGCGCGCGCGGCGGGTCAGCACGTCCAGGCACGCCATGCGCACCGCCACCCCCATTTCGACCTGCTGGGTGATCGCCGATCGCGACGCGTCGTCGGCGACGCTCGAATCGATCTCGACCCCGCGGTTCATTGGACCCGGATGCATGACCAGCGCATCGGGCCGCGCGCGCGCCAGCCGTGCCGGGGTCAGGCCGTAGCGGAAATGGAACTCGCGCGTCGACGGCACGAACCCGCCGTTCATCCGCTCGTTCTGCAGGCGCAGCATCATCACCACGTCCGCCCCGTCGAGCGCGGCGTCGAAATCATGGTGCGCCGTCACTCCCATGCGCGCCACTCCCTCAGGCATCAGCGTCGACGGCGCGACGACATGGACGTCGGCGGCGAGCGCGGTCAGCGCCAGGATGTTGGAGCGCGCGACGCGGCTGTGGCGGATATCGCCGCAGATCACGACGCGCTGTCCCGCGATCGATCCCTTGCGCCGCCGGATGGTCAGGGCATCGAGCAGCGCCTGGGTTGGGTGCTCGTGCCAGCCGTCGCCTGCGTTGAGCACGGGGCAGTCGACCTTGTCCGCGATCAGCTGCACCGCGCCCGAACTGCCGTGGCGGATGACGATCACGTCGGCGCGCATCGCGTTGAGCGTGACCGCGGTGTCGATCAGCGTTTCGCCCTTCTTCACGCTCGACTGCGCGGCGTGCATGTTGACGACGTCGGCGCCCAGCCGCTTGCCCGCGATCTCGAAGGACAGGAGCGTGCGCGTCGAGTTTTCGAAGAACGCGTTGATCTGGGTGATGCCGTCGAGCCGCCGGTCGGATGCCGCGCGCGCGCGGTTCGCCTCGACCCATTGTTCGGCCTCGTCGAGCAGGAACATGATCTCGTGCGGCTGCAGACCCTGGATGCCCGTCAGATGCCGGTGCGGGAACGCCGCGCTGCCGTTCAGGACCGTGCCGGGGCGATGATCGGAATGCTGCATCAGGGCGGTCATCTAGCCGATGGCACCCGCAAGTAAAGCGGCCGCGGCCGCCCCACGCGTGATGTCACCCCGGGGTCGACCCGGGTTCCCACTGTTCGTTGCGCCGGATCAGGCAGCGGGACCCCGGCGCAAGGCCGGGGTGACGCGCTTTGATTCCGACGATGGCCCCATGCCTCAGCGGTCAAGCGAGCCGCTGGCCAGCCCGTCGATCGCACCCTGCAGGATATAGGCGGCGGCGTGGTTGTCGACGCGCTCGGCGCGCTTGGCGCGGCTCATGTCCTGTTCGATCATCGCGCGCTCGACCGCGACCGTCGACCAGCGTTCGTCGCACAGCAGGATGGGAAGGCCAAGCGCGGCGAGGTTGCGCGCGAACGCCCGTGTCGACTGGCTGCGCGGCGATTCGCTGCCGTCGAGGTTGAGCGGCAGGCCGATGACGATGCCCTTGACCGACTGTGCGGCGATGATCCGCGCAATCGCCGCCTGGTCGGCGGTGTACTTGGTCCGGCGGATCAGCTCGGCGGGGCTGGCGAAGCTCCAGCCCGCGTCGCACAGCGCCGTCCCGATCGTCCGGCTGCCCACGTCCAGCCCGATCAGCCGGCCCCCGTCGGGCAGCGCCGCCAGGAACGCGGCGCGATCGGTCGTCGGTGTCATCGCGCAAACACCTTCAGCCGCCGGTCGGCATCGGCGCGGACATTCGCCCAGAACAGGCTGTAGTCGAACACATGATAATTGTTGCCGGGCAGCACATAGGGGCCCAGTTCCGGCGGCTCCCCGATCAGCAGGACGCCGCGCTCGGCGCAGCGCGCGGGCACGCGCCCCGGCGCGATCGTCGCACTCTTCAGGTCGTCGGAGGCGAACAGCGTGCCCAGATTGGCGTTGGCGGGCGCGGCATCCCCGGCATTTCCCGTGATCGGGTTGGTGCAGATCATCGGCGTGCCCCGGCGCGGCTGGCCGTCAAAGCCCGTCGTCGCATCGAAGGTGTCGAGGATCAGCGACGGATCGGCCGGTTCGCCGAAGCTTTGCCATGACAGGATGCAGTTGGCCTGTTCGGCGCGGCGGCATTCGGCAAGCCCCAGCGCCGGCAGGTCGGTCGTGCGCGACACCGGCCAGCCGACGACATAGGCCGCGACCACGCGGCGCGCGAGCGGCGTGCCCGCCACCCGGTCCTTGAGCAGGCGGGTCAGGTGCAGCGCCCCCTGACTATGCCCGGCCAGGATGATCGGGCGGTCGGGACCGGCTTCGCGCACGAACTGGCTGAACGCCGCGTCGATGTCGCCATAGGCCAGGTCGAGCGCCGCCTGCGCGTCCGCCGCGCTGGTCAGGAATGCGCCGAACGTCGCCTGGCGATAGCGCGGTGCCCAGATCGCACCGGCGGCATTGAACGCGCTCGCCTGGCCGCGCAGGAACGTCGCTGCCAGATCGTTGGCGCGCGCGTCGTCGAGCGGCGCGTTCCAGCGGCTGCGGTCGAGATAGGAGGTCGGGTGGATGAAGAAGACCGCGGCCGGCGCATCGGTCGCGGGCCGATAGCCCTCGGGCGTCCACAGGGCCGGATTGCCCGGCTGGTCCGGCCGCGCGATCCACAGGCGGGCATCGGCATAGGCGTTGGTCTCGACGCGCGGCAGCGCCTCGAACCGGGCCGAGGGAACCAGCGCGAAACGCGTCAGCTGGACCCCGAACAGGCGATAGGCAAAGGCGGCGGCGAGCGTCAGCACGATCAGGATGGCGACCACGTAGAGGAATTTGCGAGCCAAGCCGGCTTCTCCATTGTGCGATGCAGCATCGGTGCTGCCGGGGCAATTGCGGTTGCGCGACTGATGGTTGCTGGTCATGCAACTGTCCAGACCGACTTTGGTCGCCGGCACATCGGGTAAGGAGGGAGCGGAGGGGATGAACGAAGCCGATCGATCCGCGCAATCGACGCCGGCATGGCCGGCGCGCACGCCGTTGCTTGCCGGGCTGGGGCTGGCGACTGGCCTGACCGCGCATCGCATTGTCGAGGCCTCAGGCCAAAACCCCGGTGCCGTCGCGATCGGCTGGTTCAGCTTTGTCGTGGTTGCTGCCGCTGTCATCGGCTTCACGATCGATCGACCGCGCGGCGTTGCGTCATTGCTGTTCGGCCTGGGGTGCGGCGTCATCGCCGGCCTGATCGCCGCATTGAACGGCCCGACCGAGAGCTGGAGCGCGAGCGAAGGCTGGCGGATGGTCAGCGGGGCGCTGGCGATCGGCATCGCCGCGCCGCTGTTTCAGGCAAGCACGCGGCAGGGGCGCGGGTGGCCGTCGATTGCCGTCCAGTCGGTCCACGATCATGCCTGGACCAACGCGGTGCTGTTCGCCGGCAGCTGGGTGTTTGTCGGCATCGCGTTCCTGCTGCTGCTGGTGGTCAGCGAGCTGTTCCACCTGATCGGCATCGATCTGCTGCGCGATTGGCTGCGCGACAACGCGGTCGTGGCTGCGCTGGTCGGCGGCGCGTTCGGCGCGGGGCTGGGGCTGTTGCGCGATCAGGACCGGGTGGTGCGCCTGCTCCAGGCGGTGGTGCGCAACGTGCTGGCGGTGCTGGCCCCGATGCTGGGCGCGGCGTTGCTCATTTTCCTGGGCGCGCTGCCCTTCACGGGCGTCGATGCGTTGTGGGAAGCTTGGGGATCGGCGGCAACCTTGCTGCTTGCCTGCGCGGTCGCGGCGCTGGTGCTGGTCAATGCGGTGATCGGCAACGCGCCGGAGGAGGAAGCGCGCAACCGCGCGCTGCGGTTCGGCGCGATCGCGCTCGGCATCGTCATGCTGCCGCTGGCGCTGCTCGCCGCCTTCGCGATCGGCCTGCGCGTCCATCAATATGGCATCACGCCCGACCGGCTATGGGCGATCAGCTTCGCCACGCTCGCCAGTGCGTACGGCCTTGCCTATCTGGTGACGCTGGTCCGCGCGCGCACGGCGTGGATGGCGGCGCTGCGCCGCGCCAATCTGCGCCTGGCGATCGGCACTGCGCTGTTCGCGCTGCTGCTCGCGACCCCGCTGGCCGGCTTCAACGCGATCGCGACGCGCGACCAGATCGCCCGGCTGGAATCGGGCAGGGTGCGCGCGGACCAGTTCGACTGGACGGCGCTGCGCTTCGATTTCGGCGCACCGGGGCGTCGTGCGCTCGAACGGCTGGCCAGGGGACCCGACAAGGCGCTGGCGGCGCGGGCCGCGGCCGCGCTGGGCCAGACCAGCCGCTACGCGGCGGCTCAGGACGCGCAGCGTCGCGCGAGCACCGCGTCGATGGCTCGCCGGGTGCGAGTCCTGCCCGCCGGGACCGCGCTGCCCGACGGGTTGCGCGATCGCCTGGCCGATATCGGCGACTGCGGCTTCGACACCGCGCGCTGCACCGTGCTGTTCGTCTCACCGCGCGAGGCGCTGGTCCTCCCCGACGGCTGCATCTCGGGGCCCGCGACCATTGCGGCGTGCGACGCGACGCGGCTGGAACGCAATCCCGGCGGCTGGGCGGTCGCGCCGATCCGCCCCGTCGCCGGCGCCGGTGCCGCGCCCGGCAGCCTCGCCCGCGACTATCGCGCCGGGCGGCTGGAAGTCCGCCGGGTCGAGCGCCGCCAGCTCTTCATCGGCGACCAGCCGGTCGGTGCCGCGTTCGAGTGACGCTTTGGCGTTGCGCCGCCCCCGCGGCCGGTGCTAGCCGCTCGGGCCATGTCCGTAGATATCTCCACCGTCAAACGGGTCGCCGGGCTCGCCCGCATCGCGATCACCGATGATGAAGCCGCGCGCCTCGCGCCTGAACTCGCCAACATCCTGGGCTGGATCGAGCAGCTGAGCGAAGTCGACTGCACCGGCATCGAACCGATGACCGCGGTCATCCCCAACACGCTGCGGCTGCGCGATGATGTCGTCACCGACGGTGATTGCCGCGACGCGGTGCTCGCGAATGCGCCCCAGGCCGAACACGGCTTCTTCGCAGTGCCGAAGGTGATCGAATGACCGACCTCACCGATCTCGGCATCGCGGCGCTGCGCGACGGCATCCGCCTAGGCAATTTCAGCGCGCGCGAAGTCGCCGACCAGTTCATCGTCAAGGTCAGCAAGGCCAAGCCGCTCAACGCGTTCCTTGTTGAAACCCCCGATCACGCGCTCGCCGCCGCGCGTGAGGCCGACGCGGCGCGCGCGGCGGGTGAGGTGCTGAAGCCGCTCGCCGGCGTGCCGATCGGGATGAAGGACCTGTTCTGCACCAGGGGCGTGACCTCGACCGCGGCCAGCCACATCCTCGAAGGTTTCAAGCCGACCTATGAATCGACGGTCAGCCAGAAATTGTGGGATGCCGGCGCGGGCATGCTGGGCAAGCTCAACATGGACCAGTTCGCGATGGGATCGTCCAACGAAACCAGCGCGTTCGGCAATGTGGTCAGTCCCTGGCGACGCAAGGACGGCGGCAATGCCCCGCTGACCCCCGGCGGATCGTCGGGCGGCAGCTCGGCGGCGATCGCGGCGCGGCTGTGCCCCGGCGCCACCGGCACCGACACCGGCGGCTCGATCCGCCAGCCGGCCGCGTTCACCGGCATTGCGGGGATCAAGCCGACCTATGGCCGCTGCTCGCGCTTCGGCATCATCGCCTTTGCCTCCTCGCTCGACCAGGCGGGACCGATGGCGCGCGATGTCCGCGACTGCGCGATCCTGCTCAGGGAAATGGCAGGGTTCGATCCGCGCGACGCGACTTCGCTCGACGTCGCCGTGCCCGACTGGGAGGCCGCGCTGTCGCCCAGCCTGGCGGGCAAGCGCATCGGCATCCCGAAGGAGTATCGCGTCGACGGCATGCCCGCCGCGATCGACGCCTTGTGGCAGCAGGGCATCGCCTATGCCCGCGATGCCGGAGCCGAGATCGTCGAGGTCTCGCTGCCCCACACCCGCTACGCGCTGCCGGCTTACTACATCATCGCGCCGGCGGAGGCGTCGTCCAACCTCGCCCGTTATGACGGGGTGCGCTATGGCCAGCGCGACCTGCCTGATGGCGCGGGGTTGCAGGACATGTATGCCGCCACCCGCGCCGCCGGCTTCGGCGATGAGGTCAAGCGGCGCATCATGATCGGCACCTATGTGCTCTCGGCCGGCTTCTACGACGCCTATTATACCCAGGCGCAAAAGGTCCGCGCGCTGATCGCCCGCGATTTCGAGCGCGTGTGGGACCAGTGCGACCTGCTGCTCACCCCGACTGCGCCGTCATCGGCCTTTGCGTTGGGGGAAAAGTCCGCCGATCCGATCGCCATGTATCTGAACGACGTCTTCACCGTCCCGTCCTCGCTCGCCGGCCTGCCGGCGATGAGCGTGCCGGCCGGGCTGGACGAGGCCGGGCTCCCGCTGGGCCTCCAGATCATCGGCAAGCCGCTCGACGAACAGGGCGTGCTCAACGCCGGCCTCGCGATCGAGCAGCGCGCGGGCTTCGTCGCGCGGCCGGACGCGTGGTGGTAATGGCGATGGCGAGGTGTTACCTTGGTAACACCGGAGACTGAAGCCATGAACGCGCAAAGCAAGATCGAGCATGAGACGCTGGTCAACATGACCAGCAAGGGTCAGGTGCTGATCCCGAAAGAGGTTCGTGAAAAGAACGGGCTGATCCCCAACAGCCCGGTACGGGTAGGGATCAACGACCGCGGCGAGACGGTTGTGCTGCCCGGTAATCCGGAGCCAGCCGAAACGCTCGAGGAGCGCACCGCGCGCATTCGTGCCGCGATCGAAAGTGTCCGTGGCAGTATCGACCTGGGCGGCATGACGACGGACGAATATATGCGCGAAATCCGTGGCGATTGGGAGCCGTGATCCTTGTCGACTCGAATGTCCTGATCGACGTGTTCGATGCCAATCAACCTTGGCATCACTGGTCCGCGGGCACGCTGAGCATCACAGCCGCGGCCGATGGCATTGGGATCAACGCCATCATCGTCGCCGAAGTCGCACCGCGCATGCACTCGCTGGCGATGTTTCACGACCGTATCGGGCGGATCGGTGCCGAAATCCTCGATCTGACGCCCGAAGCCGCCTTCGCTGCGGGCCGCGCTTTCGATCTTTATCGGGCGCGACGTCGCGAAAAATCGGTGAAATCCGGTGCGGTCCTGCCTGATTTCTTTATCGGCGGCCACGCCACGGTATTAGGTGCGTCGATCTTGACCCGTGACCCACGCTTTTACCGCAGCTATTTCCCCGAATTGACCCTCATCACCCCAGAGACCCAGCCATGACCGAGACCGCCACCACCTCCACCTACCGCATCCCCGGCGCGACCGGCGACTGGGAAGTCGTGATCGGGCTGGAGGTCCACGCCCAGGTCACGTCCAAGGCCAAGCTGTTTTCCGGCGCGGCCACCGATTTCGGGGCGGAACCGAACACGCAGGTGTCGCTGATCGACGCCGCAATGCCCGGGATGCTGCCGGTGCCCAATCGCGAATGCATCCGCCAGGCGGTGCGCACCGGCCTCGCCATCGATGCGCAGATCAACAAATGGTCGCGCTTCGACCGCAAGAACTATTTCTACGCCGATCTGCCCCAGGGATATCAGATCAGCCAGCTCTATCACCCGCTGGTGGGCGAGGGTGCGCTGACCATCGACGCGGATGAAAAGGCCGGGATTGCCGCGCCCAAGCGCATCTGCATCGAGCGCATCCATGTCGAGCAGGATGCGGGCAAGCTGATGCACGATCAGCATCCGACCCGTTCCTATGTCGACCTCAACCGCTCGGGCGTCGCGCTGATGGAAATCGTCAGCCGCCCCGACATGGCGTCGCCGGCGGAGGCGGGCGCCTATCTTTCCAAGCTCCGCTCGATCCTGCGCTATGTCGGCTCGTGCGACGGCAATATGGACCAGGGATCGATGCGCGCCGACGTCAATGTCAGCGTGCGCAAGCCCGGCGATCCGCTGGGCACGCGCACCGAGACCAAGAACGTCAACTCGGTCCGCTTCGTCATGCAGGCGATCGAGCATGAGGCGCGCCGCCAGGTCGACGTGCTCGAATCGGGTGGCACGATCGTCCAGGAGACCCGGCTGTTCGATCCCGACAAGGGCACGACCCGGTCGATGCGGTCGAAGGAGGACGCGCACGACTATCGCTATTTCCCCGATCCCGACCTGCTGCCGCTCGAACTCGACGATGCGTTCATCGCGGAATGCCGCGCGTCCCTGCCCGAACTGCCCGACGCCAAGCGCGCGCGATACGAAGGGCTGGGCATCACGCCCTACAACGCCGCGGTGCTGACCGCCGATGTCGAGACCGCGCGCTGGTTCGACGCGCTGCTCGATGCGGGCGCTGCGCCGGTTCAGGCGGCGAACTGGGTCGGTGCCGAGCTGTTCGGCGCGCTCAACCGGCTTGGCAAGGAAATTGAGGAAAGCCCGGTAAGCCCCTCTCAGGCAGCCGAATTGCTTGGACTGATCGCCGACGGCACGCTGTCGAATACGCTCGCCAAGCAGGTGTTCGAGATCATGCTGGAAACCGGCCAGGATGCCGGCGCGATCGTCGAAGAGCGTGGCCTCAAGCAGACCAGCGACACGGGCGCGATCGAGGCGGAAATCGCCAAGGTGATGGCCGCCAATGCCGACAAGGTCGCCGAATATCGCGGCGGCAAGGACAAATTGTTCGGCTTCTTCGTCGGCCAGACGATGAAGGCGATGGCGGGCAAGGCCAATCCCGCGGTGGTGAATGAGTTGCTGAAAAAGGCGCTGGACGGCTGAGCGTGAGCCCCGGCCCCTCGGGTCGCTTGCGAAGGTTGAAGGGTTGCGCGTGCTGCCCAGTGGATGCCGGAACAAGTCCGGCGTGACGGACGGGCTTTGGTAACCTCCCTTCACCGTCACCCCGGCCTTGTGCCGGGGTCCACTGCGCCGACTGCGCGGTGGGCTGATGTTTTGCACTGTCCTTCAAGCCGGTGACGTGGCTAGGCTTGGGACCGCGATTTGCATGACATTCTGCCTAACCCGATCCCGGAGCCCGGAAATGACTCGCCACAGCCCGCAACTTCCGCAACTTCGCCGGCGTGCCCTTGTCGCCTTCGCCACGTTTGCGTCGCTTTTCGGCTGTGCCTTCGCGGTCGCCCAGGACGCACCGACGCCGCCCACGCCACCCTTGCCCCGCGTCCTCATCGAAACCAGCGTCGGCACGATGACGGTCGAGGCGGACGTGGTGCACGCGCCGGTCACGGCGGGCGATTTTCTGAAATATGTCGCGCAGAAGCGGCTGGACGGCGTCGTCTTCTATCGCGTCGTCAAGGTTCAGGACCAGTTCGGCTTCGTCCAGTTCGGGCCGCAGGGCGACCCCAAACGCGTGCTGCCGCCGATCAAACATGAGCCGACGACGCAGACGGGCCTCAGCCACACCGACGGCGTGCTGTCGGTCGCGCGGCTGGAGCCGGGCACGGCGCGGGGCGAGTTCACGATCATGGTCGGCGACCAGCGACGCGGGCTCGACGCCGGCAATGGCGCGCCCGCCGACAATCTCGGCTATGCCGCCTTCGGCCGCGTGGTCGAGGGGCGCGAGGTGCTGGTCCGCATCCTCGACACCCCGGTCGATCCCGAAAAGAACAGCCGCGGCGCATTCAAGGGCGAGATGCCCGGCGATCCGGTGCGGATCATCCGCGCGGTGCGCCTCGCGACGCCGGCCAGCGCGCCCGCGCGCTAGGCGATCGGCTGGCCCGGTGCCGGGCCTGGAATCGTCGGCGCGGGGTCGGGCACATCGATGTCTGTCTCTTATACACATCT
>NZ_LSHX01000028.1 GCF_001555965.1 Sphingomonas sp. CCH21-G11
ACGCCCGACACGCCGTTGCTGGATACGGTTGCCACGCCCGAGGATCTTCGCAGGCTGAAGCCTGGCCAGTTGCGCCAGTTGGCGGACGAGCTGCGATCGGAGGTGATTTCGGCGGTGGGGGTGACGGGGGGTCACCTGGGTTCGGGGCTTGGGGTGGTCGAGCTGACGGTGGCGCTGCATTATGTGTTCGACACGCCCGACGACAAGCTGATCTGGGACGTGGGGCATCAATGCTATCCGCACAAGATATTGACGGGTCGTCGTGACCGCATCCGGACGCTGCGGATGGGGGGTGGGCTGTCGGGGTTCACCAAGCGTGCGGAGAGCGACTATGATCCGTTCGGGGCGGCGCACAGCTCGACCTCGATCTCGGCGGCGCTGGGGTTTGCGATCGCCAACAAGCTGAAGGATCAGCCGGGCAAGGCGATCGCGGTGATCGGCGACGGCGCGATGAGCGCGGGCATGGCGTATGAGGCGATGAACAACGCCGAGCCGGCGGGCAACCGGCTGGTGGTGATTTTGAACGACAACGACATGTCGATCGCGCCGCCGGTGGGGGGCTTGTCGGCATATCTGTCGCGCATCGTGTCGAGCCGGGAGTTTCTGGGGCTGCGCGAGACGCTGAAGCGGGTGGCGCGGCGGCTGCCGCGGCCGCTGCATTCGGGGCTGCGCAAGACCGACGAGTTCGCGCGCGGCATCACGATGGGCGGGACGTTGTTCGAGGAGCTCGGCTTTTACTATGTCGGGCCGATCGACGGGCATAATCTCGACCATCTGATCCCGGTGCTCGAAAATGTCCGCGATGCCGAGGAGGGGCCGATCCTGGTCCATGTCGTGACCAAGAAGGGCAAGGGCTATGCCCCGGCGGAGGCGTCGGCCGACAAATATCACGGCGTCCAGAAGTTCGACGTGATCACCGGCGCGCAGGACAAGGCGCCGCCGGGACCGCCGAGCTACCAGAATGTGTTCGGCGAGACGCTGGCGAAGCTGGCGGAGACCGACGACCGCATCTGTGCGATTACCGCGGCGATGCCGTCGGGGACGGGGGTGGACAAGTTCGCAAAGGCGCATCCGGACCGCGCGTTCGACGTGGGCATTGCCGAACAGCATGCGGTGACGTTCGCGGCGGGGCTGGCGGCACAGGGGATGCGGCCGTTCTGCGCGATCTACTCGACCTTCCTGCAGCGCGCCTATGACCAGGTGGTGCACGATGTCGCGATCCAGAACCTGCCGGTCAGGTTCGCGATCGACCGCGCCGGGCTGGTCGGCGCGGACGGGTGCACCCATGCGGGCAGCTTCGACGTCACCTATCTGGCGACGCTGCCCAACTTCGTGGTGATGGCGGCGGCCGACGAGGCCGAGCTTGTGCACATGACCTATACCGCGGTGTGCCACGACACCGGGCCGATCGCGGTGCGCTATCCGCGCGGCAACGGGGTGGGCGTGGCGCTGCCCGAGGTGCCCGAGCGGCTCGAGATCGGCAAGGGGCGGATGGTGCGTACCGGGCACAAGGTGGCGATCCTGTCGCTGGGCACGCGGCTGGCGGAGGCGGTGAAGGCGGCCGACGCGCTCGAGGCGAGGGGGCTGTCGACGAGCGTCGCGGACCTGCGCTTTGCCAAGCCGCTCGACGAGGAACTGATCCGCCGGCTGCTCGCCACCCACGAGGTCGCCGTCACGATCGAGGAAAACGCAATCGGCGGGTTCGGCGCGCACGTCCTCACCCTCGCCAGCGACATGGGCCTGATCGACCACGGCCTCAGGCTGCGCACCATGCGCCTGCCCGACCTGTTCCAGGACCAGGATAAACCCGAACGCCAGTACGACCTCGCAAAACTCAACGCACAACACATCGTCGACACCGTCCTCAAAGCGCTGCAGTGGAACGAGAACGCGATCGAACAGGATGCGCGCGCCTGATCCTGGGCGGACGGGCGACGCGGCGCTGACGACCGAAGGAGAAATGATCGACGGCTGGCGCGAATCCCAGCCCCACGGGGGGATCAGGTCGCGCTGACCAGCAATTTGTCGATCTTGCGCCCGTCCATGTCGACGATTTCGAAGCGCCAGCCCTGCTCGACGAAATGGTCGCCCTCCTCGGGCAACCGCTTGAGCACGGCCAGCGCGAGCCCCGCCACCGTTGCGAAATCGCGATCCTCCGGCAGGTCGAGGCCGATGCGTTCGGCAAAGGCGTCGGCGGGCATCTGGCCCGACACGAGCAGCGATCCGTCCTCGCGCTCGTGGACGCCGGGGGTTTCGCCGGGGTCATCGGCGTTGAACTCGCCGGCGATCGCCGCGAGCAGATCGGCGGGCGTCACCACGCCTTCGAAATGGCCGTATTCGTCATGGACGAAGCCCATGGCGACGTCGGCCCGGCGCAGCGCGCCCAGCGCGTCCATCGCGTCGACCTGATCGGGCAGCACCGGCGCGGACCGCGCCAGCCGCCTGAGGTCGATCGCCTCGCCGCGCATCAGCGCCCCGACGATGTCGCGCGCCTGGACGACGCCGACGACCGAATCGATCGACCCTTCGGCAACCGGCAGGCGGGTGTGCGGCGTGCGCAGCAGCGCCGCGCGCAGCCCTTCGGCATCCAGGTCGACGTCGAGCCAGTCGACGTCGGTACGCGGAGTCATCACCTCGCGCACCGGCCGGTCGGCCAGCCGCACCACGCCCGAGATGATCGAGCGTTCATGCTCCTCGATCACGCCCGATTTGTGCGCTTCGGCGACGAGCACCTGAAGCTCCTCCGCGGTCACGCGGTTCTCGGCCTCGCGGCTCAGACCGATCGCGCGGAAGACGAGCGAGGTCGTCGAATCGAGCACCCAGACGATCGGCGCCGTCGCCACGGCCAGCCAGCGCATCGGCAGCGCAACCAGCGCCGCGATCGGCTCCGGCGCGCGCAGCGCGAACTGCTTGGGAACGAGCTCGCCGATCACCAGCGAAGCATAGGTGGTCAGGCCGATGACGATCGTGAACGCGATCACCTCGGCCGCCTCATGCTCGATCCCCAGCCGCTCGATGCGCAGCGCGACGGGCAGGCCGAGGCTGGACCCCGAATAGGCGCCCGCGATGATGCCGATCAGCGTG
Source organism: Sphingomonas sp. CCH21-G11 (assembly GCF_001555965.1). GTDB lineage: Bacteria > Pseudomonadota > Alphaproteobacteria > Sphingomonadales > Sphingomonadaceae > Sphingomonas. Next base: position 3,085 of record NZ_LSHX01000028.1, read on the forward strand.
ATCCCGATCTGCACCGTCGACAGGAACTTGCCCGGATCCTCCGACAGCTTGAGCGCGGCGGCCGCACCCCGGCTGCCGCCGCGCGCCATCGCCTCCAGCCGCGCCGGGCGCGCGGAGACGATCGCGAGTTCGGACATCGCGAACACGCCGTTCAGCGCGACGAGCGCTAGGATGATCGCAACATCCAGCCAGGGAAATGAAGGGAGGGTTTCCATCAGCGTTGGTCCCATCCCCTTAGCGCCAACCGGCCCCCTTTCACAACCGGTTCAGCTGGCGGCGTTCAGCACGCGATTCGATCCGCTGCCGGAACAACGGCGTCGGTCCGATGGTTCTGCAGTGCAAGAGCGATTGTTCAGGAGGAAAGTATGAAGTTCACATCCCGTCTTATGGGTGCGGCCGCGGTCGCCACGCTGACGCTCACCACCGCATGCGTCACCGACCCGGTGACCGGCGAGCGTCGCGTGTCGAAGGCCGCGATCGGCGGCGGCGGCGGCGCGCTCGCGGGCTATCTGCTCGGCGACCTGGTCGGCGGGCGGCGCGACCGGACCGAGAAGATCGTCGGGGCGGGCATCGGCGCGCTCGCGGGCGCGGGGATCGGCGCCTATATCGACCGGCAGGAGCGCGAGCTGCGTGCCCGTACCGCGGGCACCGACGTGCAGGTAACGCGCAACGGCGACGAGCTGCTGCTCAACCTGCCCTCGGGCATCACCTTCGCGACCGACAGCGCCAACATCCAGCCCGAATTCCGCGGCACGCTCAACGAAGTGGCGAGCGTCCTCGCGCAATATGAGCAGACCTATATCGACGTCTACGGCCACACCGATTCGACCGGGACCGACAGCTACAACCAGGCGCTGTCCGAACGCCGTGCGCGGTCGGTCGCCGACTATCTGGCTACCCAGGGCGTGAAGAGCGCGCGCATCGGCACGCGCGGCTTCGGCGAAACCCAGCCCGTCGCCAGCAACGATACCGAGGCCGGCCGCAGTGAGAACCGCCGCGTCGAAATCAAGATCGTGCCGATCACCGACACCAGCGCCGGCTGATCCCGCGTGTCGCCCCGGTGCAATCCCGCACCGGGGCAGACCCGCGAGCCTAATCCGCGGTGATGCGATAGTCCGAAACGCGGCCATCCGCACCCAGCTTGATCACCAGCCACGCATGATCGACCGATGTGTAGCTGGCCGGGCCAAGGACATAGATCATGTCCCACCCCTCCCACTTGTCCGTTTGCGTCGGCTCGCCGAGCAACCGAACGACGTCGTTGCGGTGCATTCCGGCTAAGGGATGTTGCCGGATCAGAGCATCGACCATGTCCGCGCGCGCACGGGTGGTCAGATCCGCCCCCTTCCATTTCGCGGAATCGAATTTGTCGCCAGGTGTGCAGCCGGCGAGCAGGAGCAGCGCCACCATGTGCCGCAGACCGCCGGGCCGCACACGTCGGGCAGTGTTGGCCCTGACGCTCATCGCCTCGCCTCGAAGAATCGGCGGAGCAGGTCGGCCGCCTCGGCTTCGCCAAGTCCGGCATAGACTTCCGGCCGGTGGTGGCAGGTCGGCTGGTTGAAGAAGCGCGGCCCGTGTTCGACCGCACCGCCCTTTGGATCGGGCGCGGCGTAGTAGAGCCGCGCGATGCGGGCATGCGCGATCGCCCCGGCGCACATCGCGCAGGGCTCCAGCGTCACCCACAGGTCGCAATCGTCGAGCCGGTCGCGCGCCAGCAGCGTGGCGGCGGCGCGGATTACCCGGATCTCGGCGTGGCCGGTCGGGTCATGCGCCCCGCGCGGGGCATTCGCCGCGGTCGCAATGACCTCGCCCCGATGCACGATCGCCGCGCCGACGGGGATATCGCCCCGTCGCGCGGCGTCGTCGGCGGCGTCGAGCGCGGCGCGCATCGGCGGGGGCAAGGGGAACATCGTCTTCCCTATGCCGCCCACCGTGGCTTTGCGCCAGCCCGCGCCGGGCGCGGCCGTCCCGCCTTATTCGGGCGCGCGATCGGACTTTTCGGCCTGTTCGACCTCGACCACCGGAACCTCGATCGTCCGGTTGACCGTGCGGACGTCGACATCGCCGACATCTACGTCGAATTCGGGGGCCTGACCACCCTCGACCTTGATTTCGGGCACTTTGGTGTCCGCGGTCTGGTCGATATTCATCATACCGGTCGCCAGCAGGATCACCACGCCGATCACCAGGATCGCCACCAGAATCAGGAATCCGCGCATCGTCCACCTCTTTTCCATTTGTTTCAGTACCGAGTCGAACGCGCCGGCAGGGCCAAGGGTTGCGTCGGCCGGGCAATGCAACCGCGTCCGGGCGGTTGACGCGGCGGCACTTTGTCGATAATCGCGCCCACTTTCCGGGGCTCGGGCCCCGCCAGACCGAAATCAGGAACGAATCATGTCGCGCATTTGCGAGCTGACCGGCAAGGGTCGCCAGGTGGGTCACAATGTGTCCCACGCCAACAACAAGACGAAGCGCACTTTCCTGCCCAACCTGCAGAATGTGACGCTGATCTCCGACGCGCTGGAGCGTTCGGTCAAGCTGCGCGTGTCGACCCACGGCCTGCGCTCGGTCGAACATGTCGGTGGCCTCGACAACTGGCTGATCAAGACCAGCGACGACGACCTGTCGCTGCGCGCGCGCCGCCTGAAGCGCGACGTCGCGCGCAAGCTGTCGGCGACCAAGGCCGCCTAATCCACCAGCCGGAATTTCAGCAGCAGCGTCTGCTGGAGCCACGACTGATTGTCGTCGGACGCGATCCACAGGATGGTCGCATCGCCTTCGCGCGTCGCGGCGATGGCTTCTAAATTGTCGTGGCGCACGGGCGGCTCGAACCGCGCGATGATGCGGCCGGTCAGCGTCGCGCCCGGACGTAGCGCCGAACCGTCGATCACCGTCAGCACCGCCGTGAAGAAGTCGGGCGCGCCGACCCGGCGGTTGAGAATCGCGATCCGCCCGTCGGGAAGCTCGGTCGCATCAGTCGGGCTGAAGCCGGCCGGCGGGCGATAGCGCCAGCGATCGGCGCGGGTGCCGGGCGCGACCGGATCGCCATCGAATAGAATCGCGGCGCGTTCGATGCCGGGTCCGCGCGCTCGATCCTCGGGCCAGCGCGTGTTTTCCGCGATCACGATGAACCGCCCGTCGCGCAGCCGCGCCATCGATTCGGGCCCGCCATTGGTCGACCATGGCCGCATGAGCGCCGGGACGACCTGGCCGGTCGCGCGCGCCAGCTGCCCTTCATAGCGCCAGATCTGATTGGTCCGTTCGAACGCGACCCAGGCGGTGCCGGTCGCCGGGTCGCGCGCCATCGCCTCCGAATCGCGGCTTTCCTTGGGCCAGCCGGTGCCAGGCCCCTGCGACAGCACTCCGAACCGGGCACTCTGCGGGCGCAGGTCGCTGCCCATGCGGAACCGGATGAACGTCGATCCGTCGGCAAGCAGCGTGAACCGGTCACCCGCCACCGTCATCGCGGAGAAGCCGCCAAAGGCGGGGTCGTTGCCGCGCAGCCGCAGCCCCCCCAGATATTCGAGTGCGCCGAGATCGCGCCGCGCGGGGCTGTCGGGGTAGAGCGCAACGCGTTCGGCGCGCAGCACCGGTCTCGCGCCGAACAGCGGCAGGCGTTCGCGGCCCGACCAGGTCGGCACGCCCGCCAGAATGAGGAAGATGACGACAAGAACGCGACGCATCCCGCGCCTTCGCACCACCCACGCGGATTATTCAAGGGCATGATGCCGCCCCGCGAAGCTGAACCGCGCATAACGAGCGCATTCAGGATCGCCTCAGCGCGACTCGCGCATAACGCTTTCATCGACGGCGGATGGACCTGGTTCCGGCGCCGGCACGATCGAAACGTGAAGTGACGAGGAGATTTGAAATGCTGAACAAGCTGATGCTCGCCGGCGCCGCGTTCGCGATGGGTGCCACTGCTCTGGTCCCCGCCGCGCCCGCCATGGCGCTTGACCGCGACGGCTATTATGGCCGCGGCTACGACGACGGCTATGGCTATCGCGACTATCGCCGCGACCGCCGCGACTGGCGCCAGGACCGCCGCTACTATCGTAACAATTACCGCAACAACTATCGCTGCCGCGACAATGGCACCGGTGGTCTGGTGGTCGGCGCGATCGCCGGCGGCCTGCTCGGCAACGAAGTCGCCGGGCGTGGCGACCGGGCGGTCGGCACCATCCTGGGCGGCGCGGTTGGCGCGCTGGCCGGACGCGCGATCGACCGGGCCGACCGTCCGCGCGGTTGCCGCTGATCCTTCGATCCCTCGGGTAGCGTAGCGAGGGCGGGGGCCGGTTCCTTCGGGGGCCGGCCCCTCTTATCATGTCACAAGCAAGGACGGCGACGGCAAAGCCGCCGCGTCGTCGGTCGGGAGCCGGCTGGCTCCCGCCGGCCGTGACGGGCACTGCGCTGCCGCGCACCGGCGCGGTCCGCGGCGCGCGACCCGCCTCCGCCCGTCAATACATATGCTGGCCGCCGTTGATCGACAGCGTCGACCCCGTCACGAAGCCCGCATCGTCCGAGCACAGGAATGCCACGCCGCGCGCGATTTCATGCGCCTGGCCCAGCCGCCCGACGGGAATCTTAGCGACGATCTTTTCCAGCACGTCGGCGGGCACGGCCGCCACCATGTCGGTATCGATATAGCCCGGTGCGATCGCGTTCACGGTGACGCCGAACTTCGCGCCTTCCTGGGCCAGCGCCTTGGTAAAGCCGTGGATGCCCGATTTCGCAGCCGCGTAGTTGACTTGGCCATATTGCCCGGCCTGGCCGTTGATCGACCCGATATTGACGATGCGGCCCCATTTGCGCTCGCGCATCCCGGCAAAGGTCGCCTTGGCCATGTTGAAGCAGCCGCCCAGATTGGTGTCGATCACTTCCTTCCACGCCTGATAGCTCATCTTCATCAGCGTGCCGTCGCGGGTGATGCCGGCATTGTTGACGACGATGTCGACGGGCCCCAGCTCCGCCTCGACGCGCTTCACGCCCTCGATACAGGCGTCGTGGTCGGCGACGTCCCACTTGTAGACCTTGATGTTGTTGCGCGCGGCGCACGCTTGGGCACGCTCGTCATTGCCGGCATAGTTCGCCGCCACCGTGATTCCTTGTGCGGCAAGCGCGCAGCTGATCGCCTCGCCAATTCCGCGCGTCCCGCCCGTTACGATCGCTACCCTCGACATCCTCGACACTCCTTGCTGGTGTTTGACCCACGGTTAGGCGGGTCGCACCCAGCCTTCAAGCTCGCGCGCGATCAGATGGCGCAACAATTCGATGCCGCCCGGCGACGCGTTGAGGCAGGGCAGATAGGCGAAATGGGTGCCGCCCGCTTCCTCGAACTGCTCGCGCCCGCGGATCGACAGCTCCTCGAGCGTCTCCAGACAGTCGGCCGAAAAGCCGGGCGCGAGGATCGCGACCTTGCGCTTGCCGGCTTTTGCCAGCTCGACGAGCGTGTCGTCGGTCGGCGGGCCGAGCCATTCGGCCGGGCCGAACCGCGACTGGAACGCCACGGTCAACGGCCGTCCGAGCGCCTCGCTCAGCAGCCGCGCGGTCTTCTGGCACTGGCAATGATAGGGGTCGCCGAGGTCGAGCGTGCGGCGCGGCATGCCGTGAAAGCTGGCGATGATCGTGTCGGGCACGAAATCGAGCGCGGCCAGCCCGGCCTCCACCGATACCCTGAGCGCGTCGATATAGGCGGGGTCGTCGTGATAGGGCGGCAGCGTGCGCAGCGCCGGCTGCCAGCGCAGCTTCATCAGCTCGGCGAACACCTTGTCATTGGCGGTCGCGGTCGTCGCCGCGCAATATTGCGGATAGAGCGGCGCGACCAGGATGCGCTGGCACCCGGCTTCGCGCATCGCCGCCAGCCGCTCCGCGATCGACGGCCGGCCATAGCGCATCGCCCAGTCGACCGTCACATCGGCCCCGAACGCGCCCTGCAGCGCCGCCGCCTGATCGCGGGTGATGACCGCCAGCGGCGAGCCGTCATCGGTCCATACCGCGCGATAGGCCTCCGCCGACTTGCGCGGCCGGGTGTTGAGGATCAGCCCGCGCAGGATCGGCTGCCACGCGATCGGCGGCAGCTCGACGACGCGGCGGTCGGACAGGAACTCGGCCAGATAGCGTTTGACCGCGCGCGGGCTGGGATCGTCGGGGGTGCCGAGGTTGATCAGCAGCACGCCGATGCGCGGACGGAGGACCGGGGGATGATCGGGCGGCAAGGTCATTCGCTTTCGCTCAACAGGGGAAGGCGGCGGATCCGGGTGCCGGTCGCCGCGACCAGCGCGTTGGCGATGGCGGGGGCGACCGGCGGCACCGCCAGCGTGCTGACCCCGCCGGGATCCGCATTGCTCTCGATCAGTTCGATCGACAGTTCGGGCATATCGGCCAGCGTCGGCAGCCGCATTTGGGCAAAGCCGCGCACATCGGCGAGATTCTCGGTAAATCCGGTCGCGCCGCCAATCGCGGCGGCCATGCCGAAGATCAACCCGCCCTCGATCTGCTGGCGGACCAGGTCCGGATTGATCATCCGCCCGCAATCGACCGCGGCGATCAGCCGGTCGACCTTGATCCCGCCGCCGGTGGGCCGCGCTTCGGCCAGCACCGCGATGTAGGATCCGTGCGCGGCATGGGTGGCGACGCCCTGGCCGCTGCCCGGAATCCCGCCCTGCCACGCGCCCAGGCTGGCGACGACCGACATGCAACGCACCATCCGCGCCTCGGCCGCCAGCATCGTCGTGCGAAAGCTGATCGCCTCGACATTGGCGACATGCGCGAGTTCATCGACGAAGCATTCGTTGAAGAAGCAGGTATAGGCGTGCGCGCCTGACCGCCATTCGCCGACCGGCACGCCGATATCGGCCGGATGGTGGTCGATCGCCAGATTGGGGATGGCGTAAAGCGGCCGCGCGCCCGCCACCGCCGCCGCATCGCCGCTGCGCCCCAGGCTGCCGCGCCAGCCCGCTTCCCCGCCGTTGAGCCGCGCCTCGAGCTCGCGGCCGATCGAAGGTGCGGCGATCTTGGCAAGCCAGCCGGTGACGCTGCCGCCGGGCTGGACGCGCGCGCTCAGGCGGGCGAGCGCGGGCGGGCGATAGCGATCGTGCAGGCAGTCCTCGCTGCGCGACCAGGTCAGCTGGACCGGCTTGTCGACCGCGCGCGCGATCAGCGCGGCCTGGACACCCACGTCGGGCTCCAGCTTGGCGCCGAACGATCCGCCCGCCATGGTGACGTGCAGCGTCACCGTGTCGGCATCGACGGCACAAGCGCGCGCGATCGCCGCGCGGGCGAGCGCGGGTGCCTGGCTCGGCATCCACACCGTCGGCCGTCCGTCGCGCCAGACCGCGGTCGCGCTCATCGGCTCGATCGCGGCGTGCAGTCCCGGTGCGGCCAGATATTCGGCGCTGACGATCGATGCCCCGCGAAAGGTGGCGGCAAGGTCGCCCATGGACGCCATGCGCGTGCCCTCACCCGCGATCGCGGTGCGCAGCGCGGCCGCGATGCTGTCCGAATTGACGATGCCGCCGCGCGTTTCAAAGCGCGGGGCGAGCGTGTCGAGCGCGCGATTGGCCGCCCACCAGCTTTCCGCCACCGCCGCGACCCAGCCGGGCTGTTCGACGATGCCGACCACCCCGCGCAGCCGCTCGGCCGCCGCGCGGTTGATCCGCACCAGCCGCGTGTCGCCGATCGGCCCCTGGCGGATCGCGGCGAACACCATGCCGGGCAGGCGGATGTCGGCAGCGAAATTGGCGGCGCCGTCGACCTTTGCCGGGGTGTCGAGCCGGGGCAGCGACTGGCCGGTCAGCCGTGGGCCCTCGCTGCGCAGGGGCAGTGCCTCGGGCACGCGGTGCTCTGCCGCTTCGGCAGCCAGTTCGGCGAAGCGCAGCCGTTGCCCGTCGCGCATGACGAACCCGTCGGCGGTGGCGCAGGATTCCCAGTCGCCGCCCCAGCGCGCCGCCGCCGCCTTGCACAGCATGACGCGCGCGGCCGCGCCCGCCTCGCGCAGCGGCGCTTCGAACGCGCGCACCGATGTCGATCCCGCGGTCAGCATGAGCGCCACATCGGCGTGCCGCGCGGGTTTGGTGCCGAACAGGGCCTGCGCACCGTCGGGATTGGCATAAAGGGGGTGCAGCGGTGCCGGCTCGACACCGACGGTGCGCCAGTCGGCGCCGAGTTCGTCGGCCAGGATCTGGGGCAGCGCGGTATAGACCCCCTGCCCCAGCTCGGCCTGGGGCACGGCGACGGTCACCTGCCCGGTTTCCGCGATCTTCAGCCACGCACTGAACAGCGTCTCGTCCTCCCCCACCGGCAGGTTGGGGAGGTAGCGGCGCGGCCACAGCCACCACGCGACCACCAGCCCGACGCCCGCGCCGCCGCCGATCATCAGGCGCCGCCGGCTGATCCGGGGCGATTTGGCCATTTGGTCCGCCATCGCACCCGGCCTTAGTGCGCTTGCCCGCAATTGGAAACATGACCTGACGTCCCGCAAACGCGGCATCGACCGGGTCGATGCGCAAAGTCGATTGCGATCCGCGCGCAAGCGACGCACAATCGCGGCGATGCATCCGCACGCAACGCGCCCGCCGCTGCCTGCCGACCGCGCCGTCCGCGCGGCACCCGCCATATCGGCGGCCGTGCCCGCCGACGCCGAGCCGGTGATCGCGCGGCATTTCCGGATGCTCCTCCAGCTGTCGATCGAGACCGAGGACGAGACGTGCCAGCTGTCGCGCCGGCCGCTGGCGCGCGGCACGACCGATTTCGTCAGCGAGACGCTGGCCGGTGCCCGCGACCTCGAGGAGGTGATGCGGCGGATCGCGCGCGCCTATAACCTCCTCCACGGCGGCAGCTTCAACCGGGTCGAGCGTCAGGCGGACCGGCTGGTCTATCGTATCGACGATGCCGGCTTTCCCTTTGCGTTCGATGCCGATCCGGACGCGGCAACCACCGTGATGGAAGGGGTGCTGATCTTTGTGCACAGCATGTTGTCGATGGTGGTGTCCAGCCCGCTCGATCCGTGGCTCCGCATGGTCGCGACGCGTCGGCCGGGCACCGGCGCGGCGGACGGGCTGCTCGGTTACTGGCACGTGCCGGTCCGCCGCCACGCCAACGCCTATCTGCTCGAATATGCGCCCGGCGCCGCGGCGCTCGGCATCCCGCCCGATCTCGGCACCTTCACCAGCCAGGACGTCTATGCGCGCATCCTCGCCACAATCGACGCGCGCCAGGCGGATGCCGCGCACGGGGATCCGGTCGCCCAGGTCCGCAGCCTGCTGGGCGGCGGCATCACCGACCAGGCGGCGATCGCCCGTCGGCTTGGCCTGAGCGTCGCGACGCTGCGCCGCCGGCTTGCCGCGCAGGGTGCCGATTTCCGGACGCTGCGCGCGGAGGCGCTGGCGCGGCGTGCGACGGTGCTGCTCGCCAACGGCCGCGCGGTCCCCGACATCGCCGACACGCTCGGCTTTTGCGACGCGCGCAGCTTTTCGCGCGCGTTCAAGGCCTGGCACGCGGTCACCCCCGCGCAATATCGCGGCCGGATGCGCGGCGAACCACAGAACAACGAAGCCTGATCGCGCATTGCGCGGCGTGAGCGAATTTGTCCTGTCAACTTGACCGCGCTTGTCCTCGACCCTCGCACCCCTTCCCGCCTAGCCTGATCCTCGCGAGCAAGCCGACCAATGATCGGCGGGGAGGATAGACATGAAGGTTTCAAGCGGGATCGGGCGCATCCGCGCCGCTGTTCTGGCGTCGGCGATCGGCCTGATGGGCGCGCCCGTCGGCGCGATGGCCCAGGATGCCGGTCCCCCGGCCGACACCGAGGCGCAAGCCGACGATCCGCTGCCCGGCGACATCGTCGTCACCGCGCGCCGCCGCGCGGAATCGCTACAGGACGTGCCGATCTCGATCTCCGCATTCGGCGAGGATGCGCTGAGCAACCTCCAGGCCGACACGCTGTCGGGCATCCAATATGCCACCCCCAACCTCTATCTCGACCAAGGCGATGCCGGGAACGCGGTCATCTATATCCGCGGCGTCGGCCAGAATGACTCGCTCGCCTTTGCCGACCCCGGCGTCGGTGTTTATGTGGACGACGTCTTCATCTCGCGCTCACAGGCCGCGTTCCTGGAGGTGTTCGATGTCGAGCGGATCGAGGTGCTGCGCGGGCCGCAGGGCACGCTCTATGGCCGCAACACGATCGGCGGCGCGATCAAGTTCGTGTCGACCCGCCCGACCCGCGACGTCACGGCTTATGGCGAAGTCGGCTACGGCAATTTCGACAGCCTGATCCTGAAGGGGCGGCTGAGCGGACCGATCGCCGGCGACACGCTGAGCGCCAAGGTCGCCTTCGCCTATTCGAAGCGCGACGGCTATAACCAGAACAGCTTCACCGGCCAGGACGACGGCGATGTCGACACGCTGTCGGGCCGCGTCTCGCTGTTGTTCGAGCCGTCGAGCGACGTCGAGTTCCTGCTGAGCGCCGATGGCCGCGTCGACCGCCCCGACACGTCGCGCAGCCCGGTGCGCGAAACGCCGATCACCGGCGCGATCCCCGGCGGGCTCGTTACCTTCCCCGCCAGCCCCGGCGACTATCAGGTCGATACCAACGCCAACGGCCTGTCCGACCAGACCGGCTGGGGCGTGGCGCTCACCTCGCGCTGGTTCGTCAATGACAAGGTGACGGTGGAATCGATCACCTCCTATCGCGAGTTCCGGTTCGACCTGAACCTCGACACCGACGGCTCGCGGCTGCCGATCCTCGACATCCTGCTCAACCAGGACCAGCGCCAGTTCAGCCAGGAATTGCGCCTGACCTATGAGGACCCCGACAACCTGACCTTCACCGGCGGCCTCTATTATTTCTATGACGACGACACGACCTTTTCAGGCGTCGACAACGGCGCGGCGACGATCTTCGGCTTTCCGGTCACGCTGTTCGGCTTCGCCTCGTCGAGCCTGGCCGAAACGCGGCAGGAAACCAACAGCTATGCGATCTTCGGCGACGCCACCTATCAGCTGACCGACCGGCTGAGCATTTCCGCGGGCCTGCGCTACACGACCGAGGATCGCAGCTCGGGGCGGCTGTTCGAGAATTTCTTCAACCCCGCCATCTCGACGATCCGCAACACACCACCGTTTCTTGCCGGGGTGGGTGTCGCCGGGCGACCGATCAACGGCGAGGCGAGCTTCGACGCGTTCACGCCGCGCGGTTCGATCTCCTATCAGGCGAGCGACGACGTGCTGCTCTATGCATCGGCCTCGCGCGGCTTCAAGAGCGGCGGGTTCGACGGCCGTGCCTCCACCGACTTCGCGTTCCAGCCGTTCCGCCCTGAATTCGTCTGGAGCTATGAGGGCGGCGCGAAGACGAGCTGGCTCGACGGGCGGCTGACGCTCAACGGCTCGGTCTTCTACAATGACTATACCGATGTTCAGGTGACGTCGTTCGGCTCCGATCCCGTCACCGGCGTGTTCGTCAGCCTGTTCACCAACGCCGCGTCGGCGAGCGCGTGGGGTGCCGAGCTGGAACTGCTCGCCCAGCCCACCGACGGCCTGGCGATCACCGGCTCGCTCGGCCTCCTCGATGCCAATTACGACCGCTTCGACATCCTGGTCGGCGGGGTGGTCACCGACGTCAGCGACCGCCGCGTGGTCAACGCGCCCGATTTCAACGCCAGCCTTGGCGCGACCTATACCGCACCGCTCAGCAGCTACCTGTCCGCGACCTTCCATGTCGACGGGTCCTATCGTTCGACCGTGGCGACCGAGATCACCGATTCGCCGCTGCTGCGGCAGGAGGGCTATGAGAGGATCAACGCCTTTGTTGCGCTGAACGGCCCGCAGGACCGCTGGCAGCTGCGCGCCGGGGTGGAAAATCTGACCGACCGCAATGTGCGGGTGCAGGGGTTCAACCTCCAGGAATTCCCCGGCGTCCAGGTCGGCTTCTTCAGCGCCCCGCGCACCTATGACCTGCGCCTGATCGTCCGGTATTGAGCGTGCGACGCGAGGCGGTGGCGGCCGACATGGACACGCTCGACCCGCAGAGCCGGGCGCTGCTGCGCGCTTATGACGCCATGAAGCAGGAATGGCTGCCGCGCGTGGTTGAACAGGGCATGGCCGGATCGCGCGCTTTTGCCGACGCGGTGTTCGCGGCCTTTCGCGGTGCCGATCGCGATCTGCGCCCCGAACGGGTCGTCGACCTGACCGTGCCCGGCGGGGCCGGCGACCGCCCCGCGCGACTCTATCGCCCCGCCGCGCCGGACGGGGCCGACCCCGGCGTGGTGCTGTTCCTGCATGGCGGCGGCTGGTCGCTCGGCGGCATCGACGCCTATGACGGGCTCACCGCGTCGCTCGCCGCGCTGAGCGGGGTCGCGGTGCTCAGCCTCGACTATCGGCTCGCTCCCGAACATCCCTTTCCCGCCGGGCTGAGCGATGCGATGGCCGCGACCGGATTCCTGATGGGATCGGCCGCGACGATCGGCTGCGACCCGGCCCGCGTCGCGGTGATGGGCGACAGCGCGGGCGGCAACCTGGCCGCCGTGGTCGCCCGCGAAATCGCGCAGGCGGGGGTCGGCGGGCTGCGCGCACAATATCTGGTCTATCCGATGACCGACGTGACCGCCGACCATGCGGATTATGCGTCGCGTCGCGATTTCGGCGCGGGCGATTATTTCCTGGCCAATGCCGGGATCGACTTCGCGCGAGACGTCTATCTGACCGGCACGCCCGCCCGCCCCGACGACCCGCGCGTATCGCCGCTGATCGGCGACATCCCCGCGGACCTCGCCCCGGCGATGATCGTGACCGCCGGACACGACCCGCTGTGCGACGAGGCCCATGCCTATCATCTGCGGCTGATCGAGGCCGGCATCGCCAGCCGCTACGAATGCGTTGAATCGACCATCCACGCCTTCCTGTCTTTCGGCGTCCTCGACTGCGCGCAGGCGATGCGCCGCGAGCTGGCCCAGGCGATGGGACAGGCGATGCGCATCATCTAGCAGAGCCGGGGACACCGGCCAAACCACAACAGGAGTGAGAGGCCATGACGGGAACCCGGATTGCACGCGGCTGGCGCCGCCTGTGGACGACGATTGCAGTGACGATGTCGATGGCCGGTGCCGCCGCGCCGGCATCGGCGGGCAGCACCACGCTGGAGGCGACCTATTCGAGCGGCATCGCCAATGGCTGGGTGCGCATCGAGCGATGGCGCGACAACGCCACCGGCTTCACCCAGGAAGCCTTTCCCACCGACGGGCGCGGTGACCAGAGCGGCCAGCGCGCGACCGCGTTCGGCACGCCGCAGCCGCATTCGTCGAAATTCCTGATGTATTACGCGCCGGGATGGAACACCGGCACGCGCGCGACCCCGGTGCTGCTGGTCCATGGCGCCAACCAGGACGCCGACCTCGCCTGGGCCGACCCCAATGAAGCCGGTGGCTATGGCTGCGGCCGGCCGACCTGCCCCTCGACCGGGCTTATGCAGACGCTGTCGGCGGACGGGTACAAGGTGTTCGCGCTCGGCCTGCCGCACAAGAATGGCGACGGCTATTTCTGGTCGGAACAGATCGCCGATGCGATCGCGATCATCAAATCGCGGACCGGGGCGACATCGGTCGACGTCGTCGCCTGGTCAAAAGCCGCGTCGAACGCGCGCATGTACATCTCCGGCGTCCGCAAGAGCTGGGGCACCGCCTATCGCGGCGACGTGCGCCGGCTGATCCTGCTGGGCAGCGCGAACAACGGCATCGACCTGTCGTTCCGCCATGGCTGGACGTTCAGCCTGACCGTCTATCCGGCGTGCGGCGGCGTCATCAACGGGCCGACCCCGCATGATTCACTGGTCTGCTATGGCCTGTGGCGCTCGGGCGCGGAATGGACCTATGGCTCGGCCTATTTCCCGGGATCGGCGCAACTGCTCAAATCCTGGGTCGGCCGGTTCGCGCTGCCGACCTATGAGCAGGACTGGTACACGACCTTTTACGGCGGCACCGGCTTCTACAGCGCCGGGCCGGGCCTCAACGCCTATCTCAGCCGCTCGCTGGTCGATACCATCCGCTACGCGCCCTCGCCCGCCGGCGTGCGCGTCCACAATGTCTGCGGCAACCAGCCCGATATCGCGCTGCTCCACAATGAACATACCGGGCCATCCGACGGCGTCGTGTTCATCGAAAGCTGCCGTGACATCCAGGGGATCACCACCCATGGCGGCAGCGTGACCGTCGCAGTCAATCACCTGGAACTCGGCTGGGTCAGCACGTCGACCGACTATATCCGGCAATATCTGTCGGCGAGCTGACGCCGCTCCCCGGAACTCCGATCGGGACCGGCCGTTGATCAACCATCACGACCACAACCCGAAAGGAGTTCCGCCATGGGCGAGCTGACCGACAAGATCAAAGGCAACGTCAACGAAGCGTTGGGCAAGGCCAAGCAGCAGTCGAACGATCCCGACACGCGCGCCGAGGGCGCGGCCCAGGAAGGCAAGGGCAAGGCCCAGCAGTTTGCCGGCAAGGTGAAGGGCGCGCTCGGCGACGACATCTGACGAAAAATCCCCCGGCGCGGTAACCCCGGCCCGTTTTGCAGCGAAACCCGCGGCATGATAGGCAGGCACATGCGCCGGGTCGTCCTGATCCTGATAACGACGCTCCTGCTCGCGCCGACCGGCGCGGCGGGGGCGTCTTTTCATATGGCACCGACGCATATGGGCGTGGTCGCGCCCGCGCCGGTCCGCCCCGATTGCACCCACCCCTGCTGTCCCGACGAAGACGATGGACCCGGACCATCGGCGGCGTGCGACGTCGCCTGCGCCGGCTGTCATGCCGGCCTCGTCCGCGCGAACCCGGTCGATCACGCCGCACGCGTCGCGCCCGTATCCTATGCCATCATCCACAGCCGCGACCCGGCACGCTTTCCTGCCAGTCCCGATCCACCCCCGCCGCGCGGCCAAGCCGCAGCGATCACCCAATCGACCATTTGAGGAATTTGACATGCGTTATCTGAAATACGGGGCCATCGGCCTGTTCTTCACCGCCAGCTCGGCCTATGCGGCCGCGCCCGGCGCCGTCGGCACTGCGGTGCACGCAGCCTGCTGCGCCATCGGCGTGTGCTGCGGCCTGCCGTGCTGCGACTGATCCTCCAACCGCCCGGCGGGGATGACCGCCTGGCCTGACGACCTGCGACGGGGCGTCGGACGATCCTTCGTCCGGCGCCCCGCTGTCGTGGCGGGGGCAAGATGTCGATCGAAACCCGCTCCGACAGCGATATCATTCTGTCACCCTGGCCATCGGAGCGCATCATGCGTCTGCTTCCCCTCACCGCGGTGCTGATCCTGGGCGGATGCGGGACCGATGCGGGCCCGCCCGTCGCCGACGCGGCCGTCGCGGCCTCCGAACTCGCGCCGACCGCCGCCCGGACGATCGGCCTGACCGCGGCTGACGGGGTGAAGGTGACGGGCCGGCTGCTCGAGGTGACCGACGCGCGCGGGCTGATCCTGCTGTTCCACCAGGCGGGGTCGAGCAAGGACGAATATGCGACCATCCAGCCGCACCTCGCCGAGCTGGGCTACAGCTC
The DNA here is from genome assembly GCF_001555965.1 of Sphingomonas sp. CCH21-G11. Taxonomy (GTDB): domain Bacteria; phylum Pseudomonadota; class Alphaproteobacteria; order Sphingomonadales; family Sphingomonadaceae; genus Sphingomonas. The sequence goes on from NZ_LSHX01000028.1 coordinate 18,637, forward strand.
GCTGGCGATCGACCAGCGGTCGGGCGGCGACCTGTTCGGCCGCAACGAAACCGTGCGCGCGCTGGGCGGGACGCGCGACTATCTCGAGGCCCGCGCCGACCTCGACGCGGCGGTCGCCTGGGCGGATGCGCGGCCGGGCGACGCGCCGGTGCTGCTTTGGGGCAGCAGCTACTCGGCCGCCCTGGTGTTTCTGGTCGCCGCCGATCATGCGGACAAGGTCGCGGGCGTGCTCGCATTCTCGCCCGGCGAGTATCTGGGGTCGCCCCGGTTGGTCCGGGATGCGGCGGCACGGGTCAAGGCACCGGTGTTCGTCACCGCGGCAAGCGACGCGGGCGAGCTCCGGGCGGCACGGGACATCGCCGCGGCGGTGCCCGGCGGCGCGACGGTGGCCGAGCCGAAAACCGGCGTGCATGGCAGCTCGACGCTGATCGCCGCGCGCAACGCCGCCGGCGCGCCGGCCAACTGGATGGCGGTCGAACGCTTCCTGGCGTCGATCCGGCGTTAGGCGTCGCGCAGCCGGGTGATCGTCGTGCCCGGCGTGATCACTTCGATATCCGTCCGAAGGTGCAGCAGCCGCACGCCGCGCTCGGCCAGCGCGCGGTCGAGCGCGGGGGCGAAATCGGCGGTGCGGTCGACCGTCTCCGCCCAGCCGCCGAAAGCGCGGGCGAGTGCGGCGAAATCGGGGTTGCGCAATTCGGTGCCGCTGACCCGCACCGGATAGTCGCGCTCCTGGTGCATGCGGATCGTGCCATAGCCGCCATTGTCGACGACGATGACCAGCAGATCGATGCCATGCTGGACCGCAGTCGCCAGTTCCTGCCCGTTCATCAGGAAATCGCCGTCGCCCGCCACCGCGACGACGGTCTTGTCCGGGCAACGGCGCGCGGCGGCGACGGCGGCGGGCACACCATAGCCCATCGCGCCCGCGGTGGGGGCCAACTGGCTGCCATGGGGGCCGTAGCGCCAATAGCGATGCCACCAGCCGGAGAAATTGCCAGCGCCGTTGCAGATGATGGCGTCCACCGCCGCGATCCTCTCGCGCATCGCCAGCACGCATTGGCCAAGGTCCAGCGTAACGCCGTCGCGGGGCGCGGGGGTGGTCCAGTCGAGATAATCGGCCCGCGCCTGCGCAGCTGACGGGTGCGGCATCGCGGGCGGCTCGGCGGCGGCTAGCATGGCAGCGGCTTCGAGCACATCGGCACAGATCGCGACATCGGCGCGATAGACGCGGTTCAGCTCCGCCGGATCGGGGTGGATGTGGATCAACGTCTGGCCGGGGTGATCGGGGGTGATCAGCGTGTAGCTGTCGGTGGTCGCCTCGCCCAGCCGCGCGCCGATCGCCAGCACGACATCGGCGGCCTTGATCCGCGCGACCAGCTTGGGGTTGGGGCCATAGCCGAGATTGCCTGCCCATGCCGGCGAGTCATTGGAAATCGCGTCCTGCCGCCGGAATGCCGCCGCCACCGGGATGCCCCAGCTGCGCGCGAAGCAGTCGAACGCCGCGCCGGTCGCCGTGTCCCAGCCTGCCCCGCCGACGATCGCCACCGGGCGTTCGGCCTTGCGCACGCGGTCGAGCACCTCGTCGAAATCGGCAGGATCGAGCGGCATCCGATGCCGCTCGACGGGTGGCCGATCCACCGCCTCGACCACATCCTTCAGCATGTCTTCCGGCAGCGCGATCACCACCGGGCCGGGCCGGCCGCTGATCGCCACGCTGAACGCGCGCGCGACATATTCGGGGATGCGGCGCGCATCGTCGATCCTCAGCGCCAGCTTGGCCAGCGGGGCGAACATCGCAACGAAATCGACCTCCTGGAACCCCTCGCGGTCGCGCATCCCGCGATCGACATCGCCGATGAACAGGATCATCGGCTGCGAATCCTGCATCGCGACATGGACGCCGATCGAGGCATTGGTCGCCCCCGGCCCGCGGGTGACAAAACACACGCCCGGCCGGCCGGTCAGCGCGCCGTCGGCGCACGCCATGAACGCCGCCCCGCCCTCCTGGCGACAGGTGACGACGTCGATCGCGGGCACATCGACCAGTGCGTCGAGGACGGCCAGAAAGCTCTCGCCCGGCACCTGAAAGATGCGATCGCAGCCCTGCGCGACCAGATTGTCGACCAGGATGCGGCCGCCACTGCGTGGTTCAGTCATGCCCGGCTTGTTAGCGGGCAGCGGCTTCCCTGCAAAGCGGCGCCGCATCCTCCGGATCGTCATCGGCCATCAGCCACGCTTCGGCCTCTGCGATACTGGTGAAGTAACGCGCATCGCGCCGCTCGGCCGCGCGCAGCAGCTGCATCCGTGCGAGCGAGGAGGAAAAGACGAAGGCCAGCTTGCGCGACTGCTGGCTGCGATCGGCGAGCACCGATCCGAACGCCTGCACCATTTCCTGCGGCTGGATCTTCATCTCGCGCACATCGGCCAGCGTGACATGCTGGTTGGGACCACAGGTCAGCCGGCGATGCGCGGCGTTGCGGGCGGCGACGAACCGCGCAATATCGTCCGGGCCGAAAAAGCCGGCCAGCTTCTGACGGACAAGGTTGCGCGACGGGTCGACGTCGATTTCGAATCTTGCGTCCATCGCGACTCGGTAGCAGCAATATTTTGCCAAATCGTAACCGACATGGCTCAGGCCTGATGGATCGCCTTGGTCACCTGATAGCTCGCCAGCCCCTCAGGCCCGCCTTCGCTGCCGAAGCCCGAATGCTTGATGCCCCCGAACGGCGCATCGGCGCTGCTGATCGCGAAATTGTTGATTCCGACCATGCCGGCCTCCAGCGCGTCGCCGAGCAGATTGGCGCGGCGACCATTCTCGGTGAAGGCAAACGCGGCAAGGCCATAGGGCAGGCGGTTGGCCTGTTCGATCACCTCATCGAACGTTTCGAACGACCGGCTGACCGCCACCGGGCCGAACGGTTCGTTCGACATGATGTCGGCCTCGACCGGCACGTCGGCGAGCAGGGTCGGGCGGAAGAAAAAGCCGCCGTCACCGAACCGCTCCCCCCCGGCCAGCGTGCGCGCGCCCTTCGCCTGCGCATCCGCCACCAGCTTTTCCACCGCTTCCGGACGGCGGACATTGGCAAGCGGCCCCATGCGATTGGCGGGGTCCGACCCGTCACCGACCGGCAGCCGCGCGGTGCGCTCCGCAAACCCCGCGAGGAACGCCTCGTAGATCGACGCCTCGACATAGAAGCGCGTCGGGCTGACGCACACCTGTCCGGCGTTCCTGAACTTTTGCGGCACGACCATGTCGAGCGTCTTTTCCAGGTCGCAATCGGCAAAGATCAGCACGGGCGCATGGCCGCCAAGCTCCATCGTCGTGCGCTTGACGCCGTCGGCGGCGAGCTTGAGCAGGTGCTGGCCGACCGGCACCGATCCGGTGAAGCTGACCTTGCGCACCACCGGCGAGGCGATCAGGTGGCGGCTGACCGTATCGGGCACCCCGAACACCAATTGCGCGGTGCCTTTGGGTAACCCCGCATCGTCGAGGCAGCGCAGGATCGCGCTGGTGCACGCCGGCGTTTCCTCCGGCGGCTTGGCAATCACCGAGCAACCGGCGGCGAGTGCCGGCGCGAGCTTTTTCGCCATCAGATAGACCGGGAAGTTCCACGGGCTGAGCGCCAAAGTCACGCCGACCGGCTGGGGAATGACGATCGACCGCTGGCCGGTCGGGCGCACCAGCACGCGGCCATAGGCGCGCTTGGCCTCCTCGGCATAGAAATCGAACATCTGCGCCGCGCCCATCACCTCGCCCTTCGCCTCGGCGATCGGCTTGCCCTGTTCGCGCGTCAGCAGTGCGGCGATTTGGTCGGCGCGCTCGCGCATCAGCGCCGCGGCCTTGTGCAAAATCGCGCCCCGCGCCTCGACATCGGTTGCCCGCCAGGGCGCGAACGCCCGGTCGGCGGCGTCGAGCGCCGCATCGAGGTCGCTGGACGAGGCGAGCGGCACCTCGGCGATCGCATCGCCGGTCGCGGGATTGACCACCGGCCGCGTGTCGCGCCCCTCGCCCGCCTGCCATGCCCCCGCGACGAACAGCTTGAGGTCGGCGTCATAGGCTTGGTCGGGCATGGTGCGTCCTTCGGCAGGCGGTGGGCTGGGCACCCAGATAGGCCAAGCGCAATCGCGATGCGAGGGGGCGGATGGACAGCGCCGGCGCGTCGGCCCCACCCCAAGCTGAAACGAGCGCATTCGGCCGATCGCCGGCCGCTCGCGCTCGCTTCGGCGCACCACCGCAAGGTTGCGGTAAAGCCGGACAGGCATCGCTTGACCGCGCGCGCCGGCCGCGCCTATCCGGCGGGCGCAATTGAGGGAGTCCGCGATGAACAAGCTCTATCCCGATGCCGAGGCCGCGCTCGCGGGGCTGTTGCGCGACGACATGCTGATCTGCGCCGGCGGCTTCGGACTTTGCGGCATTCCCGAACGGCTGATCGACGCGATCCAGGCGTCGGGGGTGAAGGGGCTGACCTTCGTCTCCAACAATGCCGGGATCGATGGCGAGGGCCTGGGCAAGCTGCTGCGCACGCGCCAGATCAAAAAGATGATCTCCAGCTACGTCGGCGAGAACAAGGAGTTCGAGCGGCAATATCTGTCGGGCGAGCTCGAGGTCGAATTCTGCCCCCAGGGCACGCTCGCCGAACGCTGCCGCGCGGGCGGCGCGGGCATCCCCGGCTTCTACACCCGCACCGGCGTCGGCACGAAAGTGGCCGAGGGCAAGGAAGTGAAAGTCTTCGACGGGCAGGAATATATCCTGGAGCGCGGCATCGTCGCCGACCTGTCGATCATCAAGGGGTGGAAGGCGGACGAAGCCGGCAACCTCGTCTTCCGCAAGACCGCGCGCAATTTCAACCAGCCGATGGCCACCGCCAGCCACATCTGCGTCGCCGAAGTCGAGGAAGTCGTGCCGGTCGGCTCCCTTGATCCGGATGCGATCCACCTGCCCGGCATCTATGTGAAGCGCATGATCGTCGGCGCCCCCTATGACAAGAAGATCGAGTTCCGCACCGTGCGCCAGCGGGAAGCGGCGTGAGCGACCGCCAATCGCTGCTGAGAATCGGCGGTTGGCTGAGCGTCGTGGCCGCATTGCTGCATATCGGCTGCATCTTTGGCGGACCGGAATGGTATCGCTTCTTCGGTGCGGGCGAGGCGATGGCGCGCATGGCCGAACGGGGGCACTGGTATCCGCCAACGATCACCACCGGCATCACGATCATACTCGCGATTTGGGCAGCCTATGCGTTTTCGGGAGCCGGCATGATCGCCAGACTGCCGTTACTGCGCACGGGGCTGGTCGTGATCAGCGCCATCTATCTGCTTCGCGGCCTGCTCATCATCCCCATCCTCATTCACCCGCCGGCGCGCACGGCCTTCAACATCTGGTCGTCGGTGATCGTGCTTGGCTACGGCCTGGTCTATGCACTCGGAACGTGGCGTGCATGGGCACGTCTGTCCGGAGGCGCAGCCGGCGCAGGCCCGGCTCGAAAACCTCGCATTGATCAGCAACGATTCGAAAATGGCCGAGTTCGGTATTTCCCAATATTGGTAGGAGCGCGAGCAGATGAGCGAAGTGGTGGCGACAAAGGGCTGGACCCGTGACGACATGGCCGCGCGCGCCGCGCGTGAGCTGGAGGACGGTTATTACGTCAATCTGGGCATCGGCATCCCGACGCTGGTCGCCAACCACATTCCCGAGGGGTTGGAAGTCACGCTCCAGTCCGAAAACGGCATGCTGGGCATCGGCCCCTTCCCCTATGAGGACGAGGTCGATCCCGACCTGATCAATGCGGGCAAGCAGACGATCAGCGAGCTTGATTCCTCCTCTTATTTCTCGAGCAGCGACAGCTTCGCGATGATCCGCGGCGGGCATATCGACCTGACCGTGCTGGGCGCGATGGAGGTGAGCCAGGGCGGCGACATCGCCAACTGGATGATCCCGGGCAAGATGATCAAGGGCATGGGCGGCGCGATGGACCTGGTCGCCGGGGTCAAGCGCATCATCGTGGTCATGGAGCACAATGCCAAGGACGGCGGCGCGAAGTTCATCCCCGAATGCACGCTGCCCCTGACCGGCCGGAACGTCGTCGATATGATCATCACCGACCTGGCGGTGTTCGAGCGCCCCGACCATCAATCGCCCTTCCGCCTGATCGAGCTGGCCCCGGGCGTCACCGCCGACGAAGTCGCGGCCAGGACCACCGCGCAGTACGAGGTCGCCCTCACCCCGGCATGACCGCGCCCGCGCCTAGTCGGTCCGACTAGAGACGGACACGAGACGATATGGGATGCCTGCTCCCCTCGCGTATCGAGGAGTGGGTCCATGGTCGGTGCGATCGCAGCGCGTGAAGGTCAGTCCCTGTCGGCGTCGGCACCGCCGCCACCGCCGGCCATCCACCGCATCGCCCCCGGCGAGACCCTGTCGGCCATCGCCGCGCGCCATGGCACCGATGTTGCGACGCTGGCGGCGATCAACGGCATCCGCGATCCCGACCGCATCCGCGCCGGCGACGATCTGGTCCTGCCGGACGGGGCGGGTCGCAACCATGTCGTGCAACAGGGGGACACGCTGGGCGCGATCGCGCGACGCGCGGGCGTCGGCATCGACGGCCTGCTTGCCGCCAACCCCCAGATCGCCAATCCCGACCGCATCTATCCGGGCGACGTGCTGCGCATCCCGGTTGCCGAGCGTCCCGCTGCCGCCAGCCCCGCGCACGCCGGCGCCGTCGCACCCGTCGCCGGCACGACGCGCGTCGAAAACGGCACGCTGACGCTCAGCGCCGCCGATATCGTCGACCTCAAGAAGACGCTGCAGACCGAATGGGTGCAATCGGCGGGCGACGCGCAGGCGCATGGCATCATCGACACGATCCTCAATCGCACGGTGTCGGGGCGATGGGGCGACAGCGTCGCCGACGTCGTCAACGCCTATAACCAGTTTTCCGACATCAACGGGCCGGTGTCGCGCCGCGACGGTCGCAATTCGGTGGACGACATCCCGGCCAGCCGGATCAGCGCACGGGTCGACCAGCTGGTCGACAGCTATCTCGCCGAGCGCGCGGCGGGCCGCGCATCGTCGATCGGATCGCACCTCAACTACGCCAATCCCAATTATTCCAGCGCCAACAATTTGGGCTGGATCATGGCGCTGGACGGCCCGGTGCTGGGCCGTGGCGACGCGATCCACCGCCACGGCACGGTGCCCGAATTGCAGCGATACCGGCCTGGCGACTATGTGGTCGCCCTGCCCGGTGCCGCCGAACCCTCACCCCTTCGCGAGCCGCCCGGCGCGTTCGACGGCCGCCGCCTCGCCGCGGAGGCGGGTGTGGCGATCAAGGGACCGGGTGTCCGCATCGACCGGCTGGCATCCGAAATGGCACCGGCGATCCGTGCCGTGGCACAGGCCGCCGAACGGCTCGGCCTGCCGACGCCGGTCATCACCTCGGGCAATGACAGCCGCCACGGCACCGCATCGCTGCACTATTCAAACGAGGCGCTCGATTTCCGGGGCAACAATATCAGCGTGGCGCAGGGCAATGCCCTGCGTGACGAGGTGCAGCGGCTCCTGGGCGACCGCTACGACGTTCTGTTTGAAACCTTTGCCAATGCGAGCGACAACCATCTGCATGTCGAATTCGACCCGGACTAGCCGCGTGATGGCACCTGGCCCCGTGCGGCCGGTCGGATGGGTTGCGGCGCTGTGCATGGTGGCCACCGCCTGCTCGGCCGGCGACGACGCCGGCGCGGCCCAGGCGCGCAAGCCCGCGGGCGCGCCACACGCGACGCCCGCCGCAGCCAAGCCTCCGGCCCCGGCGGGAACGTCACGCATCCTCGGCAAGCGCGACTTCGTGCTGCGCGGCGCACCGGCGTGCGACATCCGCTATGTCTATGCCGGCCACGATCCCGAAACGCTGTTCTGGGAAGAACCCTGCGCCTCGGTCACGGCGATGATGGTGACCCGGCCCGAGCTGGAAAAGCTCGGCCGATGGTCGCGGCTCGACAGTTTCGCACAGAAGTTCGTGACAGCGCTGCCGGGTGGCCAGGTACTCTATGTCGAAGGCGGCTTCAGCGCGTCGGTCTATCCGATCGGCACCACCGGCCACGCCTATGAGGTGTCGGTCGCCGACTGACCCGATACCAACGGCCACGCAATCGCGACATGTTCCCGCTTTTCGGCGCGGCGTCGCGCGGGTAGGGAAGCGGCCATGAACATCCTGCTGACCGGATCGTCGGGCTGGCTCGGCCGCTTCCTCGCCCCGCGTTTGCGCATGTCAGGGCATCATGTCGTCGGGCTCGACGTCGCCCCCGGGGCCGATACGCAGGTGATCGGATCGGTCGCCGACCGCGCCGTCATCGACCGCGCCTTTGCCGACCATGCGATCGAGGCGGTGATCCATGCCGGCGGGCTGCACAAGCCCGATATCGCCCGCTATCCGGCGCAGGCGTTCATCGACGTGAACGTGACCGGCACGCTCAACCTGCTGGAGGCCGCCCGGGCGGCCGGGCACGACCGCTTCGTCTTCACCTCGACCACGTCGCTGATGATCTCCCGCGCCATCCGCGACGAAGCGGGCGATGCGGCGGTGTGGCTCGACGAAAGCTCGGGGCCCATCGAACCGCGCAACATCTATGGCGTGACCAAATACGCCGCGGAGCAATTGTGCCGCCTTGCCCATCTCGAACATGGCCTCAACGTCGTCGTGCTGCGCACCGGGCGCTTCTTTCCGGAGGATGACGACACGCATGGCGACCCGCCCGGCGAGAATCTAAAAGCCAACGAGTTCCTCAACCGCCGCCTGACCGTGGAGGATGCGGCACGCGCGCATGTCGCCGCGCTGGACGCCGCGCCGCGTGTCGGCTTTGGCACCTACATCGTCTCCGCGCCCACGCCCTTCGCGCGTGCCGATGCGACCGAATTGAAGCGCGACGCCGCCGCGGTGATCGCGCGGCATTTCCCTGACGCACCCGCGCTTTATGCCGCGCGCGGCTGGCGGCTGCCCGACACGATCGGGCGCGTCTATGATTCGGGTGCGATCCAGCGCGATCTCGGCTTTGGCTTCGACACCGATTTCGCCGCGGTGCTGGCGGCGCTGCGTAACGGGGCGCGACTGCCCTTCGCGCACGACCCGCGCTATGTCAGCCCCAAGGAGCGCCCGCTCGCCCCGCAAGAATGATGCGCCCGCGCTTGCGCGCGCGCAGCAAATGGTTAAGGCGCGGCGCATGGCCAGCCGTCCGCTCACCCTTTACGAGAAAATCTGGGCCGATCATGTCGTCGAACGGCGCGATGACGGCACCTGCCTGATCTATATCGACCGGCATCTGGTGCACGAAGTCACCAGCCCCCAGGCGTTCGAGGGGTTGCGCAGCGCCGGACGGCCGGTCCGCCGCCCCGACCTGACGCTGGCGGTACCCGACCATAATCTGCCGACTACCGCGCGCGTCGATGCCGCGGGCCAGCCGATCCCGATCGCCGACGCGGCCAGCCGCGAGCAGCTCGCCGCGCTGCGCCGCAACGCGCCCGAATTCGGCATCCGCTATATCGACGCGACCGCGCGCGAGCAGGGCATCGTCCATGTCGTCGGCCCCGAACAGGGCTTCACACTGCCCGGCACCACGCTTGTCTGCGGCGACAGCCACACCGCGGCACACGGGGCGCTGGGCGCGCTCGCCTTCGGCATCGGGACCAGCGAGGTCGAGCATGTGCTCGCCACCCAGACGCTGCTGCTCACCCCGTCGCGGACGATGGAAGTTCGCGTCGACGGCACGCTCGGCTTCGGCGTCACCGCCAAGGACGTCATCCTGACGATCATCGGCCGCATCGGGGCGGCGGGCGGCACCGGCCATGTCATCGAATATACCGGCGAGGTGATCCGCGACCTGTCGATCGAGGGGCGGCTGACCATCGCCAACATGTCGATCGAGGGGGGCGCGCGCGCCGGGCTGATCGCGCCCGATGACAAGACCTTCGCCTATCTGAAGGGTCGCCCGCTGGCGCCGACCGGCGATGACTGGGACCGCGCGGTCGCCTATTGGCGCACGCTGCCGACCGATGCGGGTGCGCGGTATGACCGCACGGTGCACATCGACGCGAGCGACATCGCGCCGGCGCTGACCTGGGGCACCAGTCCGGAGGATGTCGTGCCGATCACCGGCGCGGTGCCCGATCCCGACAGCTTCGCCGATCCCGCCAAGCGCGAGGCGGCGCGCAAGTCGCTCGCCTATATGGGGCTGACGCCGGGCACGCGGATGCAGGACATCGCGGTCGAGCACATCTTCATCGGCAGCTGCACCAACAGCCGGATCGAGGATCTGCGCGCCGCCGCCGCGGTGTTGCGCGGTCGCCGCATCGCCGACGGCATCCGCCAGGCGCTGGTCGTGCCGGGATCCGGGCTGGTCAAGCATCAGGCCGAGGCCGAGGGGCTCGATCGCATCTTTACCGATGCGGGCTTTGAATGGCGCGAGCCGGGATGTTCGATGTGCCTGGGCATGAACCCGGACAAGGTGCCGCCGGGCGAAAGATGCGCTTCCACCTCGAATCGCAATTTCGTAGGACGGCAGGGGCCGGGCGCGCGAACCCATCTGGTTTCGCCCGTGATGGCCGCGGCGGCGGCGGTGACAGGCCGGCTGACCGATGTGCGCGACCTGGCTCGCGCGGGTGAAGGGGAGTGAAGGCATGAAACGGGTCATGGTGCTGCTGTTCGCGGGCACGATCATCAGCGGGCTGGCGGCGGCCTATGCCGGCTATGCCGGGACGGTGAAGCGTGGCGAGCTTCGCGAGACCGGGCGGCAGACAGGCGACAGCGCCGAGCTGTGAGCCGACGATGAGCAAGTTGAGATGACAAGCAGGGCGCAGTGTCCAGGGGCGCTTATCCCTACCCGCTTATCCTGAGTAGCCGCTGAGCGAAGCCGAAGCGGCGTATCGAAAGACACAGAGCGCGTGCGCGTCCTTCGATACGGGCCTTCGCCTCCGCTCAGACCCTACTCAGGATGAGCGGGAAGTCTTTGCAGTGGTTCCCCCCATTTTACCATCTGCCACACACCAACAGGAGAATGACCATGCGGCACATCGCGACCTCCACGCTCGGCACCCTCGCCGCGCTGGCACTTGCCGCGCCGCTGGCCGGGCAGACCACGGCACCTCCCGCCGCTCCCGCCCCGGTCAAGCTGTGGCGGCTCGATTGCGGCAGCGTCGTCGCCAACAATCTCAACGTCTTTTCCGACACCCAGGCCTATACCGGCCAGTCGAAGCGGCTGACGTCGAGCTGCTATCTGATCCAGCATGGCGCCGACTATCTGCTGTGGGACACCGGCCTGCCCGCGGCGCTCAAGGGCGCGGCGATCGACCCCAAGGCACCGATCGCCGCCACCGTGACCAAAACGGTGGTCGAGCAGCTTGCCGAGCTTGGCGTGCAGCCGGACGCGGTCAAGATGGTCGGCATCAGCCATTATCACTATGACCATATCGGCCAGGCGGGCAGCTTCCCCGCCGCGACGCTGATGATCGGCAAGGGCGATTTCGATGCGCTGAAGGCCGGTGCGCCCGGCACCAACCCCGCCCCCGTCGCCAACTGGATCACTGGCACCGGCAAGGCCGAGCCGATCAGCGGCGACAAGGACGTGTTCGGCGACGGCAGCGTCGTCATGCTCAACCTGCCGGGCCATACGCCGGGCCATCACGGGCTGCTGGTGCGCCTCGCCGGCGGCAAGCGGTTCCTGCTGACCGGCGACCTCAGCCATTTCCAGGAAAATTACGACAGCGACGGCGTGCCCACCTTCAACACCGACCGCGCCGATACGCTCGCCTCGATCCACCGGTTCAAGGCGATGGCGAAGAATCTGAAGGCCACCGTCATCATCCAGCACGAGCCCGCCGACATCGCCAAGCTGCCCGCCTTCCCCCGGGCGGCCGAGTGATGGAGCCGGTCCGCACCGTCGCCGGGCGCGCCTATCCCTGGGGCGCGAGCAATGTCGACACCGACGTCATCATCCCCGCCGAATGGCTGAAGACGATTACCCGGTCGGGCCTGGCCAAGGGCGCGTTCCAGACCGTGCGCGCCGAGCCCGGCAACGTCTTCGATGATCCCGAATATGCCGGCGCGCCGATCCTGATCGCGGGTGACAATTTCGGCTGCGGCTCCAGCCGCGAGCACGCCGCCTGGGCGCTCAACGACATGGGCGTGCGCGCGGTGATCGCGCCCAGCTTTTCCGACATCTTTGCCGGCAACGCCTTCAAGAACGGGATCGTCACCGTCGCCTTGCCGCAGGAAGCGATCGACCGGCTGATCGAGGTCGCCCGTACTCAGCCGATCACTGTCGATCTGGAGACGATGACCGTCACCACGCCCTTTCAGGACCGCTTCGCCTTCACCCTCGACCCGTTTCGCCGCCAATGCCTGATGGAAGGGCTGGACGAAATCGCGCTGACCCTGTCAAAGGATACCGCGATTTCGAAATATGAATCCGCGGTCGCCGATGCACGCCCGTGGATCGGCAGGAGAGGCGGACATGCGGGCATTGTTGTCGAAGGAACCGGGCGGACCTGAAACCCTGGAACTGGCCGAGCTGCCCGATCCGGTCGCGGGCGCGGGGCAAGTGGTGGTCGATGTCCGCGCCTGTGCGATCAACTATCCCGACGTCCTGATCATCGAGGACAAATATCAGTTCAAGCCGCCCCGCCCCTTTGCACCGGGCAGCGAGATTGCGGGCGTCGTCTCGTCGGTCGGCGAGGGTGTGACCGGCTGGGCGGTCGGCGACCGGGTGATTTCGACCGTCGGCCATGGCGGGCTGGTCGAACGCATGGCGATCGACGCAAGCCGCCTCTATCGCCTGCCCGACGCGCGCGGTTTCGAGGACGGCGCGGCGCTGCTCCTCACCTATGCGACCACCATCCACGCCTTGCTCGACCGCGGGCATCTGAAGGCCGGCGACACGTTGCTGGTGCTCGGCGCTGCGGGGGGTGTCGGGCTGGCGGCGGTGGAGCTCGGCAAGGCATTCGGCGCACGCGTCGTCGCGGCGGTGTCGAGCGACGCCAAGGCCGACGCCGCCCGCGCGGCCGGTGCGGACGAGGTCATCGTCTATGCCCGCGCGCCGTTCGACAAGGACCAGTCGAAGGCGCTGGCCGACCAGTTCAAGGCCGCGACCGGCCCCGGCGGCGCGAACGTCATCTATGATCCGGTCGGCGGCGACTATGCCGAACCTGCGCTGCGCTCGATCGCGTGGGAGGGGCGCTATCTGGTCGTCGGCTTCCCCGCCGGCATCCCGCGGCTGCCGCTCAACCTGACGCTGCTCAAAAGCTGCGACGTGTGCGGCGTGTTCTGGGGCGCGTTCGCCGCGCGCGATCCCGCCGCCAACCAGGCGCATGTCGATCACCTGTTCCGGCTGTGGGCGGACGGCAGGATCAGCCCGCGCGTCACCGACATCTTCGACTTCGCCGAGGGCGGCCGGGCGATCGCGAAGATGGCGTCGCGCGACGCGATCGGCAAGCTGGTGGTCCGCGTCGGCGGCTGAGGCGTGGTCTAAAGTCCTCGCCATTTCAATGATTTTACCGTCACCCCGGCCTTGCGCCGGGGTCCCGCTGCCTGATCGGCGCGAGAAACAGCGGGACCCCGGCTCAAGGCTCTCCTGAGCTTGTCGAAGGGCCCGGGGTGACGAAAAGCGCGGGTCACCCTCTAACCACCCACGCGCCGTTGCGCTTCTCCGGCACGGTGCCTATTTCCGGGGCGGAACATCCATCATGGGGCGCTGCTGACCGATGACCACTTTTGACGACCGCGAACGGGCTTTCGAGGCGAAATTCGCCCGCGACGAGGAGATGCTGTTCCGCGTGCACGCGCGGCGCAACCGCCTGGTCGGGCAATGGGCCGCGCAGCAGATGAAGCTGACGCGCGAGGAAGCCGAAGCCTATGCGACCGCGGTCGTCCAGGCCGATTTCGAGGAAGCCGGCGACGAGGATGTGGTGCGCAAGCTGATCGCCGACCTGACCGCCGCCGGCGTCGCGATCGACGATGCGACGGTGCGCGCGGCGCTGGCCGACATGGAGGTCGAAGCCCGCCGCCAGCTGATGGAAGCCAAATAGCCATGCCGATGGCGGCCGCAGAGATCGAGGCGCTGATCGTCGCGGGCATTCCCGATGCTCGGGTCGAGATCACCGACCTTGCCGGCGACGGCGATCATTATGCCGCGCGCGTCGTCAGCGAAACCTTTCGGGGGCTGCCCCGGATCAAGCAGCACCAGGCCGTCTATGCGGCGCTGGGCGGGCGGATGGGCGGCGTGCTGCACGCGCTGCAACTGACCACCGCCGCGCCGGTACAGGAGTGAAGTGACATGACCGACGACGCACAGGCCCGGATCGACGGGATCGTGAAGACCAATGACGTGGTGCTGTTCATGAAGGGCAGCCCGCTATTTCCCCAATGCGGCTTTTCCAGCCGCGCGGTCGCCATCCTCCAGCATCTCGACACGCCGTTTGAAAGCGTCGACGTGCTCCAGGATCAGGGCATCCGCCAGGGGATCAAGGAATATTCCGACTGGCCGACCATCCCCCAGCTCTATGTGAAGGGCGAGTTCGTCGGCGGCTCCGACATCATGATGGAAATGTACGAATCGGGCGAGCTCGCCGAGCTGCTCGGCGCGAAGGCGCAGGGCTGAACGTACCCGCCTGCTCCGGCGGGCGCTTGATCGTCGAATGAAGCGGGATGGCGGGCCGATACGGAGATCGGGGGGGCATCGGCCCGCCGGATTGAAGCCGTCCTTGCGCTCGGCTGTCCCCCTGTCCCGCACCATCCGTGCCAATTGGCACGAATGACGGCCAGATGCGGTTTGCGATCGTTAACGCCCCGCCCGGCCGTGCCCCGGCTGTAAACCCCACCGACAGCGCCTCCCGAACCGCCGCGACTGACCCCCGGCCCTGCCGTTCGTCGCCATCCGGTCATTTCCCGACCGTTTCGTTCATTCGCGGTTCAGCCGGTTGACTACAGATGTAATCAAGACGATTACGGCTGTGGTCGACAGGCCGCGAGTCGATTGGCCGGATGGGGTGAAACGAACAGATGACGCAGGAACGGATCAGCGACGCCGAACATAGCGTGATGGAGGTGTTGTGGGACGAAAGTCCGCTCACCGCCCAGGATGTCGTCGACCGCGTCGCGCCGGCGCGCGACTGGACCGCCAACACGGTGAAGACGCTGCTCGGCCGGCTGTTGTCCAAGGGCGTGATCGCGCATGAGGCCGATGGTCGCCGCTACCTCTATCGCCCGCTGGTTGCGCGGGAGGATTATGTCGAGGGCGAATCGCGCCGCTTCATCGACCGGCTGTTCGGCGGCCGGCTGACCCCGCTGGTCGCGCACCTCGCCGAGCGCGACGCGCTGACCGACCAGGACATTGCCGAGATCGAGGCCCTGCTGAAGGAGCTGAAACAATGATCGCGTGGATCGTCGAGGCGCTGATCGCCTCCAGCCTGCTGATGCTGCTCGTCCTCGTGCTGCGCGATCCGGTGCGCCGCGCCTTCGGCCCTTCGGTCGCCTATGCGCTGTGGGCGCTGCCGGTGCTGCGGCTGTTCCTGCCGCCCCTGCCCGGCGACTGGCGGCTCAGCCAGCTGATCGCGCCGGCGGTCAGCGGCATGAGCGACAGCGGCGTCGCGGTCGGCGTGCTCAATCCCGCGCATCTGTCGCTGGAGCTCGCCCGCCAGTCGATCCTGGACGCGAAGATCGCGATGGCCCACGGCCCGGTCGAGATCGCGGTGCTGCCCCCCGTCGCCACGCCGCAGGGGCCGAGCATCGCAGTCCTGGTCGGTGCGCTCTGGCTGGTCGGCGCAGTCGCGTTTCTCGCCTATCATCTCGTCTCGCACAGCCGCTTCTGCGCGCGGGTCCATGCCCAGGCGCGGCGCAAGCGCCTGGTCGCCGACGGACGGGTGACGGTGATCGAGACCGCGGCGACCAGCGGCCCGCTCGCCTTCGGCATCTGGCGCAAATATGTCGCCTTTCCGCGCGACTTCGCCGAGCGTTACGATCCGGTCGAGCGCAACCTGGCGCTGGCGCACGAGCTGACCCACCACCAGCGCGGCGACCTCGTCGCCAACTGGGTGGCGCTGGCGATGCTCGCGCTCCACTGGTTCAACCCGCTGGCCTGGCGCGCGTTCAAGGCGTTCCGCGCCGATCAGGAAATGGCCTGCGACGCCTATGTCCTGGCCGGCCGCGCGCCCGACCTGCGCCACGCCTATGGTCGCGCGATCGTCAAATCAGCGCATGGCGGCGCGGTGTCGGCTGCCTGCCACCTCCATACCATAAACGACATCAAAGGGAGACTGAAGATGCTGACAAAGCACAGGAAGATGACTCGCGGCCAGCTGGTGGGCGGCACGCTCAGCCTGACGACACTGGCGATGGCCGGACTGTTCGTCACCGCGTCCGGCACCGCCGCGGCCGAGCGGGTCCGCGAGCGGGTGAGCGCCACGATCGGCGCCGATCTGACGCGGCTGTCGGCGGTCGCGCTGCAGTCCGCCCCGCCGGCTCCGCCCGCCCCGGCGGCCGCGCCCGAAGCGACTGAGGCGCCCGAGGCCCCGGAAGCCCCGGAGAAGATCAAGAAGATCGAGCGCCGCTTCGTCGTGGTCCGCACGCCCGAGGGCGAGGAGCATACGACGTTCATGACCATGGACGGGAAGGACATCGCCGAACTGCGCAAGCTGGCGGACTCGGCGGCGCTGAAGGCCGTCGATGCCGAACGGCTCGCCCGGGAAGTGGAACGGAACCTGCCCGAGATCGTCGAACGCGATTGCGGCAAGGGCAAGGCCCCGGTCATCCACCTGCAAACCGGCGAGGGCGGCGCCAAGAAGCCCGCGACGATCATCTGCAAGGATCGGATCGAGTGGATGGCGAAGGATGCCGCCGGCAAGGCCGAGCGCACCCGCGTCTTCGCGCTTAATTCGGCGCGCATGGGCATCCAGAGCGCGATGTGGGGCCTGAAGCATGCGCGCAACACCATCGAACATCAGTCCGAGCTCAGCGAGGAACAGCGGCGCGAGGCGCTGGCCGGCATCGATCAGGCACTGAAGGAGCTTCAGGCCGAGAAGATCGACGGCGACGAGGACTGATCGACACGCTTTCCGCCTCCCCTGGGGAGGGGACAGCGCGGCGGCGGGGCACCCCATGGCCGGCCGTCGTCGCAACCGGGGCCGGCTCCATCTTCCTTCGTGCGCGGAGCCGGCCCCGTCCTTTTTCGCGCGCGCGGCGCGCGGCGCGCCCTTGCCAGCCGCCGGCCGAACGGCCATCTCCGTTGATATGAGCGAGCCCCCCTTTGGCGTCGCGGTGCAGGTCGAGCCGCTGGTCGCGCGCGTGCTGGCGCCCAATCCGTCACCCTACACCTATTGGGGTACCCAGACCTATGTCGTCGGCGCGACCGGTGCCGCCGACGTCGCGGTAATCGATCCGGGTCCTGACGACGCCGCGCACGTCGACGCGATCGTGGCGGCGGCGGGTTCGCGCCGGATCGCGGCCATCCTGTGCACCCACACCCACCGCGACCACAGCCCCGCCGCCGCCCCGCTGCGCGCGCGGACCGGGGCCGCCATCGTCGGCTGCGCACCGCTGTCGCTCGACGATGCCGGGCCGCGCGCCGACGCCGCGTTCGACCCGGCCTATGCGCCGGATCGCGTGCTGGCGGATGGCGAGGAGGTGGCGGGCGACGGCTGGACGCTGCGCGCGGTCGCGACGCCGGGGCACACATCCAACCATCTCTGCTACGCGCTGATCGAAAGCGGCGCGCTGTTCACCGGCGATCACGTCATGGCGTGGTCGACCAGCGTCGTCTCGCCGCCGGACGGCGACATGGCGGCCTATATGGCCAGCCTGGAGCGGCTGATGACGCGCGACGACCGCATCTATTACCCCGCGCATGGCGACGCGATCGACCGGCCGCAGCGGCTGGTGCGCGGCATGATCGGGCACCGCAAGCAGCGCGAGGGCCAGATCCTGCGCCTGTTGCGCGACGCGCCCCGCGCCATCCCGGACATGGTGGCGCAGATGTATGCCGGACTCGATCCCCGGCTGCACGGCGCGGCGGGGCGATCGGTGCTCGCCCACCTGATCGACCTGGAAAATCGCGGGTTGGTGGTCGGACAGGAGGATCGATGGCGGGGGGTCGCGTAAGCCGCGCGCTGGTCGGCGCCGCCGGCCTGCTGGTCCTGATCGCGCTGGCCGGCGCAGCTGCGGTCTGGCTGGTCGGGCGAAGCGTCGAGCAGCGGCTCGATCCCGATCCGGTGACGATCGCCAGCGCCAGCCTGCAGGGGCTGCGCGAACAGAACCGGCTGTCGGCCTTTGCCGCGCGCTATGTCGCGGTGGTGACGTCGCGTCAGACCCGGCTGGGCCTGTCCGCCGAACGCACGCTGATCCTGCCGGGGCTGGTCCGGTACGAGATCGACATGGCCGAGCTCGGCCCGGACGATATCGCCTGGGACGCGCCCACTCGGACGATGCGCGTGCGCCTGCCCCCTGTCGCCATCGTCGGCCCGCAGATCGACCTGACCCAGATCCGCGAATATGATGGCGGCGGCATCCTGCTGGCGATCACCGATGCGGAGGCGCGGCTCGATGCCGCCAATCGCCGCGCCGGCCAGGCGGAACTGGTCCGCCAGGCGGGCGAGCCGGTGCCGATGAAGCTGGCGCGCGATGCCACCCGCCGCGCGGTCGAGCGCAGCTTTGCCCTGCCGCTGCGCGCCGCCGGCGTCGATGCGCGCGTCGAGGCGTTCTTTCCCGACGAACCCGTGCCCGGCGACGACGAACGCTGGGACGTGACGCGATCGATCCAGCAGGTGCTGGCCGACCGCCAGGCGCGCTAAGCGCGCACGCGGACGACTGTCGCCCGGCCCGCGATTGCGCTATAGGCGCGCGCAGTCATTCGGGGGGATGCAAAATGGCCACAGCCTTCTCCGCGTCACCGGTCGCCGTACCGCGCGACGCGCGCTTCTTCGTCACGATGGCGCTGCTGATGGCGCTGGTGCTGGTGGCGGGGTTCGCCACGCAATATCTCGCCGGGCGATCGAGCTTCGACGCGCCCATGCTCACCCACGCACATGGCATGATCTTCTTCGGCTGGGTCGCGCTGCTCGTCACCCAGACGCTGCTCGCGTCGCGCGGATCGATCGCGCTGCATCGCGCGCTCGGCTGGATCGGCGCGGGATGGGTGATCGCGATGCTGATCGCGGGGGTCGGCGTCATCATCGTGAAGACGCAGGCGGGTCTCACGCCCTTCTTCTTCCAGCCGCAATATTTCCTGATCGTCAATCCGATGACGATCTTCGCCTTTGCCGGGCTCACCGCAGCCGCGATCGTCAACCGCCACCGTACCGACTGGCACGCGCGGCTGCACCTGGGGGCGATGACGATGATCCTGGGGCCGGGCTTCGGGCGCATGCTGCCGATGCCGCTGATGATCCCCTGGGCATTCCAGATCGCGGCGCTGGTCGCGCTCGTCTTCCCGATCGCGGGCATGATCCGCGATCGGCGGGTCGAGGGACGGGTGCACCCGGCATGGTGGTGGAGCGTGGCGGTGCTGCTCGGCACGCTGGGGGTCGGCGAGCTGATCGTGCGCAGCCCGGTCGGCGACGCGATCTTCGCAGCCGTCACCGCCGGGCATCCCGGCGCGTCGGCCGCCCCGCTCGCCTTTGCCCCGCCTCCGCCCGCGCGCCCTTGATTAGCGCGCGCCGGGCGGCCATGTGGGCCGTTCTGGCAATGCGGGGTACGGGACATGGACGCACGCAACGGCATGGGCGGATCGCTGGGCGGGCTCGACCTGCTGGCGGAGATCGACCGACTGCGGCGTGAGCGCAACGCCGTCATCCTGGCGCATTACTACCAGCGTCCCGAATTGCAGGACATCGCCGATTTCGTCGGCGACAGCCTGGAACTGTCGCGCCGCGCGGCGGAGACCGACGCCGACGTCATTGCATTTTGCGGCGTGCGCTTCATGGCGGAAACCGCCAAGATTCTGAGCCCGCAGAAAATCGTCGTGCTGCCCGACATGGACGCCGGCTGCAGCCTTGAGGACAGTTGCCCGCCCGAACAGTTCGCCGCGTTCCGCGCCCAGCATCCCGATCACATCGCGCTCACCTACATCAACTGCTCGGCCGCGGTGAAGGCGCTGTCGGACGTGATCGTCACCAGTTCATCCGCGGAAAAGATCCTGAGCCAGATCCCGTCGGAGCAGAAGATCATCTTCGGCCCCGACAAGCATCTCGGCGGCTACCTGAAGCGCAAGACCGGGCGCGACATGCTGTTGTGGCCGGGGGTGTGCATCGTCCACGAAGCGTTCAGCGAAACCGAGCTGCTGAAGCTGAAGGCGCAGCACCCCGGCGCGCCCGTTGCCGCGCACCCGGAATGCCCGGCCCACATTCTGGATCACGCCGATTATGTCGGATCGACCAGCGGCATTCTGGAGTACGCCAAGACGATGCCCGGCGACACGCTGATCGTCGCCACCGAACCGCACATCATCCACCAGATGGAAAAGGCGGTGCCGGAAAAGACCTTCATCGGCGCGCCGGGTGCCGACGGCAACTGCAACTGCAACATCTGTCCGTACATGGCACTCAACACGATCGAGAAGCTCTACGTCGCGCTGCGCGACCTCGAGCCGCGGATCGAGATCGAGGAAGAGCTGCGCCTCAAGGCCAAGACCTCGCTCGACCGGATGCTGGCCATGGCCAGCGGCACGGTCGGGCTCGGTGACCTGGGGCCGGTCAGGATCAGCGGCGACTGACGGCTTCGACTACGTTAAGCTCATGTTTTGAATTAGCTTCTAGCTTGTTATCCCGACCCATGTGATGCTGGCGCCGGGGGCCGCTTGGGCCTGATGGGGCGGGGACAAGCCATGCAGAATTATGTCGACCGACTGTTAGCCGGCGAATTCGCGCCGCACGGCTACTGCCTGTTGTGGCAGCCGGAACTGGTCTGGACCCATGTCATCTCCGACGGTCTGATCGCGGCGTCCTATTTCTCGATCCCCGTCGCCCTGGTCAGCTTCGTCCGGCGCCGCCGCGACCTTCAGTTCGGCGCGATCTTCTGGCTGTTCGCGTTGTTCATTCTCGCCTGCGGGACATCGCATCTGATCGCGATCTGGAACCTGTGGCACGGCGATTACGGGCTGGAAGCGCTGATCAAGCTGGTGACCGCGGCGGCATCGGTGCCGACCGCCATCCTGTTGTGGATGCTCATCCCCCGGCTGCTCGCCATCCCCTCGTCCCAGCAGCTGCGATTGGCCAACCAGGAGCTGGCCAGCATGGTCGAGCAGCGCGACACGGCGCTTGCCGAGCTCAAGGCACAGATTGGCGAGCGCGAACGCGCCGAAGAGGCGCTGGTCCAGGCGCAGAAGATCGACGCGATCGGCCAGCTGACTGGCGGAATCGCGCATGACTTCAATAATTTGCTTCAGGCGGTCGCCGGTAATCTGGAGCTCATCCGCCAGCAGCCGGACCGGCTCGACGCGGTCAAGCGCTGGACGCAGAACGCGATCGGTGCGGTCGAGCGGGGCGCCCGTCTAACTCACCAGCTGCTCGCCTTTTCGCGCGTCCAGCGGATGGAGCTGCGCCCGGTCGAGGTGAACGCGCTGATCGGCGGCATGCATGATCTGATCCAGCGCAGCCTGACGCCGACGATCCGGCTAGAGACCCGGCTGGAGGGTCAGGAAAGCACGGTGCTGGCGGATCGTACCCAGCTCGAGCTCGCGATCCTCAATCTCGCGATCAATTCGCGCGACGCGATGCCCGACGGCGGCACGCTGGCCATTTCGACCCAGCGTACCCGGATCCGGTTCGGCGAGGCACCCGGGGTCGAGCCGGGCGAATATGTGGCGATCCGCGTCACCGATCAGGGCTCGGGCATGGTTCCCGAAGTCGCACGGCGCGCGCTCGATCCGTTCTTCACGACCAAAGGGGTCGGCAAGGGCACAGGCCTGGGCCTCAGCATGGTCTATGGCGTCGCCAAGCAGTCGGGCGGTGCGCTTCACATCGACACCCGGCCTGGACAGGGCACGACCGTCACCATCCTGCTGCGGCGCGACCAGGAGACCGAACTGCTTGACGTCCCGAGCCTCAACCTCGCCAGCGAGACACCCGCGCCGCGCGCGCCGCACGACGATGTGCGGGTGATGGTGATCGACGACGATGATGGCGTGCGCCAGGTGATCGCGGACACGCTCGACCAGCTTGGCTATCGGGTCGAGGCCTTTGACGGCGGCGCACCGGGGCTGGCCGCGCTGCGCGAAAGCGACCCGGCGCTGATGGTCGTCGACTTCGCGATGCCCGAGATGAACGGGGCCGAGGTGGTGCGCCGGGTGCGCCAGACCGCACCGAACCTGCCGATCATCCTGGTCAGCGGGTTTTCGGACAGCGCCGCGCTGGACGCGGTGATGGACGCCGACACTCATTTGCTGCGCAAGCCGTTTCAGGCTGGCGATCTGGCGCAACTTGCCTATCAGGGCGCGGTTCGCGGACGGGGGACGCAGCATGAAAGCATCGATGACTCTGGCGGGGTTTGACCGCGACGCGTTCGTCGCCGCGACGCTGGCCGAGGATCTGGGCGCGATCGGCGACATCACGTCGGCCGCGGTCATTCCCGCCGACGCGCGCTTCGACGGCGTGATGTCCAGCCGCGATGCGATCGTCGTCGCGGGACTTGAACTCGCTGAGGCGTTCTTCCGCGCGATCCAGCCCGACATGGCGATCACGCGCCTGGTCGCCGACGGCGATGCGGTTCCGGCCGGCACGCACCTGATGCGCCTGTCGGGCAATGCGCGCGCGATGCTGACCGCCGAACGGAGCGCGCTCAACACCGTCCAGCATCTGTCGGGCGTCGCGACGCTGGCGCGCGCCTATGTCGATGCGATCGCGGGCACGGGCGCGACCCTGCTCGACACGCGCAAGACGCTGCCGGGGCTGCGCGTGCTGGAGAAATATGCGACCCGCATGGGCGGCGCGACCAATCATCGCATGGGCCTGTGGGACGCCGCAATGATCAAGGACAATCATGTCGCCGTCGCCGGATCGGTGGGCGAGGCGGTGCACCGCGCCGTCACGGCGGGGATCACACGCATCATCGTCGAGGTCGACCGGACCGAACAGATCGCGCCCGCGATCGATGCAGGCGCAACCCACCTGCTGCTCGACAATATGGACCTGGCGACGCTGCGCCGCGCCGTCGACCTGGTCGCGGGCCGCGTGCCGACCGAGGCATCGGGCGGGGTACGACTGGACACGATCCGCGCGATCGCCGAAACGGGCGTCACCTATGTCAGCGTCGGGCGGCTGACCCAATCCGCGCCGGCCGCCGATATCGGACTCGACTTCAATTAGGTTTGCGGCTTGCCGCGCAACGCGGTGAAGTTAGTATTCATGTTACCGTCACGCTATGGGGAGTCGCGCGTGTCCCGTCCCAAGTCGATCATCCTGTTCGAACGCCTGTTCTGGATCAGCGTCCTGCTCGGCATCGTGGCGACGCTGCTGGCCTGGGGTCCCGTGCGCGAACAGCTCAGCGCCGATCCCAACATCGCCGCGCTGGCGACGCCGTTGCTGATCATCGGCATCGTCATCAATCTCGGCCTGTCGTTCCTGCTGTGGCTGCTGATCGCGCGGCGCGGCAACAACACCGCGCGCTGGGTGATGGCGGTGCTGTATTTCATCAGCGCCGGCCTGTTCCTGAATACCGCGCTGTCCGACATGTTCGTGTTCGGGCCGTCGACCGTGGTCAACATCATCTCATGGGTATTCGCGGTCGCGTCGCTGCTGTGCCTGTTCCGCCGCGACACTGTCACCTGGTTCGCGTCCGACGCGCAGCCGGATGTCGAGCCGCGGACGTGATCCGGCGCGCCGCGATCGCGGCGATGGCCGCATGCGTGCTCCTTGCGCCGGGGAGCGCACTGGCCCAGGCCTATCGCTGCGCGATCCCTGCCGATCTGCCGCGTCCGCGCCCCGACGGGCCCGATGCGCGGACGCCGCGCCGGGTCGTCCCGATCGGCGGCTACACGCTCGCGCTCAGCTGGGCGCCGCAATATTGCCGCGAGAATGCACGCGACAGGAACGACCGGTTCCAGTGCGGCGCGGGCAACCGCTTCGGCTTCACGCTCCACGGGCTGTGGCCTGACGGTCGCGACCGGGTATGGCCGCAATATTGCCGGGCCGTGCCGCTGCTGAGCGAGCCGGTCGTGCGCGCCAATCTGTGCGCGACCCCTTCGGTCCAGCTGCTTCAGCACGAATGGGCCAAACATGGGAGCTGCATGGACGGTGGCGCGGCGGCCTATTTCGGGCGGGCGACGCGGCTCTACGCACGGCTGCGCTATCCCGACATGGACGCGCTGTCGCGGCGTCGAGACCTGACCGTCGCGCAATTCGCCACCGCGGTCGCGCGCGCCAATCCGGGGCTGCGGGCCGACATGATGCGGGTGACGACCGCGAAAGGCGGGTGGCTCGACGAGCTGTGGGTCTGCCTCGACACGCGCTTTCGCTATCGCGCCTGTCCCGCGCACCAACGCCAGCCAACGGGCGGACGGCTGCGCATCTGGCGCAGCCGCTGATCCGTTCCGCGCGTCAGTGAACGCGCGCTAGCCCTGGATCGTGACCGTCGCCGGATGATGCTTGTCCAGATGACGGCGGATGATCTTCAGGTTGCGGCTGTTGGATCGAAAGAACAGGTCGGGCACCGCGCCGACGACCGGGATCAGGCCCAGCAACCAGTCGAAACCGACATTGCCCGCCATCCGCGCCATCTGAAGCCGGCTGAGCCCCAGATTGCGCGCTTCCCAAAGGATATAGCTGCCCATCGCGGCGGCGATGAAGCTGCCGCCGACGGGCAACAGGCTGAGCAGCGCGTCGAGCCCGAACTGCTGCTGCGTGCCCGGGATGGTGAAGGCGCGTTCGAGCACGCGCTCGATCGCCTCGACCCGACGCCGGACCGATGCCGGGTCGGTGCCGACCTGCAATGCGGCGGCGATGCGGTCCAGGGTAGCGGGGTCGACGGGGTTGGGTTTGGCCATACCCTCTAATTGGGGTCGGCGCGCAATCGATTCAACGGATGCCACCCGCGCGCATTGCCCTGCCACTGGCGCAGCCGCGGCGCGACCAGCGACCAACGCAGCGGTCGCGCGATCGGGATGAAGGCGGCATCCGCAGTCAGCGCCGCGTCCGCTTCCGCCAGGCGCTGGCGCTTGGCGTCGGTCGTCGTCGCGTCGCGTGCCGCATCGATCAGCGTCGCCGCGTCGTCGGCACAGCGCACGCACGCCGACGTCAGATACCAGCGCGCGGTGTCGGTCGGCGCAACCAGGTCGATCAGGATCAGGTCGGCGGCGGCACGCATCCCGACCCGCTGGGGTCGCATCCCCGCCGCGCGCAGGTCAGCGGCAACCGCACCCCAGACCAGGTTGGCGCCCGGCCCGTCGGGCAGCGCGATGCGGATCGCCGGCGCGCCTTGGTCGGCCGCCCAGTTGTTCACCCGCGTGCGCGCCAGTGCCAGCCGGATGTCGTAATTGAGCGACCGCCAGCTCGGCTCGGCGGGCGGCGCGGCGGAATCGAGCGGCTCGGGCAGGATCGTCTCCGCCGGGGCCCAGTCCTGGCGGAACTGGGCGAGCAGCCGCGGCCGGTCGATCGCCATCGCCACCGCCTCGCGCGCGGTGCTGGACGCCAGGAAACCCTGGCGACCGATGACGGCAAAGCCGAACAGCCCGGCGGCGGGATCGGTGCGCACGCTGCGCGGCGGCAGCTCGGCCAGGCCGAGCAGCGGCCAGTCGAGATAGCTGCCGCCCAGCACGAGGTCGGAGGCGAGCGCGGCGAAGCGGGCGATCGCCAGCGCCGCGCGCTCGCCACGCAGGCGCACCAGGTCCTCGGGCTGCGGCTCGGCCGCATCGGGATTGGCGACCGGGTCGAACACCGGGCTGAGCACCAGGCTGCCGCCCTCGCGCTCGGCCACGCGGAACGGCCCGCTGCCGGTCAGCCCGCGCGCGCGGATGATCGCCAGCTCGGGCTGGGCGAGCAGCTGCAACAAATTGGGCACCGGCCGCCTCAGGCGCAGCTCGACGATCTGCGGCGTCATTTCGACCGCCTCGTTGATGTTGGCGAGGAAGGGCTGGAGCCGGTTGGCCGATCCTTCGGCGATCGCGCGGTTGAGCACCGCGACCACGTCGCCCGCCGTCACGCGGCTGCCGTCGGCCCATTCCGCCTCGCCCAGCCGGAAGATGTAGCTGGTGCCGTCGTCGATCATGATCCAGCGTTCGGCCAGCCCCGGCTCGACCTGGCCATTGGCGTCGAAGCGGACCAGCCCCTGCGCGGTCGCGCCGACCAGGACGCGCTGCGGCTCGGTCATGTCGCGCTGCGACGGTTCGACCAGGCCGGCGCGCCCGCCGACGACGCTGACCACCACCGGCACATTGTCGGGGCGGCGCTCGCAGCCGACCGTGATCAGCAGGACCAGCAGGGTGAGCATCGCGCGCGCCATGACCGCCGTCCTATGCCGCGTGCCGCGCGCGGGCAACACGCGATCGGCGCGGCAAACAATCGCAAGCCCGCGCCTTGGCGAAGCCGGCGCGCGACCCCAGCTTGGGCGCGGGCCAGCCACGGGAGAATGCCATGAGCGCGACGCGTACCGAGAGCGACTCGATCGGATCGATCGAGGTTCCGGCCGACGCCTATTGGGGCGCGCAGACGCAGCGGTCGATCGGCAATTTTCCCTTCCCCGCGCACGAACGCATGCCGATCGGCATCATCCACGCGCTCGCCCGCATCAAGCAGGCGGCGGCACGCGTGAACCGTGCGCACGGGCTCGATCCCGCCGTCGCCGACGCGATCGAGGCGGCAGCCGTCGAAGTCGCGGACGGGGTGCTCGACGACCAGTTCCCGCTGGTCATCTGGCAGACGGGCAGCGGGACCCAGAGCAACATGAACGTCAACGAGGTGATCGCCGGCCGCGCGAACGAGGCGCTGACCGGCAGGCGCGGGGGCAAGTCACCCGTGCACCCCAACGACCATGTCAACATGAGCCAGTCGTCGAACGACAGCTTCCCCACCGCCCTGCACATCGCCGCCGCGATCGCCGCGACGCGCGACCTGATGCCCGCACTCGACCGGCTGCACGACGCACTCGATGTGAAGGCGAAGGCGTGGGCGGGCCTCATCAAGATCGGCCGCACGCACCTTCAGGATGCGACCCCGGTCACGCTGGGGCAGGAGTTTTCGGGCTATGTCCACCAGCTCTATCGCTGTCGTGCGCGGATCGAACCAGCGGTGATGCACGGCATGACCGCGCTGGCGCAGGGCGGCACCGCGGTCGGCACGGGGCTCAACGCGCCGCCGGGCTTCGACACCGCCGTCGCGGCGGAAATCGCCGCACTGACCGGGCTGCCCTTCCGCACCGCCGACAACAAGTTCGAGGCACTCGCCTCCAACGACCCGCTCGTCCATCTGTCATCGACGCTGGCGACGCTGGCGGTCGCGCTGACGAAGATCGCCAACGACATCCGGCTGCTCGGCTCGGGCCCGCGATCGGGGCTGGGCGAGATCGACCTGCCCGCCAACGAACCCGGCAGCTCGATCATGCCGGGCAAGGTCAATCCGACCCAGTGCGAAATGCTGACGATGGTCGCAGCGCAAGTGATCGGCAATCATCAGGCGGTGACCGTCGGCGGCATGCAGGGGCATCTGGAGCTCAATGTGTTCAAGCCGATGATCGGCGCGGCGGTGCTGCGCTCGATCGAGCTGCTGGCGATCGGGATGCGCAGCTTCGCCGATCACTGCGTCGACGGCCTCGTCGCCAATGAAGCGCGCATCGCCGAGCTGCGCGACCGGTCGCTGATGCTGGTCACCGCGCTCGCGCCCGAGATCGGCTATGACAATGCGGCAAAGATCGCCAAGCATGCCCATGCGCATGGCCTGACGCTCAAGGAGGCGGGGCTGGCGCTTGGCCTGGTCGACGCGGCGACCTTCGACCGCGTGGTGCGTCCCGAGACGATGGTCGGCAATTGAACCCGCCGACGGCTGGCGCGTTGACGGCGGGACCAGCAATTCAAGGAGACCGGTTTTGGGTGCAACCACCATTGGCGCGCTGATCGGCGGCGCGATCGACGGGATGAGCGGCGAGGACGGCGTCGCCGACGGCGCGATCATCGGCGCCGTCACTGCCAACGTCCTCAAGGTGGCGATTCCGGTCGCGGTCACCTATTTTGTCGGCTGGGCGGTGCTGCGTGGCATCGGACAGGCCGGCGACCGGCTGTTTGGCGGAGGTGAAGGATGATCAGGCATGTGATCGGCGCGCTTGTCGGGCGCGAGATCGATCGACGCGACGGCAGCGGCGGCGTAAAGGGCGCGGCGCTGGGCTGGGCGGCGGCGGGGTTGCTGCGCCGCATGGGGCCGCTGGGCATGGTGATCGGCGGCGGCTATGTCGCGAAAAAGGCCTATGACCGCCACAAGGCGCGCCGACGTCGCTGATCCGCGCGGTCGCCCCGGCGCAACCCACACGTCGCCCCGGCTAAACCCTTACGTCGCCCCGGCGTAGGCCGGGGCCTCTGGCAAATGTTGCGCGACAGTGGATGGAGGCCCCGGCCTGCGCCGGGGCGACCCATCGTGCTGGCAGCTTGACGAGCGGCCCCTGCACACGGCAAGGGCGCGCATGGCCTTCGTCCCCGAACCCGATCCGCACGGCTTTCATCGCCGCGGCGTGCTGTTCGTCCTGTCCTCGCCATCGGGCGCGGGCAAGTCGACGATCGCGCGCAAGCTCCTCGACGCCGAACCGGGACTCGGCATGTCGGTGTCCGCGACGACCCGCCCGATACGGCCGGGCGAAGTCGACGGCCAGGATTATCATTTCATCGAGACCGACCGCTTCAAGCAGATGGTGGCGGAACACGCCTTTCTGGAATGGGCGCATGTCTTCGGCCACCGCTACGGCACGCCGCGCGCGCAGGTCGAAGCGATGCTCACGCTCGGGCAGGACGTGCTGTTCGACATCGACTGGCAGGGCGCGCAGCAGCTGTTCCAGCTGAAGGGCGGCGACGTCGTGCGCGTCTTCATCCTGCCGCCGTCGATGGCGGAGCTGCGCCGCCGGCTGACCGCGCGCGCCACCGACAGCGCGGAGGTCATCGATGCCCGCATGGCACGTGCCGCGGCCGAGGTCAGCCATTGGGACGGCTATGACTATGTGCTCGTCAACGACGATGTCGATCGCTGCTTTGAAAAGGTCCGCCAGATCCTGGTCACCGAACGCATGAAGCGGTCGCGCCAGCCCGGCCTGATCGGCTTCATCCGCGAATTGATGAAGTAACCGGCCCAAGTCGTGAGACATGGGTCTCCGGCCGCGATGCAATCATCCTTGCTTTGGCACTGAACCAGATCGCCCTCACCCCGATACGAGGCCGGGGTGACGGGCGAATGCGCCTCATGCCCGATCTTCGAGCAGCGCCAGGAACCGCACCGCCGCATCAAAATCCATCCGCCGCCCCGCCCGCGCCTCGGCGGCCAGGCTGTCTTCGCCCCATTGCTCGGTCTGCCAGTCCTCGTCGACCTGCGCCGCGGCCCAGCCGGTCGCCGCATCCACCGCGCCTTCGGCGAGCGCCAGCCCGATCACCAGCGATCCGCTCAGCCGCACCAGCGACGCCAGCGGCGCCAGCACGAATGCCGGCCGTGCCGCAACCGCATCGCTCAACCGCACCAGGGTCGCCGCCGGCTGATCGACATGCATCACGCCGGTGGTGACGACGAAATGCACGTCGTAACGCCGGCGCGCCCAGTCGAGCAGCGGGTCCCACACCGCCTGCTGGCGCGCGACCAGCGGCGGCGGCGCATCGGCGCGATAGCAGAGCAGGTCGCTCGCCGCATAGGCCGCGATGCCCGCCGCGAACCCGGCGGGATCAGGCGCGATCCGGTCGATCGCCGCGTTGGCGAGGCCGGTAAGCCGCATGGCGGCGGGATCGATCCGATCGCCGACCGCGTCCCATTCGCGCGCGACCGCATCGGCCAGTCGTTCGGTCGGCAGCGCCAGCGGCACGCGCCCCGGCGTGTTGACCGTGCGGTCGTCGAGCCGCACCTGCCAGCCCGCCCCGGCATCCGCGACCGTGACCGATCGCCAGAAGCGCTTCATGCGCCCGGCGGCGTGCGCCACCGCCGCGCCAGGCTGCGCGGGACGACCGCCATGACATAGACCGCCGCGAGCAGGATCGCCGCGCCCAGCAACCGCGTCTCGAACGCGGCGGCACGGCCGACGATGACCAGCCCGAACACCGCGCCCGCCGTCGCCGCCAGGTGCACGCCGACCAGGGTGAAGTATCGGTTGCGGGCCCGTTCCTCGTCGTCGCTGCTCATGCGTGCTCCAGATAACGGGTGAGGTCGCGGGCGTGATCGGCGACAAAGCGCGCGCCGGCCGCGACCAGCTCGTCGCGGTCGTGATAGCCCCAGTCGACCCCGACCGGATGCACGCCCGCCGCGACCGCCATCGCCATGTCATAGCTGGTGTCGCCGATCATGATCGTCGTCTCGGGCGTCGCGTCCGCTTGGGCCATGGCGGCATGGATCATCGCGGGGTGCGGCTTCGACGGGTGCCGGTCGGCGGTCTGCAGCGTGACGAAATGGTCGGCGAGCCCGTGATGTTCGAGCACGAGGCGCAGGCCGCGATCCGACTTGCCCGTCGCGACCCCCAGCACCCAGCCCGCCGACGCCAGCCCGGCGAGCAGCTCGCGAATCCCCTCGTACAGCGGTTCCGCCTGGAACAGCGCGGAGGTGCGCAGCGCCTGAAAATGGGCCTTGAACGCCTCTGCGAGCCGCAGGTGCGCGGCGGCGTCGAGCGCGGGGGACAGCACCGCGACGGCATCCTGCACGCTCAGCCCGACGATGCGACGAATGGCGTGGCGGTCGGGCGGGGTCAGGCCGTCGCCGTCATATGCCCGCTCCATCGCGATGCAGATGTTCGCCTGGCCATCGACCAGCGTACCGTCGCAGTCGAAGACCACCAGTCGAGTCATCCGCCGCTCCCCCGGCTGCGCCGTTCGCCGCGCCGTTCCTTGCGCACCGTCTTGGCATGCGCCTTCGCCTTGGCCTTCAGCTGCGCCCGGCTCGGCGGCGGGGGCGCGTCGTCGATCATCATCGCATCGCCCTGCGCCACGTCGAAGCCCAGCGTCGCCATCGATTCGGCGATGTGATCGGGCAAGCCGGCGGTGACGTCGATCCGCCCACCATCGGGATGGTCGATGCGGATGCGGCGTGCGTGCAGGTGCATCTTGCGGCTGATCCGCCCGCTCAGGAACGCCTCCGGCCCGCCATATTTGCCGTCGCCGACGATCGGGTGGCCGATCGCCGCCATGTGCACGCGCAACTGGTGGGTGCGCCCGGTCAGCGGCTGCAGCTCGACCCAGGCGGCACGGTTGCCCGCGCGTTCGATCACGCGATAGCGGGTGCGCGCCGCCTGCCCCTCCGCCTCGTCGACATGCATCTTCTCGCCGCCCGTCCCCGGCTGCTTGGCGATCGGCAGGTCGATATAGCCGTCCTCGATCTGCGGCACGCCGACGACCAGCGCCCAATAGACCTTGCGCGCGCTGCGCCCCGAAAAATGCTTGGAGAAGAACGCCGCCGCCCGCGCGGTGCGCGCCAGCAGCAGCGCGCCCGACGTGTCCTTGTCCAGCCGGTGGACGAGCTTGGGCCGCGCCTCGAGCTCGAAGGTCAGCGCGTCGAGCAGCCCGTCGACATGCGACGTCGTCTTGGTGCCCCCCTGCGTCGCGAGGCCCGGCGGCTTGTTGAGCACGATCGCCTGCGCGT
The DNA here is from genome assembly GCF_001555965.1 of Sphingomonas sp. CCH21-G11. Taxonomy (GTDB): domain Bacteria; phylum Pseudomonadota; class Alphaproteobacteria; order Sphingomonadales; family Sphingomonadaceae; genus Sphingomonas. Next base: position 50,399 of record NZ_LSHX01000028.1, read on the forward strand.
CGCGATGGATGACCATCGCCTGCGCCAGCTCGACCTCCTCGGCCGATAGCGGCTTGCGCGCCGGCTTGGCCCGCGCCGCGGTGTCGGGCTTTTCGGGCTCGGCGGGCGGCACGCGCAGCACCTGGCCCGCGGCCAGCCGGTCGCCCGGCGTCGCGCGCGCGCCGTCGACGCGCAACTGGCCGGTGCGCGCCCAGCGCGACACGGTGTTGAAGCTCGCTTCGGGCAGGTGCCGCTTGAACCAGCGATCCAGCCGGATGCCGTCGTCATCCTCCGCGACGGTAAACTGGCGAACCTCGCGCGCGCGCTCGCTCATGCCAGCCCCCTGACGATCGACAGGCCCGCGAACAGCGCCAGCACCGATCCCACCACCGACACCAGCGCATAGCCGATCGCGGGTCCCCATGCGCCGCGCTCGATCAGGGTCACGACGTCGAGCGAAAAGGCCGAGAAAGTGGTGAAGCCGCCCAGCACGCCGACCGCGATCAGCAGCCGTGCCGGCTCGCCGGCGGTCGCCGGCCCGCGCGCCAGCCACGCCGCCACCGCGCCCATCGCCAGCCCGCCGCCCAGATTGACAATCAGCGTCCCCCACGGAAGCGCGGGCCCGAACGAAGCGAGCGCGGCGCGGCCGACCAGGTAGCGTGCGGCCGACCCGATCGCGCCGCCGATCATTACAAGAACGAGATTAGGCATCTGGCGCTGCCGTAGCGCGGATCGGCCTTCAGGGAAATGGCCGCGCGCCGCGACGGCGACGCGACGCGCTCACACCCCGCGATTGGCGACCAGGTCGATTTCGGTGCCGCCTTCGCGCCGCGCGCTCAGAAACACGACATAGGCCGCGCCGTCGCGCTCGCGCACGCCGCCCAGCACGTGCTGCGCGCCGTCGCGCTGACGCTCGGCACTGTAACCCGCCTTGGTCGCGCGCGCCTGATACCAGTCGATCGCCTTCTCCACCGGCAGCGCGGTCGTGAAATTGACGACGCGCAGCGCGCAATCGCCCTTCGCATTGCCCGCCGCCTCGATCAGCCGCGCATCGGGCGTCATCGGCAGGTCGCGGGGCAGCTTTTCGGCCCATTGCGGCGAATAGTCGACTTCGGTCGCGCAGACGGCGGCGTTCTTTCGTCCCTTCGCGAGTGCGCCGGGCGTCGCCGCCGGCGCATTGACGGTCGCCGCGCCGGCCACGCGCGGGTCGACGACGATTCCCGCATCGGTCGCATTGGCGGCGGCTGGCGCCGCGGTGCGGTTGTCCCCTTCCAGCAGGGCATCGTCGAGCGCGACCAGCGCATTGTCCGGTTCGGACTGGCACGCGGCCAGCCCCAGTACGAGCAGCGCCGCGCCCGTCGCGCGCAAAAGGGAATGCGTCATCCAAACAGCTCCTGCATCATCGCACGAGCCTTGAGTCGCGAAGGTTAAGAAAGTCTGTGCAAAGACAGTTAATTGATAAAATTTCTGTTAACGCCCGCAGCCAGGCCCTAAGGGTCGGCCGTACGGAGGAACCGCCATGCTGAACCTGATCTCGATTCTCATCGGCATCGTCGCGCTCGCCTTGGTCGCGGTCGCGTTCTTCCCGCTGCTCGGCTGGGCCAACTGGCTGATCCTGCCCTTCGCGGTGGTCGGCGCGGGGATCGGCGCGCTGTCGAGCTCGAATTCCGGGCGCAACCTCAACCTCGTCGTGCTGGTGATCGGCACGCTGCGCCTGATCCTCGGCGGCGGTATCTTCTGATCCCGCGCGGCACGTGGCCGCGAGGCATACGAGCCTTTCTCGGCGGCCGGCGTTGAATGATGGCTGGCAAAGGCGGCTGGATGCCCCGTGAGGATTCGAACCTCAATTAACGGAGTCAGAGTCCGTGGTCTTACCTTTAGACGACGGGGCAATCGCCGGCGGCTCTAAAGCGCGCGTCGGGAGGGGTCAAGGGGGCGGCGATGTGGCCGTGGCGGCGCCGCTTGCCCGCGCGTCGACATTGCGATAGCCTTTGTCCCAAGCGCCGAGCAGCGACTTCGCTGTGACGGAAGAACCGAAGTGAGTATGCAATGGGGGAAAGTCCCGCCCATCTGCCGCCATCGCGGCGACCGGGCCACCGTAACCCCGGGGGCCAGCAGCGGCCACGCACCGCCGAACCACGTCCGCCCGAACCCCGCGCCCCGCGGCATCATCCCGGCCTCTACGCCGCGCTGGATCTGGGCACCAACAATTGCCGGCTGCTGATCGCGCGGCCGCAGCGCGAGGGCTTCGCGGTTGTCGACGCCTTTTCGCGCATTGTCCGGCTGGGCGAGGGGCTGGCGTCGAGCGGCCGGCTCAGCGATGCGGCGATCGAGCGGACGATCGCGGCCTTGCGCATCTGTGCCGACAAGCTGCGCCGCCGCCAGGTCACGCTCGCCCGCTCGGTCGCGACCGAGGCATGCCGGCGCGCCGCCAATGGCGCGGCCTTCATCGCGCGGGTGCAGGAGGAAACCGGCATCCGGCTCGACATCATCAGCGCGGAGGAAGAAGCGCGGCTTGCGGTCCTGGGCTGCCACAATCTGCTCGAGGCCGGCGACGGCCCGGCGCTGGTGTTCGACATCGGCGGCGGGTCGACCGAACTGGTGCTGATCGACGGCCATGCCGACAGCTTCCGCGTGCTCGACTGGCACAGCGCGCCATGGGGCGTCGTGTCGCTGACGGAGGCGCATGGTGGCGGCGACGGCACCGATGGCCCTGCCCGCGCGGCCGCCTATCGCCGGATGCGCGAAGTGGCGAGCGCGGCCTTCGCGCCCTTTGCGGCGCGGCTCGACGCGCGCGGGATCGCCGACGGGCCGCCGCTGCGCATGCTCGGCACCAGCGGCACGGTGACGACGCTGGCCAGCGTCCACCTCGCGCTCGCCAGCTATGACCGCGCCCAGGTCGACGGGCTGACCGTGAGCGCCGATGCCATGCGCGCGATCAGCACGCGGCTGGCCGGCCTCGACCTCAACGATCGCGCCGCCATCCCGTGCATCGGCCAGGAGCGCGCCGACCTGGTCGTCGCGGGCTGCGCCATCCTCGAATCGATCCTCGATCTGTGGCCGGCCGAACGGCTGGGCGTCGCCGATCGCGGCATCCGCGAAGGCATTCTGCGCCGGTTGATGCAGGGCGGCACCGCGTGAGCCGCAACATCGGCCGCCCCGGCCATCAGCGGGTGCGCACCGCGCGCGGACGCAGCGCCCAGTCGACGCGATGGCTGGAACGCCAATTGAACGACCCCTATGTCCGCCGCGCCAAGGCGGAGGGCTATCGCAGCCGCGCCGCCTACAAGCTGATCGAGCTCGACGAACGCTTCGGCTTGCTGAAGGGCGCGCGCCGCGTCGTCGACCTGGGCATCGCGCCGGGCGGCTGGGCACAGGTGGTGCGCAAACAGGTACCCCAGGCGGCGATCGTCGGCATCGACCTGTTGCCCGTCGACCCGATCGACGGCGTGACGATCCTGCAGATGGATTTCCTGTCCGATCGTGCGGTCGAGCTGCTGGTCGAGGCGCTGGGCGGCCCCGCCGACATCGTGCTGTCCGACATGGCGGCGAACACCGTCGGCCACCCCCAGACCGACCATCTGCGCACCATGGCGCTGGTCGAGGCAGGTTCGGATTTCGCCTGCGACGTCCTGCGCCCCGGCGGCGCGTTCGTCGCCAAGGTGCTGGCGGGCGGGGCGGACAACACGCTCGTCGCCGGGCTGAAGCGCAATTTCGCGACCGTCAAGCACGCCAAGCCACCGGCGAGCCGCAAGGATTCATCCGAATGGTATGTGATCGCCCAAGGCTTCAAGGGCCGGTCGACTGCAAGCGACAGCTAGCATCGCCCCGGCCGAGGGGCTGCCGGCACAAAGCGTGCGTCCGAAGAAAGCGTCACCCGCGCACCACCGCCCCGCTGTCGTCACCCCGGCACGAGGTCGGGTGACGGCTCACCGCGTGCATGGCCAAGACGCGTCGCCCCGGCGCAGGCCGGGGCCGCTGGCAAATGTTGCGCTACAGTGGATAGCGGTCCCGGCCTGCGCGGTTCCCCGCAAAGTAATGGTTTGCGGGAGCCCCTGCGCCGGGGCGACGTTCCAAATCAGCGACTCAACCGTCGTAGTCGCCACCCAGATTCTGGTTGCGCGGCGGCGCGGCCGCGGTGAGGCGCAGCGCCTCCGCCGACGCGGCGAGCGAGCCGACATCGTCGGGCGCTTCCTCGTCATCGACCTGGACGCGCTGCAGGCTGGAGACGACCGCTTCCTCGAGATGATCGGGACGGATTGTTTCCTCGGCAATCTCGCGCAGCGCCACCACCGGGTTCTTGTCGCGATCGCGGTCGATCGTCAGCTCCGCACCGCCCGAAATCTGCCGGGCGCGCTGCGCCGCCAGCAGGACGAGATCGAACCGGTTGGGAACCTTGTCGACGCAATCTTCGACTGTCACGCGCGCCATGCCACGCTTCCTTCGCTTACGGAATTCGGGAAAGGCGAGCAGGTAGATCGACGGGCGCGCAATGTCAACGTCATGCCCCCGCCCGCGCCGCGCGCCGCCCGCCACCCTCGACTTGCGTCGCCGGCCGATCGACCCCACAGCATCGCCATGGACGACACCGTGCGCCCCGATCCTGTCTTCACGGTCGCGGGCAACCGGCTGCGCCTGCTCGAAACCGGCGAGGCGCGGCTGGCGGCGCTGCTGGAGCTGATCGACGGGGCACAGACCTCGCTCGACCTGCTCTATTACATCTTCGAGGACGATCCGGTGGCGACGCGCATCCGCGATGCGATTGCCGCCGCCGCCCGGCGCGGCGTCGCGGTCGCGCTGATCATCGACGGGCTGGGCAGTGCGGCGGCCGACCGCACGGGCTTCTTTGCGCCGCTCGAACAGGCCGGGGTCGACCTGACCCGCTTCCTGCCCAAATTCGGTCGCCGCTATCTGCTGCGCAATCACCAGAAGCTCGCGCTCGCCGATCGCAGCCGCGCGATCATCGGCGGGTTCAACATCGGGGAGGATTATTTCGGCGCCGCGGCCGGCCTCAACTGGCGCGACCTGGGCCTGTGGGTCGAAGGCGACGCGGCGGCGCGCCTGGCGGGCTATTTCGACGCGCTGCAACGCTGGGCGCGGCGTCCCCGCGCGCCCGTGCGCGCGCTGACCCGGCTGCTGCGCGCGTGGAGCGAACCCGAAGGCGTCACCCGCTGGCTGATGGGCGGGCCGACGCGACGCCTGTCGCCCTGGGCGCGCGTCGTCCGCCGCGAACTGACCCGCGCGCGGCGCATCGACCTGATCGCCGCCTATTTCGCGCCAAGCCCGTCGATGCTGCGCCGCCTGGGCCGCGCGGCGGCACGCGGATCGCGCGTGCGCATCGTCCTGCCGTCGGTCACCGACAATTATCCGGCGATCTGGGCATCGCGCTTCACCTATCGCGGGCTGGTGCGCCGCGGCGTCGCCATTCACGAATATCTGCCGACCAAACTGCATACCAAGCTGCTGCTGATCGACGATGTCGTGCATATCGGCTCGGCCAATTTCGATATCCGCAGCCTCTTCCTCAACCTCGAGCTGATGCTGCGGATCGAGGATCCCGTCTTCGCGGCGCATGTCCGCGCCTATGTCGACGGCGAAGTCGCGATGTCCGAGCCGATCACGCCCGACTGGCTGGCCGCACGCGGATCGTGGCTGGAGCGCGTCAAGCAGCTCGCCGCCTATTTCGTGATGGCCGTGCTCGACCCGACCGTGGCGCGGCGGCTCAACATCGGTCGGCGCGATCCATAATGCGGGGCCCCAGGCACGCACCCGCCTGACCCGCACGCCCGCCTTGATCCGGCGCCCGGCAGCACCGCTGGCAGGCGCGCACCCGCCTGCAACCTCGCGCGCGGCATCCGGATGCACCGGCAGCCACACCGCGCACCGCCCGCCGGCGCTGTCCTGCACCGCCGGTCGCCCTAGGCTGCCGCGATGCCCGATTGCTTCCCCGTCGCATCCACGCCCGCCGGCCGATGCACGGATGGGCGTACAACCTCGCACAGCCCGCAACTTCGCAACAATATTGCGCGCCAGCCCGCGGCCGATCCGCGCCGCAGACGAACCGGGGCGCGGTTCCCCCCGAAACCGCGCCCCGCACGCTGGCCCGACAGGGCCGATAAATTTTCGGGTTCAGGCGACCTTGGTGTCGGTGGCCACGCCTTCGTCGGTGTCGCGCAGCACATAGCCGCGGCCCCACACCGTCTCGATGTAATTCTCGCCGTCGGTCGCCATGCTCAGCTTCTTGCGCAGCTTGCAGATGAAGACGTCGATGATCTTGAGCTCGGGTTCGTCCATCCCACCATACAGGTGGTTGAGGAACATTTCCTTGGTCAGCGTGGTGCCCTTGCGCAGCGAAAGCAGCTCGAGCATCGCATATTCCTTGCCGGTCAGGTGGACGCGCGCGCCGTCGACTTCGACCGTCTTGGCGTCCAGGTTGACCGCGAGCTTGCCGGTGCGGATCACCGACTGCGAATGGCCCTTGGACCGGCGGACGACCGCGTGGATGCGGGCGACGAGTTCCTCGCGGTGGAAAGGCTTGGTGACATAATCGTCCGCGCCGAAGCCGAACGATCGCACCTTGGAATCCATTTCGTTGATGCCCGACAGGATCAGCACCGGCGTCTGCACCCGCGCCACCCGCAGCTTTTTCAGCACGTCATAGCCGTGCATGTCGGGCAGGTTCAGGTCGAGCAGGATGATGTCGTAATCATAGAGCTTGCCGAGGTCCAAGCCCTCTTCGCCCAGGTCGGTCGTATAGACGTTCAAGCCCTCGGTGGTGAGCATCAGCTCGATGGCCTTGGCGGTGGTCGGCTCGTCCTCGATCAACAACACACGCATGGTTGTCCCCTTGCCCCGTGAAACGAGCCCGGCGCCGTTCGACGGCCCCGACCACGCATTAAGGTCATGCATTAACCTAACCCGATTTGAAGGCAAAAGGTTAATTTGGTCCTAATTGGCTGGAAACCACGAGTCGTTACGAATCCGTCAGCCTCGGCGATGCGGTGTTGGCGCTCAGGCAGAGCTGGCGGAACCGCTGCGCGAAAAAGGCGATCAGCAGTTCGACCCGCGCCGGGCGCAGGGTGCCGGGGGGCGTGAGCAGATGGAGCGCGATGCCGCTGCCCGCCCAGTCGGGCAGGATCGATTCGAGCGTGCCGCGGCGCAGGTCGTCGTCGACGATGAAGTCGGGCAGGCGCGCGATGCCCAGCCCCGCCCGCAGCGCCGGCAGCATCGCGTCGCCACTGTCCGCGCGCAGCGGTCCGGCCGGGCGCACCGCGGCTTCCTCGGTGCCGCGGCGGAAGTGCCAGACGCTGGGATTGGCGATGTTGGTGTAGGCGATACAGGCATGGCGGGCGAGCTCGGCGGGATGCGCGGGACGCCCGTTGCGGTCGAGATAGTCGGGGGAGGCGACGATATGCGTGGTCACCGGCGCGAGGCGGCGTGCGCGCAGCGAGCTGTCGGGCAGGTCGGCGATCCGCAGCGCGATGTCGAATCCCGCTTCGACAATGTCGATTCGCGCATCCGACAGGCTGAGGTCGATCGAGATTCCCGGATGGGCGACAAGGAAGTCGGCGACCGCGGGCGCAACATAGCGAAGGCCGAAGGTCATGGGCGCGGCGACCCGCACCAGCCCGCTCGGCGCAGTCGCGGATTCGCGGGCGGCTTCCTCGGCGGCCTCCCCCATCGCCAGGATCTGCGCCGCGCGTTCGGCGAGATCGCGGCCATTGTCGGTCAGCGTCAGCTTGCGCGAGGTGCGGTGGAACAGCGTCGTGCCCAGCCGCGTCTCCAGCCGCGACACCGCCTTGGAGATCGTCGCCTTGGAAACGCCCAGTGCCTGCGCGGCACCGCTGAACGAACGGTGCTCCACCACCTTGGCGAACATGGCCCAGGATTCGAAATCGGGCAGCGCCATCATCATCTCCTGAAACGATGCGTTTCGATCGTTTCCATTTACGTCGCGATCCTGGTCCCTAACTAGGCACCACGCAATGGAGAAATCGCCATGATTGACCAGAGACCCTTTGAAACCCTCGGCCATGCCGACCATGGCTGGCTGAATGCACGGCATCACTTCTCGTTCGCCAGCTATTATGACCCCGCCCGCATGGGCTGGGGCGCGATCCGGGTGTGGAACGATGACGAAATCGCCGCCAACAGCGGCTTTCCGCCCCACCCCCATCGCGACATGGAAATCATCACCTATGTCCGCTCGGGCGCGATCACCCATCAGGATTCGATGGGCAACCAGGGCCGCACCGGGGCGGGAGATGTCCAGGTGATGTCGGCGGGCACCGGGGTACGCCACGCGGAGTATAATCTGGAAGCGGAGACCACCCGGATCTTTCAGATCTGGATCGAGCCCGATGCGCCCGGCGGTTCGCCGAGCTGGGGCGCCAAGCCGTTTCCGAAGGACGAACGCTCGGGCCGCTTCGTGACGCTGGCGTCGGGCTTTGCCGAGGATGGCGACGCGCTGCCCATTCGCGCCAACGCGCGGGTGCTTGGCGCAACGCTGAAGGCGGGCGACCAGGTGACCCATCAGGTCGGCGCGGGCCGCCACGCCTATCTGGTCCCCGCCACCGGAGCGATCGACATCGACGGCGTGCGGACCAACGCCCGCGACGGCGTCGCGCTGTCGGGCGGCCAGAAGGTGACGATCACCGCCATCGAGGACGCCGAAATCGTCCTGGTCGACGCCCGGTAAACTGCGTGAACCGGCCCGTGCCGCGGGCCCATCAAGGAGAATGACAATGGCCAAGGTTCTGGTGCTCTACTACTCGTCCTACGGACATATCGAGAAGATGGCCGACGCGATCGCCGACGGTGCGCGCGGTGCGGGCGCCCAGGTCGACGTGCTGCGCGTGCCCGAAACCGCGCCCGCCGAGGTCGTCGCGGCGGCGCATTTCAAGACCGAAAGCGCGCATGGCGCGATCGGCAGCGTCGAGGAACTGGCCAATTACGACGCGATCGTTATCGGCGCCCCGACCCGTTTCGGACGGATGCCGAGCCAGATGGCGTCGTTCCTCGACCAGGCCGGCGGCCTGTGGTTCCGCGGCGCGCTCAACGGCAAGGTCGGTGGTGCCTTCACCTCGTCCGCGAGCCAGCATGGCGGACAGGAAGTAACTTTGTTCTCGATCCTGACGAACCTGATGCACTTCGGCATGACGATCGTCGGTCTTGATTATGGCTTTCAGGGCCAGCTGGGCGTCGACGAAGTGAAGGGCGGATCGCCATATGGCGCGACCACCATCGCCGACGGCGACGGCAGCCGACAGCCATCCGCGGTCGAGCTGGACGGGGCGCGCTATCAAGGCCGCCGCATCGCCGAAGTGGCCGTGAAGCTGCACGGCTGACGCGCGGCCGGCGCCGCTGCACGCCCCCGGGTCCCCCTCCCCGACCGGCGGCAGCGGCGCCAACCCTTTTCCAATCCCGGCAAACCTGCGAAGGGAGCGCGATGCTGACCGATCGCGTTCTCTTCATCGACGGCGAGGCGCTGGTGCTGGACAAGCCCGCCGGCCTGCCGGTCGATCGCCCCCGCGATCGCAGCGCCAGTGTCGAGGCGATGCTGGACGAGCTCACCTTCGGCTTCCAGCGCCCGCCGCACCCGGTCCACCGGCTCGACCGCGACACCAGCGGCTGCCTGTTGCTGGCGCGCAACCCAAAGGCGCACAAGCGCTTCCAGCAGGCGTTCGAGGGCGGCGCGGTCGTGAAACATTATCTGGCCGTCCTGGACGGCGTGCCGGATGCCGATACGGGCACCGTCGACCTGCCGCTCGCCAAGGTAAGCACCCGCGAGGCCGGGTGGCGCATGGTCGGTTCCGCCGACGGCAAGCCCGCGCGCACGCACTGGCGGCGCATCGCGGCAGTCGACGGCCGCGCGCTCGTCGCGTTCCGGCCCGAGACCGGGCGCACGCATCAGATTCGCGTCCACGCCGCCGAGGGGATCGGGATCGCGGTCGCCGGCGACCCCATCTATGGCCGGCCGATCGCGCAGACGCTGACCCTGCTCCACGCGCATCGCCTGGTCGTGCCGCGCGCCGGCAAGCCTGCGGTCGCCGCGCACGCGCCGCTGCCCGCCCGGTTCACCGCGCTCGGCTTTGCCGAGCCCGCTGCGGAGGACGACGGTGATTGACGCGGCCGCGCTGGAGGCCGCGGTGGTCGAGGAACGCTTTCTCGCGGCGACCGGACCCGGCGGGCAGAATGTCAACAAGGTCGCGACCGCGGTTCAGCTGCGCATCGACGCGTTCCGTCTGGGCCTGCCGCCGCACGCCTGGCAGCAGCTGAAGCAGCTGGCGGGCGGCAAGCTGACCGCGGCGGGCGAACTGCTGATAGTCGCGCGGCGGTTCCGCACGCAGGAGGCCAACCGCGCCGATGCCCGCGAACGCGCGCTGGCGCTGCTGGCGCAGGCGCATGTGCGTCAGGCCCGCCGCGTCGCAACCAAGCCGAGCCGCGCGGCCAAGGCGCGGCGCGTCGACGCGAAAAAGGGGCGCGCGCAGATCAAGGCCGGACGGGCGCGCGTGCGCGACGAATAAGCCGGGTCAGTAGGGCGGCGCCTGGACCGCACGCTGGCTGCGCGCGGCATTGGCCCACCATTCAAGGTCATCGGCGAAGCGCGGAAATGTCGCTTCGAGCGCGGCGCCGCCGTCGCCCATCGGCTTGCCCGCGGCATCGAGCGCCCCGGTGATCCCGCCCACCGTCACCGTGCTGGAAATCACCACCATACCCATTTCGGACAGGGTGCCGTGCCAGACGAGTCCGGCACGTGCACCCGCCAGTCGTCCCGCCGAGTAGCTGATGATCGCGGCGGGTCGCCAGAACCATTCCTCGAGGAAATGGTCGGTCAGGTTCTTCAATCCGGGCTGGACACCCCAATTATATTCTCCAACGACGAAAACAAAACCATCCGCATCGCGGATCTGTCCGGCCAGTTCGGCCATCGCCGGCGGGGCGGTGCCGGGCGCATATTCCTTGTGCATCCGGTCGAGCATCGGCAGGCCGACCGCCTGCGCGTCGACCAGCCGGCTGTCATGGCCACGCGCCGCAAAGCGGTCGACCGCATAGCGCGCGAGGCGGATGCCCGCGCGATCCGATCGATAGGAACCGTAGAAAGTCAGTAACTTGAGCGGTTTCATCGTCGTGGTGCCCCCGGGGTTCATCAGGCGGGTCGATCGGTCGGGTGTCCTCCCCTGTCCGGCCCAACCCGCCTGCCATCGGATCGATCCCGACCGATGTCTTGCAGCAAACTGCCGCGGCGACCGAGACGGAAAACCGACGATGGCGGAGCTGCGGCGATCGTCCCGCATTCGCACGACTCGGCGCTCGGAGTCGCTCGGGCGGCCGCCTCGCGCAATTTGATACCATACAGCCGCGGGGCCAGTCGGTTTAGACATGGGCCATGGGGTATGCAGCCATCGGTTCGCCGCTTCGGGACACCACCGGCGCATCCCCGGGGGAACAGATTTGGCGACGTCGCGCAGTCAGTTAGGCGGTGGCCACCTCAATCCGTTGCAATGGCGCGGGTTCGAGGCGAGCACGGGCGTCATCGATTTTGGTCCGCATCACCTCGACCGCGCGATCATCCAGCAATGGACCGGCAGCGATGCGGAGATGCGCCAGCCCGCGCTCGACCATCACCTGTTCGTGCTCCATCAGGGCGGGCCCAAACGCGTGGTGCGAAAGGGGGCCGGCCAGACCCGGGACGAGATCGTCGCGCTGAACAGCTGCACCACCGTCGAAAGCGGCAGCAGCTATCACTGGAACACCGAGGGCCCGATCGCCTTTGCCCATATCTATGTGCGCCCCGACCGGTTCGGCGAGATGGTCGGGGAAGCGTTCAATCGCGATCCGGCAAATGTCCGGCTCGCCGAACGCATCGGCCAATATGACCCGCTGACCGCCAACCTGTTCAACGCGGTGCTGGCGGCCCGCGATCAGCCGGACTGGAGTGCGCTGGCGGAACCCTATCTGGACGCGCTGATCGTGCGGCTCGCCTCGCTCGCCACCCAGGGCGGCAGCTTCGTGCCGCCGCCCCGGCTGACGCTGGCCCCGCACACGGTGCGCCGCGTGCGCGAATATATCATGGCCAACCTGGCCAACCGGATCACGCTGGATGATCTGGCGATGGTGGCTGGCTATAGCCGCTATCATTTCGTCCGGGCGTTCCGGATCAGCGCCGGCTACCCGCCCTATGCGTATCTGATCCGGCAGCGCATCGAGCATGCCTGTGCACTGCTTGCCGGCGGCGACCTGCCGATCGCGGAGGTCGCGGTGCAATCGGGCTTTTCGTCGCACGCACAGTTTTCGACGCGGTTCAGGGAGGTGATGGGCATCTCCCCGGTCGAATATCGACGCCACCGGGGCTGGCGTGCGCCAGACCCCGGCGACCCGGCCGCTGATGTCGCTGTGGACGATCAGAAGCCCTGAACGAGCTGGAAGATGAAGCGTTCGCGGAAGGAATTGTCCGGATCGGTCAGCGGGATCTCGATCCCCGCCAGCGCGAACAGGTTGCCGCCCAGATGCGTGCGCACGCCGGGCGTGATGCTGACATAACTGCCCGGGCCGCTGAGCGATTCACGCCAATTGCCCGAGATGTACCAGGTCAGATCGCCGAGCGGCGCCTTGTCATGATCGGTAAAGGTCTGGCCGATCGCGAAGTTGAGCGCGAAGCTCTCATCAACGCCCGAATCCGGAAATGCGTACGATACGCGGCCGCGGAGCGCGAAACCGCTCCCGACGTCGGTCCAGAAATTGAGCTGGGGTTCGGCCGCGAAGACACCGCCACCGACGTCGCGGACCCGACCGGGATACGCCAGCCGACGCCGGCATTGACGGAGAGGTTACGGTTTTCGAGCAACATCACCTGGGTGGTGATCGTCGCGTCGCCGACATCGGATTCCCCCCCAACGTCGCGATAGAAGGGCAGTTCGGTGCCGATCCAAAACCGCCGCGACAGCGGATAGTTGAAGCGCGCCAGCACCTCGTGCGTTTCCGCGGTCGCGTCGGTGTAGGAATAAGCGAGATGCGCTTCACGCGTGAAAAAGCCGTCCGCGGTCGCCAGCCAGCCCTGCCGGGGCGCACCGCTGTCACCATTGGGCACCGGAATCCACGGCGCGGTCAGTTCGCCGAAAAAGTCCTTCGTCAGCGGCGTCCATTCCTCCGACTGGGCGAATGCGGGTGTCGCACCCCCCAGGCCGGCGATGACGGCGGCCATTGCAAGATATTTCATTGTTGAGCTCCCGATAAACTGGGTGACCCAACCGATTTATGCTGCGCAGCAAACCATGTATTTCGTGCAATGTCGCAATTATCAAAATCGTGCGTCGGCCGGTCTCCGCGTCAGGAGAGCACGACCCGCCGGTAGCGACCGGGCGGCATTCCCATCGCCTTGCTGAACGCAGCGGTGAAATGCGCCTGGCTGGAAAAGCCGCACGACAGGGCAAGTTGTGCAAGCGGCACTTCGCCGGCGGCGAGCATCCGGCAGGCCTCGCTCAACCGGCGATGGCAGACGAACTGATAGGGCGTCTGGCCGGTTGCGCGCTTGAACACCCGCGCAAAATGGAAGATCGAAAGCCCGGCGACGCGCGCCAGGTCGGTCAGCGCGATGTCGCGTGACAGGTTCGCCTCGATAAACTCGATCACCCGGTTGAGCCGGAGCGGCGTCAGGTAGATGCGATCGGCCTCCGCGACGCGATGCGCCGCATCCTGACGGATCATCGTCGCCGCGATCGCGCGCACGATGCCGTCGAGCATGACATCGGCCGCGAAACCCGGCGTTCGTACCTCCCCGACCAGGAAACGCACGAGCTGCGCGAGCCGCGCATTGGGTTCGGTGTGGATCGGCTCGAGTTCCGTCGTGCCCATTTCGGCAGCCGCGCTGCCCAGCAGGCTGCTCGGAAACGAGATCAGCAACGCCGCCTGTTCAGGCGGGCATTCCACGATCGATTCATAGCCGTGCGGGATGAAACTGATGTCGTCGCGGCGCAGCGGCGCGCGCACCCATTTGCCGCCTTCAAAGCGATCATACTGACCGCTTCCGTTCAGGTTCATCGCGAGCAGATCATAGTCGTCGCGCTTCATCACGGCGCGTGCCCGCGATTCGCCCTCGACGTTGACGGCGATGTGTCGCACCACCGTGATCGTCGATGAAGAAGCACTCAGCAATTCCGCTTTCGGCGGCCCCGAAAAGCGGATTGAATCATAGCATGTCTTACCGGTCGCGCCGCCGTAACGCAGCACGTTGCCAGGATCCGCGCGTTCCATGCGGTCCTCCATTCAACGGCGCAGAACCGGGCAACCCTCACCCGTTACGCCGTGGAAACAAGATATCCTGACGACGCCGACGCTTCAACGCGGCAGCGATGCCGGTGCCCAGAAAAGGGCAAAATGGCAAAACCGTGAAAAGGTCGTGCCCGCGATCAATTCATCTTTGCCGGGATCACGGCGGGCGATAGTCGAAGGAGCATCATCGGCCGCAGATGAAAGGTCGACAGCCCCGCGACGACGAACGGCATCGACATGACGAGCGCGTGCGTCGTGTCCCGGTCCGATGGGCAAAGCAATTCCAGTTCGGTCCCCGCCGTATTGCATAAAGCCAAGATAAACTGGCCTCTCCGGCACCAGTCGAGCAACGTCGCCCGCTCCGCCTCATCGTAGAAGGCGACCTCGTCCGGCGAAGGATTCTCGATCAGCCGCAAGGTCACGAGGGTCAGGTCCGGGGGGATTTCCACCGGCTGCGGGTGCTCCAGGTCCTGAAAGAACAGCCGTCGCCAGGGCATCGCGCGCGCACCTTCCAAAGCAAGAACATACCGGCGTGGCGACCACCCGGCCTTTCGCGATATTGCGTCGTCCGGCCTGGTTTTAGCGGAATTTGCTGCGCGATCACGCGGCAAGTTCGCGCAAAAGCGGTGCCAATGCGAAAGCCCCGCGGTCGCCGGCTCCCTAATCATGCGTCAGTGGCACCGATCGAGTCGGGCCGCGAACCAACGAATCGATCGAAGGATAGGGACATCATGCCAAGAGTTTTCACCCGTCAGCTGTGTGCGTTTGCCAGCGTCGGTGCCGTCGCCTTGGGCGCGATCAGCCCCGCCGCCGCCGAAGTCGTGGTCCGTGGCAAGGAAGGCAAGCCGCTCGACGAAATCCGTCAGGCGCCGGGCTCGATCTACCCCGATCTGCGCACCATCGTCGCGCAGCCCTCCCCCTCGGAGGTGAAGCCCGAATATCTGGGCCCGGTGGTGATGCTGAAGTCAGCGCATATCGACCTGGAAAAGGGCACGGCCACCCTTCCGCTGCGCAAGGGCAAGCTGAAGAACGGCACCCCGGTGTGGTTCATCATCACCGACACGACCGACGAAAACCTCTCGAACCTGCACGGCGTCAACTATGCGCCGAAGATGGCCTATGGCCTGACGGGTCGCGGCGCTCGCCGCGCGACCATCGAAAAGGACGGGTCGTTCACCTTTGAAAGCGGCAGCGTCGATTTCAAGCCGGTGCTGGGCGTCACGCCCGGACCCGCCAACGCCCCGTTCCCGCCGGCCAAATTCCAGCCGGGATCGGTCGGTGACGCGACCTATACGCCGATGGTCTAAGTCGAAAACTCGGCCAAATCGGTGATCCTGAACGCGCCGGTGGTCAGCCAGGCCAGCGAAGCCGAACTGAACGCGATGTGCGCAGGCAATGTCGATCACAGCAAGGTGCACGACAAGGTCGTCGCCATCTGTCCGCGTGACGAGACCGTGACGCTGTCGATGACGCTGGGTTTCACCTTCGACAAGCCGATCCAGTATCTCTCGACCGAAGCCAACAACCCGCTGGTCGCCGCGCTGGAGAATGCGACGTTCGCGCCTGCACTCGAAGATCTGCCCTTCGCGCTCGAGGACGCATCGCCCGGCGAGTCGGCCGAGCGCATCGTCGTCGTCGTCAACGGCCCGACCGGCCTCGACAACCCGCATCGCCAGGGCCTGGTCAGCGCCCTGACCGACGGTCGGGGACCGCTCAACATTCTGGGCGGCATCCCGACGATCAATCTCGACTATTCGCCGATGTGGCGGCTGTTCCCCGCCGTCTGGACCGACGAAGCGATCAAGAAGGGCTATCGCTATCGCATGACGAGCGCGCTGCAGGCGGCCGAAATGTCGACGCGCGGCTACCTCAAGAGCCTTGACGGCGGTGATTTCCGCGCGGTCGGCTTCGTCGTCAACTGCCCCGTCGTGTACCGCATCAACTAACCCGGACACGACACTCCCAGCGGGGCGGCTTTCCCCCGGGCCGCCCCGCACCCCCCTTTTTGTAGCGAGTACCGATGCCTGCACCCGCCACGTTGCGTCTCAGCGCGGCGCTTATCGTCGCGGGCATCGCCGCTCCGACGGTCGCGCTTGCCCGGCCCGGACAGGATGCCGTGCCGCCCCCGCCACCTGCCGAGGCGGCAGTGCCGACCGAGGACGCGGCACCGCCGCAAGTCACAGACATGGACGACATGATGTCGACCGATGCACTGGAGACGATGGCGATCGACGACGTGCCGCCCGACATCATCGTCACCGGCATGCGCACCAAGTCGCGCCGCGCCGATGTCGCGTCCGGATCGACGCTGACGGCGGACGCGCTGGCGCGCAACGTCCGCGCGACAATCGGCGAGACGCTGGCACGGCTGCCTGGCGTTTCGTCCGCTTCCTTCGGACCCGGCGCCTCGCGACCAACGTTGCGCGGCTTCAATGGCGAGCGCGCGCGACTGCTGATCGACGGGATCGGCAGCCTGGACGTGTCCAACACCAGCCCCGACCACGCGGTGGCGATCAATCCGATCGTCTCGGAGCGCATCGAAATCCTGCGCGGGCCGACCGCGCTGCTCTATGCGTCGGGATCGACCGGCGGCGTGGTCAACAGCGTCACCAACCGCATTCCCCGCCGCCTGCCCGAGGGCGTCGACGGCGTTGTCAAGGCCGGCTTCGCCAGCGCGGCCAATGAACGCAGCATTGCGGCGGCGGTGAATGTCGGGGTCGGATCGAACATCGTGCTCCATGCCGATGGCCAGTTCCTGCGATCCGGGTTGCTCGAAACCGGCGGCTTCATCCTGGGTCCGACCCAGCGGGCCCAGGCGCTTGCGTCGCCCGACCCGGCGGTGCGCGCGCTGGCCGATCTGGCCGGCGACCTGCCCAGTTCGGCCGCACGCACCTTCGAGATCGCGGGCGGCGCCTCGATCATCCTGCCGACGGGCCAGGTCGGCATTTCATTCGGCACGTTCGAAAGCGAATATGGCCTGCCTACCCGATTCTCGCTCGAGCCCGACGGCGCAGTGCTGGATTCGCGGATCGAGCTCGACCAGCAGCGCTTCGACCTGCGCTTCGAGTTCGACGGGCCGGCGGGAATCGAGACGATCCGCGGCCGCTTCGGCTATGCCGACTATGCGCATGACGAGATCCTGACCGACGACACGGTAACCGCCACCTTCCTGAACACGGCGTATGAGGGCCGGGTCGAAGCGGCCCTGGCCCCTATCGGCGCTTGGCAGCCGACCTTCGGGGCCGTCCTATACCAGCGAAATTTCAGCGTCGTCGGCCCCGCACCGCTGCTGCCGCCGAACCGGACTTCGCAATTTGCTGCATTCATGCTGCACAGCATTTCGCTCGGCGAATGGCGGCTGGAGGGCTCCGCCCGCTACGAGCGGATCGAGGTCGAGGCCGACCGGGACGACATCCTGCGCAACCCCGTTTTCGATCGCGGCTATGACGCGGTTTCCTTTGCTGCGGGCGTCAATCGCCGCTTCGGCGTCTGGAACGTCGCGTTCAACGCCAATTACAGCCAACGCGCACCGGTGGTCGAGGAGCTGCTGACCCAGGGCATCGACCCCGGCACCCAGGGCACGCTGCTCGGCAACACCGCGCTCGACCTGGAACGCAGCTATGGCGGCGAACTGATCGTGCGGCACGAGACCCCGAACTGGGCGCTGGGCGGCACGCTCCACTACACCGACTTTTCGAGCGCCATCTTCGCACGCGAGACGGGCGAGATCATCGACAACCTGCCCGTATTCAGCTTTGACCAGGTCGGCGCGACCTTCTGGGGTTTCGAGCTTGAGGGGCGCGTGCGCCTCGCGCGGTTCGCCGACTGGACGCTGATGCTCGACGGGCTGGCCGACTACAACCGCGCCACCCTGGCCGATGGCTCACCCTTTCCGCGCATCCCGCCCTTTCGCGCGCTGGGTGCGATCGGCGGCGAGAGCGGTACGCTCAGCCTGCGCGCCGAGCTCGAATATGTCGCGGCGCAGCGACGGCTGTCGCCGTTCGAGACGCCGACCGACGACTATGCGACCGTCAACCTGACCATGACGTGGCGGCCGGTTCCGACACGGCCCGAGCTCGCCTTTCAGCTCAGCGCCGACAATCTGTTCGATGCGACCGGGCGGCGCCACGCGAGCCTGCTCAAGGACTTCGCCCCGATCGCGGGCCGCGATATCCGGGCGAGCGTACGTTTCGGGTTCTGAAGATGACTGCGCGGAGATTGCAATGAGCGAGCCGAACGGAGCCACGCCGATGCGGCGGCAATTCTATGGCAGCGACGACGGGGCGTGGCGTGTATCGCGCCAGGTCGCCATCGTGGGGAGCGATGTCGACCGGGTGAGCCATATCGCGCAGCATCCGCCCGCCGCCTGGACGTGGATGCTCGCCGGGACGACCAGCAACCTGCGCTATACCACGCGCGAAGAACGTTCGGCTCTCGCCGCGCCCTTCGCCGGGCAGGAACCCGCGCCGAGCGACCGTGCGGTGCTGATCCCCATCCGCAAGTCCGCCGCATGGTGGGCGCTGGCGCAGGACGAGCGGCTCGCCATCTATCGTCGTGGCCGCCACACGCCGATCGGGCTCGACCACCTGCCGCGCGTGCGCCGAACGCTGTTCCATTGCCGCGAGCTGGGGGGCCCGTTCGATTTCCTGACCTGGTTCGAATTCGACCAGGGGTATGATGCCGGCTTTCAGGCGCTGCTCGACGCGTTGCGCGCGAGCGAGGAATGGGCGTTTGTCGAACGCGAGGTCGAATTCTGGCTGGAGCCCGAGCCGCGTTATGCATGATGTTGATGCGTGATCGGCATTTCCGTTCGCAGGTGCGGTAGAAGAAGCTTCACCGCGCGCGGCGTTGCCACGCACATCAAGCGGTCGGGAACCCCTAACCATGCAGCGTCAGGTCATCGAACACACCAGCGTCGTCCCCGCACATGCAGGCGAAACCGTCATCGCCGACCGGGACGGTCCGGACCGCCGACCCCACATCGTCATCGTCGGCGCGGGCTTTGGCGGTCTGTCGCTGGTACGCAGCCTGCGCCGGACCGATGCGCGGATCACCGTGATCGACCGCCAGAACTACCACCTGTTCCAGCCCCTGCTGTATCAGGTCGCCACGGCCGGCCTGTCCCCCGCCGACATCGCCGCGCCGATCCGCAGCATCCTGTCCGACCAGCCCAATGCGCGTGTTTTGCTCGACGAGGTCACGGGCGTCGACAAGTCCGCCCGGCATGTCCTGCTGCGCCAGGGCGCACCGGTCAGCTATGACTATCTGGTCATCGGCACCGGCGCGCGCCACAGCTATTTCGGCCGCGACGAATGGGCCGATCTCGCGCCCGGGCTCAAGACCATCGACGACGCCACCCGGTTGCGACGATCGATCCTGCTGGCGCTGGAGCGCGCTGAGAACCTGCCCCCCGGCCCCGATCGCGACCGTGAGCTGACCTTTGTCATGATCGGCGGGGGGCCGACCGGCGTCGAAATGGCTGGCGCAGTCGCCGAACTGACCCGCCACGCGCTGGGCAACGATTTCCGTGCGGTGATGCAGTCGAAGCCACGCATCCTGCTCATCGAAAGCGGCCCGCGGGTGCTCGGCACCTTTCCGGAGGCGCTGTCGGACTGCGCGCGCCGTTCGCTCGAGGGACTGGGCGTCGAGCTGCGCTTCGGCGCACCGGTGACCCGGATCGACGCGCAGGGGGTCGAGGTGGGCGGCGAGCGGATCGATTCGGCCTGTGTGATCTGGTGTGCCGGAGTGATGGCATCGCCCGCCGCGCAATGGCTGGGCGCCGAGACCGCCGATCGATCGGGCCGGGTCAAGGTCGAACCCGACCTGAGCCTGGCCGGGCATGACAACATCTTTCTGATCGGCGACGTCGCCGCATGCCCCCAGGCCGACGGACGTCCGCAGCCGGGCGTCGCGCCCGCCGCCAAGCAGATGGGCGAGCATGTCGCCCGCACGCTCGCCGCCCGCATCGCGGGCCGGACGGACCAGCTGCCGCCGCCCTTCGCGTACCGGAATCTGGGCAACCTCGCCACGATCGGCCGTCACCGTGCGGTCGCCGATTTCGGCCGTTTCCAGCTGCGCGGTACGATCGCCTGGCTGTTCTGGTGCATCGCGCACATTTATTTCCTGGTCGGGTTTCGCAACCGCATCGTCGTCGGCGCGAACTGGCTGTGGCACTATGTCACGTTCAACCGCGGGGCGCGGCTGATCACCGGCGGCGATCCAGCGGCATCGCCGCCCCGCCCGGCCCCGCGCGGGGAGGATGCGGTCGCGTGACGCGCACCAGATGCAGCAATATCCTACCAGACTGAGGCGGGCGGCGAATCGATGCTGAGGGGAATGGGCACGATGGGCGGAACATGGCCGGGCAGCTGCCCGCGGATCGAGGACGCCGAGATCGATCCGGCGCAGTTGACTCACCACGCGGGCACGCTGGAGGTGCGGCTCGCGGCGGGGGTCGACATCGTCCGTGCCCAGGCGCTGCGCCACGCGATCTTCGTCGAGGAGATGGGCGCACGGCCGACGGGCGGGTCATCGGCGGGCGGCGCATCGCTCGACCGCGATCATTATGACGAGTTTTGCGACCATCTGGTCGTGATCGACCATGCGCTGCCCGGATTGCCGGTGGTCGGCACCTATCGGCTGCTGCGCGAGCGGGTGGCGATGCAGGTCGGCGGCTTCTATTCGGCGGGCGAATACGACCTCGAACCGCTGCTGCGGCACGGGCTGGCGGCAGGAATGGGCACGCAGCTGCTCGAACTCGGCCGATCGTGCGTCGCGCCGGCCTATCGCAACCACGCGACGATCAGCCTGTTGTGGCGCGCGATCGCCGCCTATCTGGAGGCGCACCGGATCGGCTTCCTGTTCGGATGCGCCTCCTTTGGCGGCACCGATCCGCGCGTGCACGCCGACAGCCTCGCCTATCTGAAACGCTTTCACCTGGCCGCCGCGGAGATCCGCGTGCGCACGCTGGCGCACCATCATGTCGAAATGGACGAGGGCGCGGTGACCGGCGACCTGACCGGGCGGGAATTGCCGCCGCTGATCAAGGGCTATCTGCGCGTCGGTGCCAAGGTTGGCGACGGCGCGTTCATCGATCATGACTTCAACACGGTCGACGTGTTCATGGTCATGCCCGTCGAGCATATCGTCGGCCGCTATGGGCGCCGCTTCGGCCTGGTCCAGCCGCCACGGCCCCCGCATGGCGGCTAAGCGCCTCGACCGGTTACATGCCGATTGCGCATCGAAAGCATAGGAACCCGGCATTTCCGTCAGCGTCCCATCAGGTCCAAATGACGGATGCCGAAGGCGTGCCGCACGCCTTCCCCGAATTGGATGATGGAGATTGTTATGCGCCGTTTCACCCGCTCGCTCGTCATGATCGCCGGCAGCCTGGCGTTCACCGCCGGCCTGCCCGCCGCGGCCTGGGCAAAGACCGAGCCCGTCTATACCGGCCTGCTCGATAACGTCGCCGTGTCGGGCTACGACCCCGTCGCCTATTTCACCGCGGGCAAGCCGGTGAAGGGCGATGCCAAGTTCAAGACCAGCTACAAGGGTGCCGAGTTCCGCTTTGCCAGCGCCGAGAATCTGGCGAAGTTCAAGGCGAACCCCGCCGCCTATGCCCCGCAATATGGCGGCTACTGCGCCTGGGCGGTGAGCCAGGGCTATACCGCGTCGGGTGACCCGAAGGTGTGGAAGGTCGTCAACGGCAAGCTCTATCTGAACTACAACGCCGAGGTCGGCGAGCGCTGGTCGAAGAATATCCCCGGCCACATCAAGGCCGCCGACGGCAACTGGCCGAAACTGCTCGCCAAGTAACCGCTGGCGTCACGCTCACCGCATTTTGAGGGAAATGTCCGATGTCGATCCTTCGCCGCATTCAGCCGATCTTCGTGCTGTTCATCGCCTTCGTGTTCATCCAGTCGCTGTTCTTCAAGTTCACCAACTCGCCTGAGACGGTGCACATCTTCGGGACGCTGGATGCATGGGCCACGGGCCTCGGCTTTCCCGGCCTGTTCGCGCCGTCGGGCATCTTCTCCCAATATGTGATCGGTTCGGCCGAACTGGTCGCGAGCCTGATCCTGCTCGCCAGCCTGATCCCGGCGCTGCGCGGCCTGCGTCCCTTCGGGGCGCTGATGGCGATGGGCGTGATTTCCGGCGCAATCGTCTTTCACCTGTTCACCCCGCTCGGCGTGTCGGTCCCCAATGCCGACGGGACGCAGGATGGCGGGCTGCTGTTCGGGCTGGCGTGCCTGGTGTGGATTTCGTCCGCGATCCTCATCCTGGTCAACCGCGACCGGCTTCTCGCACTGGTCGGCGGCGGCAAGGGCAAGACCAGCTTCGCGTGAACGGGGCGTCGCCGGTCATCCTGGCACTTTCGGCGGCGAGCGGCCTGGCCTTTGGCTATGCCGCTCGCCGTGGCAGCATCTGCATCGTCCGCGGGATCGAGGGCGTCTTCGATGGACGGTCGCCGCGCCTGTTCCTCTCCTTCTTCCGCTGCAGCCTGTGGGTCATCGCGATCAGCGTTCCGATCCTGTGGCTTGATCCCGATGCACATCTTTCCGCCATCTATTTCCCGACGCTGACCGCCGCGCTGGCCGGGATGGCGTTCGGCGCGGGCGCCGCGATCAACGGCGGCTGCTCGTTCGGGACCATCATCCGGCTCGGCGCCGGCGATTTCAGCTATCTTGCGACGTTGCTCGGCATGCTCGGCGGCTTTCAGGCGGCCGCGTTCACGCACGGCGTCGTCTCGGCACCCCGACCGATGGGGCGCAGCCTGCTCGAGACGATGGGCACGACGGCGGTCATCGTCCTGGTCATCGCCTGGGTCTTCGTCGTGCATGAGCTGGTGCGCGGGCGGACGCGGCGCGGCGACGGGGGCGACTGGTCGCCCGAGGGCGCAGCAGCGGTGATGGGCGTGACCGGCGGCCTGCTTTATGCGCTCCACGGCAGCTGGGCCTACACGATCGTCCTGCAACGCGGGGCGGAGACGATGCGCGCCGGCGGCATCGCCGATTTCGACCTGTTGCTGATCTCGCTAGCGAGCGTCGGCGGCGCGATGTTCGCGGCGTGGCGCACCGATGCGTTCGTTCCGCGGCTCAACGGTCGTGAGTTGCCCCAGCGACTGGTTGGCGGGTTCGTCATGGGCATCGGCACCGCCTGGATCCCCGGCGGCAACGATGCGCTCGTCCTGCACGGCTTTCCCGGCCTGTCGCCGCACGCGCCGGTCGCCTATCTGGCGCTGATCGCGGGCGCCAGCCTGATGCTCGCCCTGCCGCGCTGGATTGAGCGGCGAATGGCGGCGATGCGCTAGGATTGCTGGCCGAGATGGTGGTCGAGCGTGGCGGCGATGACCGTCCGGCAACGATCGGCCAGCCGCTTGCGATCACCGTCGGCGGGCTCGGGCGGATGCAGCACGATCCGGCAACGCAACCGTCCGCGCGCGATCATCATCAGGAAATGCGGCAGGAATTCCTTGTCGCCGTCCCACGCCACCGCTTCCAGCTCGCCCGGTTCCCAGGCGCGCGGCGGACCAGGCGAGTAACACAGCGTCACCGGCTGCACCGCGCCGCCCGCCGCGGCGAACAGCGTCGACCGAAACGGCAGGACTCGGCGGCCGTTCGACGTCGTCCCCTCGGGAAACAACACGACCGGCCCGCGGCGCAGCGCCGCCGCGAGCTGTGCGATCTGGTCGCGCGCCGCGCCGCGCGCGCCACGCGCCACGAACAGGGTCGGGTTGAGCGCGGCGAGCCATCCCAGCAGCGGCCAGCCTCGGACGTCCGATTTGGCGACGAAAGTCGCATCGATCGTCGCGCCGAGCACGAGGATGTCGGTCCACGACATATGGTTGGCGACGACCAGCGGTGCTGCACCCACTGCCGACAAACGCCCGACCACGTCGCGACGGATGCCGAGCGCGGCGCACAGCATCCGGTGGAACAGCCGCGCGATCGGCGACGGTCGTCCCCGCGTTGCGGCGAGCCACAGCAGCTGGGGTACCAGCAGCATGGCGATGCCGACGAGGACGGTGACGACGAAGCGCGCGATCCGCAACGCGGCGACGATCCGGCGGACGGCCCCGGCGCCCGGCACGCCCGCGTTCACGATTTCGCATTCGCGCGCAGTTTTTGATCCTTGCTCAATCCGCCCCCGCATCGCCACAAACGAATCGCAATCGCGTCCAATGCGTGGCACCGAGAGGCGGAGAGTGGCC
This sequence comes from Sphingomonas sp. CCH21-G11, assembly GCF_001555965.1. GTDB lineage: Bacteria > Pseudomonadota > Alphaproteobacteria > Sphingomonadales > Sphingomonadaceae > Sphingomonas. The sequence goes on from NZ_LSHX01000028.1 coordinate 74,859, forward strand.
GTTGCCGCACTGGGTGATTCTGAACATGGAGATGCATCAGGTCCGCTATTTCCTTGCCGTCGCGCGCACCCTCAATTTCACGCGCGCTGCGGACGAATGCAATGTGACGCAGCCGTCGCTGACCCGTGCGGTGCAAAAGCTTGAAGACGAGCTCGGCGGACTGCTGTTCCGTCGCGAACGATCGCTGACTCATCTGACCGATCTGGGCCGCATGATGCTGCCGCATCTGGAACGGACGTTCGAGGCCGCACAGGCCGCCAAGGCGCTGGCGCAGGGGCTCAACAAGGCGCAGGTCGCGCCGCTTTCGCTGGGGGTGGCGCATTCCGCATCCTGCCCGGCGCTGAGCGAGGTCATCCGGTCGGTCGCCGACAGCCTGCCCGGTTTCGAGCTGAGCATGACCACGGGCCATTCCGGCGACCTGATCGATCAGGCGATGAAGGGCGAGCTTGACCTGCTGCTCGTCGAAGCGCCCGATGGCGGGCCGGAACGGCTGGAGGCATGGCGGCTGTTCATCCAGACCTATCGCATGATCACCGCCCCCGACCACCGGCTGGCGCGCAGCCATGAGGTGCCGATCGGTGAGCTTGCGTCGGAGATCTGGGTGGATTGCGGCGGTGACGGCGCGGCCCGGCTGCGCGCGCAGGCCGCGCTCGCCGGCTTTACCCCTGATTTTCGCCATCGCACGAACCATTACGACCAGACGCTGGTGATGGTGCGCGGTGGGCTGGGCAGCGCTTTGATGGTCACCCCCGGGGTGGACGAGCGGCTGGGCGTGCTGTCCATCCTGGATGCCGACATGATGGCGCCGGTGGTGCTGGCGGGGATTGCCGGACGCAAGCGATCGCCCGCGGCCGATGCGTTCGTGCGTGCCGCGCGCGCACGGGCATGGCCCGACCGCTGACTTGCGCCGGCGCCTAGAGCGCCGCCAGGACGGAAAGCACGTCCGACGGATCGGCCCGCTTGCGGAAATCGGGATCGAGAAACGCATAGCGCACGATCTTGTCCGGGGTCAGCACGAAGGTCGCGGGGACCGGCAGAAGCCCATTGTCGGTGCCGTAGATTTCCGAAAGATCGAGGCCGCAGTCGAGGTAGCGCCGGCGAAGATCGGCCTCGCAGTGAAAGGCGAGCCCGGCCATGAGCGCAAGGCCGTGATCGATGTCGCACAACACGAGCGCCCCAGGTCCCAGAATGTCGCCGAGCACCTTTGCGCGCCCGCCCACTTCCGCCGCGATCGAAACGAAGCGCGCGCCAAGCCCGGCGAGATCGGCCTCGTGCGTGCGCCACGTCGCAAGCTCGCTGCGGCAATAGGGACACCAGCCGCCGCGATTGAAGCTGAGCACCAGCGGGCCATTGGCGACCATCGTGTCGAGCGAGTGAAAGCGGCCGTTGATGTCGGGCAGGACGAAATCGACGAACCGATCGCCCGGCCTCGGCGCCAGCTCGCCGACGCCCAGGCCCCGCAATCGCGCGACGAAGGCGTCATAGATCGGCATCCAGTCCTCAAGGGTCTGGCTGCATTCGACCAGCTTGTCGCGAAGAGTCGGGGGCTGAGCCATGTCGGCCCTATGCCCGCGAAACCGGGTCCGACGGAAGGGGGCAGCGCGCATCAGTTCGATAGGCGGCGCGTATCGCCGCCGGGGATGCAATGCACACCGGCTATCGAACCAATCGCAACCAGGCATTTCTCGCGGCTCGCGCGCTCCGCCACAAGGATGTGCCGATCCGGCCATGTGGAGCGAGACGATGGAACCGAGCTACGCGCTTGCCGATATGCTGACCGCGGTCGCGACGCAGCCGGTTCCGCTGGTCGTGACCATCCTGATCGCGACCTTCCTGCTCGAGGACGTCGCGGTCGTCACCGTCGCGCTGCTCGCATCCCAGATGCTGCTGGATCCCGGCATCGCCATTGCGGCGCTGCTGGCCGGAACGATCCTGGGCGACGTGGTCCTTTATGTCGCCGCACGCTGGTTCGGAAGCTTTGGGCCGATCGCGCGCCTGCTCGCCCAGCCGCTCGTCCAGTCGGCGCTCGCCTGGATCAGCCGAAACGCCCTGCCGATCGTCATCCTCGCGCGCTTTGCGCCGGGTTTTCGCCTGCCGGTCTATCTCGCCGCCGGCGCGGTCCGCATGCCGATCAAGCCCTTCCTTGCCGCGGTGATCGGCACCGCCCTGCTGTGGACGCCGCTACTCTTCGTGATCTCCTCCAAGCTTGGGATGCAGGGCGTCGGCCGCTTCGGCGGGCTCGGCTGGGGCATCGCGATCGGCGTCGTCGTGCTGATCGCCGCGTCGCCCGCACTCCTGCGTCGCTGGCTTCGCCCGGCGGCTGCGCTGCCGACCGATGCCGCATCATGAAGGGCGAATATGCGATCTTCCGCTTCGACGCCGACCTTGCCGTCGAGCATGTCCACGCCTTTTACCGCAAGCACCGCTTCCCGCCGCACAGCCACGCCGATTACCTGATCGGGCTAACCACCGAAGGCACCGAGGACTTTGTCCAGGCCGGCCAGCCCGGCAGGTCGGCAGCGGGCAGCCTGCGCACGATCAACCCCGGGGTCGTGCACGAAGGCGGCAGCCTGCCCGGAAAGGGGTGGGGCTATCGCGCGCTGTTCCTCCCGCCCGAGCGGATGCGCCGGGCAATCGCCGCGGCGGGGCAAAGCGGCCTGCCGATCCTGGCCGGCCCGGTAATCACCAACGCCGATGTCGCGCGCGCCTTTACCCGGCTCTCCGAGACATTGGTGTCGACCGCCGATGCGGCCGACCGCGAAGCCGCGCTGACTGATTTTCTTGCGCTGCTGGTCGAACATGCCATCCTGGGTGCCGGTGCCACGGCGCAGAGCGTCGAACGCGAGGCCGTGCGCCGCGTGCGCGAGCATTTGATGACGGAGGCGAACAAGCGCGTGACCCTGGAGCAACTCGTCGAGATCGCCGGGATCAGCAAATTCCACCTGATCCGGGTCTTTCGCGCGGAAACCGGCCTGACGCCGTGGCAATTCCAGACCCAGGCGCGGATCGACATGGCCAGGCGGCTGCTCGCGATCGGCGAGCCGGCGAGCCAGGTCGCCGCCGCGTGCGGCTTCGTTGATCAAAGCCACCTTACGCGACGCTTCCGGCGTATTGTCGGCACGACGCCCGCCGCCTACCGCGGGGGCATCCGCAGCGGCCTGAACAATCAGGTCGTGGCGTGAGCGACGGCGGGACTGCGATGACCGGAACAGGATTCAGCACACCGCGCGGGCTGGCCGTATCGACGCACGATCCAGAGGTCGCTGCCCTGCTGCACGCCTTTGAAGAAGAACTGCTCGGCTATGGTCAGGGCGCGGCGATCGTCTTCACCGCGATCGCGCGTGACCCTGAATGCGCGATCGCCCAGGCCTATGGCGCGGCCGCGCACCTGTTCGCGCTGACCCGGGCGGCGATTGCGCGCGCCCGGCCCTATCTGGACGGTGCCCGGGCCGGCCGGGCGGACAGCGCACGCGAACGTGGCGTCATCGCCGCCATCCTGGCATGGGGCAACGGGCAGCCGCAGCTGGCGATTGCCCGGCTGACCGCGGTGCTCGACGACGAGCCGCGCGACCTGTTCGCCGCCAAGCTGTTGCAATATCTGCAATTCGCCAGCGGTCGTTCCGCCGATATGCTGCGCACCGCGACGATGCTGGTGCGTCACCACGAACTCGACGGCCGCGTCCACGCGATGCACGCCTTCGCGCTCGGCGAGACCGGCGATGCGCGCGGCGCCGAGCGCGCGGCCCGGCGCGGCATCGCCCTCACTGACGATCCATGGGCGCACCATGCGCTGGCCCATGCCTTCGATGCCATGGGCCGTGCGCGTGACGGCGTCGACTGGCTCGAGAGCCATGCGGCCGCCTGGGCGGACTGCTCGTCCTTTCTCTACACCCACAATTGGTGGCACGCCGCGTTGTTTCACCTCGAGCTGGGCGACATGGCGCGCGCGATAGAGCTGTACGATGCGCGCGTGTGGGCGCGACGGCACGATTACTGTCAGGACCAGATCAACGCGGTGGCCCTGCTTGCGCGGCTCGAGCTGGCCGGCGGCGACGTCGGCGACCGCTGGGCGGAGCTGGCGCGCGAAATCGCACCGTTCGCGGGCGACGCGGTCGATGGCTTTCTGGACCTCCATTACGCCTATGCGCTGGCACGCAGCGACGCAGGCGACGCCCTGGGCGATCTGATCGCGGCGGCCGATGCCCATGCGGGACGGGCCGAAGCGCCGTGGCGCATGATGATGCCCGACGCGCTGGCCGGGATGATCGCGCACGCGACCGGCGACTATCCGCGCGCGGCGATGCGCCTGGGCCATGTGCACGACCAGCTGCACCTGGCGGGCGGCAGCGTGGTCCAGCGCGACCTGTTCGCACGCATCGCTGTCGACGCGCTGTTGCGCAGCGGGGACATAGCGGGCGCGCGCGCACTGGCCCGGCGCGCCGCACCGGCCGTACGGCGATGCCATGCCCGGCTGATCGTGGACACGGCCGACACGCTGGCGGCATGAAGGCGCGTGCCGTACCGCTGGCACTCGCCGCGGTCGGGCTGGCGGGCAGCGCGGACAAGCCGGCCGGGCCCGCCGCCGTGACGCGCGAAAGCTATACCACCGCCGTACCGCCGGGTTGGCGGATCAGCATGTTGCGCGGCGGCACGCCGGGCGGACGGCGGGTCATCTTCATCCACGGCACCCCGGGCGATGCGGCGGGCTGGCGCGCGACCGTCGAAAACGCGCCGGCGGGGTTCGAATATCTGGCGATCGACCGCCCCGGCTTTGGTCAGTCGCAGCCGGCGGATGCGGTCGTCACGCTCGCCGCGCATGCCGATGCGATCGCCCCGCTGCTCGTGGCGCGCAACGGCCATTGGCCAATCCTGGTCGGCCATTCCTATGGCGGGCCCGTCGCGGCCGCGGCGGCGGCGCGAATGCCGGAACGCGTCGGCGGGGTGATCCTGCTCGCCGCCGCGCTCGATCCGGGACAGGAAAAGGTGCACCCCGCACAATGGGTCGGCGAATGGCTGACGCTCAAGGGATTGCTGCCGCGCATGCTTGCCAATGCCAATCGCGAGCTGCTGGCGCTGAAGCACGAGCTGATCGCGCTGGCCCCGCGACTGGACGACGTGCGCCAGCCGGTGACGATCATCCACGGCACCGCCGATGTACAGGTGCCCTATGCCAACGTGCCCTACATGACCGCGCGTTTCACCGCCGCGCACCCGTTGCGCGTCATCCGCCTCGACCGCCAGGACCATTTCCTGCCCTGGAAGCACCCCCGCGTCATCGCGCGCGAAATCGCGATCATGGCGCGCGCGACATGATGACGGGCAGCCCCGCCATGCCGCCGCTCGATCCCGCGCCGGTGGTTTCGCGCTTCGAGTTCTGGCCGGCGTGGCGCTTCTATCCGCCGGTCTGGGCGTGGCTGGTCCTGCTGGCGATCCGGCACCGCGGGCTGCGCCTGCCGCTGCTCGCCAATCCGAGCTTTCCGGCGGGCGGGCTGGTCGGCGAATCGAAGAGCCAAATCCTCGACCTGGTCGGGGGCGACGCGCGGCAATGGGTCGCGCCCTATATCGCGTTCGACCGGGGCGAAGACGACGCCGCGACGACGGCCACACGTGCCCGCGCGGCCATGACTGCGGCGGGCCTCAGCCTGCCGGTCGTCGCCAAGCCCGATCTGGGCTGCCGCGGCGCAGGCGTGCGGCCGGTGCGCGATGGCGATCAGCTGGTCGCCTATCTCGCCGCGTTTCCCGCCGGGCACCGGCTGCTCTTGCAGCAGATGGTCGATGTCGAGGGCGAAGCCGGCGTATTCTACGTCCGTCCGCCGGGCGCGGCGCAGGGGCACATCTTCTCGCTGACGCTCAAGCATTTTCCGCATGTCGTCGGCGACGGGCGGTCGACGCTGCGCGCGCTGATCCTTGCCGATCCACGCGCCGGCCCGCTCCACCACCTCTATTTCCACCGCCATCCCGATCGCCTCGACCTGGTCGTCGCGGCGGGCGAGCGCGTGCGGCTGGCCTTTGCCGGCAGCCACAGCCGCGGCGCGATCTTTCGCGATGGCGCGCGCCATATCACGCCCGAGCTCACTGCACGCTTCGACCAGATCGCGCGCGCCATTCCCGAATTCCATTTCGGCCGCTTCGACGTGCGCTTCGGCGATTTCGCGGCATTCCAGCGCGGCGAAGGGTTCCGCATCGTCGAGGTCAACGGCGCGGGGGCGGAGGCGACGCACATCTGGGACAGCCGGATGCGGCTGCGCGACGCCTATCGCGTGCTGTTCACCCAGTTCCGGTGGCTGTTCGCGATCGGCGCAGCGAACCGGCAGCGTGGTTTCCAGCCCGACCGGTGGCGCGACTTCATCCGGCTGTGGCAACTGGAACGGCGGCTCGTCAGGCTCTATCCGCCGACCGCATGATCCGTCCCGAGCCACCGCCCGCCGGTTTCGACCCGACCGACTGGAAGGCGCCCGCGACGCAAGCCTGGGCATTTCGCCATACCGATACTTTCCTGCCGCATCGCATCGTGCCCGCCGCCGTCCGGCCACGTGCGCTGCCGCGGGCGATCCGGCCCGATCCGCCCGGCTGGGCCACAATGATCGCGCCCGCCGATGCCAGCGCGGTGATCGCGGTGACCGACGGTGTCGTCCATCACGAGGAATATCGTCCGCCGATGCGTGTCGACGACCGGCATATGCTGTTTTCGGTCACGAAGTCGGTTTTCGGCCTGATCGCCCGCATCCTGATCGACCAGGGCGCGGTTACGGAGACGCGTCGGGTGGTCGACTATCTGCCCGACTTTCGCGGCACCGCCTTTACCGACGCGACGCTGGGCGCTTTGCTGGCGATGCGCGACGGGGTCGCGTTCGACGAAAGCTATGCCGATCCGCGCGGCGAGATTCATCGCTACTCCAGCCATTACTGGCGCGATGCCCCCGGCGGCACGCGCGCGGCGCTTAAGACGATCGGGCGGCGTGCGCCGATCGACGGATTCGCCTATCGCACCCCGGTCGCCGACATGATCGGCTGGGTGCTGCGCGCGGCGACGGGGGCGCGGCTCGGCGATCTGCTCGGCGAGCTGTTATGGGTGCCGATCGGCGCGGCGCATCCCGCCCACCTTATCCTCGACACCGCAGGCGACGAGATCGCCGGCACCGGGCTGAACGCCGTGCCCGAGGATCTGGCGCGCCTTGCCGCGATGCTGAGCGCGGGCGGTAGCGTCGGCACCCGCCGGGTGATGGCGGAGGCGAGCGTCGCCCGGATGTTCGGCCCCATCCAGGCGATCGGCGACGACGTTGAGCGGCGCGGCTGGGGCTATCGCGACCTGTGGTGGCAGCAGGGCGACGGCGTGATCGGCGCGATCGGCGTGCACGGCCAGCGACTGCTGATCGACGGGCGGACCGGCACCGCGATGGTCAAGACCGCGTGGCGGCCGTCCCCGTCGAACGACGGCACCCACGCGCTTCATCGGGAGATGCTGCGGATGCTTGGCAGCGCAGTTACGGGATAGACCGTCGCGCGGGGGTCCGCCAAAGGACCGCGAGCAGGAAAGAGGATGACGGGATGGCGGACAGGTTCGACGTGGTGATCGTCGGCGCTGGGCATGGCGGGGCACAGGCCGCGATCGTCCTGCGCCAGCGCGGCTTTGCCGGGACGATCGCGCTCGTCGGGGACGAGCCCGAGCTGCCTTATGAACGCCCGCCGCTCAGCAAGGACTATCTGGCGGGCGACAAGCCGTTCGAGCGCATGCTGATCCGCCCGGCCGGCTTTTGGGCCGAGCGCGCGGTCACGCTGCTGCCCGGTACCGAGGTGACCGCGGTCGATCCGGCTGCACGGCGGCTGGACACCGCGGGCGGCGCGACGATCGGTTATGGCGACCTGATCTGGGCGACCGGCGGTCGGGCGCGACGCATCGCGTGCCCCGGCCACGCGCTGAGCGGTGTCCATTGCGTGCGCGACCGCGCCGATGCCGACCGGATGATCGCGGAACTGCCCGGGGTGCGCGACGTGGTGGTGATCGGCGGCGGCTATATCGGGTTGGAGGCGGCAGCCGTGCTGACCAAGCTCGGGCGGGCGGTGACCGTGGTCGAGGCACAGGACCGCGTGCTGGCCCGCGTCGCCGGCCCCGACCTGTCGCGCTTTTACGAGGCCGAACACCGCGCGCACGGCGTCGACATCCGCCTGTCGAGCGCGGTCGCGGCGATCGAGGGCGATGAAGGCCGGGTCAGCGGCGTGCGGCTGGCCGACGGCACGGTGCTGCCCGCGCAGATGGTGATCGTCGGCATCGGCATCGTCCCCGCCGTCGCGCCGTTGCTGGCGGCGGGCGCGGCGGGGGGCAACGGCGTCGATGTCGACACCCAATGCCGCACCTCGCTGCCCCACATCTATGCGATCGGAGACTGCGCACACCATGCCAATCCCTATGCCGGCGGGGCGATGATCCGGCTGGAATCGGTCCAGAACGCGCACGACCAGGCCAATGTCGCGGTCCAGTCGATCCTGGGCGAGCCCGCGCATTACGATGCGGTACCGTGGTTCTGGTCCAACCAGTACGACCTCAAGCTCCAGACCGTCGGATTGTCGGCGGGACATGACGCGACCGTGCTGCGCGGCGACCCCGCGGCGCGGCAGTTCGCAGTCCTCTATCTGCGCGAGGGCCGGGTGATCGCGCTCGACTGCGTCAATGCGACGCGCGACTATGTCCAGGGCCGCGCACTGGTGACGGCGCGCGCGCGGATCGACCCCGAGCGGCTCGCCGACACGACCGTGCCGCTGAAGGAACTCATCCGGGAATGAGCGGCGAACTGGCGGCGCGGATTGCCGGGTGCACGCACTGTGCCCGGCATCTGCCGCATCCGCCGCGCCCGGTGGTCCGCTTCAGCCCGACCGCGCGGTTGCTGATCATCGGCCAGGCCCCCGGTGCGCGGGTGCACGAAAGCGGCGTGCCGTGGGACGATGCGAGCGGGGCGCGGCTGTGCGAATGGACCGGGATCGAGATGGCGACACTGCACGATCCCGCGCGCGTCGCGCTGGTGCCGATGGGCTTTTGTTATCCGGGCAAGGGTGCCAATGCCGACCTGCCACCGCGCCCCGAATGCGCGCCGCTGTGGCATGACGCCGTGCTGGCGATGCTGCCGCGCGATCGCCTGACCCTGCTGGTCGGCAGCCATGCGCAGGCGCGCTATCTGCCGCGCGCGCCGGGCATGACGATGACCGATCGGGTGCGCGCGTTCAACCGCTGGGGCCCGCACCTGTTTCCCCTGCCCCACCCCGCATGGCGCAGCACCGGCTGGATGCGGCGAAACCCGTGGTTTGCCGAACAGGTACTGCCCGTCCTGCGCGGCGCAGTCCGCCAATTCATTTAGCCGAAAGGCGCTTGCCGCTGCGTGCGGCAATGCCGCATTTCGCTTTCCCTGACCCCCGCCACTCCCTATATCCTCGCTATGGCAACCGACCCCAATTCCAATGATTATGGCGCAGATTCGATCAAGGTCCTGAAGGGCCTCGACGCAGTGCGCAAACGCCCCGGCATGTATATCGGCGACACCGATGACGGCTCCGGCCTGCACCACATGGTGTTCGAGGTTTCCGACAATGCGATCGACGAAGCGCTGGCCGGTCATTGCGACCGGATCGACATCACGCTCAACGCGGACGGCTCGGTGTCGGTCGAGGACAATGGCCGCGGCATTCCGACCGGCATCCACCCGGAGGAAGGCGTGTCGGCGGCAGAGGTCATCATGACCCAGCTGCACGCAGGCGGAAAGTTCGAGAATACGTCGGACACCAACGCGTACAAGGTATCGGGCGGGCTGCACGGCGTCGGCGTCAGCGTCGTCAACGCGCTGTCCGAATGGCTCGACCTCACCATCTGGCGCGACGGCCAGGAACATTACATGCGGTTCGCGTTCGGTGACGCGGTGGCGCCGCTCAAGGTGGTCGGCCCGGCGCCCGCCGGAAAGAAGGGCACGCGCGTCACCTTCCTGCCCAGCCCCGCCACCTTCAAGATCACCGAGTTCGATTTCGACAAGCTCGAGCACCGCTATCGCGAGCTCGCCTTCCTCAATTCGGGCGTGCGGCTGTTCCTCAACGACGCCCGGCACGAAGAGCCCCGGCAGATCGAGCTGTTCTACGAGGGCGGGATCGCCGCGTTCGTCAAATATCTCGACCGCAACAAGCAGCCCCTGATGCCCGAGCCGGTGGCGATCAACGGCCATCGCGACGATGTCGGCATCGACGTCGCGCTGGAGTGGAACGACAGCTATTACGAAAATGTCCTCGCCTTCACCAACAACATCCCCCAGCGCGACGGCGGTACGCATCTGGCGGCATTCCGCGCGGCGCTGACCCGCACGCTCAACAATTATGCCGACAAGTCGGGGATGCTGAAGAAGGAGAAAGTCTCCCTCACCGGCGACGACATGCGCGAGGGGCTGACCGCCATCGTCTCCGTCAAGCTGCCGGACCCCAAGTTTTCCAGCCAGACCAAGGACAAGCTGGTCTCCTCCGAAGTCCGCCAGCCGCTCGAAAGCCTGATGGCCGACAAGCTCGCCGAATGGCTGGAGGAAAACCCCGCCCATGCCCGTGCGATCATCCAGAAGGTGATCGACGCCGCCGCCGCGCGCGAAGCCGCCAAGCGGGCACGCGAGCTGACCCGGCGCAAGGGCGCGATGGATATCGCCAGCCTGCCCGGCAAGCTGGCCGATTGCCAGGAGCGCGACCCCGCCAAGTCGGAATTGTTCCTGGTCGAGGGCGATTCGGCGGGCGGCAGCGCCAAACAGGGCCGCGACCGGCATTTCCAGGCGATCCTGCCGCTGAGGGGCAAGATCCTGAACGTCGAGCGCGCGCGCTTTGACCGGATGCTGTCGAGCCGCGAGATCGGCACGCTGATCCAGGCGATGGGCACCGGCATCGGCCGCGACGATTTCAACATCGCCAAGCTGCGCTATCACAAGATCGTGATCATGACCGACGCCGATGTCGACGGCGCGCATATCCGCACCCTGCTGCTCACCTTCTTCTATCGCCAGATGCCCGAGATCATCGAGAACGGGCACCTCTTCATCGCGCAGCCGCCGCTGTACAAGGCCACGAAAGGCCGCTCCGAAGTCTATCTGAAGGACGATGCCGCGCTCGACGCCTATCTGGTCGAAGCAGGCGTGGCGGCCAACGCGCTCGATACCGCCGCGGGCGCGCGCCGCACCGGCGCCGATCTGCGCGCGCTGGTCGATCATGCACGACGGATGCGCACGCTGATGCGCTATGTCCCGCGTCGCTATGATCCGGTGATCGTCGAGACGCTGGCGCTGACCGGCGCGCTCGACCCCGAAGCGCCGCGCGCCGAACGCGCGTCACGCGCCGATCCGGTGGCGCGCGCGCTCGAGCTGAGCGATCGCGAGGCGCGCTGGTCGGTCGAAGTCACCGGCGAAGGCGGCTATCATTTCCGCCGGCTGTGGCGCGGCGTCACCGATCATCACATCATCGAGCCCGCCTTCGTCGCCTCCGCCGAAGCGCGCAAGCTGCACGCGCTGGCGAGCGAGGAAGTCGCCAGCTACCAGGGTCTGGCGCGGCTGGTGCCGCTGAAGAACGCCGCCGTCGACGCCGCCGCGTCGGGCGAGGCGGAGGCCGGTGGCGCGGACGAGAATGGCGACGAACCCGCCGCGTTGGGCAAGGGCGAATCGCTCGTGTCGCGCCCCTCCGAACTGCTCGCCGCGATCTTGGCGGCGGGGCGCAAGGGACTGTCGATCCAGCGCTACAAGGGACTGGGCGAAATGAACGCCGAGCAGTTGTGGGAAACCACGCTCGATCCCCAGAACCGCGCGATGCTGCGCGTGACCGTCGACCAGGCCGATGTCGCGGACGAGATTTTCACCCGCCTGATGGGCGATGTGGTCGAACCGCGCCGCGAATTCATCCAGGAAAACGCACTGAGCGTCGCTAATCTAGACGTGTGAGCCGGGTCCGGGACGGGATGCGCGATCCCGCCCGGACCGTCCTCATCCGACAACCGTCTGCTCGATCGCGCCGAAGATCGGGTGGTGGCGATCATCCTCCATCCAGATGCGCACCCGGTCGCCGGCCTTCAGGAACGGCGTCGATGGCGTGCCGTCGCGGATCGTCTCGATCATGCGGATTTCGGCGATGCAGCTGTAGCCGACCCCGCCTTCGGCCACCGGCTTGCCCGGTCCGCCATCGGCGTCGCGGTTGGACACCGTGCCCGAACCGATGATCGTCCCCGCCCCCAGCGTCCGCGTGCGCGCGGCGTGCGCGATCAGCGTGCCGAAGTCGAAGGTCATGTCCTCGGCAGCATTGGCGCGCCCGAAGGGCCTGCCGTTCAGATCGACCATCAGCTTGCGATGGAGCTTGCCGTCGCGCCACCAGTCTCCAAGCGCGTCGGGCGTCACGAACACCGGCGAAAAGGCGCTGGCCGGCTTGGACTGGAAAAAGCCGAAGCCCTTGGCCAGTTCGCCGGGAATGAGGTTGCGCAGCGACACGTCGTTGGTCAGCCCGACCAGGCGGACCGCCGCCAGCGCTTCGTCGCGGCTCGCCCCCATCGGCACGTCACCGGTCACGACGACGACCTCGCCCTCCAGATCGCAGCCCCAGCTTTCGTCCTTGAGCGGGATCGGGTCGCGCGGCGCCAGGAACGCGTCGGACCCGCCCTGATACATCAGCGGGTCGTGCCAGAAGCTGTCCGGAAGCTCCGCGCCGCGTGCCTGCCGGACCAGTGCGACATGGTTCACATAGGCCGATCCGTCGGCCCATTGATAGGCGCGCGGCAGCGGCGAGGCGGCCTCGCGCTCGTGGAAGCGCTCGCGCGGGATCGCCTCGTGCTCAAGGTCGACGGCGAGGTTGCGCAGCGCCGGTGCCAGCCTGTCCCAATCGTCCAGCGCCGCCTGCAATGTCGGCGCGATGTTCGTCGCATCGGCGCACCACGCCAGATCGCCGGACACGACCACCAGGCGACCGTCGCGGCCATGTTTGAGACTGGCTAATTTCATGTTCTCTCCCAATGGGTTGCAGCACCGCCCGGAATTCCGTGCTGGCAGACGGAGGACCGGTCGGGGTTGTTGACACCGGCGTTGCCTGCCACCATCCGGTGGCGATGACCAGTTCCTTCGGCTTTCTCGATCATCCTGGCGAGATGGCGGCGCGTATTCGCGCGATCGACTGGTCGGCGCACCCGCTCGGCGTCCCGGAAAGCTGGCCGCAGGCCCTGCGCTTCGCGCTCGATCTCTGCCTGGCGTCGAGCTATCCGACCGCGATCTACTGGGGCGAGCCGCTCTGGCTGCTCTACAACGACGCCTGGGCTCCGATTCCGGCGGATCGCCACCCGGGCGCGCTCGCCCGCCCCGCGCGCGAGGTGTGGCACGACATCTGGGACGTCGTCGGTCCCCAGTTCGAAAGCGTGATGGCGAGCGGGATCGGCCACGCTTCCTATGATCAGTTGTTGCGCATGGAGCGCGACGGCGCGCCCCGGGAAACCTACTGGACCTACAGCTTCACGCCGATCCGCGACGAACACGGCCGGATTGCGGGCGTGCTCAACCATGGCAACGAAACCACAAGGCTGGTCCTGGCGGAGCGGGTGCAGACAGCGGAGATCACCCGTCTGCGCGAGCTGTTCGCACAGACGCCCGCGGCGGCCGCGCTGGTGATCGGGCCGGAGCATGTCCACGAGCTGGCCAATCCCGGTTATCGCGAGCTGGTCGGGCGCGACCAGCTGGAGGGGCGACCGGTCGCCGAGGTGATGCCCGAGCTCGTCGAGCAGGGCTATGTCGAACTGCTCGACCGGGTGTGGGCGACCAGCCAGGCCTATCGTGGCGAGGGGCGCAGTGTCCGGGTGCATCGCGCCGGCCAGGATACGCCCGAGGAACGGCTGGTCGATTTCGCGTTCCAGCCGTTCCGCGACGCGGGGGGCACGATGGTGGGCGTCCTGATCCAGGTCGTCGACATCACCGAGCGTGCACGCGCGGAAATGGCGCTGCGCGCGAGCGAGGACCGACTGAAGCTGGCGCTCGATTCATCGAGCGGCCTGGGCACCTGGGACTGGGACCTCACCACTGGGCTGGTGATCAGCGACGCACGCTTCGCCGAACTTTACGGCATGTCGGGCGCCGAGTCGGCACGCGGGATCGACGTCAACGCCTTCTTTCCCGCAATCCATCCCGACGACCTGCCGCGCGTCTCGGCGGCGATCGAGGAAAGCCTGACCACCGGTGCGCCGTATGACGTCGAGTATCGCGTCGTCCGGGACGCGGGCGACGTGCGCTGGATCGCGGTGCAGGGCCGGGTCACCTATGCGCCCGACGGGTCGCCGCTGCGCTTTGCCGGCATCAGTTTCGACATCACGCGCCGCTACGAAGCCGAGGAACGCGCGCGCGCCGCGGTCGAAACGCTGCATGCCACGACCGAGACCCAGTCCTTCATCTACCGGCTTGCCGACCGTCAGCGGCGGCTGGAGACCCCGGAAGCCGTGATGCGCGAGACCGCGGAGGCGCTGGCGGCCCAGCTCGGCCTCGACCGTGCCGGGTTTTTTCAGGTGCGCGAAAACCGGATGGTGTTCGGCCCCTGCTGGACGTCGGGCGCATTGCCACCGACGCAGGGCAGCGTGCCGGTCGATCGGCTCGGGGAGACGATCCTGAACCGCTATCGATCGGGGCAGACGATCCTGTCGCGCGATGCGCGCGAGGACCCGGATTTTCAGGAGACGATCGGGTCGTGGACCGTGGTGTCGGGCATCGGCGTGCCGCTCCTGCGTGCGGGCGAATGGGTCGCGAGCCTGCATGTCGGCAGCGCCACGCCGCGCGACTGGAGCGCGGATGAAATCGCGCTGGTCGAGGCCGTGGCGGAAATCACCTGGGACGCGGTCGGTCGGCTGGCCGCACTCAGCGCGCTCAGGGAAAGCGAGGCCAAGTTCCGCGCGATCACCAATTCGGTCGACCAGATGATCTGGTCGACGCGCCCCGACGGTTATCATGATTATTTCAACGACCGCTGGTATGAATATACCGGCGTTCCTTATGGCTCGACCGATGGCGAACTGTGGAACGGCATCTTTCACCCCGAAGACCAGGCGCGTTCGATCGCCGCATGGTCGCACAGCCTGGCGACGGGCGAGCCCTATCACATCGAATATCGCCTGCGCCATGTGAGCGGCGTCTATCGCTGGGTGCTGGGACGCGCCCAGCCGGTGCGCGACGATCAGGGACGGATCACCCGCTGGTTCGGTACATGCACCGACATCCAGGAGATCGTCGACGCGCGCGAAGTGCTCAGCCGATCGCGCGTCGAGCTGGAGCACGCGGTCGAGGCGCGCACGCGCGAGCTGCTGGCAGCGCAGGACCAGTTGCGCCAGGCCCAGAAGATGGAGGCGGTCGGCCAGCTGACCGGCGGCATTGCGCACGATTTCAACAACATGCTCGCCGTCGTCATCGGCGCGCTCGACCTGCTCGAGCGGCGGATGGCGCGCGGCGAGCGGGACATCACCCGTTACGTCGTCGCCGCGCGCGACGGGGCCGAGCGGGCGGCGGCATTGGTGCGCCGGCTGCTCGCCTTTTCCCGCCGGTCGACGCTGGAGCCGCGCACGATCGACGTGAACGCGATGGTGCGCGGGATGATCGACCTGCTCAACCGGACGCTGGGCGAGAGCGTGCAGGTCGAAACCTGGCTTGCCGCCGATCTGGGCAATGCGCGGGTCGATCCCGGCCAGCTCGAAAACGCGATCCTCAATCTGGGCGTCAACGCGCGCGATGCGATGCCGCGCGGCGGCCGGTTGACGATCGCCACGGTCAACCGCCAGCTGAGCCAGGACCAGGCCGCGCGGCTGGGGGTGGATGCCGGCGACTATGTCGAGATCGCGGTATCCGATTCGGGCATGGGCATGTCCCCCGCGGTGCTGGAGCGCGCGTTCGACCCGTTCTTCACCACCAAGGATGTGGGCAAGGGCACCGGGCTGGGGCTGAGCCAGGTGTTCGGATTCGTCCGGCAATCGGGGGGGCACGTGACGATCGACAGCGCCGAGAATCAGGGGACGACGGTGCGGATGCTGCTGCCGCTCGATCGGGGCAGCGCGGATCCGGGCATCGACCTGGTCAAATCGGAAGACACGCCGGTCGGCCGGGGCGAGCATATCCTGGTCGTCGAGGATGAGGCGAGGGTTCGCGCCTATTCGTGCGAGGCGCTGCGCGAACTGGGTTATGTCGTCCATGAAGCCGCGTCGGCCGACGCCGCGCTTGCGTTGCTCGGCCAGGGCCAGCCGGTCGACCTGCTGTTCACCGACGTGGTGATGCCGGGGATGCTGGGCACCGAGCTCGCCGCCGCCGCGCGCCGGCATCGCCCCGGGCTGGCGGTGCTCTTTACCAGTGGCCATGTCCGCGACGCGGCCGCCGCCGACCTGCCCGGCATCCCCGGCGTCACCACGACCGAGCTGCTGGTCAAGCCGTTCACCGTCGATGCGCTGGCCCGGCGGGTACGCGCAGCGCTGGATTCACCCTCGCCGCGCGTCATGGCGGTGGACGACCGCGCCGCATCGCACTAGGGCGTCCGGTCGCCGGGACCGCAAAACCGGCGGCAGCGAAGGAAGCAATGTGGCCAATGTGGCAGTGATCGGCGCCCAATGGGGCGACGAGGGCAAGGGCAAGATCGTCGACTGGCTGGCCGAACGCGCCGACATCGTCGTGCGGTTTCAGGGCGGACACAATGCCGGTCATACGCTGGTGGTCGGCGAACAGGTCTATAAACTGTCGCTGCTGCCGTCGGGCATCGTGCGCGGCACGCCCAGCGTCATCGGCAACGGCGTCGTGCTGGACCCCTGGGCGCTGCGCGACGAGGTCGAACGGCTGCGCGGCCAGGGCGTCGCGGTGACTCCCGAGACGCTGATGATCGCGGACAATTGCGCGCTGATCCTGCCCTTTCACCGCGACCTCGACGCGCTGCGCGAGGATGCAAGTGGTGCCGGCAAGATCGGCACGACGCGGCGTGGCATCGGTCCCGCCTATGAGGACAAGGTCGGGCGGCGCGCGATCCGGGTGTGCGACCTCGCCCATCTCGACACGCTCGATCCCCAGCTCGACCGGCTGACCGCGCATCACGACGCGCTGCGCGCCGGTTTCGGCGTCGCGGCGATCGACCGCGCCGAGCTGCTGGCGCAGTTGCGCGAGATCGCCGGCTTCGTCCTGCCCTACGCGCGCCCGGTGTGGCGCGAACTGAACGAGGCGCGCGCGCGGGGCCGCCGCATCCTGTTCGAAGGCGCGCAGGGCGTGCTGCTCGACATCGACCACGGCACCTATCCCTTCGTCACCTCGTCCAACACCATCGCGGGCACCGCGGCGGGCGGGTCGGGACTGGGGCCGGGCGCGGTCGGCTTCGTGCTCGGCATCGCCAAGGCCTATACGACCCGGGTCGGCTCCGGCCCCTTCCCCACCGAGCTGGCGGACGCGACCGGTGAGCGGCTGGGCGAACGCGGCCGCGAATTCGGCACCGTCACGGGGCGCAAGCGCCGCTGTGGCTGGTTCGACGCGGTGCTGGTGCGTCAGTCGGTCGCGGTGTCGGGCGTGACCGGCATTGCGCTCACCAAGCTGGACGTGCTCGACGGGTTCGACGAGATCCGCATCTGCACCGGCTATCGCCTGGCCGGCGCGACGCTGGACCATTTCCCGGCCCATGCCGGGGACCAGGCAGCGGTCGAGCCGGTCTATGAAACGATGGCGGGCTGGCACGAATCGACCGCGGGCGCGCGCAGCTGGGCCGATCTGCCCGCGCAGGCGATCAAATATGTCCGCCGGATCGAGGAGTTGATCCAGTGCCCGGTGGCGCTCGTGTCGACCAGCCCCGAGCGCCAGGACACCATTCTGGTCCGTGATCCCTTCGCGGATTGAAGGGTGCGCAGATAGAATCATATTTCTTCTTCGCCCGCTCATCCTGAGTAGCCGCTGAGCTTGCCGAAGCGGCGTATCGAAGGACGCACGCGACCTCTGCGTCCTTCGATACGGGCCTTCGCCAGGCTCAGTCCCTACTGAGGATGAGCGGGGTTTGGGGTTGATAAAGAGGCTTTCAAAGCAGACATGACCATCGTGACCCCTGCCCAACCCGTGACGCTGCCGGCCGATTGGCGCGATTTCCTCGCGCTGACCAAGCCGCGCGTGATGACGCTGGTCGTTTATTCGGGGCTGGCCGGGATGCTCGCCGCGCCCGGCGGCATCGATCCGGTCCTGGGCTTCACCGCGATCCTGTGCATCGCGCTCGGCGCGGGCGCGGCGGCGGCGCTCAACCAATGGTATGAAAGCGACATCGACGCGCTGATGAAGCGGACGGCCGGACGGCCGCTGCCCGCAGGCCGGATGGACCGCCAGACCGCGCTGCACTTCGGTGTCGGCACCGGGGTGCTGTCGGTCGTGCTGATGGGCCTCGCGCTCAACTATGTCGCGGCGGGAATCCTGGCGCTATCGATCCTCTATTATGTTTTGATCTATACCGTTTGGCTGAAGCGCCGCACCCCCCAGAACATCGTGATCGGCGGGGCGGCGGGCGCGTTTCCGCCGCTGATCGGCTGGGCGGCGGCGACCGGCGACGTCTCTGCGCTGCCGATTCTCATGTTCCTCATCATCTTTTTGTGGACCCCGCCGCACAGCTGGGCGCTCGCGCTGTTCGTGCGCACCGATTATGCCAATGCCGGCGTGCCGATGATGCCGGTGGTTGCCGGCGAACGCTCGACCCGGCGACAGGTCGGGCTCTACACCATCCCGATGGTGGCAGCTGCGATCGCGCCGTGGCCGCTGGGGCTGGCCGGCGGGCTCTACGGTATAACGGCGATCGTGACGGGCGTGATCTTCGGCTGGTATGCGGCGATCGTCGCGATGCGTGTGCCGGCCGCGGACGATAAAATGAAGCCGGAAAAGAAGCTCTTCGCCTTTTCCATCCTCTACCTCTTCATCCTCTTTGGCGTATTGGTGATCGACAAATGGATCCTTTGACCCCCCTCCAGAAAAGCGAGGCGATCCGCGCCCGCCAGCGCGCCCGCGCACGCGTGATGGCGTTGATGCTGGGCGGCTTCTGCATCCTGATGTTCGCGATCACCATCGCCAAGATTCGCGCGGGGATGGGCGGATGACCCGCAATCTGCGCACCGCATTGCTCGCGGCGGCCGGCGTCGTCGGCATGGGCGGGCTGGGCTATGCTAGCGTCCCGCTCTACCGGATATTCTGCCAGGTCACGGGATTGAACGGAACGACCCAGCGTGGCCAGGCGGCACCGGGCGCGATCGACCGTCAGGTGACGGTGCGGTTCGATAGCAACACCGCACAGTCGCTCGCTTGGGACTTCAAGCCGTCGGTGCGCGCCGAGCAGGTGACGGTCGGCGCACGCGAGATGACCTATTTCATCGCGCGCAACCGTTCGGACAGGACCGTCACGGGCACCGCCAGCTTCAACGTCACCCCGGCGATTGCGGGCCAGTATTTCACCAAGATCCAATGCTTCTGCTTCAGCGAACAGACGCTCAAGCCCGGCGAGGAAGTGCGGATGCCGGTGATCTACTATGTCGATCCGCGCATCGCCGACGACCCGGACGCCAAGGACGTTACCGCAATTACGCTGTCCTACACATTTTACCCGGTGGATTCTGGCAAAAGCGCAAGCTAGAGCACGACCGGATCAACGAACCCACGGACCAAGGACGGATCATGGCCGGCGCCAAGAACCACGATTATCACATTCTTCCCCCCAGCATCTGGCCGATGATGTGCTCGCTCGCCGCGTTCGGCGCGGCGGCCGGCGGCATCATGTGGATGCGCGACGCGGCCGGCGGCCCGGCGATCTTTGGCGTGGCGATGATCGCGCTGCTGTTCTTCATGGGATCGTGGTGGGCGGATGTGGTGCGCGAGGCGCATGCCGGCGACCATACCCCCGTCGTCCAGCTGCACCTGCGCTATGGCATGATTCTGTTCATCGCGTCGGAAGTGATGTTCTTCGTCGGCTGGTTTTGGTCGTGGTTCGATTTCTCGCTGTTCCCGGTGCCGCTCGAAATCACCGAAAGCGGCGTCGCCAACCTGATCGGCCAGGACGGCGCGAACGCGCTGCTGAGCTGGCCGCCCAAGGGGCTGGAGGTCATCGACCCGTTCCACTTCCCGCTGCTCAACACCTTCATCCTCCTGCTGTCCGGCACCACGGTAACCTGGGCGCATCATGCCCTGATCCACGGCGAGCGCGGCGGCGAGATGAAGGGGCTGTGGGGCCTGATCGGCGTCGGCGAGCATGACGGCCTGAAAAAGGGCCTGTGGCTGACGATCATCCTCGGCCTGATCTTCAGCGCTGTCCAGGCATATGAATATGCCCACGCACCCTTCCCGTTCGGCCAGTCCAACTACAGCTCGGCCTTCTACATGGCGACCGGCTTTCACGGCTTCCACGTCATCATCGGCACGCTGTTCCTGATGGTTTGCCTCTATCGCGCCTATGCCGGCCACTTTACCCCGCGCCAGCATTTCGGGTTCGAAGCCGCCGCCTGGTACTGGCATTTCGTCGACGTCGTGTGGCTGTTCCTGTTCGTCGTCGTCTATGTCTGGGGCGGCTGGGGCGCCGAAATCCACTAGGATGGATGCCGGCGACTGGCAGCTTGCACAGGTCAATATCGGGCGGCTCGTCGCGCCGTCCGACGACCGCCAAGTCGCCGGTTTTTTCGCCGAGCTCGACCGCATCAATGCCATCGCCGATGCATCGCCCGGCTTTGTGTGGCGGCTGCAGGACAATGGCGGCAACGCCACCGCCTATCAGCCGACGCCGGACCCGCGGCTGATCGTGAACCTGTCGGTCTGGAAGGATGCGGACGCGCTGTTCGCCTTCGTCTATCGCAGCGCGCATACCCCCGTGATGACGCAACGCCGCAGCTGGTTCGAGCGTTTCGACGGCGCTTATCAGGCGTTGTGGTGGGTTCCGGCCGGCACGCGCCCGACCATCGACGATGCGCTGGCACGACTTTGGCTGCTCGATCGTTATGGCCCACATGAGCAGGCCTTCACCTTCAAATCGATCCACCCCCGCCCCGGCACCGGACATGGGCCGGTCGACATGGGTCCCGACCCCTGGTGCGTCGGTCACGCCTGACGCCCAGCCCGGACTGGCCGAGATGGCGGTGAAGGGCCTGTGCCCGCGATGCCGCGCGCCGACCCTGTTCGCCGGAACCGTGCGCTTCGCGCAACACTGCCGTGCTTGCGGCCTTGATTTCGGCGCGTTCAACGTCGGTGACGGCCCCGCGGCTTTTCTGACGCTGATCCTCGGCACGCTGATTACCGTGCTCGCGGTCATGGTCGAGCTGGCGTTCAGCCCGGCCTGGTGGGTGCACCTGCTCCTGTGGCTGCCGCTCGGGCTCGTCACGATCGTCGCGGCGCTGCGGCTGACCAAGGCGGCACTGATCGCGCTCGAATATCGCAACGCCGCCCGCGAGGGGCGGATCGTCGAGGGGGATGGCGAATGACGCGCTGGCCGGTCATTCCCACCGCGATCGTTGCCATGGCCGTCGCCGCGATGATCGGGCTGGGCATCTGGCAGCTCGACCGACGCGGCGAGAAGGCGGCGCTGATCGCGCAATATCGTGCCAACCTGACTAAACCGGTGATGGCGTTCCCGCGCTTCGGCGGCGATGCCCATCTGTTCCGCCGGGCGAGCGCGTTGTGCCTCGAGGTGATCGACTGGCGTACGGAGGGCGCGGGCAGCCTGGGCTGGCGTCACATCGCCGATTGCCGCACCGGCGCGGAGGGCCCGCTGCTCAGCATCGACATGGGCGTGTCAAAGACGCCCGATCGCAGGCCCGACTGGCGCGGTGGCGAAGTGACGGGCACGATCACGACGACGCGCGCAGAGGGGTCGGGACTATGGCGGGCGCTGACCGGCGGCGGCCAGCCGGTCACGCTGATGCTCGTCGCCGAAACCCCCGCCCCCGGCTTTGCCCCCAGC